>JBFLVV010000004.1:78612-133429 GCA_040758275.1 Pseudomonadota bacterium
AGGCTGGCCCGCGCGTTCTTCCTGGGCCTGCGGGCTCGCTTCGCCACCGGCCTGGGTGCCGGAGGTCGCCGGCGGGGTCTGCGGGTTCAGCACCGGGCCGTAGCTGGCGCTGTCGTCGACCGGCTTGCTGGCCGGCGGTCGCGGCGAGGTCTGGGTCTGGGCCAGCGCGCTCGCCGTACCGAGGGCGAACAGCACGGCAATCATGGAATGGATGGGACGCATGGTGCACCTCGATCGATTCGAATAGTGGACAGGCCATTATCTGCCCGCATGCGCCGCTTCGGCGCACAGGAAACAAATGCTCACATGATTGTTGGACGGTAACGGGCGGCGCGCCCTGGACGGTGCATGCGAAGATCGGGCCATCCACATTCACGGGAGATCAGATGAGCGATTTGCAGATCGTGGAAGGCGACCACGTGCGGGGGAATCCCGGCGCCGACATTACCATCATCGAGTACGGCGACTTCCAGTGCCCCTATTGTGCGCGGGCCTACCCTACCCTGGCCGAACTGCAGCGGCGCTATGGCGAGCGGATCGCACTGGTGTTCCGTCACTTGCCGCTCGGGATGCATCCGTTTGCGGAAGGCGCGGCCGAGGCGGCGGAGGCGGCCGGGTCCCAGGGCAAGTTCTGGGAGATGCACGATAAATTGTTCGACTACCAGGCGCAGATGTCACCGGGGCAGTTGCCGCTGGTGGCGCAGGAACTGGGACTGGACCGCGCGCGCTTCGACGAGGAGCTGGCGACGCGCAAGCACCGCGAGCGGATCCGGGCGCAGGCGGAGGAAGGCAAGGCGGTGGGAGCCAAGGGGACGCCGAGCTTTTTCATCAATGGCGAGCGGTATCAGGGGGATTCGGATCGGGAGTCGCTGACTGCGGCGGTCGAGAAATATCTGTAGGGTGTTCGGCTTCGCCGAACGCGCGTTCAACTCCCCTGTGAGCAGACGGATCGTCCATGCATGAGCTGGTTGACCGCGTGGGCGGGAGACCCGCCCACCCTACGCCCATGCATGTTTTAACGAAAAACGGCCCCGCAGGGCCGTTTCGATTATTGCGTGAACGCTTTATTCCGACAGCGCCGCAAACGCGTTGTCACGCACCTGCTCGACCGGACCGACGCCCGAGATCTTGCGGTACTTCGGCGCGCCCGGCAGGCCCGATTGCGCCCACTTGTTGTAGTAGCCGAGCAGCACTTCGGTCTGGTTGTGGTAGACCGACAGGCGCTTGAGGACGGTCTCTTCCTTGTCGTCGTCGCGCTGTACCAGCGGCTCGCCGGTCACGTCGTCGATGTCGGCGACCTTCGGCGGGTTGAACTTGGTGTGGTACACGCGGCCCGAGGCCGGGTGGGTGCGGCGGCCCGACATGCGCTCGACGATCAGGTCGTCCGGCACGTCGATTTCCAGCACGTAGTCGATGCTCACGCCGCTGTCCTTCATGGCGTCGGCCTGCGCGATGGTGCGCGGGAAGCCGTCGAACAGGTAGCCGTTGGCGCAATCGGTTTCCTTCAGGCGCTCTTTCACCAGGCCGATGATGATGTCGTCCGACACCAGCTGACCCGCATCCATCACCTTCTTGGCAGCCAGGCCCAGCTCGGTACCCGCCTTGATCGCTGCGCGCAGCATGTCGCCGGTCGAGATCTGGGGGATGTTGAACTTTTCCTTGATGTAGTTTGCCTGGGTGCCTTTGCCGGCGCCGGGTGCTCCTAACAGAATGAGACGCATGAGTTTCCTAGATTCTTAGAGGATGTTGATAATTTTTATGTTGGCGGACGATCGCGCTTGATGCATATCTGGCTACCTTGACACGAAAGTTACCACAAAAGTCAGCTTTAACGCCAATTTCGGGGCCTTCCACCGGCAACTTTTGATGTACCGCAGACAGGCCGAATTGGGGTCTTGAATGTTCAGGCCGCGTAGTGTTTGCGCACGCGCTCCAGGTCGTCCGGGGTGTCGACGCCGCCCGGGGGCGCGCTGTCGGTCACGTGCACGGCGATCGGGTAGCCGTGCCACAGCACACGCAATTGTTCCAGCGCCTCGATGGTCTCGAGCGGGGACGCTTCCAGGGCCGGATAGGCCTGGAGGAAGGCGTTGCTGTAGGCATACAGGCCGATGTGGCGCAGGGGTGCGTAGCCGGCCGGCAGCGAGTCCTGTGTTGCTGCGAAGGCGTCGCGATGCCACGGGATCGTGGCGCGCGAGAAATACAGCGCGCGGCCCGCCTTGTCGAGCACGACCTTGACGATGTTCGGATTGAACACCTCGGCCACCTCGTAAATCGGATGCGCGCAGGTCGCCATCGGTACGCCGTCGCGAATGCGGGCGGCGCAGGCGGCCAGCAGGCCTGGTTCGATCAGGGGCTCGTCGCCCTGCAGGTTGACCACCACCTCTTCAGGCGGCAGGCCCAGGGTCTGCGCCACTTCGGCGATGCGGTCGGTGCCGGAAGGATGGTCGGCGCGCGTCATGCAGGCTTCGATGCCATGAAGAGCGCAGGCTTCCAGGATGCTCGGCGCGTCGGTCGCCACGATGATGCGGCTGGCGCCCGACTCGCGGGCGCGCTCGGCCACGCGCACGACCATGGGCTTGCCGCCCAGGTCGGCCAGCGGCTTGTTCGGCAGGCGGGTCGAGGCCAGCCTTGCCGGGATGATGACAGTAAAGCTCATACCGGCTCGATCTTGCGCGCCTGGTCGGCCCACATGATCGGAATCCCGTCGCGGATCGGGTATGCCAGGCGGTCCGGGCGGCAGGTCAGTTCCTGCGCTTTTTTATCGTATTCGAGCGGGCCCTTGCACAGCGGGCAGACCAGGATATCAAGCAGTCGAGCGTCCACGACATTTCTCCACGATTTGTTCGGCCAGCGCGGCATCGATCCGCGCCGTCACCGGCACGACCCACAAGCGCGGGTCGTCCTTCAGGTTATCAAGTTGCCGACATTTTACTGCATCCTTCTCCGTGATCAGGATGACATCGGCGTCGACGTCGTCGAAAGGCCGGTCGCGAAAGTCGTGGTGGTCGGGCAGAGGCAGCTCATCGATCGTCAAACCGGCGGCGCGCAACATGGCGAAGAAGCGGCCCGGATTGCCGATGCCGGCCGCGGCGACGATGCGCTTGCCCTGCAAAGCGGCCAGGGGCACGCCCTCGCCCGGACGGCTCAAGGGTTCGGCCACGTCGCCGGTAAGCGCCATGCGGAAAGGCTGGCCGCCCACGGCGCGTGCGAGCGCGGGCGTGATCTCGGGGGCGTTGACGACCGTGAAATCGCGGCGGCGCGAGGGCGGCTCGCGCAGCGGTCCAGCCGGCAGCAGCCAGCCATTGCCGACGCCGCGGCCGTCGAACAGGACGATCTCGACGTCGCGCGCCAGCGCATAGTGCTGCAGGCCGTCGTCGGTGATGAGGACGTCGACCTCGGGATGGGCCGCCAGCAGCGCCCTGCCCGCCTCCGCACGCTTGCGGCCGACCACGACCGGGCAGCGGGCGCGCGCGGCGATCAGGAGGGGTTCGTCGCCGACGTCGCCTGGCGCGGACCGGGGCGTCACTTCACGCGGGCTGGCCTGTGCACCACCATGGCCACGCGAGATCACGCCGGGACGCAGGCCGGCCGCGCGCAGCCTTTCCGCCAGCCAGATGGTCAAAGGCGTCTTGCCGGTGCCGCCAATAAAAATATTGCCGACTACGATGACAGGCACCGGCAGGCGTTCGCTTTGCTTGATGCCGCTGCGGTAGAGGAGCGCGCGCACGCCTGCCAGCAGGCGGAACAGCAGGGACAGCGGCAGCAGCGCGAGCGCCAGCGGGCCGCGGCGCAGCCAGGCGCGCGTGAGAAGCGATTCGAGATTGGAAGCCATGCGGAAATGCGCGCAGCGCCGGGGCGCTGCCGCGATATTATTTCTGGCCGCCGGTCTGGGCGGCGAAGGTCAGCTTGTCGTAGCCGGCCACGCGCGCCGCTTCCAGCACATTGATGACCATCTGGTGCATCGCGAACTGGTCGGCGTTGACGATGACGACCGGGTCCGTCGCGGGCTGGCCGTTCGGGCCGCTGCGGGCGGCATTCCTGAGGTCTTCGGCCAGGCCGGCGACGCTGTGGAAGGCCACCGGCACATTGTTCACCGTGTAGTTGCCCTTGGCGTCGATGGTGACGTTGATCTCGAAGGGACGCTCCTGCACCTTCTCGGCGTCGGCCGTCGGCAGGGTGATCTGCAGCTCGGTGAACTTGCTGTAGGTGGTCGACACCATCAGGAAGATGAGCACGACCAGCAGCACGTCGATGAAGGGGATCAGGTTGATCTCCGGCTCCTCGCGCTGGCGGCCGCGGCGGAAGTTCATCATTTGCGGGTCCCGTGGACGACGTCGACAAATTTCACGGCCTGCAGTTCCATCTCGACGATGAAGCTGTCGACCAGGGCGCGGAAGTGGCGGTAGAAGACCAGGGCCGGCATGGCGATGGCCAGGCCGAAGCCGGTGTTATACAGGGCCACCGAGATGCCGTGCGCGAGCTGGGCCGGGTTGCTGCCTCCGGTCGGGCTTTGCGCGCCGAAGATCTCGATCATGCCCACCACGGTGCCGAACAGGCCCATCAGCGGAGCGAGCGAGGCGATGGTGCCGAGCGTGGTCAGGAAGCGTTCCAGGCCGTGGGCGACGCCGCGGCCGGCTTCCTCGATGGATTCCTTCATCACATCGCGCGGCGCGTCGACGTTGCGCAGGGCAGCTGCCAGCACGGTGCCGAGCGGCGAATTCTGTTCGAGCTTGTCGACCACGTCCGGGGTGACCTTGCCGGCGCGGTAGACGCGGATCACTTCATCCAGCAATTGCTTCGGGAGGATCTTCTCGCGGCGCAGGTAGATCAGGCGTTCCACGATCAGGGCGACAGCGACGATCGAGGCGATCAGCAAGAGCCAGATAGGCCAGCCTGCAGCTTGGAAAATGGCGAGCAAGAGAAACTCCTGATGGGTAAGAAATCAATTCGCCAATGTAACAAGTTGCCAGCAGTGCGGCAAGTGCAGTCCAAGACGGTTCTGCACAACTTCTGTGGATAAAAATGTGCGCAAGGCCCTCTGCAGGATCAAAGTGGCTTGATTTCAAAGGGATTTCTCGATGTGCGCAAGAAAATGGCACATGTCAGATGAGCTGGCTTCCAGCTCATCCGTGTTTTCCTGGGCCGTTTTGATCCAGCTCAACAATCCACACTTACGAACAAATTCTGTGGACAAAATTGTGCGCAATGGCCTTAAGCGAAACTTAAGTGTTTGATTTAACTGGATAAATTTCTTCGGCGCAAAAAATAGGCAGTGTTGGATCCGCATCATGACGGCCCGCCTGTGTGCGGTTCCTCACATTTTTTGTGGACAAAAATGTGAGCAAGGGCACATCGGAAGACTTAAGTGCTTGATCTAAAACAGAAAACACTCAATGCACAAAATTTCATCACTCGACCATATTGCAGGTGTTTGTGTGCAAAACCGGCCTGTTTTGCATGGCTTCTTCTGCCTCTAGGGGATGGAGGCAAAGAAAATTCATCTCTTCACATTTTTTGTGGATAAGATTGTGATGAAGCATGTACCGCATATGCTAACTCCTTGATTTTATTGAATTCACGCCATCCTGCTTCCGAAACAGGCAAAGGCAGGAAGTGCGAGCTTCGACCGCCATTTATCCACGTCTCCCCTCTCCTTGCTGAAGCGATCCCTTGGAAAGGAGCTCGTCGCAGCCCTACCGCACGGGACACCAGGCCGCCTTGTGCACACTTTTTGTGGACAAAATTGTGTGCAAGGCCTAGCTGGGAGGATTAAGTCCTTGATCTAGCACAACAAAATTTCCCAGCGTCATTTTTAAGCAGTGAGGAGTGGGGCAAGCGGAGGTCTTCCCGCGAGCTTCCCATCAGAGCAAGCAAGAAGGTATTCACACTTTTTGTGGACAACAATGTGCCCAAGGCAGGCATATGCACGCTAAGTCCTTGATGGATAAGGGAAGGCCGCTCTACGCACATTTCCTGCGCAGTCATGTGTCTTATGGATGAGTTGCCCACAGATTTTGTGGATAAAACCATGCCAAATGGCAAAGTGTCCTTCGCAAGCCATTGATTTAAAAGGGTTTCAATAGAATGCATTGAAAAACAGCAACAGCCCTTGGATACGCGCATCTGGCCGCGCACGGCTGCCGCCGGCGCTTGTCGTTTTGGCCGAGATATGACATAAGCATCACCTTTGCCCGCAATCCCGAACATCCCATGGAACGCCCGACCGACGCCGATCCCGCCTACACCGCTCCCGCCATCCTGACCGTGACGGCCCTCAACCAGCAGGTTGCGCGCATGCTGGAGCGGAGTTTTCCACTGGTGTGGATTGGCGGGGAAATCTCCAACTTCACGCGGGCCAGTTCCGGCCACTGGTATTTCACCCTCAAGGACGATGCCGCCCAGGTGCGCGCCGTGATGTTCCGCAGCCGCGCGCAGTACGCGGGCTTCAATCCACGCGAAGGCGACAAGGTCGAGGTGCGCGCCCTGGTGACCCTGTACGGCGCGCGCGGCGACTACCAGATCAATGTCGAGACCATCCGCCGCGCCGGCGTCGGCCAGCTCTATGAAGCTTTCCTGCGCCTGAAGGAAAAGCTCTCGGCACAGGGCCTGTTCGACGCGGACCGCAAGCGTCTCCTGCCCCTGTTCCCGCGCACCATCGGCATCGTCACCAGCCCGCAGGCCGCGGCGCTACGCGACGTGCTCACCGCCCTGCGCCGCCGGGCCCCGCACGTGCGCGTGATCCTCTACCCTGCCCCGGTCCAGGGCCAGTTCGCCGCAGACAAGATCGCCGAAGCCATCATGACGGCGTCACGCCGGGCGGAGGCCGACGTATTGCTGGTCTGCCGCGGCGGCGGCTCGATCGAGGACCTGTGGAGCTTTAACGAGGAATGCGTGGCGCGCGCCATCGACGCCTGCGCGATTCCCGTGGTCTCGGGCGTCGGCCACGAAACCGACGTCACCATCGCCGATTTCGCCGCCGACGTGCGCGCCGCCACGCCGACCGCCGCCGCCGAACTGGCGGCCACGCCGCGGGCCGACTGGATGGCCTCCCTGTCCAGCGATGCGATGGACCTGCGCCGCGCCATGCGCCGTACCCTGTCGGAGGCCAGCCAGGGCCTGGACAACTACAGCCGGCGCCTCCTGAGCCCTTCCGCCCAGATCCGCCACCAGCGTGTGAAACTGCTGTCGATGGCGGCGGCACTGACCCACGCCGTCCGCACGCCCGCCAACCGCCAGAACCTGGCGCTGGCGCAATTGCAGCAGCGCCTGGCCCGCCACCGCCCCGATATGCGCGCCCTGCGCGCCCGCCTCGCGGCCGACGGGCGCCACCTGAACGCAATCCTGTGCAGCCAGGTCAAACAGCGGCGCGACGCCTTGAACGCCCTGGCGGCCCAGCTGGAATTGCTGAACCCCCAGCGCACGCTGGAACGCGGTTACGCCATCGTCAGCAACGTCAAGGGCGAGGTGCTGCGCGACCCGGCCCAGATCAAGGCGCGCAACAAGCTGACCGTGCGCCTGGCGGGCGGCAGCGCCCAGATCGGGGTTTCCAGTGTACAGAGCCCGCTGGACGCCGCGCCGGAGTAGCCAACCCTGCAACATCGCGCTATCCGGTTTAGAATAGCGCCGCTTTGGAACAAAACCTGTCCAACCCAATCAAGGAAGAAAACATGGAACATACCCTGCCGCCACTGCCGTACGCTAAGGACGCTCTCCAGCCGCACATCTCGGCCGAGACCCTGGAATACCACTACGGCAAGCACCACCAGACCTATGTCACCAACCTGAACAACATGATCAAGGGCACGGAGTACGAAAACCTGTCCCTGGAAGAGATCATCAAGAAGTCCTCGGGCGGCGTGTTCAACAACTCGGCGCAGGTGTGGAACCACACCTTCTTCTGGAACTGCATGACCCCGAACGGCGGCGGCGCACCGACCGGCAAGGCGGCTGACGCCATCAACGCCAAGTGGGGCTCGTTCGACAAGTTCAAGGAAGAGTTCAACAAGTCGGCACTGGGCAACTTCGGCTCGGGCTGGACCTGGCTGGTGCAGAAGGCCGACGGCAGCGTCGACATCGTCAACACCTCGAACGCCGGCACCCCGCTGACCACCGCGGACAAGCCGCTGCTGACCGCCGACGTCTGGGAACACGCCTACTACATCGACTACCGCAACGCCCGCGCCAAGTTCCTGGACGCGTTCTGGAATGTCGTGAACTGGGACTTCGTGAACCAGAACATGGCGTAAGCCACGTCTCGTTCACACGAAAAAAATGGCCTGCGCAAGCAGGCCATTTTCGTTTTCGGCGCCCTAGCCGCCGGCCCGCTTCACGGTGTGCCCCAGTTTCTGGAGCTCGTCCACGATGCGCTCCACATGATCGCCCTGCACCTCGAGCACCCCATCCTTCACCGTGCCGCCGGAGCCGCAGGCCGTGCGCAGCTGTTTTCCCAATGCGGCCAGCGCCACCGCATCGAGCGCCAGGCCTTTCACCAGGGTGACGGTCTTGCCGCCCCTTCCCTTGCTCTGGCGCGAGACGCGCGCAATGCCGTCGCCCACGGGCGCGGTCGCGGCCTTGCACGCGCAGGCGGTAATCGGCTGCCGGCATCCGGGGCACATGCGGCCACCGTCTGTGGAGTAGACCAGGCCGCCGTTCGAACTGTGTTTCATTGGTTTATGCAGGAATGTAGGTAAGTTTGATGACATCGTCGATCCGCTCGTGCGCCATCAAGCGCAGCGGCGGACGCGGTCCGGCAAAATAGGGATTGCCCTGGCCGAGCACGACCGGGTGCAGGTAGATGCGGTATTCGTCGATCAGGCCAAGCCCGGTGAGGCTGTATGCCAGCTTCGGGCCGGCCACTTCGATCTCGCCCTCGTGTTCGCGCTTGAGCGTGCGGATCGCGTTCCCGAGATCGTCCCTGATCAAGGTGGCGTTGGGCCCCACCGATTCGAGCGTGCGCGAGACGACCCACTTCGGCTGCCTGCGCCACGCCGCGGCAAACGCTCTTTCGGCGTCGCCCCATTCGGGATGCTCCTCGTCCCAGTAGCGCATGATCTCGTACATCACCCGGCCATACACGCTGCCCGCCTGCCCCTGCGCTTCCTCGATGAAGCGGCGGAACAGGGTGGCGTTGGGCGCGAAGGCCATATGGTCGACGTAGCCATCAAGCGACACGTTCATGCCGCATACCAGCTTTGCCATGCTCACTCCTTCTCAACGAACCAGCACTTCATTGCGAAAACGCCAGGCATAGGTCTGGCCCACTTTGAGCTGCGCCGGGTGCTCGCGCAGCTCGACGAGGAAGTTGCCGACCTCGTCCCGCCGGAGGCGCGCGATGGCGCGTGCGCACACCAGGGTGCCGCGCCGGATCTGCCAGAACTGGTCGGGGTCGAGGCCCATCAACAGGTCCTTGATCGGCATGCGGATCAGGCCTTCATCCTGGGCCGTCACCACCCGCGTGTAGCGCGTATCCGATTCGAAGAAGAGGATCTCGTCGATCGGGAACAGCTTGATGATATTCCCCGCCGTGCAGCTGATCCAGCGGATTCGCTCCTGCCGGGCGTTCTGCCGCAGGCGCGCGTCGAGTTCCACCCAGCGTTTGGCGCGCTCGGCGCTGCCGGTCCCGGCCTCGAGCTGGATCCGCACGCGCTCCAGGGCCTGCTCCAGCCGGGCGCTTGTCACGGGCTTGAGCAGGTAATCGATGGCGCCGAGATCGAAGGCTTCGATGGCGTAGCTGTCGTAGGCGGTCGTGAAGACGACGCAGGCCTTGCCCTCGCTGGCGCGCGCGACATCGAGGCCGCTGATGCCGGGCATCCGGATGTCGAGGAAGGCGACGTCGGGCTGCAGGTCGGCGATCGCGGCCAGCGCCTCGCTGCCGTCCTCGCAGGAGGCGACGATCTCGAGCTCCGGCCACGCAAGAAGCAGCAGGCGTTGCAGCTCGGCGCGCTGCAGGTCTTCGTCGTCGGCGATGATTGCGGTCGGCATGTCAGGTTTCCATCTTGATCGTCTCGCGCAGCGGCAGCACGATGCTGGCGACGACGCCACCGTCGTCCAGCGCGCGCAGGTTCAGGGCGGCCGCGCCGCCGTACAGGTGCTTCAGGCGCTCGCGGATGTTCGACAGGCCGATGCCGCTGCCGCTCGCCGCGGAAAAGCCGACACCGTCATCCTGCACGCTCAGCTCCAGCATCCCGTCCCGACAGGCTGCCGTCACGCGAATCCGCGCCGGCCCCTTCTTCGGCTCGATGCCGTGCTTGACGGCGTTCTCCACGAGCGAAATCAGCATCAGGGGCGGCATCAGGGCGGCGCGCAGCCCGGGCCCGCATTCCACCTCGGTTGTCAGGCGCGGCATGCGCGCCTCGATCACCCCGAGGTAGGAGCGTACCGAATCGCATTGCGAGCCGAGCGTGACGAAGGTAGTGGCGCCGTCGGCGCGCAGCTGGGGAATGGTGGAGCGCAGGTAGTCGATCAGGTGGTCGATCATGACGACGCCGCGCTCCGGGTCGGACAGCATGGCGGCGCGCACACCGGAGAGCGTATTGAACAGGAAGTGCGGCTCGACCTGGCCGGCCAGCACCGCCAGCTTCACCTCGACTTCGTTGCGCTGGTTCTTGTAGTGTTCCGCCTGCGCTTGCAGGTCTGCTTCGCGCAGCAGCCTGCGCTGGCGGAAGTAGGCGGCCAGGTCGAAAGGCCCGGCCAGCCAGACCAGTACGGGGAACCAGATGGCGAGGTTGATGATGCGGTTGTCGCGCGCCCTCTCGAGTTCCAGTTCGGTCGGCGTCATGCCCTTCACCGGCTGGCCGCCGGTGCGCACGAATGGCGTCACCGACCAGGCCACCAGCACGCCCAGCAGAAGCGCGCACACGATGCCGCCCGCTTCGCGCCGCGGGCGCCATCCGCGCTGGCGCACCAGCACCGCAAGTCCCCGCCCCACCGCAAGGGCCAGCGCCACCACCAGCCATTGGGCGGGGAAGGTCAGCCAGAACATCAGCTGGTCCACGCCCGGCGGCGGCTTCGGGATCAGGAAGGTCAGCCCTGTGAGTACCAGCGCGAGCAGGATCATCGGGGCCCGGAAGGAGCGCATGCGGTAGACATACCAGGTCTTGCTGAAGACCGGATACTGCTGCGCGCGGAGCGACCACCCGGCCAGGCTGCTGGCCAGGCCGGGTGGGAGGGGCAGCTCTTCCTTGCTCACCGCATTATTTTCCATATGGCTATTTTACGCTGACGCGCTGGGGCTGGACCGTGGCCTTGATCCACTCGCTGACCGTGTCGAGCGCGAGCGGCGCCATGGTTTCCTCGATCTCGGCGTATTCCGATCCGGCGCCGGTGCGCGCGGTCTGGAACAGGTGGTTCAGGGCCGGCAGTTCCTTCACGACGGCGCGCGGATTGTCCTTCAGCGCGCTGCGGATGGCGCTCAGGGTCATCCCGGCCGGCACCTGCAGGTCGCGCTCGCCGTTCAGCACCAGGATGGGCTGGCGCAGCGACTGCAGGGCCGGTCCCGGCTCGTGGCGCAGGAAGGCGTGGAACCAGGGCGAAGCGAAGGCCTTGGCACGCGGCTCCGCCGTACCCGGCGGCAGGATGCCCTTGCGCTCGGCATCGATCATCATCCGGCGCGCCTTCTCGCCCGCGGCGTCAAGCTGAGGCTCGGCGACGATGGCGGCGAACAGGGCGCGGTTCAGTTCACGCTCCTTGTCCACCATCTCGTCCGGCACGCCCCGGGCTTTTGCTGCCAGTGCGATCTGTTCGACCATCAGCAGCTCGCCGCGCACGCCGGGGCCGGCCAGCATCACGACGAAGGCCAGTTTCGGATCGCGCGCCGCCACCATCGGGGCGATCAGGCCGCCTTCCGAGTGGCCGACCATGCCAATGCGCGCCGCATCCACATCAAGACGGCCGCGCAGGAAAGCCACCGCCGCCTCGGCATCGAGGGCGAAGTCCTGCGTGGTCGCATTCTTGTACACGCCGCCCGACTTGCCGATGCCGCGCTTATCGTAGCGCAGCACGGCAATGCCCTGGCGGCTCAGGTGGTCGGCCAGCACCAGGAAGAGCTTGTGGTCGAACAGGGTCTCGTCGCGGTCGATGGGGCCGGAACCATGCACCAGCACGACCGCCGGGAAGGGGCCCCTGCCCTGCGGGACGGTGAAGGTGCCGGCCAGGGAATGGCCACCCTTCTGATTCACGAAGGCGACCTCGCTGCTGGCATAGGTCGGCGCACGCGCGGCGATCGCCTCCAGCTGTGGGCGCTTCGCCTTGGGCGCCGCGGCCTCGCTGCGTTCGAGTCGCAGGGGAATGGTCTGGCCGTTCTGGCTCCAGGTGCCGACCCAGGCCTTGTCTTCTTCGCTCCAGCGCGCGGTGAAGCCGGCGTTCAGGGTCAGCAGCCTGAAAGCGATGCTCTCTTCGCCGACCTCCAGCTGGTCCACCCTGGCCTTCATGGACTGCTGCGGCACGGTGATGGTGCCTTCCCACTTGCCGTCCTGCGCCTTGCCGAATTCGAGGAACACGTTCAGGGAGTTGGCGATGCGGCCTTTCCAGTGGCCGGTGGCGTCGATGGCGTGGGCGGGGCCGGCAGCCAGCGCCAGGGCGGCCAGCAGGCCGAGCAAGGTCGATCTCATGTGCGGTCTCTTTCTTCTGATTCGGGAAGTCCACTGTAGCCGCGATTTGCGCCGGGCTCAGGGAAATGGGATGAAACGGGATTTTCCTGTCATGAACCCAGGCCGACCCGGGCCAGGTGCCGGCGCAGGAACTCCACGCACACCCGCACCCGGCCCGAGCCGGCCAGCCTCTGCGGATACACCGCCCACACATTCGCCGGCTGCGTGTACTCGGGCAGCAGCTGCACCAGCGCGCCGGACTGCAAATAAGCCCGCGCATCCCACTGCGAACGCAGCACGATGCCCGCCCCCTCCTCCGCCCAGCGCAGCGCGATCTCGCCGTGGTTGGTCGACAGCGCGCCCGACACCCGCACCGTCTCTTCGCCATGGCGGCCATGCAGGCGCCAGGTGCCGAGGGGGTGGTCGCGCTCCTTGATCGCCAGGCACTGGTGGCCGGCCAGGTCGGCCAGCACCTTAGGCGTGCCGTGGCGTGCCAGGTAGGCGGGCGCTGCGCACAGGATGCGGTGGTTGTCCATGAGCTTCCTCGCCACCATTTGCGGGTGGATGTCGTCGCCGATGCGCACGTCCAGGTCGAAACCTTCCGCCACCGTGTCCACCAGGCGGTCGAAGACCTCGAAGCGGATCTGCAGCTTCGGGTGGCTGGCCGCCAGCTGCGCGATCACCGGCGCCACCACCTTGCGGCCAAAGCCGAAGCTGCTGCAGATGCGCAGGCGCCCGGCCGGTTCGCTGTGGCGCTGCTGCAGCTCGTCCACCATGTCGTCCAGCTGCTCGAGGATGCGCTGGGCGCGGCCATAGACCTGCTCCCCGTCGTCCGTGATCACCACGCGCCGCGTGCTGCGCTCGAAGAGCTGCACGCCCAGGTTCTCTTCCAGGATGCCGACGCGCTTGCTGACAAAGGCCGGCGACATGGCCAGCTCGGTGGCCGCGGCGCTGAAGCTGCCCTTGCGGACGACCGTGACGAAGACCCGCAGATCGCTGTTCTCGACATTATTCACGATCCGTGTTCCATGAAGCCACAATACAAGGGATTATAAACGCGGCGTTTTCTTGTTACCCTGATGTGCATTCAACATCGGAGACCACCATGAAGACCCACAAGATCGCCGTCATCGCCGGGGACGGCATCGGCAAGGAAGTCATGCCGGAAGGCCTGCGCGCCGTGCAGGCGGCGGCCGACAAGTTCGGCGTCGCCCTCGAATTCGCCCACTTCGAATGGGCCAGCTGCGACTACTACCTCCAGCACGGCAAGATGATGCCGGACAACTGGAAACAGCAGCTCGACGGTTGCGAGGCGATCTTCTTCGGCGCGGTCGGCTGGCCCGATACGGTGCCCGACCACATTTCGCTGTGGGGCTCCCTGCTCAAATTCCGCCGCGAGTTCGACCAGTACGTGAACCTGCGCCCCGTGCGCCTGATGCCGGGCGTGCCCTGCCCGCTCGCGAACAAGAAGCCGGGCGACATCGACTTCTACGTGGTGCGCGAGAACACCGAGGGCGAGTATTCCGCGGTGGGCGGCCGCATGTTCGAAGGCACCGAGCGCGAGCTGGTGCTGCAGGAAGCCATTTTCACCCGCCACGGCACCGACCGCATCCTGAAATATGCCTTCGAGCTGGCCCAGCGCCGTCCGAAGAAGCACCTGACCGCCGCCACCAAGTCGAACGGCATCGCGATCTCCATGCCCTATTGGGACGAGCGCGTCGCGGCCATGGGTGAATCCTATCCCGAGGTCCGCTGGGACAAATACCACGTCGACATCCTGGCCGCGCGCTTCGTGCTCTCGCCGGAGCGCTTCGACGTGGTGGTGGCCTCGAACCTGTTCGGCGACATCCTGTCGGACCTGGGGCCGGCCTGCACGGGCACGATCGGGATTGCGCCCTCGGCCAACCTGAATCCGGAGCGGACTTTCCCCTCGCTCTTCGAACCGGTGCACGGCTCGGCGCCGGACATCTATGGGAAGAACATCGCCAACCCGGTGGCCATGATCTGGTCGGGGGCGATGATGCTGGAGTTCCTGGGATACAAAGAGGCCCACGATGCGCTGGTGCGGGCGATGGAGCATGTGCTCGTGAACGGGCCGCGTACGCCGGATATGGGTGGGAATGCCAGTACCACGGATGTGGGCAAGGCCATCGCTGAGTATCTGGTTTCGTAGGGTGGGCGGGTCTCCCGCCCACGCGGTTAAACCAAATTTGAGCAGACGTGACGACTGTTCACGGACTGGTTGACCGCGTGGGCGGCATAGCCGCCCACCCTACGAAAACCCGCCTGCTCTACTTGAGCAGGTAAGTATTGAAGAAGTCGATCCCCGAATAAAACAGGTAATCGGCATTCGCCTTCTTGCCGAAGCCGTGGCCCTCGTCATTGGCCGTCATGTACCACACCGGCGTGCCGTTCTTCTTCACGGTCGCGACGATCTGGTCAGCTTCCTGCCAGGGCACGCGCGGGTCGTTCTTGCCCTGCACGACGAACAGCGGCTTCTTGATCTTCGACGCATTGTTGGCCGGCGCCGTGGCTTCCATCCACTTGCGCATGTCGGGGTCGCGCTCGTCGCCGTACTCCACGCGGCGCAGGTCGCGGCGGTAGCTTTCGGTGCGTTCGAGGAAGGTCACGAAGTTGGAGATGCCGACGATGTCGATGGCGGCCGCGATGCGGTCTGCGTACATGGTCGACACGGCCAGGGTCATGTAGCCGCCATAGGAGCCACCCACCACCGCCACGCGCGAGGCGTCCATGTCAGGCTGGGTCGCGATCCAGTCGAGCAGCGCGCCGATGTCCTTCACCGAGTCTTCGCGCAGCTTGCCATTGTCCAGCTTCAGGAAGGTCTTGCCATAGCCGGTCGAACCGCGCACGTTCGGATAGATGACGGTCAAGCCCATCTCATCCGTGTAGTAGTTGTTCCGTCCCAGGAAGCCAGGCGTCGACTGCCCTTCCGGACCGCCGTGGATGTTGATCACCACAGGCCGCTTGCCCGGGAACTTGCTCGCGAGCGGACGGTAGACGAAGCCCGAGATGCTGCGATTGTCGAAGGACTTCCAGCGCACCAGCGAAGGTTCGACGAATTTGTCCATGTCGACGTCCATCTTCTCGTGCTTGGTCCAGCGCGTCACCGCATTGGTCTTCGCATCCACGCTGTACACGTCCGAAGGGCTGCGCGCCGAGGACAGCGACAGGGCCAGGTGGCGGCTGTCGCGGTGCCATTCGATGCGGCCGACCACGCCGACCGGCAGCTTCGGGCTGGCCACCAGCTTGCGATCGCTGGTCCGCATGATGCGCAGCACGCTGCTGCCGTCCTCGTTCGCGACGAAAGCCAGCAGCTTGCCGTCGTGCGAGAGGTCCATCGCATCGATGTCCCAGTTGATGTCCGGGGTGAGCGCCGTATGCTTTCCGGTGGCCAGGTCGATATAGGTCAGGCGGGCGAATTCGGAACCCCGGTCGGTGGTCGTGTACAGGCCCTTGCCGTCGTGCGAGAACACGGCGCTGCCGTAGGAAACGGTTTCATTGCCGTTCTTCTCCGTGATGCGGCGGCTCTTGCCGCTCGCGACATCCATCAGCCACAGATAGCTTTCATTGGCCGACACGTACTCGCTGTAGACCAGCTGCTTGTCGTCATGCGAGAAGGCGAAGCCGCCCCAGCCGCCGCCCGGCAGCTCTGCCAGCACGCGCACCTGCTCGGGCTGGCTCGGGTCGACGATGCTGATGGTCGACTCGATCTTGTCGTTCGAGCCCTGGCGGCCCACTGGCACGGTCACATAGAGCAGCTTGTTGCTGGTAAAGGCCCAGGCGGTATCCTGCACGCGGCGGTTGTCCGGCGTGACCGGCAGCGCGTCGCCGCCCTTGGCGCCCACTTCGCGGCGGTAGGCGCGGAACACCTCGTTGCCGCCGCTGTCGCGGCTGAACACGTAGTAGCGGCCATTCTTCGGTTCGTACTGGGCGCCGCGCACCGGTTCCGGATAGTCGGTCAGGAGTTCCAGCGGCGCGCCGGGCTTGGCCACGCGGAACAGCTGCGGCGTGTTCTGGTGACGCCGCGAGACGATCATTTCCAGCTTGGTCGGGTGCCAGCCCGCATAGGACGTCGGCTTGAATTCGTTGTACCTGGCCACCTGGGCGGCCAGGGCGGCGCTCACGGGCGGCACGTTTTCCAGCACCATGGCGGCGGGCGGCGCGACGGTCTCCTGGGCCAGCGCCATGGGCGCGGTGGCGAGCAGGGTGGCGATCAGGGACAGCCCGAGCGGGCGGCATGCAAGACTCATCCGGTTCTCCTCTGTTTGGCGTTGAGCAACTACTACTCTACACCGTAACGAACGGATTGCGACATCGGCAAGAAGAAGATTTGACAACAGCTTGCGCATCAGGGATGCCGCACGTACACTCCCCCCTACCGCCCCGCTTTCCGACAGGCCTTCGCGCGCGTCCACCCTCGCCGCGCGAAGAAGTTCCTGCGCCATCGCGACCCTCCCTGGACCAGAGTTGTCTCGAAATGTAATGGAATGTCACCCCACTGTGGAGGTTATCTTTTTCCGTAGTTGGTCTTATACAATGCCGACCAAGGAGAAAAAAGCATGTACCGAGTGATGTTGGTGGAAGACGATGCGCGTTTGGCGGAACTCGTCACCGAATACCTGTCCGGCTACGAGTTCGCGGTCGACCTGGTCAGCCGCGGCGATGCCGCACTGGAGCGCTTCAAGGCCCTGTCCCCCGACGTCGTGGTGCTCGACCTGATGCTGCCGGGGCTGGACGGCATGGTGGTGTGCCGCCAGATCCGCGAAGTGTCCGAAGTGCCGATCCTGATCCTGACGGCGCGCGAGGATTCCTACGACGAAGTCTCGGGCCTGGAACAGGGCGCCGACGATTTCGTCAACAAGCCGGTGCAGCCGCGCGTGCTGCTGGCGCGCCTGCGCGCCCTGATGCGCCGCACCCAGGCCAAGGGCGGCGCCGATTCCCGCGTGCTGCAATTCGGCTCGCTGCGCATCGTGACCAGCGACCGCAGCGTGAGCTGGCGCGGCGAACCCTGCGTGCTGTCGAATACCGAGTACAAGCTGCTGCTGGTGCTGGCCGAGGCGGCCGGCCGCGTGCTGTCGCGCGACGCCCTGCTCAAGAAGATGCGCGGGATCGAGTTCGATGGCCTGGACCGCAGCATCGACAACTGCATCTCGAAGCTGCGCCGCAAGTTCGACGATGCGGAGTCGGAGAAGATCAAGACGGTGTGGGGCGAAGGCTATCTGTTCTCGCCGTCGGCCTGGAACTAGGTAGGGTGGACGGGTCCCCCGTCCGCGCGTTCAAACCATGCGGGATCAGCCCGTACGCGATTATTCGAACAGCGGGACAATCGCCAGCGGCGCGCTATAGGTAATCACCCGCGCCTGCTGCGGCCCGAAGCGATAGCTCACGCTCGGGAAATCCGTATCGACCTCCCCCGCATACGGCGTCACCGCCAGGGGCTGCTCCGCTCCGTTCGCCATCCGCAATCGCACCGACACATCCACGCCCTTCTTCGGGAACACCATGCGCACGCCCACGCACTGGCGCGAGCGCGCCGTGGCGTCGACGTGGCGGGCGAAGCCCAGGGCCTGCTCGCAGGCGGCGCGCAGGTCGGACACGTCGTAGCTGTTGTCGGCCTGCGGCGCGATCGAGACGCGCGAGCGCAGTGCGAAGGCGCCGATGCGGCGGCTCGGCGACAGGACCGCGTTCTCGTCGTAGGCCGCTTTCAGCAGCGGCAGCGTGGCGCGGCCGAGCGGGTCGAGGGCCAGGCTGGTCTGCACGGTCTTGCCGGCGATGGCCAGCTGCAGGCCATCGCCCAGCACGCCCTTCTCGCGGGGCAGCAGTTGCAGGTGGTGCTGCAGCAGGTTCTTGGCGCCGCCGTACTTTTCGAACACCACCATCGCGCGGTAGGCGTCGCGGTAGCTGACCCACTCGCCGGCAGGCGCGAGCGCCTGCGCCACGGCCAGATTCGCCGTGGACAGGAGGCAGACGCATGCGGTGATGTGGGCGGCGCGCATCATCAGAACCGGTAGGCGAAGGCGGTCGAAACCGTCACGTTATTGGGCCGCTCGACGAGCGGGCTGCGGCGGGCGTCGTTGACCAGGCGCGAGGCCTGCACCGACGAAGTCAGTATCCACGAAGGCGACAGCGCCCAGTTCCAGCGGGCGCCGATGTGCATGTCCTTCAGGCCGCCATCCGGGCGGTAGGCGGGGTGGCCGCTCGAGGCCGACTCAGCGGGGCTGACGCCGAAATAGGCGCGATTGTAGGCGCTGTTCACAAAGGTGAAGCCGGCCGACACCGAGACGGTATGGTGCTGCGCGATCTCGACCGCCAGGCGCTGGATGCCGAGCTCGGCGCGCACGCCGTTGCGGTCGTTGCCGGCGCCGCCCAGGACGCTGCTGGTCAGGCGCCATTCGGGCGCCAGGTAGACGTTGAAGAAGCCGCCGACTTCCGGACGCAGCTTGATCTCTTCCATGCCGGACAGGCGGTTGCTGCTCATGCGCTGCATCACCGGCCCCGGCGTGAAGCTGGTGCCGGCCGTGACCTCGCCGATCTTGCCGCCAGTACCCGACTCGTTGCGGCGCGGGTGCAGGTTCAGCAGCGGGCCGAACTCGACCAGCGGCTGCTGCGACAGGTGCATGCCGGCGCTCATGCCGGAGACGAAGACGCCGTTGCTCCACTGGACCTGGAGAACCGGCAAGGCGCGCGTCCGGCTGCCATCCGCCCCCTCGTAGCGAGGCGCCGACACGACGCCCAGCCCCGCATACATATCGCGGCTGCCGTCGGGCATCGGGTTGGTGGTCGGCGTCTGTGCGCTTGCGGCGCTGCCCGAGACAGCCAGGACCAGGGCGAAAAGCTTGTTCATCTTGTCACAATCGGAGTTCGGCGAGCCGATATTCTACGTCGAGCTCGCCGGCAACTGAGCAATTGTTACTTTCGGGTACGAGTTTGCTTGGTGAACTCCACTGGGAGGTCGCTGCGCTCGACGGCGACCAGCTGTCCCGGATAGAGCATCATGGTGGTGCACACGATGCCCGGCTGGGGCAAGGTGTCCACGCGGACCACGTTCAGCTTGCCGTCGGCATAGCGGATGCTCTCGATGCCGCTCGAATGGCAGCCGCTCGGCAGGCCGCCGGCGAAGACGCCAATCACCATCTCCTTGTTGAAATCGATGTCGGGGATCACCTTGTCGGCGCCCGCGTGCTCGGTCCACAGCGCCGCCCAGGCGGCGCCGTCGCGGATGACCACGTTGCGTTCGGTGCGCACGCCCGACTGGGTATCCTGGTCGATGGTGCGGTAGGCCGTCTCTTCGGCCGGCACCTTCAGGAATTCGACCTTGGCGTCGATGCGCGGCACGCTGACCGCCTGCATCGGCTGGCTGACCACCGGCAGGCAGACCGCCACCGTGGTGATGTCGCGTTCCTGGTATTCGACGACCATCTTGCCCTCGCGCGAGACGACCTTCACGATCGAGGTGGTCTTGCAGCCGCTCGAGACGTGGCCCGAGAACACGGCCACGACCATATTGCGCGAGAAATCGACGCCCGGCGCGGCGATGCGGGTCTTGCTGTGCTCGGCCCACAGGGTGGCCCAGCTTGCCGCGTCCTTGACCACGACCTGGCGCGGCGCGGTGATGTTCGAGAAACCGTCGTTCACGACCGGCGCGAAGGGGATCGCAGTGCCCGACTGCGGCAGGAAGGTAATCGCCTCGACCTTGTGGCCGGCGCCCAGGCCGAGGTCGGCCTTGTCGAGGTTCTTCAGCATGGTGTCGAACAGGCCGCGCGCCGACTCGTCGGTGCACACGGTGCGCGGGCCGGCGATGGTGTCGCCCGACTGGCACAGCACGGCCTGCGGGTTGGCGCCCATCAGCGTCTGGGCATAAGAGGCGTCGGCGCACTGGCCGGCGCGGTCCCAGAACACGTACTTGTCGTCGACCAGGTAGAGATTGTTGCGGGAATCGGCGCAGGAAGACTCCTGGGCCAGCTTGATGTACTCGGAAACGACCGGCACGCCGCCATTGGGTTCACCGACGGTGATGCCCTGCCCGGCCTGCTGGTTCTTCATGACGGTGGCGCCATCGCCACCGCCGCCGCCACAAGCTGCCAGGGAAGCGCCCACGAAGGTCGCCAACAGAACGCGTCCAACCATGCTCATATTGTTCTTCTCCACTTAAGCCTCCCCGGCGGTCTCGACGCCGGTCGTTTCCTTGGGAATAAAAAAACCCGCCGACACTCGCATATCAGGCGGGCAAACGGAAAACCAGATAAACCTGATGTAGATGCATGGTAAGACTTACCCCACTTGCATTCCCCCTCGACTTGTCGAGGAATTGTCATCAATTTGTAAGGCCTCTCTCTTCGTCAGGGCAGCCATCTGGAAATGCGCATTGCCATCCTTGCTCCTATACAATGCCGCCAAGGAGAAACCATGTATTGCGTTGTACGTAACCGCGAGTTATGCAGGATGGGCATGTGAACCGGATCTTCTTCCGCTTCTTCGTGCTGGTCATGCTGTCGATCACAGGGGCAACCTTCGTGATCTACTTCGCGTTCAGCCGCCTCTTCGGCGACCCGCTCGACGACATCGCACGGCGCCAGGCGGCGGCCCAGATCTTCCTGCTGGAACAGTACGTCGACAAGGCGCCGAGCGACGAATGGCTCACCCGCCTGAACAATGTGCGCGTGGTGTCCAATGTGCGCTACGACCTGGTGCCGCTGGCGGACGTGCGCGCCGCGCTGGCGAGCGGGCGCCGGGCTGCCCTCGACCGCGGCGAGATCGTGCTCGACCCCGCCAACCGCAGCTTCTGGCGCCGCGTCGACCTGGAGGGCGAGCGCTACATCGGCAGCCACGAAGAAGTGCTGCATGCACAGAACCTGCCGATCGACATCGACCAAGCCCTCAAGATGGAGGCGCTGCGCTACGTGATCGTGGCGGTGGCGCTCTTGGTGCCGATCGCGCTGTGGTCGCGCGCGCACTGGCAGGGCCTGCAGGCGCTGTCGCGGGTGGCCGACGAATTCGGCAGCGGCAAGCTGACCGCGCGCGCCCAGATGAAGCCCTCCGACACCGCCTACCCGCTGGCCGAGCGCATCAACCACATGGCCGACCGCATCGAAGACCTGCTGGAAGCCCAGAAAAGCCTGCTGCATTCGGTCTCGCACGAATTGCGCACCCCGATCGCGCGCCTGGAATTCGGGCTCGAGCTGCTCGACGCCCGCGCCAAGGACCTGGACCTGAGCAAGCGCGTCAAGGCCATGGAAGGCGACCTGCGCGAGCTGAACGCCTTGGTCAACGAGTTGCTGGACATGAGCAAACTCGACAGCGCCCGCAACCTGCAGGCCGCGCCGGCGGAACTGGCCCCGCTGCTGCGCGAGTGCACGCAGATGCTGCCCCCCTCCCCGCTGGCGCTCGACTGCAGCCTCGCCGACGATCTGGGAGAGCTGGAGCTTGATCCACGCCTGCTGGCGCGCGCCGTCTGCAACCTGCTGCGCAATGCCCAGAAATACGCCACCGGCCGCATCCTGCTGTCGGCCAGCCGCAGCAGGAGCGCGGTCGAGATCGTGGTCGACGACGACGGCCCCGGCATTCCCGTCGACGAGCGCGACAAGGTCTTCGAACCCTTCTACCGGCTCGACCGCAGCCGCGACCGCGCCACCGGCGGTTTCGGCCTCGGCCTGTCGATCACCCGCAAGGCCGTCGCCCTGCATGGCGGCACGGTGCGCGTCGACGGCTCGCCGCTGGGCGGCGCGCGCTTCGTCATCACCCTGCCAGCATGATTCACTCATTGAGGAAAACAAGCATGAAGCGTTCTACTGCCCTGCTCCCGGCCCTGCTGCTCTGCATGGCCCCACTGGCGCAGGCCGAAAAAGCCGACGCCTTCAAACCGACGGAAATCAGCTGCCGCGCCTGCGAGGCCGATGGCGTCACCGGCATCATGACGGTGAAGGGCGGCGTCGTCATCACGCGCGGCACATTGAGAATCGAAGCGGACAGCGGCCGCGTCGAGCGCTCGCCGGACGGCTACCAGCGCGCCTGGCTCGCGGCCGGCGCGGGCAACAAAGTGCGCTTCCGCCAGAAGGCCGACGGGCCGGGCGAGCGCTGGATCGAAGGCGAGGCCGACCGCGTCGAGTATGACGAGCGCGCGGCCACGGTCAAGCTGTTCTCGGGCGCGACGATCCGCCGCACCGCGAACGACCGCCTGCCCGAAGAGGCGCGCGGCGAGTACATCGCCTACGACAGCCGCAAGGAGTTCTACGTGATGCGCAATACGCCCAGCGGCGAAGACCGTCCGGGCGCCGGCCGCAACACCATCATCCTGCCGCCGAGCCGCATTGCCCCACCCGCCGGCGCGCTGGCCGGCAAGGCGGCGCAATGATCCTCGAAGTCGCCACCCTCGACGTGCGTCCCGGCCAGGAAGACGCCTTCGAAGCAGCCTTCCGCCAGGCCTCGGCCATCATTGCCGGCATGCCCGGCTACCGCTCCCACCAGCTGCAGCGCTGCCTGGAGCGCGGCAACCGCTACGTGCTGCTGGTGAACTGGGACACGCTGGAAGACCACACCGTGGGCTTTCGCGGTTCAAGCGGCTACCAGGAATGGAAAGCGTTGCTCCACCATTTCTATGACCCCTTCCCGACCGTCGAGCATTACACTCTCGTCATGGACATGGGAGGCCAATCATGACGCTGAATTTACGCTGCCGCTGCGGCAAGCTGCGCGGCCAGGTCGATACAGAACGCGTAACCGCGCGCGCCGTCTGCTATTGCAAGGACTGCCAGGCCTACGGCCACTTCCTGGGAACGGACGTGCTGGACTCGGCGGGCGGCACCGAGGTTGCCGCCACCCTGCCGGCCGCCCTGCGCTTCGAGGCGGGACTCGAACACCTGGCCTGCATGTCGCTCAGCCCGAAAGGGATCTACCGCTGGTATGCGAGCTGCTGCCGCACCCCGATCGGCAATACGCCGCGCGAGCAGACCACCGCCTATGTCGGCCTGGTGCGTGACTGCCTGGATGCGTCGGACGAGGAGCTCGACCGTGAGCTGGGCGCCCTGCGCTGCCGGGTCAACACGAAGTCCGCCACCGCGCCGGTAACGTCGAGCGGGCTGGCCACAGCCTGGGTCGTCGGCAAGGTCGGCACCATGATCGTGAAGGCGCGCCTGACGGGCGGCTACCGCGACAATCCGTTTTTCAAGGCGCAAACGGGCGAGCCGGTGAAGCCGGTGCAGGTGTTGTCGCTGGAAGAGAGAAAAGCGCTGACCCCGCAGGGCCAGCGCCAGGCATAAGACGGAGGCGAGACCCGCGAACGTTCAGCGGTCGCGGTGTTCGGGAGTGACGCGTACGTGCGTGAAGCCGTACCACAGGTGTTCCCACCAGTGGTCGCGCGAGCGCACGGTCACGAGGCATGCCTTGTCGATGCCGCCCTTGAAGAGCGGATCGGGGCATTTATTCGTCATCAGGGCGTAGCGCTGGTTCTCGGCATTCACCAGGGCGATGGCGAGCCAGATCGCGAGGCCGGCGAAGAAGACCGCCAGCCCCCACGCAATGTGGTTCACATTGCTGGTTTCAAACAGGTCGTCCTCGTTGGGCCGGGACCCATCGTACATCTTGAGGACTTCGCGTTCGACGTCCTTGCTCATTTCGTGGCAGCAGCCTTCTTGACGAGTGCATCCATCACCTGGGTGGTGGCCTGCAGCAGCTGGTTGTTGTCGCGGATCTTGTTGGCTTCCATGACCTGGGTCGGCGACACCACGTACTTGCCGTCGATGATGATGGTCG
Source organism: Pseudomonadota bacterium (assembly GCA_040758275.1). GTDB lineage: Bacteria > Pseudomonadota > Gammaproteobacteria > Burkholderiales > Burkholderiaceae_D > Telluria. Next base: position 102,969 of record JBFLVV010000004.1, read on the forward strand.
GGGTGCCGGTGACCTTGTAGTTGGCCTGCAGCTGGCCCAGGCGGCGCAGCTTGGTGGTCACGCCGAAGGAGTTCCAGGTTTCCATGAACTTGGCGCGGTCCAGGCCGTTCTTCACCGCCCACTCGATGATGGCGTCATCCTTCAGCAGGCGCTGGCGCTGCACGTGCACGGCCTGGAAGATGCGCGGATGGTATTCCTCCAGCTTGCCCATCGCTTCGAGGGTCAGGAACAGGTGGGCTTCCGGATCGGCCGGACCCTGGAACGGCAGGTGGACGCGGCGCATGACGATGTTGTCGCCCTGCTTCTTGATCCACTGGTTCAGCGTCGGCTCGAGGAAGTTACATGCCGGGCAGTGGTAAGCGAAGAATTCGATGACCTCGACTTTCTTGCCCGTCGCCTGCGTCGGCTGCGGCTGTGCCAGCGTGATGTAATCGGCGCCGTTGACCGGGGCGGTCGGCGACGCGAAAGCGGTGCTGGCGGCCAGGGTGGCGGCGATGAGGGCAAAACGCAGAGAACGCATGGGTTTCCTTCCACAGTTGATTGAGCAAACGCGGGCAGATTACCACTTTTTCGCCTCTCCTTCCGGGGAGAGCGGCGTTTTTTGCATTTGCTTACGGAATTAACCTGGGCTTACGGGCAAGGGATGCCGGTTTGGCAAGCGAACTCACTTCGGCCGGCGCTGCCGCACCGCGTCCAGGGCCTGGCACAGGGCGCCGGCGCCCTCCACGGTCCGCGGGCCCGGACGGGTCAGCAATTCGCCATCGACCGTCAACAGGTTGCCCCGTTTCACTGCCGTCATGCTGCGATAGGGTTCCCACAGCTTCAGGCCCGGATTGGCGGGGTCGTAGCGCTTGCCCGCCATGATCGCCTCCGGATCGGCCGCGATCACCGCCTCCAGGCTGACTTCCGGCGCGACCACCTTCAGGCCGCCGAACACGTTGCGCCCGCCGCAGACGCGGATCGCATCGCTGGCGATCTGGGCGTCGTTGAGCGTGTACAGGGGCTGGTCCCAGATCTGGTAGAAGACCGTGACGGGCGGACGCTTGCCATAGCGCGCCTCCAGACCAGACAGTTTCGCCCGGTAGGCTCCGGCCGCTGCCTGCGCAGCCTGCAGGGTGCCCAGCAACTGCCCCAGGCGCTCGATATTGTCCGCGACCTGCGCCAGGCGGCGCGGCTCGCTGTGGAAGACCGGCACGCCCAGGCTCTCGATCTGGGCGATCTGGCGCGCCGTGTTCCCGGTATGCCAGACCACGATCAGGTCGGGCTTGAGGGCCAGCACCCGTTCCATGTCGATCTGGCTGTTGCTGCCCACCAGCGGGATGGTCTTCGCCGCTTCCGGGTAGTCGCTGTAGTTCATCGCCCCGACGACGCGCGCGCCGCCGCCGGCTGCGAACAGCAGCTCGGTGGCGTGCGGCGCCATCGAAATGACGCGCTGCGCCGGCTGCTTGACCGTCACGCGGCGGCCCGCGTCGTCCACCACGGTGACGGGCGCGGCCTGGGCCGCCAGCGTCAGCGACGCCAGCAGCACGGCAACAAAGCGCGTCAGGCTGCGCATCAGAAGTCGTAGCGCAGCGCCAGCTTCAGCTGGCGGCCATCGCTCGGATAGATGCCCGAACGGCAGCCGAAGGCATTGCTGAAGTACTGGCGGTCGGCCAGGTTCAGGCCGCTGACGGCGACTTCCCATGGGCCGGTGCGGTAGGCGTAACGGGCATCGATGGTCGTGAAGGACGGCATGCGCGTGCTGCAGCTGTTGCTGAAGTCGTTGCCGTAGCGCTGGCGGTCGACCCACTGGGCGCCGATGTCGGCGCTGTGCGGGCCGGCGGCCACCCAGGCCAGGCGCGCGGTCACGACGTTCTTCGGCACCAGCACCATCTCTCGGCCCGCGTTGGGACCATCGGTGAATTCGGCATCGACGCGCTGCCACTGGCCGGTGAGGCGCAGCGCCTGGCCGATCGCCATCTGGCCTTCGACTTCCAGGCCCTGGCGGCGAGTCGGGTCGAGGTTGGTGTTGGCGCCCCAGCCGCCCAGGGTCGGATCGTAGAAGATCTCGTTCTTCAGGCGGTGGCGGAACAGGCGCGCGGCGATGCGGCGGGCCTCCGTGCCGGCGGTCACGCCCAGCTCGAGGTCGCGCGAGGTCTGGACGTCGAGCAGGCCGGTGCTGGAACGGTAGCCGTTCTCGTCGGCGTTCGGCAGGCGGTAGCTGCGGCCGGCCTTGGCGTGCACGGTGACGCCTGCGGCCACGTCGACACTGCCTTCCGCGCTCCAGGCGTTCACCGTCTGGGTGCCGGTCGGCACCGCCAGCGCGGCGTTCATCTCTTTCTTCTCGAAGCGCTCGTGGCGGGCGCCCAGCGCCAGGCGCGCGTTGGCGGCGCCGGCAAAGCGCATCTCGTCGCGCAGGTAGTAGGCTTCCGAGGTCTGGCGCGCATCCGAACCGAGGCTGGTGGCACGCTCCCAGCGGCTCAGGTCGACGCCGGCGACGAATTCGTTCAGGCCGGCGCCCAGGTTCGCGCTGTGGCGCATGCGCGGCGAGAACTGGGTGTGGCGGGTGTCGTAGGTCGCGGCTGAGAGGAAGCCGCCGAAGTCGTAGGTCGATTCGACCTTGCGCTCGCGGTGGGCCAGCTCGGCCGCGAATTCCACGTTGTCGACGCGCTTCTCGGCGAAGACCGTCACGCGGTCGCTGGCGTAGCTGCCGAAGTCATTCGGGGTCAGGGTCTGGCGCGGGTTGGCTTCGAACTGTTCCATGCTCAGCGAACCCGGGAAGCGCATGTCCTGGCGCGCGCTCTCGACACGCAGGCCCATGCGGGCGCCGTTCGCGGCCCACTGGAAGCCGCCGCTGAAGGTCTTCTGGCGGAATGCGTTGTTGTCACGGTAGTTGTCGGTGCCCTGGCGCGCCGCGGCCAGGTCGAAGGACAGCGGGCCTTCGCCGTGGCGTACCGAGGCGCGCGCATCGTACTGGTCGAAGCGGCCGGCTTCCAGCACCACGGAGCCGTGGTAGCCGGCTTGCGTGCCGCGCCTGGTGATGATGTTGATCACGCCGCCGGTCGCGCCTTCGCCGTACAGCACGCTGCTGCCGCCGCGCTGGATCTCGATGCGCTCGACCGTGTCCACGGGAATCGAGGACAGTACCGGGCCGGCCAGCTCGTTCTCGTTCAGGCGCACGCCGTCGACCAGCACCACCATGTTCTGGCTGCTGTTGGAACCGAAGCCGCGCAGGTCGAGGGCGAAGTCGGGCGAGCCGTCCAGGCTCTGGCGGCCGAACACGCCGCCGATCTTGCGGATCGCGGCATTCACGTCCGAGGCGCCGGCGCGGCGGATGTCTTCCGCCGTGATGACGGTGGCGCCGATCGGCGCGAGCGAGACCTGCGCGGGGAAGCGCGCGCCGGTGACGACGATCTCGGGCACGGCCGTGTCCTGGGCGAAGGCGTTCGCGGCGAGGATGGAGAGGGAAAAGGCGCAGGCCAGCGCGAGCGGCTTGATGGCCGGCGCGCTGCTTGGGAAGGCAGCAAAATTCATTGTGGATGTTCTCGGTAAAAGCACCGGCCTGCGTCCCCGCACACCGGAGTCAACGGAAGACGCAGCACCGGCCCTGCCGCATGCGCGCTTCCCCCTGTCCTGGCCGGTATCCGGGCTTGCAAGACGGACTGTCCCACCTTCCTATGCAATGCACAGTGGTTATCGAGACAGCCTGCCACCTGGCCGGACAGGGTTTCCATCAGGCGGTGGCGCTTGTTGACCGTTGCGGGGGCAGCACACCTCGGCGCGGGCGCGCAGCGCCTTTGCCTCGTGTTTCCCGTTTAACTGCGCAGACGGATCGCCTGCGCGGGCACCAGAACGGCGGCGATTATAACCTGACAAGCCTTGTCGCGTTTTTTGCGCGCCGTACCCCGAATCTTGCGTTCTATCGCATGTGCATGGTGTTTTTTTGCTCTTCTGGCTATATTCGCATTCAAACAACAACACATTGTCATAACAGGGAGTCCTGCATGCATATTCAAGCACGGAGCACGCTGCGCGCGGTGCTCGCCGCCGCCTTGCTCGCGGCCGGCGGCGCTGTCGCCTGGCTGGCCCAGGCCGACGCGCCTCCACCCGTCCCCACGCCCTCGCTGGACGGCATCGCGCTGGCCGCGCCCGGCGCCGCCGCCGTCACCATCCCCAGCGCGCCCACCGCCTGGGGCGGCGTGCGCACCGGCGACCATGCCACCTTGTCGGACCGCGTGGTCAGCTACCGCATCGAAGCCACGCTCGACCCGGACAAGCACCTGATCAAGGGCCGGCAGGCCCTCACCTGGCGCAACCGCAGCGCAGTGCCGGTGCGCAGCGTCTACGTGCACCTCTACATGAATGCCTTCGAAGGCGCAGGCAGCACCTTCTTCACCGAGCAGCGCCACCGCGGCGAAGGCTTCCGCAGCGGCGTCGACATCAAGGACGGCGAATGGGGCCACATCGCCTTGGGCAGCGTGCGCCAGGGCGCGGCAAGCGTGCCGTGGCGCTTCGTCCAGCCCGACGGCGGCCCGGCCACCGACCATACCGTGGCCCGCTTCGACCTGCCGGAAGCGGTGGCGCCCGGCGCCAGCACGACCCTCGACATCGATTTCCAGACCCAGCTGCCGCGCGTGATCGCGCGCACCGGTTACTTCGGCAGCTTCCACCTGGTGGCCCAGTGGTTCCCCAAGATCGCCGTGCTGGAACTGCCCGGCGAACGTGGCGCCACCGCGCCACGCTGGAACGCCCACGAATTCCACATGGAGTCCGAGTTCTACGCCGACTTCGGCAGCTACGACGTCAGCCTGACGGTCCCGAAAGCCTACACCGTGGGCGCGACCGGCGAGCTGCAGGGCGCTCCAAACGAAAAGAACGGCATGGTCACGCATCGCTACGTGCAGCATGACGTGCACGATTTCGCCTGGACCGCCGACAAGCGCTCCGCCCCTCCCCTGGTCGAGACCTGGACCGGCCCGGGAAGCCCGACCGTGACGGTGCAGGTGCTCTTCCCGCCCGAATACGAGGCCAGCGCCAAGCCGGCCATGAAGGCGGCCAAGGATTCGCTGACCTACTTCTCGCGCACCCTTGGCCCCTACCCCTACCGCACGCTGACGGTGGTGATCCCACCCTACAACGCGGAGGAAGCGGGCGGGATGGAATACCCGACCTTCATCACGGCATCCGGCCACGCCGAGGTGGCGAAGAACTCGCTCGACGAGTACCTGCTCGAGGTCGTGACCATCCACGAGTTCGGCCACGGCTACTTCTACGGCATCCTGGCCAGCAACGAGTTCGAAGAGCCGATGCTGGACGAGGGCCTGAACGAGTACTGGGATGGCCGCATGCTGCGCGAGCGCGGCCAGCAGGCCCACCCGATGCCGGCCTTCTTCAAGCGCATCGGCATCGACCCGGTCTTCGCCCCCTTCGACATCACGCGCGCCACCAGCCCGCGCGACCAGCCCGCCGACGCTCCCGGCCAGAATGCCTGGCAGCGCCTGCAGGGCATCGGGCCGGTCTACACCCGTACCGCACTGGTGATGCGCGACCTCGAGGAGCGCATCGGGCGCGAGGCGATGGAACGCGGCTTCAAGGAATACTACCGCCGCTGGAAGTTCCGCCACCCGAGCGTGGCCGACCTGCGCGAGGCCCTGGCCGACGGCAGCGGCGAACGCGCCGCGGTCGAGGACGTCTTCGCGAAGCAGATCTATGCCGTCTCCCGCGTGGACGACCGCGTGGCCACGATCGAGAGCGAGGAAGTGCTGCCGCTGGCCGGCACCCGCCTCGAGAACGGCAAGCGGATCGAGGAAACCCAGGCCGCGCTGGACGCACGCATCGCCAAGGCGCGCGAGGACTGGGAGAAAGCCAATCCGAACGCCAGGGAAGGCAGCGGCCCCTACCCCTTCCGCACCCAGGTCACGGTGCGGCGTGAAGGCGCGAGCGTTCCCCAGACCCTGGTGGTGCGCTTCGCCGACGGCAGCAGCGAGACCGTGGCCTGGCAGGGCGACGAGAAATGGCGCACCTTCAGTTGGGTGAAACCGGCGAAAGCCGTATCGGCCGAGCTCGACCCGCGCCGCAGCCACTACCTCGACGTCAACAAGCTCGACGACAGCCGCACCCTGGTCGCCGACCGCAGCGCCTCGACGCGCTGGGCCAGCGACGCCATGGCCTTCGTCCAACTCATCCTGTCCTTCATCGCCACCGTATGACGACCATGCATCCAACGATCTCGCCGTTCGAATCGTCCCAATCGGGCCACGCCGCCGCACCAAGCGCCAAGGGCGGCCTCCTGCGCGCCCTGCGCCCCGCCCTGCAATGGCGCCTGATGCTGCTCTGGCTGCTCGGCCTGCTGCTGCCCGCCCTGGTGGCGAGCCTGCCGGTGTGGCGCATGTTCGGCGCCGCCTTCGACCACACCGTGGGCGTGGCCGCCTATGTCCATCGCCTCGACCTGGCCGCGATGACCGACGTGATCAGCCTGCACCCGCAGTTCGCCGCTGCGCTCAGCAGCGGCGCCATCGTCGCCCTGGTGATGACGCTGCTGCTGTCACCCTTGCTGACCGGCGCCGCCATCACGGCCGCGCGCGCACCGAAGCCGCTGGGCTTCGCGGCCCTGGCCGCCGGCGGCGTGCAGGAATACGGCCGCCTGCTGCGCACCCTGCTGTGGGCCATCGTGCCGCTCGGCCTGGCCGGCTTCCTGGCCGGGATCGCGGGCGACGCCGCCGCCGACCATGCGGCGTCGAGCGTGCTGGAATCCTCGGCCGACAATGCTCGGCTCGGCGCCACCATCGTTGCCGCCCTGCTGCTCCTGCTGGCCCACGCGACGCTCGACCTCGGGCGCGCCAAGCTGGCGCTGGAGCGCCGCCGCACCTCGGCCGTGCTGGCATGGGTCGCGGGCCTGCGCCTGCTGGCGCGCCGGCCGCTGGCCATCCTCGGCTTTTACTTCGGCGTGACGATTCTGGGACTGGGCGTGGCCGGGCTGCTGGCGGTGGCGCGCATCAACGCGCCGGCGCTGGGCACGGGCAGCTTCCTGGCCGGACTCGTGCTGGCCCAGCTGGCGGTGCTGGCCCTGGCCTGGATGCGCTGCGCCCGCCTGTTCGGCCTGATCGAGCTGGCCCGCCCACGCTGATTCCCGTCCTGAGCTACCATGGAGGCTTCGATGTCGCTTTACCGGAGCCTTCATGACTCTCCCCAGCTATTTCGTGTCCCACGGCGGCGGGCCCTGGCCGTGGATGAAGGATCAATACGGCCCCGCCTACGACAAACTGGAAGCCTCGCTGCAGGCCATGCGCCGTGACGCACCGGATGCGGTGCGCGCGGTGCTGGTGGTGACCAGCCACTGGGAGACGCCGGGCTTCATGGTGTCCTCAAGCGCCGCGCCCGGCATGATCTACGACTACGGCGGCTTTCCGCCGCATACCTACCGCATCAGCTATCCGGCGCCGGGCGAGCCGGCCCTGGCTGCCCGCGTCGCGGAACTGCTCACTGCTGCCGGGCATCCGGCCGGACTGGATCCGGAGCGCGGCTTCGACCATGGGACGTTCTCGATGCTCTATCCCGTGTATCCGGAAGCGGCGATGCCGGTGGTGCAGCTGTCGCTGCGGCGCGATCTCGACCCGCAGGCCCACATCGACGCCGGCCGCGCGCTGGCGCCGCTGCGTGACGAAGGGGTGCTCATCATCGGGAGCGGGCTGTCGTATCACAACCTGCGGCAGTTCGGGACGTCGGGTGCGGTGGCCTCGAAGGCCTTCGATGGGTGGCTGCAGGAGACGATGGCCTTGCCGCCATCAGAGCGCAATGCGGCCTTGCTGCGCTGGGCCGAGGCGCCGATGGCGCGGGTGGCGCATCCGCGGGAGGAGCATTTGCTGCCGTTGATGGTGGTGTCGGGGGCGGCTGCGAACGAGCCGGCGGCGTGCGTGTACCACGAGGATGATTTCTTCGGGAGCCTGACGGTATCCAGCTTCCGCTTCGGGTAGGGTGGACGGGTCCCCCGTCCGCGCGTTCAAACAGTGCGTGAACAGCTCACGCCACATCCATTCATGCGGGAGTTGAACGCGCGGTCGGCGAAGCCGACCACCCTACAAAAATCACGTCCCGCGTTTGCCGCGCATCGCTTCCTCGGCCTTCAGGGCCGCCTTCTCTTCGGCGATGCGCGCCTTCTCGGCCATCTCGGCCGCATGCTGCGCCAGGGCCGCGGCGCGGGTCTCCGGCGTTTCCAGGCTGATCCGCCCCAGCGCCCCGGTGCGGTAGTCGTGCAGCAGCACGTGGGCCGCTTTCTCGTAGTCGAAGTCGCCGCCGCGCACGCGGAAACCCCGGCGCGCCGCCACGTTCTCGATCACGGCGATGCCGTCCAGGCCCTCGGTCTTGAAGCCGTAGCGGGCGGTGAGCAGGTGGGGATAACGCTCCAGCAGCAGGTTACCGAGGAACTCGGCCACCTCCTCCTCGATCAGCGCATTCGAGCCGACCGCGTGACTGGCCGCCAGCATCAGGCCGTCGCTGGCCATGGCGATCTTCGGCCACAGCATGCCCGGGGTGTCGACCAGCACGATGTGCTTGCCGAGGTAGAGCTTCTGCTGGGTCTTCGTCACGGCCGGTTCGTCGCCGACTTTCGCCACCCGCTTTTTCAGCAGCGCGTTCATCAGGGTCGACTTGCCGACGTTCGGAATGCCCATGATCATGATGCGCAGCGGCTTGGTCGGCACGCCGCGGTGCGGGGCCAGCGACTGGCAGATCTCGGGAATGCGCGCGACGTCCGCCGGCTTCTTGGTCGTCATCGGGTACGCGGTCACGCCTTCCTGGGCCTCGTAATAGGCTTTCCAGGCGGCGGTCGCGGCCGGGTCGGCCAGGTCGATCTTGTTCAGGATTTTCAGGCTGGGACGCTGGCGGAACTTGCGCAGTTCATCGACCAGGGGGTTGCAGCTCGCCTCGGGCAAGCGGGCGTCGAGGACTTCGATCACCAGGTCGGTGTTCTCCATCTGCTCGGCGGCTTCCTTCTTGGCCGCGTTCATGTGCCCCGGGAACCATTGAATGGACATGCTGTGCTTTCGTAATCTTCAATTCAAGGCGCTATTTTACGCTGCCGTCCGCCGCTGCAAGAAACCGCATGGCCGCCAGCCGGCCGAAGCGGTCCATCTCGCACTAGTCTGTTGATCCTCTGCAACGCATCCTGCGCCCGATGGCCCGACAATGGACTTTTCGCCCATTTCACGGAGAACTGCCATGCACCAGGCACCCAAGACTGCGCTGACGCGCTGGATCGTGTTCGGCACCCTGTGCGGACTGATCGCCGTCGCCTGCCTCTTCCAGCGCTTCCCTGTCCTGCCCCTCTGAGCGAAGCCTCGCCCGTGCTCAGGGCTTGCTGGCGCAGGCGCTGGGCGGCAAGGGCTGGCCCGGATCGAAGGCGGCCAGCGCGGCGCGCGCGGCGTTGCGGTCCTTCGCGTATTCGTTCAGGTAACGGCTGCGCTCTTCGCTCTGCCACTCGGCATCCGACACCCCGTCCATCGAACGCGTGCGGCCGGCGAATACGCGGCCCTGCAGGCGCGGCAGCAGCAGGCGGTCGGGATCGACGTTCTCGCGCAGCAGGTAGCCGTCGACGTCGCGCAGCTGGAGCGGCAGGGCCGGGCTCTCGTCCTTCAGGAGCTTGCCGAACACGGTCAGCTTCACGTCGCGCGTGCCGGTCTGCAGCACGTCGTTGAAGGTGGCCACGGCGAAGGGCTTGCCGCGCGCATCGTCGACGCGGCCGGTGACGATGTAACGCCCCGGCTGGCGCACTTCCAGGCCCAGGTAGTAGTGCAGCGAACCTTCCTCGACCGCCTCGCGCACCTTGCCGGTCCAGGTGGCCGGCAGCACCGGCGTATAGATCACGTCGAACAGGGCGAAGCCGCTGCGTCCTCCCGCCGTGTAGCGCACCTCGGTGCGGATGGTGCCGTGGAAGCCCGCCAGGCCGCCCTGGCTCGGGGCCAGCGTGCCGGCATAGGCATTGTCGCCTGCCACCGGGTCGGCGCCGCCGCCATCGTCGGCGAAGGGCACCGCCACCTGCGGCGTGGGGCGGCTGGCGCCATAGGTCATGCCCTGCGCCACCGCGCGCGTGATCACGATCGGCAGGGTCTGGCCTTTCGAGTCGACGGCGCGCAGGGAGAATGCGGCGGCTTCGCCGGCGGCCAGGTAGACGTGGGATTGCGAGGTCTGCAGCAGCACGGCGCCATTGGTCGCGCCGCCTTCCATGCGCATCGGGTTCGCCTCGACGACGGGCTGGTTCGGGTGGACCTGGTCGGGATTCTGGGCCACCGGGCGCGACTCCATCGGGTACCTGCTGCCCTCGAGGTAGCTGCAATACGTGTGGTCGGTGAGCTGGACCTGCTCGACCAGCAGGCGGCGGCGCTCCTGGCGGTCGCTGGGGATGGACAGGCCATCGCCGCCCGGCACGGCGTTTGAGAACTGCGGACCGGAGGGCGCCGGCGCGGCGGCGGCCTGCGGGGCCGCTTCTTGCTCGCCGCGCCCCAGCCACAGCCCGAACGCGACGGCAAGCGCCACACCCAGGCCGATCAGCGGCTTGTTGAACCTAGAGGGCACTGTTCACCACCGCGCTGCGCACCACGCCGACGATGCCGCCCCAGTTGCCGTTCGCGTAGTGGTTATAGCTTTCGCTGTCGTCGCGGAAGACCACCGAGTGGTAGCTCCACTTGGCGCTGCCGCCCTCGTTGGCCGCGGTGCCGAGCGTCAGGTCGTTGCAGAACCAGTCGCTCGGGTTGCAGTAGGAACCGCCCGAACTGCCGGCCACGCCGCCGGTGCTGTGGTAGGCGACGGCCTCGTCGTCCTGGCCCGGCAGCACGCCGGAATAGGCGGTGCCCTTGGCGGCCGCGTACATGTAGAACCAGATGTTGCGGGTGGTGTTGTGGTTGTACATGGCGCGCGCGGTACTGGTCTTGAGATCCTGCACCAGCGGTTCCGAGGTAGTCCAGGAACCGACGTCCGAGAGCTCGGAGCCGCCGGCCGCGCCGGAGGCCGCCCTCACCCACTTGATGTTCCAGCCGGTCTGCGTGGACCCGTCGCTGTTGCCGCAGACGCCGGCGCTGTTCGCGCTGGCGTTCTTCTTGAGGCGCGCCGAGCCGCCGTAGTTGGCGAGGGTATAGCCCATCATCAGGTCACCCGCGCTATGGGTCACGACATAGCACCAGTTGCTGCCGGTGCAGAAGCAGTCGAGGGCATCGCGCACCTTGCCGCTCTGGGAGGCGATGCTGCTGCGGCCGTCCCAGTTGACGGATTTCTTGTTGACCCCGGCGGAGGTAGAGCCGGGGCCCCAGTAGCTGAAGTCGTTGTAGTTGCCGATCGCCCCGCCGCCGGTGCGGCCGTTGATCCAGAGGGTGTAGTTGGCGGCGGCGGCCCAGCCGGATACGAGGAACAGGCACAGCGCAGCAATGATGCGGATTTGTCTCACTGTCTTCTCCTTTGTCGTTGTCTGCCGTATTTACCACGGCTGAGTTCGACTCTATGCCTGACATGCATACGTGTCAATTTGCACAAGACAAAAGGAGTGAAGTGTGGCGATCCGGTCGCGCCTACTGTGCCGTATTCACCACGGCGTCCCGCACCACGCCGATGATGCCGGCCCAGTTGCCGTCCCCGTAGTGGTCGTAGTCCTCGCCGTCGTCACGGAAGGCCACCGAGTGGTAGCTCCACTTGGCGCTGCCGCCCTGGTTGTTCTCGGTCCCCAGGCGCAGGTCGTTGCAGAACCAGTCGCCGGGGTTGCACAGCGACCTGCCGGAGTTGCCCGCGACGCCGCCCGAGCTGTGGTAGGCGACCACCTCGTCGTCCTGCCCCGGCAGCACGAAGGAATAGGCGGTGCCCCTGGCGCCCGCGTACATGTAGAACCAGACATTGCGCGTGACGTTGTGGTTGTACATGGCGCGGGAGGTAGAGGTCTTGAGGTCCTGCACCAGCGGCTCCGAGGTGGTCCAGGCGCCGATGTCGGACAGCTCCGTGCCGCCCGCAGCGCCGGCCGCTGCGCGCACCCACTTGATGTTCCAGCCGGCCTGGGCGCCGGCGCCGCTGTTGCCGCAGACGCCGCCCGCGTTCGGGCTCGCGTTCTTCTTCTGGCGGGTCGTGCCGCCGTAGTTGGCGATGGTGTAGCCCATCAGGAGGTCGCCGGCGCTGTAGGTGACGACGTAACACCAGTTGTTGCCGGTGCAGAAGCAGTCGAGCGCATCGCGCACCCTGCCGCTCTGGGAAGCGATGCTGCTGCGGCCATCCCAGTTGACGGCCTTCTTGTTGACCCCGGCGGGGGTCGAGGACGGCCCCCAGTAGCTGAAATCGTTGTAGTTGCCCGGCGTGCCCTCCGGGCCGCTGCCGGCGCGGCCGTTGATCCAGAGGGTGTAGTTGGCGGCGCCGGCAACGCCGGCGGCGAGGAAGAGGCACAGCGCGAGCCAGGCCCTGAGAGCTTTCATGGTCGTCTCCTTGTTGTTCATTGTCCGACCCGAAGCCCGGTGTCGTGCATGATTAGATGGGAGACGGCCCGCCGTGTTCCGTGCCGAGGCCGGCGCCAGGCCAAGGCTTATTCGAGCTCGGCAAGCACTTTCAGGTGGGCCACGACGCTGCGTCCCAGCGCCGACAGGGCGTAACCACCCTCGAGGCAGCTGACGATGCGCCCGCGCGCGTACTGCTTCGCCACCGCCATGACCTGGCGCGTGATCCAGGCGTAGTCGGCTTCCACCAGCCCGATGCCGCCCATGTCGTCTTCGCGGTGGCCGTCGAAGCCGGCGGAAACGAAGATCATCTGCGGCTGGTGCGCATGCAGGGCCGGCAGCCAGAGGTCGGTGACCAGCTTGCGCACGGTGTCGCCATCGGCGAGCGCCGGCACCGGCACGTTGACGCTGGTGGCCGTGATCGGCTCCGGGTCCGAGTAGGGATAGAAGGGATGCTGGAACAGGCTCACCATCAGCACGCGTGGATCGTTGCGGAAGGCATCCGCCGTGCCGTTGCCGTGGTGGACGTCGAAGTCGACGATGGCCACGCGCTCGAGACCGTGGACCTCCATCGCATGGCGGGCCGCGATGGCGACGTTATTGAAAAAGCAAAAGCCCATCGCTTCGGTGGGCGTGGCGTGGTGGCCGGGCGGGCGCACCGAGCAGAAGGCGTTGTCGACCTCGCCCGCGATCACGGCGTCGGTCGCCGCCACCGCCGCGCCGGCCGCGCGCAGGGCCGCGCGGTAGCTGTCGTGGCAGAGGATGGTGTCGCCGTCGAGCGGATAGTAGTCCCCTAGGGCCGGCACGTTGTCGCGCACCAGCGCCACGGCGCCCGGCGTGTGGTTGCGCAGGACGTCCTCGAGCTCGGCCAGCGGCGCGCTGCGCTGCTCGAGCAGGCCATCCAGGCGCGCCAGGATCAGCTGGTCGTCGATCGCGCGCAGGCGCTCGGGACACTCGGGGTGCCAGTCGCCCATCTCGTGCCGCAGGCAGTCGGGGTGGCTGTAGATTGCTGTGCTCATGTTCTGGGGTCTCCGTGCCTGCTCATCCTTGGCGCACCTTCGCGGCCGATCTCGCATAGAATCGGTGCGAAGGCTTGTTGCCGACGGAGTACAAAGCTTGCCAATGGCGCTAATCTACCATGATGGCGCACCGGCCTGCTCGGCACTGCGCACTGAACGGATCACTGGAACCCCTCTATGTTCAATCAATTACATGCAGCCGCACGCCAGGTCGGCCAGGTCATCATCGGCAAGGACCAGCAGGTCCGGCTGGCCCTGACCTGCCTGCTGGCCGGCGGCCACCTGCTGCTCGAGGACCTGCCCGGCGTGGGCAAGACCACCCTCGCCCACGCGCTGGCGATCTCGCTCGGCCTGAAGTTCAACCGGGTCCAGTTCACCAGCGACCTGCTGCCGGCCGACGTGGCCGGCATCTCGGTCTACGAGCGCGAGACCAACGGCTTCGTGTTCCATCCCGGCCCGATCTTCACCCAGGTGCTGCTGGCCGACGAGATCAACCGCGCCACGCCCAAGACCCAGTCGGGCCTGCTGGAAGCCATGGAAGAGCGCCAGGTCAGCGCCGAGGGCGTCACCCACGCCCTGCCCGAACCCTTCTTCGTCATCGCCACCCAGAACCCGGCCAACCAGGTCGGCACCTTCCCGCTGCCCGAGTCGCAGCTGGACCGCTTCCTGATGTGCCTGTCGCTGGGCTACCCGGACGCCGCCGCCGAGCGCGCCCTGCTGATGGGCGAAGACCGGCGCGCCATGCTGCGCCACCTGGAGCCGGCGATGCAGCCGTCCGAGCTGGCCCAGGCCCAGCGCGCGCTCAAGGAGATCCACGCCTCGCCCTCGCTTGTCACCTATGTGCAGGCGCTGGCCCAGGCATCGCGCCAGAACGGCCTGTTCGCCGAGGGCCTGTCGCCGCGCGCCGCGCTCGCGCTGCTGCAGGCCGGCCGCGCCTGGGCCGCGCTGGAAGGACGCGACCACGTCATCCCCGAGGACATCCAGGCCGTGCTGGTGCCGGTCTGCGCCCACCGCCTGCGCCCCCTGCGCTCGGCGCAGGGCATGGCCGTGGCCAGCCGCGACCTCGTGCTGCAGCTGCAGAAATCGGTGCCGGTCTAATGGCGGTCGCGGGGCGCGCGGGTCGGGCCGGCTTTCGGGGCTGGCTGCGGCGCAGCACCGGCAAGTGGCTGCCGCGCCGCGGCGCGCTGGACGCGGGCGAGGTGGTGCTGAGCCAGCGCCGGGTCTTCATCCTGCCCACCCGCGCCGGCATCGGCTTCGCGGTGCTGCTGCTGGTCCTGCTCATCGGCGCGATCAACTACCAGCTGGGCCTGGGCTTCGCCCTGACCTTCCTGGCGCTGTCCTGCGCCCTGGTCGACATGGTCTTCACCTACCGTAACCTGGCCCACCTGGCCCTGCAGCAGGGCCGCATGCCCCAGGTCTTCGCCGGCCAGGAAGCGCAGTTCGAACTCCACCTGAGCAACCGCACGAAGCTGGCGCGCTACGGCGTCTGGATCGACTTCGACGACGTGAAGGAGCCGCGCCACGTGGTCGATGTCAAGCCGGATGGCACGGCAGCGGTGCTGCTGGCCGTGCCGACGGCAAGCCGCGGCTGGCTGCAGCCGGCGCGCGTGGTGCTGTCCACCCGCTTCCCGCTGGGGCTCTACCGCGCCTGGAGCTACTGGCGCCCGGCCGCGCGCGCCCTGGTCTATCCGCGTCCCGAAGAAGGCGCGCCGCCGCTGCCGATGGCGGGCAGCGCAGGCGGCAGCGGCCGTGCCGGGGGCAACGACGACTTCGCCGGCGTGCGCAGCTACCAGGCCGGCGACTCGCCACGCCAGCTCGCCTGGCGCCAGATCGCACGGCTCGACCCTGGCCTGGGCGGCCAGCTCGTGACCAAGCATTTCGAAGGCGCGACGGGCGACGAACTGGTGCTCGACTTTGCCACCCTGCCCGCCTACCTCGACCTGGAACTGCGCCTGTCGCGCATGACGCGCTGGGTGCTGGACGCCGAACAGCGCGCCCTGCCCTACGCCTTCCGCCTGGGCGCGGTCCGCTACGATGCCGCCAACGGGGCGGCCCACCAGGCGGCCTGCCTGCGCGCGCTGGCCCTCTACGGCCTGGAGGCGGCATGAAAGATCCGGTCAAGCCACCGCTGTTCGCGCTGCCGCTCCCGCGCGACAAGGCCGACACCCTGCTGCTGCTCGGGAGCGCGGTGCTGGTGCTGGCGCCGCACACCGCCCACCTGCCGCTGTGGGTCTCGCTGCTGTGCGCCGCAACCCTGGCCTGGCGCGGCTTCATCACCCTGCGCGGCAAGCGCATGCCCTCGGCCCTGGTGCTGCTGCCGATCGCGGCCGGCGCGATGGCGGGCGTGCAGTTCAGCTATAACACCCTGCTCGGGCGCGACGCGGGCGTGGCCATGCTGGTGCTGCTGGTCGCCTTCAAGATGCTGGAGATGCACGCGCGCCGCGATTTGTATGTCGTGATCTTCCTGTGCTTCTTCCTGGTGCTGACCAACTTCTTCTATGCCCAGGGCATCGGCACGGCGATCCTGACGGTGGTGGCGGTGCTGGCCCTGCTCACCACCCAGATCTCCTTCCAGTTCACCGGCGCCGTGCCGTCCCTGCGCGCGCGCCTGGCGATGAGCGGCAGGATGCTGCTGTTCGCCGCGCCGGTTGCGGTGGCGCTGTTCTTCATCTTCCCGCGCCTGGGCGGTCCGCTGTGGAGCATGCCGGGCTCCGGCGGCAGCGGCGGCGGCAAGTCGGGGCTGTCGGAACGCATGGCGCCGGGCCAGATGTCGAACCTGGCCATGTCGGACGATCCCGCCTTCCGGGTGCGCTTCGACGGACCCGTGCCGGACAAGTCGAAACTCTACTGGCGCGGCCTGGTGCTGGACGCTTTCGACGGCACCGCGTGGACGCGCGGCGGTTCGATCCCTGGCCTCGACAATGTTTCCCTGCGCGTGCGTGGCGAAGCGGTGCGCTACGAGCTGACCCTCGAGCCCTCCGACACCCGCTGGCTGTTCACCCTCGACATGCCCGGCCACCTGCCCGAGATCGACGGCTACCGCAGCGAGGTCTCGCACCAGATCGAGCTGACCAGCGACCGCGCCCTGGAGGGGCGCGTGCGCTACGCGATGACTTCCTACCCGGACTACACGCTCGACGGCGGCGAGGCGCTGCCTGAAGCGAACCAGTGGCTGCTGCTGCCCTATGGGTACAACCCGAAGGCGCTGGCGGCCGGCCTGGCCCTGCGCAAGGTCGCCGACCCGAGGGAGCGCGTGAACACGGTGCTGCGGCAGTTCCGCGAACAGCCCTACAGCTACACGCTGGAGCCGCCGCTGCTGGGCCGCCACTCGGTCGACGAATTCCTGTACGGGACCCGGGCCGGCTTTTGCGAGCATTACTCGGGCGCCTTCGTGTTCCTGATGCGCGCGGCCGGCATTCCGGCGCGCGTGGTCACCGGCTACCAGGGCGGCGAACTCAATCCCATCGACGGCTTCGTCACGGTGCGCCAGTCCGACGCCCACGCCTGGGCCGAGGTCTGGATGCACGGCCGCGGCTGGGTGCGGGTGGACCCGACGGCCGCCGTGGCGCCGGAGCGGGTGCGTCGCAACCTGGCCTCCGCGGTCCAGCCGCCGGCGCCCTTCGGCATCGACGCGCTGCGCGGACTGTCGCTGTTCCGGGCCGGCGAAGACTCCCTGATGGTCAAACTGCGCAATGCGATCGGCGCGGTCAACAACGGCTGGAACCAGTGGGTGCTGAACTACACGCCGGAACGCCAGGCCGGGGTGATGCAAAGCCTGCAATCCACCTTGGCCGACTGGCGCTTTGCCGTAGTGGCAAGCCTGCTCGTCCTGGTGTTGCTGCTGGCCAGAATTTTCTATCGCCGCAAGGCAATTGACCCTATCGAGGCGGTATACTCCGTCCTATGCAAGCGCCTCGCCCATCTGGGCCTGGCACGCGCAGCGGACGAAGGGCCCACCGCCTACGCGGCCCGGATCGCGGCCTCGCAACAGCTGGCGCCGCCATCACGCGAAGCCGCCGTCGAGTTCTTGCGCCGCTATAGCGCCTGGTGCTATGCGCCGCCCCAGCCGGAGTCTAGCGCGCGGCTGGCCGCCACCTTGAAGAGTCTATTGTCACAGCTTAGATGAAATCGTTTGTTCCCCTGCTTGCCGCGCTGGCCATGGCGTTTTCCCCGATCGGAAGCGCGGCCGCCGCGACGAAGGATGCTCCCGCCCACAGCAAGACCAAGGCCTCCAAAGGCAAAGCCGGCAAGACCAAGGCCAAGGTCAAACCAGGCAAGCGCATCTCCATCAAGTCCACCCGCGTGATCAAGGCCGCACCCGCCGCCGCCGTGATCGACTACGACGGCGAGCACAGCAACTTCCTCGAATGGCAGGCGGTGCGCGAGTTCATCGAGGAGATGGTCGCCCAGCACGGCTTCGATCGCAGCGAGCTGGAGTCGCTGTTCGGCCAGGCGCGCTTCATCGACTCGGCGGTGCAGCTCGTGAAGCCCGCGCCGCCGGGCAAACCCAAGAACTGGCAAGCCTACCGCGACCGCTTCATCGAGCCGATCCGCATCGCGGCCGGCGTGCGCTTCTGGAACGAGAACGCCCAGGCCCTGGCCCGCGCCGAGGCGGCTTATGGCGTCCCGGCCGAGATCATCGTCGGCATCATCGGCGTCGAGACCATCTATGGCCGCGACACCGGCAAGTTCCGCGTGCCGGATACCCTGACCACCCTCGCCTTCGCCTATCCGGAAACGCCGAACCGCGCCAGCCGCATGGCCTTCTTCCGCAGCGAACTGGCCAACACCCTGCTGTTCGCGCGCGAGCACAAGCTGGACCCTTTCTCGCTGCTGGGCTCCTTCGCCGGCGCGGTCGGCATGCCGCAGTTCATGCCCGGGAACATCCTGAAATTCGGCGTCGACTTCAACAAGGACGGCCAGATCGACCTGCGCAATTCATCCGAGGATGCAATCGGCAGCGTGGCCAACTTCCTGGTCCAGCACGGCTGGAACCCGGAACACCGCGGCAGCCCGGTGTTCGCCGCCGACGTGTCGCCGAACCAGGCCTGGGAACCGCTGCTGGACCGCGGCCTGGCCGCCACCCTGCGCCCCGAGGAACTGCGCGCGGCAGGTGTGACCACCGCGACCGCCCTGCCGGCCGAGCGCCTCTACGGCCTGGTCGATCTGCAGAACGGCGCCGAGGCGACCGAGTACTGGGTCGCCAACGATAACTTCTTTGCCATCACCAAGTACAACCGCAGTTACTTCTATGCCATGTCAGTGATCGAACTCGGCCGTGCAGTGAGTGCGGCGCGGGCCGACTAGGCATTGCCAGGCGGGAAAGTTTGTATCGATTTGTAACTGACTTCCCTGTCCTACCCTGTCGTAAAGCCACCACTTCTTCCGCATACCCCCCAGGGGTATGCGTCCTTATTCCGTAGATTCTCCATAGAAACATCTACGAGGCCGCCATACCCCCCATTTTCTTAGTATTCTGTCAGCGGTTTTCATACCGTGCGGCATCAAAACCCCGTTCACACTACACTTTTGATTGACCAAAAAATAATAACCATTTCCGTGAGTTTGTGAGAGAATTGCATTGAGGCTATTGTTGCGATGAGACAACAATTCTGAAGGGAAGACCCTGATTCTTATTGCCATTAAGTATCAGATAAGAAATTAGTTGTACAATTGAATAGAAAATTACGAAATTACCTGTCTGGAGCCGGGCGCCGCATGGGGCTCCGTCCAACCCAAAAATAGGATATTGAATCATGACAAACCAAGTCGGCATCGACATGAATAGCGATTCGGAGTCCGATGAACTCCTGCAGTACAACCCGAATCGCCTGCTCGACACCCTGATCGAGAACCTCCGCCTGAAAAACGACGCAGCACTGTCGCGCGCCCTGGAAGTGGCGCCGCCGGTGATCTCGAAGATCCGCCACCACCGCCTGCCGGTCGGCGCTTCGCTCTTGATCCGCATGCATGAAGTCAGCGACCTGTCGATCCGCGACCTGCGCTACCTCATGGGCGACCGCCGCGCCAAGTTCCGCATCAGCGACAAGCAGTTCAAGCCGAAAGAAGGCGCCGCACCGAAAGAGGCGTAATCGCCCTTCGGCTGCACCGCAGGGCCTTGCGCCCTGCTGTCTGTGAAGTTGTTACCGGGACATTGTTCCGATATCGGCGGCGCAGCACCAGCAAAAAAGCCATCCCGCGGGATGGCTTTTTCGTTTGCGCATGCGCCGCCGCAGCGGTGGATTGCGAATCAGGCCGGGAACACCCCGGTCGACAGGTAGCGGTCGCCCCGGTCGCACACGATGAAGACGATGGTCGCGTTTTCCACGGTCTGCGAGACGCGCAGCGCCACTTCGCAGGCGCCGGCCGCCGAGATGCCGCAGAAGATGCCCTCTTCCGCCGCCAGGCGGCGCGCCATCTGTTCGGCCGCGGCCTGGCTGACCGGCTCGACCTGGTCCACGCGCGCCTTCTCGTAGATCTTCGGCAGGTAGGCTTCCGGCCACTTGCGGATGCCGGGGATCGAGGAACCTTCTTCGGGCTGGGCGCCGATGATGCGAACTGCCTCGTTCTGTTCCTTCAGGTAGCGCGACACGCCCATGATGGTGCCGGTGGTGCCCATGGCGCTGACAAAATGCGTCACGCGGCCTTCGGTGTCGCGCCAGATTTCGGGACCGGTGGTCTCGTAGTGGGCGCGCGGATTGTCCTGGTTGCCGAACTGGTCGAGGATGATGCCCTGGCCGTCCTTCTGCATCTGGTCGGCCATGTCGCGCGCGTATTCCATGCCGCCCGACTTCGGGGTCAGGATGATCTGGGCCCCATAGGCCGCCATGCTCTGGCGGCGCTCGATGGACAGGTTGTCCGGCATCAGGAGGACCATCTTGTAGCCGCGGATCGCCGCCGCCATCGCCAGCGCGATGCCGGTGTTGCCGCTGGTCGCTTCGATCAGGGTGTCGCCCGGCTTGATCTGGCCACGTTCCTCGGCGCCGCGCAGCATCGACATGGCGGCGCGGTCTTTCACCGAGCCGGCCGGGTTGTTGCCCTCGAGCTTGGCGAGGATGACGTTGTTGCGGGCGGCCGCATCCGCGCCGGGAAGGCGCACCAGGCGCACCAGCGGGGTGTTGCCGATTGTGTCTTCGATGGTTTTGTAAGCCATTCCTTGCTCTTTCGCGATTTCTTCAAACCGCTATTCTAATCCGGTCCGCAAGGTGGCGTACGAGACCGGCCTCGAGGGCGAGGCCGGCCCGTGCTGCTGCCGGATCAGCGCTGCGGCATCGGATAGGTGGCGACGCTGACGTTGCCGTCCTTGTCCACCGCCTGCACGCCGAAGAACACATTGTCCTTCGACAGGTCGACCGTGGCTTCGGTGACGTTGCCGACCCACTTCGAACCCTGCCAGTTGGCGGCGGTGGTCTCGCGCCAGACGATGCGATAGCCCGCCACGTCCGGCTCGGGATTCGCCTGCCACACCAGGGTCGAATCGTTGGTCAGCTTGTCGGTGCGCAGCTTGACCTGCTGCGGCGCCGCCGGGGCCAGGGCCAGCGAGGCCAGCGCCGCGGCGTTCACCCGGGTCACCTTGGCGATGTAGTCGACATCATTGAACTCGATCAGGTCGCCATAGACCTTGCCATTTTCGGTACGCAGGTCCTGGTGCTGGTGCGAGAAGTCTTCCGCCGGCTCGGTAAAGCGCAATGCGGCATAGCCCTGCTCCAGGAAAGGCATGTGGTCGCCGCCGCGCAGGTAGCGGTCCGCGCGGTGGATCACGGACACCTTGAAGTCCTTCACGTAGCGCTCGCCCTGCTCCTTGGTGTGGCGGGCCAGCTGGCGCGACAGCGAATCGCTGTCGCCGCCGGTCGCCACCAGCTGGCGCACGGCCTCGCTCATTTCCTTGGTCGCCGGAATGCTCTGCGAGAACAGGCGCACCTGCTTGTTGTCCACCTTGCCATTGTCGGCGCGCGAGCTCCCGATGATGTCGTTGGTGAACATGCCGGCGATGTTCAGGTTCTTCTGGCGCGCCTGCGTCGCCCAGTGGCGTGCGCCCAGCAGGCCCTGCTCTTCCGCGGCGACCGCCATGAACACCAGGGTCGCGTCGAACTTGTACTTCGACATCACGCACGCCAGCTCCATGATGGCCGCGGTACCCGAGGCGTCGTCATTGGCGCCGGGTGCGTCGGCGGTGTAGTTCATCACGTCGGAGACGCGCGAATCATAGTGGCCGCTGGTGACGTAGATGCGGTCCTTCGAGGCTTCCTGGCTGCCCGGCAGGGTGGCGACCACGTTCACGATTTCGGTCGGGCGCGAAATTCGGGCAGAAACCGGCGCCACATGGCTGTCGAAAGCCACCTGCAGCTTGCTGCCGGCGCCGCAGCGCTCCAGTTCGGCCTTGATCCAGCGGCGCGCGGCGCCGATGCCGCGGGTGTCGGACTCCGTTTCCGACATCGTGTGGCGGGTGCCGAAGCTCACCAGCTTGGCGACATAGCCTTCGATGCGCTTGGGGGAGATTTCGGCGAGGATTTTCTTGATCTGCGGCTGCTGGCGGGTCAGGTCCGGCGCGGCCGGTGCGGCGTTTGCGGACGCGGCGGTGGCGAGCAAGGCGGCCAGCAGGGAGGAAGAGATGCGGGCGTGAGGCATGAATACCTTTCTAGTCATGGAATGCAATGTGACTTGCACATCTTCTCATGCGGCTTGCTTAATGTCAGTCAATACACAAATGCAAAGCGACGCGTAGCATATCTGTCGCAAGGTTTCCCTACATCACCAAAATTTGATTCAGGTCAACCATGCGCCGATACGCGCCTTGCTAGACTGATTTCGTAGCCAGCCCCTGCTTCAACCACCGTTTCACGAGTCGTCCATCCCACCGCTCCCGGTCAGCAAGCTTGTCCACGGCAGGAATGTCCTGCCGCCGGCTGTGCACGTCTCAGCAACTACCTTGAACAAGACATGAATATGAAATTGGCAAACTTTTCCATCGGTAAGCGTCTGGCAGCAGGTTTCGGCGTCATCGGCGCACTGCTCGTCCTCATGGCCCTCGTCGGCAGCTTCATGCTCGACCGTATGAAAGCCAGCAGCGACACCATCGTCGAGGAGCGCATGCCGCGCATCGAAGCCGCGCAGGCGCTGCTCTCCGACGTGAACGACATCGCGATCGCCCTGCGCAATGTGATGCTGTCCGCCGATCCGGCCGACCGCACCCAGCAGGTGCAACAGGTGCTGGAGGCCCGCGCCGGCATCGACAAGACCCTGGCCTACTTCGACCGTACGCTCGACCGGCCCAAGGGCCGCGCCCTGCTGGCGCAGATGCAGCAGGAGAACGCCCTGTACGTCGCCGGCCAGGACAAGATCGTCAAGTTCGTCAGCGACGGCGACCTCGAGCGCGCGCGCGCATACCTGTCCGATGAGCTGCGCCCCACCCTCGGTCGCCTGAAAGGCGCGGCCAAGGAGCTGATCGGTTTCCAGAAGACCCTGACCGGCCAGGCAGCAGACGATGCCGCCGGGGCCTACACCCAGTCGCGCCTGCTTACCTGGTCGCTCGGCGCCTTCGCCCTCGTGTTCGCCGGCGTCGTCGCCTGGGCCATCACCGGCTCGATCGTGAAGCCGGTACGGCGCGCCCTGGAGGTGGCCAACACCGTGGCGGCCGGCGACCTGACCAGCACGATCGACGTCGACACTCGCGACGAGACCGGCCAGCTGCTCGCCGCCCTGAAGGCCATGAACGAAAGCCTGGCCCGCACCGTCGGCATGGTGCGCGCGGGCACCGAGACCATCGCGACCGCTGCCAATGAAGTGGCGGTCGGCAGCCAGGACCTCTCGAGCCGCACCGAGCAGCAGGCCAGCGCGCTGGAAGAGACCGCGTCCTCGATGGAAGAAATGACCTCGACCGTACGCCAGAGCGCCGACCACGCGCGCCAGGCCAACGAGCTGGCCCATAACGCTTCCAGCATCGCGCGCCAGGGCGGAGCCGTGATCGGCCAGGTGGTGACGACCATGGATGAAATCCGCAGCTCGGCCGACAAGATCGGCGAGATCACCAGCGTCATTGACGGCATCGCCTTCCAAACCAATATCCTGGCGCTCAACGCGGCCGTCGAAGCGGCCCGTGCCGGCGAACAGGGACGCGGCTTCGCGGTCGTGGCCACCGAGGTACGCAACCTGGCGCAGCGCTCGGCCCATGCCGCCAAGGAGATCAAGGAACTGATTGGCAACTCCTCGGCCAAGGTCCAGGACGGCAGCGCGCTGGTGGCCCAGGCGGGCAGCACCATGGCCGATATCGTCGCCAGCGTCGAGAAGGTGACCGGCATCATGGGCGAGATCAGCACCGCGGCGACCGAGCAGACGGCCGGCATCGAACAGATCAGCCAGGCCATCGGCCAGATGGATGCGGTCACGCAGCAGAACGCCGCCCTGGTAGAAGAGTCCGCTGCGGCCTCGGAGACCATGCGCGAACAGGCGGCGAACCTGGCCGCCTCGGTGGCGGTGTTCCGCATCGCCACCCCAGCGGCCCGTCCCGCCCTCGGCCATCGGGGTGCGGGGCAGCTGCGCCTGGCGGCCTGAGCGCGGCAGCGCCTTCAGCTCGCGCTGCAGTTCCTGCCAGCCGCCTTGGCGCGATAGAGGGCGGCGTCGGCCTGGGCTACCAGGTCGGGGCCATCATCGGCGCTCGCGGGCACCGCTGCGCACAGGCCGACACTGACGGTCACGACTCCGAGGGGAGCATCCTCATGGGCAATGGCGCGGGATTGGACGCCGATCCGGATAGTTTCTGCGACCTCGCGCGCGCCGGCCAGGTCGGTATCTGGCAGGATCACGACGAACTCTTCGCCGCCATAGCGCGCCGCCAGGTCGCCGCTACGGCGCAGGCCACGCTGGATCGCCTGGGCAACCGCCTTCAGGGCCACGTCGCCCGCCTGGTGGCCGTAACGGTCGTTGTACTTCTTGAAGAAGTCAATGTCGAGCATCAGCATGGCGATCGAGGCGCCGTTGCGGCTCGATCGCCCCACTTCGCGTTGCAACGCCAGGTCATGATAGCGACGGTTAAACAGTTCCGTCAGCCCATCGATATAGGCCATGGTGGACAGCGCCGCGTTCGCGGTCTCGAGATTGGCCTTGGTGGACATCAGCTCGCCTTCCAGGAGGTCGCGCAGGTCCACCTGGCGCACTACCCGGCGTCCCAGCAGCAGCAGGCCGACGACCAGGACCAGCATGACAAGGCCGGCGAACATGGCGGCATGGCGCCATCCCGCCAGCACCGCATCCCGATCCTGCAGTAGCGTGATGCCGACCGGGTAAACGCCGATACGGGCATGGCTATGGATACGCGCTTTTCCGTCGATTTCGATCTCGGTAGTCCGCGTCGCAAATCCCTGCCTGATCTGTGGAAGGAAAACGCCGCTCGACGCGATGTCGCGTCCGAGTTCGCGCGCGTCGAATGGAGCGCGTAGCAACAAAGTACCGTCGTTCAGCGCCATCAGGACTTGCCCGCCTGGGCCGAGGTCGAGGCCTTCGTAGATCCTGCGGTAGAACTCGATCCTCACCGTCGCCAGTGCGACCCCGGCGAAGCGGCCATCCGGGTGCTCGATGCGACGTGACACCGGCAGTACCCAGACACCGCTGGTACGGCCAATGATCGGTGCACCGATATGGACGCCGCGGTCGCGCGAATGTTTGTGATATTGAAAATAGGCCCGGTCGGAATTATTGCGGCCGTCAAACTTTCGTCCCGACGAATTGGCGATCCAGCGGCCAGTTTCGTCATAAACGAAGAGGCCCTGCAGTGCCGGCAAATGGGCCATTTGCTTGGCCATCAGAGTGCGCAGGCGGTCGACATTCAGTTCATTCCAGCCATCCGCCTCGATCTTGTCCACCAGGGACACCAACACGGTATCGGCCACGTTGAAGGAGGAGCTGGCCTGGTTCGCCAGCGTCATGGCCGTATTCGATGCAGCAATCCTGGCCTTGGCCAACTCCAGTTTGCGCGCATGCAGGAGACTCAATATGAGTACCAGGGATGCCGCAAGGCAGGCCAGCAGCACCAGACTGAAGGTGGCGGCCTTGAGCGGGCGGCGTTTGCCGTAAAGGCGGCCGACACGAGCATTGTCCTCGTGCCCCAGTTCCTTGCGCAACAGCGCTTCCGCCCCATCCCGTTTCATATCGACACATCCGCATTGATTACACAAGCCTGTCAGTGTATTGCATGTGGTCAAGCTATTGCCAACCGATACTAGTGATAGTGGAACCGATGCAACATTGATGCTCTACGCGCAACAATACACGCGCAGAAAGACAAAACCCGCGTTTCCGCGGGTTTCTCCTGCTGTCGATTACATGGCCGCTTTCTGCTCGGCCGGCTTGTCCTTGGCCTCTTTCTTGGCCGCGGTTTTCTCCGCCTTGGCAGGCTTGGCCATGCCGGCTTCCATCGGCTTGCCATTCACCACCAGCCCCGCCTCGGACAGCTTCATGGCCTTCTTGCCCTTCATGCCCTTGATGCGGTCCTGGAAATCGCCCCAGTCCTTGAACTCGCCCTTGGCGCGTTCTTCGAGGATCATCTTCGACATGCTCGGGCCCACGCCCTTGACGCCGTCCAGCGCGGCCGCGTCGGCCTTGTTGACATCGACTTGCGCGAAGGCGAAGCCGGTCGAGGCGACCAGCGCGGCAACAGCAAATACCAGTTTCTTGATCATGTGCTTGTTCTCCGTGATTTTAGGACGATGACCAGCGAGCGCCGGCCATCCTTGCCCTAACGGAGAAGCGAGGCCGCCGTTGACGGCCCGGGTTTGAGCAAGCTCAAGCGGGGAACAGTTCCTCGCGGGTGACGGTCGCCGTGCCGAGCTTGCCGACGACGATGCCGCCGGCGCGGTTGGCGGTGGCGAGGGCTTCGTCGAGCGGCGCGCCCGCCCCCAGCATGGCGGCCAGGGTCGCGATCACGGTGTCACCCGCGCCCGAGACGTCGAACACCTCGCGCGCGTCGGCGTGCACGTGCAGCACTTCCTTCTCGCTGTACAGGCTCATGCCCTCTTCCGAACGCGTCACCAGCAAGGCCATCAGGCCGAGCTCGGCGCGCAGGCGCTGGGCCTTTTCCGTCAGCTGCTCTTCCGTCTTCCAGCCGCCGACCACGCGCTGCAGTTCCGAGCGGTTCGGGGTCAAGATGCTGGCGCCGATATAGGGCGTGAAATCGTCGCCCTTCGGGTCGACCAGCACGATCTTGCCGGCCGCGCGCGCGGCCTTGACCATCTCGGCCACGTTCACCAGCGCCCCCTTGTTGTAGTCGGACAGGATCACGACGTCGTAGTCAGGCAGCAGGGCCTTGAACTGGTCGAGCTTGTCGCGCAGCACGGTCTCGCTCGGTGCGTCCTCGAAGTCGATGCGTACCATCTGCTGCTGGCGGCCGATGACGCGCAGCTTGATGATGGTCGAGTTCGACTCGTCGCGCTTCATATAGCTGTGGATCGATGCCTCACGCAGGAGCTTCTCGACTTCGTCGCCCGCCTCGTCCTGGCCGGTTACGCCCAGGAGGCCCGTGTGGGCGCCGAGGGCGGCGGCATTCCTCGCCACGTTGGCGGCGCCGCCCAGGCGTTCTTCGCGGCGCTCGATGCGCACCACGGGCACGGGGGCTTCCGGCGAGATGCGGGAAACGTCGCCGAACCAGTAGCGGTCGAGCATCACGTCGCCCACAACGAGCAGGCGCACACTGGCGAGGTTGGGAGCCGCCTCGCGGCGGAAGCTGTCTGCCGCCAGCAGGCGGCTTGGAGTCAGGTTGCTCATCTTGCTCAGTTCATCACATTCAGTTCTTCGGTACGGCGCGGCGGATAGGTTTCCCAGCGGCTGCAGCCCGGGCATTGCCAGTAGAACTGGCGCGCCTTGAAGCCGCAGTGGCTGCACTGGTAGCGGGCCAGCTTCTGGGTGTAGCGCTGCACCAGGTTCTTCACCATCGACAGCTCTTCCCAGACATGGGCCGGGGCGTCCATCAGGCGCGCTTCCAGCAATTTATCCAGGCCCAGCAGGGTCGGGTTGCGGCGCAGCTCTTCGATCACCAGTTGTTTGGCAGCTTCAACGCCGTCGAGTTCGATGACGGCCTTGAACACGACCTCGATCAGGTCAATCGAGGACGCTTCGGCCAGGTAGGCGCGCAGCAGGTTCACGCCTTCCTGGGGCCGGCCGACCTTGCGGTAGCCGTCCATCAGACGTCCGGCCACCAGGGCCACGTGCGGCACGCTCTGCTGCTCGACGCGGCGCCAGGTGATCAGGGCCGCTTCGGTGTCGCCCTGGGCCAGCTGTGCGTCGCCGTAGAGGATGGTGGCGCGCACGCTGGAGCGGTCGGCCTGCAGGGCCTTGTCCAGCAGGGCCATGGCCTCAACCGGGGGCAGGTGCACCAATGCGTCCTGGGCCAGCTCGCAGTAGAACTGGGCGATTTCCTTCTGGCGCGCGCCGGCGCCGGATTCCTGCAGGCCCACGGCCACGTCGATGGCGCGGCGCCATTCTTTTTCGCGTTGGTAGATTTCCAGCAGGGCCTTGCGCGCCTGCACGGCGTAGGTGGTGTCGACCAGCAGGTTGAAGGTTTCTTCAGCGCGGTCCAGCAGGCCCGCCTTCAGGTAGTCCATGCCGAGCTCGTAGCGGGCATGGGCCTTCTGCTCGCCGGGCAGGTCGGGACGCGCCAGCAGGTTCTGGTGGACGCGGATGGCGCGCTCGGTCTCGCCGCGGCGGCGGAACAGGTTGCCGAGGGCGAAGTGCATGTCGGCCGATTCCGGGTCGAGCTTGAGGATCTCGATGAAGGCGTCGATGGCCTTGTCCGGCTGGTCGTTGAGCAGGTGGTTCAGGCCCTTGAAGTAGCCGCGCGGCAGGGAGCGCGATTCGGAGACCAGTTCAGCGATGTCGACGCGGGCGGCGATCCAGCCCAGGCCGAAGAATAAGGGGATGCCAAGCAGCATCCAGATTTCGAATTCCATGTGTTCTTGTTCTGTGTGTGGCGCCGCGGGTTCAGCGGGCCGGGTTCACGGCGTCCGGCGTCGGCTGGGCGTTGCCGGTGCCGGCGGCGCTCTGCAGGGCCTGGATGGTGTTCTTGTGCTGCGAGGTCTGGCGGCGCTGGCGGAACACGGTCGGGGTCAGGGCCAGGATGCCGAGGGCGGCGCCGGCGATGAAAAAGGCCAGCAGCATCAGCACCAGGGGGCCGCGCAGTTCGTAGTTGAGGAAGAAGTGCAGGTCGACTTCCTGGGTGTTCTTCAGGGCGAAGCCGAAGAACAGGACAAAAAGGATGATGCCGGCGATGGTCGAAACAAATTTCATCAGCAGTGCCCGCTGGTTGGATAGGCAAATGAGTGCACAAAGGCGAAGTGTCGCATATCCAACATGATATATGCAAAAGCCGAGGTGGCGCTGAAGCTTGCACGGACGAAAAAAAACGGCGGCCCCGAGGGGACGCCGTTCTTGTCCGCTTGCGCAGACGACTTCAGTCTTCAATGATTGGTTGCCCAACCATCGCATCCACCCGCTCGCGCAACTGCTTGCCCGGCTTGAAGTGGGGCACCCGTTTTTCGGGCACCATCACCTTGTCGCCGGACTTCGGGTTGCGGCCGATGCGCGGGGGCCGGCTGTTCAGCGCGAAGCTGCCGAAACCGCGGATCTCGATGCGTTGCCCGGTCGCCAGGGCGTTGGTCATCGCATCGAGAATGGTTTTGACGGCAAACTCGGCATCTTTCGCCACCAGCTGAGAATAACGCTCAGCCAGGCGGTTGATCAGCTCGGACTTGGTCATCTGGTCGCCTCGGAAAGGAATTAACCCTTGTTGTCGAACTTGGCCTTCAGCAGTGCGCCCAGGCTGGTGGTGCCCGAAGCGGCGCTGTTGTCGGCTGCCAGCTTGCTCATCGCTTCCTGGGTGTCGACATTGTCTTTCGCCTTGATCGACAGCTGGATGCTGCGAGCCTTGCGATCGATGTTGATGACCAGGGCTTCGACCTTGTCGCCCACTTTCAGGTGGGTGCCGGCGTCTTCCACGCGGTCACGCGAGATTTCCGAAGCGCGCAGGTAGCCTTCGACTTCTTCGTTCAGCGCGATCACGGCGCCTTTCGGCTCAACCGATTTCACGGTGCCGGTGACCAGGGTGCCCTTGTCGTTCAGCGAAGCGAAGTTGTTGAACGGGTCGCCTTCCAGCTGCTTGACGCCCAGCGAGACACGCTCGCGCTCGACGTCGATTGCCAGAACGACGGCTTCCAGCTCGTCGCCCTTCTTGAAGCGACGCACGGCTTCTTCGCCGGCTTCGGTCCAGGACAGGTCCGACAGGTGCACCAGGCCGTCGATGTTGCCCGGCAGGCCGATGAACACGCCGAAGTCGGTGATCGACTTGATCGAACCCTTGACCTTGTCGCCCTTCTTGTGGGTCATGCCGAAGTCGTCCCATGGGTTCGCCTTGCACTGCTTCATGCCCAGCGAGATACGGCGACGCTCTTCGTCGATTTCCAGGACCATGACTTCGACTTCGTCGCCCAGCTGGACAACCTTGTTCGGAGCCACGTTCTTGTTGGTCCAGTCCATTTCCGAGACGTGCACCAGGCCTTCGATGCCCTGCTCGACTTCCACGAACGCGCCGTAGTCGGTCAGGTTGGTGACCTTGCCGAACAGACGGGTGCCCTGCGGGTAGCGACGCGACAGACCGGTCCACGGATCGTCGCCCAGTTGCTTGACGCCCAGCGAGACGCGGTTCTTTTCCTGGTCGTACTTGAGGACCTTGGCGGTGATCTCTTGACCAACCGACAGGACTTCCGACGGGTGACGCACACGACGCCATGCCAGGTCGGTGATGTGCAGCAGGCCGTCGATGCCGCCCAGGTCGACGAACGCACCGTAGTCGGTGATGTTCTTGACGACGCCGGTGACCACGGTGCCTTCTTTCAGGGTTTCCATCAGCTTCGCACGCTCTTCGCCCATCGATGCTTCGATGACGGCGCGACGCGACAGCACGACGTTGTTACGCTTGCGGTCCAGCTTGATGACCTTGAATTCCAGGGTCTTGCCTTCGAAC
>JBFLVV010000005.1:0-120910 GCA_040758275.1 Pseudomonadota bacterium
CCGGTGCGGGGGCGGCCACGACGGCCTTCGGGGCGGGTTTCGCGGGGACGACGGCCGGCGGCGTCGGCGCCTTCGCAGGCGTTCCCGGCGCCGGCTTGAGCAGGCGCAGTGGCGGCACGTCGTCCTGCGGCTTCTGGTCGACGATCACCGCCGCGCTGCCGGACCGTGCGGCCGGCGTGGCCTCGGCAAGGGCGACCTGGACGAGGGCGGGAGCAGGCCGCTCGGCTGCCGGAACTGGCGGCGGCGCGGCTGCCATCATGCTGCGCTCCACGTCCGGGCGCAGGCCGTCGTTGCTGGCGGCCAGCCAGACCAGGGTGCCGGTCAGGGCGATGGCGACAAAGGCGCTCGCGCCATACCAGGCCAGCCGCCGCCCCGACACGCCTGCGCCCGTGCCGCGCTTGCGCGCAGGGTCGCGCTCGAGCATGGCCAGGATGCTGTCCTCGCCGCTCGTCCTTACGCGCTTGGGCGACATCAGGTTCGGACGCATGGACTCTGCTTGATTTTCGTCTGTAGGCCGCACGGCATTACTCCTAAGATTGGTTCTCCCAATTCTGATTAGAAACAATCTTGGAGGTAGCGATGCTGATTTTTCTCGCCCTTCTGTATTTTTGTCTGGCGTCCGGTGCGATCTACCTCGCGCTGTTCCCGGATGGGCGGGCCCTGGTGGCGCGCGGCCTGTTCGCGCTCAAACACCGGCTGTCCCGGGGCGCTACAAGCTGGCAGATCGCGGGCAGCCTCCGGGCCGACGCCATGAAAGAGGCGCTCCCGCGCGACGTTGGCGGCAGCCTGCTGCGCTTCATCAAACGGCACCGCATCGCCTGCGCCATCGGTGTGCCGGCGGTGCTGATTCCCTCGCTGCTGGCGCTGGCCCTGAGCAATCCGGCCATGCTGCCGGTCTACGAAGGCGCCACGGCGACGCCGGACGCCCAGGTCGCGGCCCTGTTGCAGGGCGAGCGCCTGGTGCCGCCGGTGGCGCCGCCCCCGAGCGTGTTCACCACCGCCGAAGTCGAACTGGTGCGGCCGATGCTGGTGAGCGCCAGCCGCAACTGGGGCCTGCTGCATCCCGACTTCAACCAGCGCCTGCTGCTGGCCTTCAAGATCATGAAAGAAAAACACGGCTACGAGATGGCCCTGCTGGAAGGCTACCGCAGCCCGGCGCGCCAGGACGAGCTGGCGCGTGCCGGCAGCCACGTGACGAATGCGCGCGCCTTCCAGAGCTGGCACCAGTACGGCCTGGCTGCCGACTGCGCTTTCCTGCGCGACGGCAAGCTGGTGATTTCGGAAAAAGACCCCTGGGCCATGCGCGGCTACCAGCTGTATGGCGAAGTGGCTGAATCGCTGGGCCTGACCTGGGGCGGGCGCTGGAAAATGATGGATCTGGGCCACACCGAACTCAGACTGCGCGGTGTGATGCGACGCTGATGCATGCTGGCTAGTGCCGGCCTTCCCTTGAGCCGTCGCAAAAGTTGCCCAGCGGTGGCGTGCGAGCATTTCCTTTAGAACATTCCCCCAACTCTCCCCCATCCCGCCATGGCAAGAATCTGGCAGTTCCTGACCGACAGCCGCCTGCTGGTCGCGATCGGTGTCGCCGCACTTGCGGCATGTCTCTTCATCGGCGCCGGCTTGCTCGGCATCGAGCTGATCTGGGCCCTCATCGTGGGGCTTGCCTTGCTGGCCTGCTGGGGTCTCTGGTGGGCCATCCGGCGCCACCTCCGGGGGCGGATGGCGCGCCAGCTGGGCGACGCCATCCTCCCAGGGGAGGACAAGACCGGGGGCGGCGAAGTGGCCGTGCTGCGCAAGAACATGCTGGAGGCGATCGCCACCATCAAGACCTCGAAGCTGGGCCTGACGCGCGGCGCCGCCGCGCTCTACGAACTGCCCTGGTACATGATCATCGGGAACCCGGCGGCGGGCAAGAGCAGCGCCATCGCGCGCTCGGGCCTGACCTTCCCGATCCCCGGCAACAAGGCCCTGCAGGGCGTGGGCGGCACCCGCAACTGCGACTGGTTCTTCACCACCGACGGCATCCTGCTCGACACCGCCGGCCGCTACTCGGTCCAGGATGATGATCGCGAAGAGTGGTTCAGCTTCCTCGACCTCCTGAAAAAACACCGGAGCCGTGCGCCGATCAACGGCATCCTGATCGCGGTCAGCGTGGCCGAACTGGTGGCCGGGCCGACCAGCGCCTCGCACGAACTGGCCAAGAGCCTGCGCACCCGCGTGCAGGAGCTGACCGAGCGCCTGGGCGTGCACGCGCCGGTCTACGTCGTCTTCACCAAGGCCGACCTGGTGGCCGGCTTCACCGACTTCTTCGCCGACACCGAGCGCGCCGAACGCGAGCGTATCTGGGGCGCGACCTTGCGCTACAACCGCCGCAGCGCGCCGCAGGACGTGCTGGCTTTTTTTGACGAGCACTTCGACGAGCTGTACGACGGCCTGAAGGAGATGAGCCTGGCGAACATGGGCGCCAACCGCAGCACCTCGATGCGTCCGGGCGTGTTCACCTTCCCGCTGGAGTTCGCGGCCATCAAGACGCCGCTGCGCGCGTTTCTGTCGACCCTGTTCGAAGAGAATACCTACCAGTTCAAGCCGGTCTTCCGCGGCTTCTACTTCACCAGCGCGCTGCAGGAAGGCAGC
Source organism: Pseudomonadota bacterium (assembly GCA_040758275.1). GTDB lineage: Bacteria > Pseudomonadota > Gammaproteobacteria > Burkholderiales > Burkholderiaceae_D > Telluria. Next base: position 2,638 of record JBFLVV010000005.1, read on the forward strand.
GTGCAAGACCTGTCGAGCAAGCGCGTGGCCAGCCGCTTCGACCTGGCCCTGCGCGAGCAGCAGGGCGGCGAGGTGGCCGAGCAGTCCGGCTACTTCCTGCTCGACCTCTTCCGCAAGGTGATTTTCGCCGACCGCGAGCTGGTCAAGCGCTACACGAATCCGTCCAGCGCGCGCTGGAAGGTCGCCGCCTTCTTCGGCGCCACCGTCCTGCTCGGGTGCGCGCTGGGCGGCTGGAGCTGGTCGTATATGGGCAACCGCCAGCTGGTGGCGAACGTGCAGTCCGACCTCGACAAGGTGAACAAGCTGCAGGCGGGCCGCATCGACCTGCAGTCGCGCCTGGAAGCGCTCGACATCCTGCAGGACCGCATCGGGCAGCTGGAGACCTACCGCAAGGACAAGCCCTGGGCCCTGGCCTTCGGCCTTTATCAGGGCGAGGCGCTGGAGCGCAAGCTGCGCGACGAGTACTTCGCGGGCGTGCGCGCGGTGATGGTGGAGCCGGTCACGGGCGCGCTCGAGACCATGCTGGCCGAAGTGAATGCCAACGCGGGACAGCTGGCTCCCGGGGGGCAGAGCGCGGCAAATCCCGACAGCCAGCAGGCGGTGGCGCAGAACGTGGCGCTCGCCGGCCAGCCCTATCAGAACGTGTCCGCCACCAGCGTGGCCGACGCCTACAACGCCCTCAAGACCTACCTCATGTTGGGCGACAAGTCGCGCGCCGAGCCGGGCCACCTGAACGACCAGCTGACGCGTTACTGGCGCACCTGGTTGGAGGCCAATCGGGGCAATATGCCGCGCGAGCAGATGATCCGCAGCGCCGAGCGCCTGCTGACCTTCCACCTGTCCCAGATCCAGGACCCGGCCTGGCCGCAGATGACCTTGAAACTCGGCCTGCTCGACAGCACCCGCGAGCACCTGCGCCGCGTGGTGCGCGGCACCCCGGCGCGCGAGCGCGTCTACAACGACATCAAGACCCGCGCCGCGACCCGCTTCCCGGCGGTGACGGTGGCGCGCATCGTGGGCGAGCAGGACGCGAACCTGGTGGCGGGCAGCCATGCGGTCTCCGGCGCCTTCACCCGCGCGGCCTGGAAGGACTATGTGCTGGGCGCGATCCGCGACGCGTCCAGCAGCGAAGCCTCGAGCACCGACTGGGTGCTCAAGACCCAGTCCAAGGACGACCTCACGCTCGAAGGCAGCCCGGAACAGATCCAGAAGGCCCTGATCGACCTGTACAAGGCCGAGTATGCCCGCGAGTGGCTGAAATTCGTGCAGGGCGTCACGGTCGCCGACCTGAAGGGATTCGAGGGCAGCGTGCAGGCCATGAACCGGCTGGGCGACCCGCAAACCTCGCCGCTGGCCAAGCTGCTGCGCACGATCTTTGAGGAGACCGTGTGGGACAACCCAGGTATGACGGGCGCCGCCTTGAGCAAGAACGAACGCACCTTCGCCATGTGGTTCAAGGAAGTCATCCTGCGCCGCGCGCCGTCCGACGCCCGCACCATCGCCAACAACGTCGACCCGGCCACGCTGCTGGGAGCGCAGGGGGCGGGGCCGATCGGACGCGAGTTCGCCGGTGTGGCGCGCCTGGTCGGCACGCGCGAAAAAGACGCCTCCCTGATGACGGGCTACCTCGACGCCCTGTCCAAGCTGCGCACCCGCCTGAACGTGCTGAAGAACCAGGGCGACCCCGGCCCCGGCGCCAAGCAGTTCATGCAGCAGACCCTGGAGGGCAACGGCTCCGAGTTGGCCGACGCGCTGCGCTACGTCGACGAGCAGATGCTGACCGGGATGAGCGACACCCAGAAGGCGGCCCTGCGCCCGCTGCTGGTGCGCCCCCTGATCCAGACCTTCGCCATGATCGTGCTGCCGTCCGAGGGCGAGATCAACAAGACCTGGCAGCTGCAGGTGGTGGAACCCTTCCAGCGCTCGCTCGCCGGGAAGTATCCCTTCAACGCCGGATCGTCGGTCGAGGCCACGCCGGCCGAGATCGGCCAGATCTTCGGGCCGGAAGGCGAGGTCGCCAAGTTCGTCAATACCGCCATGGGTCCGCTGGTGGTGAATCGCGGCGGCGTGCTGGCGCCGCGCACCTGGGCCGACATCGGCATCACGCTTGCTCCGCAGGTGATTTCCGGTTTCCCGGGCTGGGTCGCGCCACTGTCCTCGAAAGGCGTCGCCACGAATGCCGGCCCGCAGACCGTGTTCCAGATCCTGCCCCACGCGGCGCCCGGCACGCTCGAATACACCATCGACATCGACGGCCAGCAACTGCGCTACAAGAACACGCCGCCCAGCTGGAACAATATGGTCCACCCGGGGCCGCAGGGCGTCGCCGGCGTACGCATCAGCGCCGTGACCTTCGACGGCCGCACCGTGGAGCTGTTCAACGCGCCGGGCGAGTCGGGCCTGAAGCGCATGATCGACGCGGCCCAGAAGAAGAAAAAGGACGGCGGCGTGTTCGAGCTGCGCTGGGCGGCGCAGAACGTGTCGGTCACGGTGGACCTGAAGCTGGTCTCGAGCGCCTCGGCCAACGGCAATGGTGAGCAGAGTGCGGGCTTCAAGGGCATGCGCCTGCCGCCGACCATCGTCGGCCGTCCGCTTGACGCTCCGCCAGGCGGCCAGGTCCTCGCCAGCACCCAGGGAGGCCAGTGATGCGCGGCCCCGCTTCGGAACGGATCGGCTACTTCGGCAAGATCCCGGCGCGCGCCGATTTCGTCAAGCTGGCCGACGACGCGCAAGCGATCGCCATGCTCGACCGCTGGCTGGCCCAGGTCATGACCCAGCTGGCCGAGGATGCCCGCTGGCGCATCAACTACGACGCCATGCCGGCCGTGAGTTTCGCCCTGGTCGGTCCGGCGCGCCGGCACGCGGTGGCCGGTCACCTGGTCGCCAGCCACGACCAGTCCGGGCGCCGCTTCCCCTTTCTCGCGGCGCGTACCCATGCGGTGCTCGACCCGGCCGCTTTTGTCACGCGCAGCCCGTTGGCCTTTGCTCCCTTGTGGACCTTCCTGGAAACGATGTGTCCGCGCGTGCTGTGCGAGGCCGACCCGGGACCGCACCTGCAGGCCATCGCCGACGCGGCGGTTCCCCTGGGCGATGCCGAGCCGACCCTGTCGCACCTGCTGGCCAACGGCACCGTCGGTTCCCTGGGCGTGCTGCTGGAAGAGCGGGGTTTCGCCCGCATGCTGCTGGCGCTCGGCCTGCTGCTGCAGCCGGTGATGCACAGCCAGCCGGCCGAGCTGCACAAGAGTCTTGTCCTGCCGCTGCCCCAGGACCCCGCCCAGCGCTTCGCGGTGGCGGCTTTCTGGCTGCAGCTGGTCGCGCCTTTCCTGCGCCGCGCGAATTTCGACCTGGCGCTCTTCGTCACCCGGCAGGAAGGCCGGCCGGTGCTGGTGATCGGCTTCTGCGCGGCGCTGGCCGAGACCCTGCGCGCGCTGGTCGACCCGCTGGTCGGCCTGGAACAGCAGGTGCGCCTGGGCGACACGGGCTGGATCGACGAGCAGCTCTACATCGACCTCGACGTGCGCTCGCTGGCCAGCTACCTCGCGCAGGCGGACCTGCCCCTCGGCCTGGCGCGCGATATGTTCATGAAAACCTTCATCGGAGCCGCAACGTGATCTTATCCATGAGAGCCCCGTTTCTGGTCCTTTCCCTGATCGCGGGGGCCGCCTCGGCGCAGCAGGCGACCCAGGACGCCCCGATCGTCGTCAGCGGCACCGTGGCCGACGAGGCCACCCGCGCCGCGCTGCTGGAGCGCCTGCGCACCGTCTACGGTCCCGCGCGCGTGGTGGACCAGCTCTCGGTCGGCGCCGTGGCCACGCCCGCCAACTGGAACGAGTATGTGGCGCGCCTGATCGGGCCCAACCTCAAGCTCATCAAGAGCGGCCAGCTCAAGGTCGAGGGCAACAAGGTCAGCCTGCGCGGCGACGTCGCCAACGAAGAGCAGCGCACGAAGATCGCCGGCGACATCGCGGCCAGCCTGAATCCGACCTATGTCGTCAACAACGGCCTGCGGGTGACGGCGTCAGGGCAGGACGTGCTGGACGCGGCGCTGGCCAACCGCATCATCGAGTTCGAGTCGGGCAAGGCGACACTGACCGAATCGGGCATGGCGGTGCTGGACCAGATGAGTGCGGCGATGCTGAAGCTCAAGGGCGTGAGGGTCGAGGTGATCGGCCACACCGACAACGCCGGCTCGCGCGCCGGCAACCTGTCGCTGAGCCAGGCCCGGGCCGAGGCGGTCAAGACCTATATCGTCGGGAAGGGCATCGCGGAGGAGTCGATCGCGGTGTCGGGAGAAGGGCCGGACCGCCCGGTGGCGGACAACCGCACGCCGGAAGGGAAGGCGAGGAACCGGCGGATCGAATTCAAGGTGATCCAGTAATCCAGCCCCCGGCGTGGGCCGGGGGCGCCCCTGTCACGGCAGGGTGATCGTCACATGCGCCGCCTTCGGCGGCAGCTTCACCAGGTCGTTGTACTGGGCCAGCGCCGTCTCCGTCTCGCCCGAGAGCGCAGTGCGGAAGCCCAGGTAGGCCCCCAGTCCCGCCACCAGGAACACCGCCCCCAGCACCCACAGCGACAGGTCGCTCCGCAAGGGGTTGACCACCTGGTCCGGCCGCTCGGCGTGCGGCGCGAAGCCGCGGGTGCGGCCGCGCATGCGGGCGATCTCGTCGCCCAGGCGCGCCACCAGGTAGTCGAGCTTGTCGCGGCCGTCGAGGGCGTAGCGGCCCTGGAAGCCGAGCAGCAGGCACATATGGAAGACCTCGAGCGCCTCCACGTGCACCGCGCCCTTGGCGCGCAGGTCCTCGAGCCGGTGGAAGAAGTGTTCGCCGGCGAGCTGGTCGCCGAACACGCGCAGCTGCAGCGGGCGGGTTTCCCAGGCTTCGCGCACCTCGTAGGACGAGCGCAGGATGATTTCGTCGACGGCCGAGCAGAAGGCGTACTTGGCGGCGGTCACGTCCTCGGCCGAGATGCCGAGCGCCTTGGCGTTGCGGTCGACGTCGGACAGGAAGGCCGTCATATTGTCGGCGAAGGCCACCTTGTCCTGCGGGCCGCAGCCGTTCTTCAGCAGGAACAAAGCATAGAAGCCTTCATACATGATGTCGGACAGGCGCTGGGGCGGGCGCTCCTTCTTTTCACCGGCTTGCGGCGCCACGCGCCGTTCGACGAAGGCGCTCATGCCGCCACCGCGATCAGTTCGAGGCGCAGGTCGCGGATCCCGTTGGGGACGTAGACCGAGATCGCCTGGGATTTCAGCATCGTTTCGTACAGCATGCCACGGTTCTCCAGGATGAAGTAATAGGTATCGGGCCGCACCGGCACGGCGGTGGGGACCTGCGGGGCGTGCACCAGCTTCACGCCGGGCAGGGCCGACAGGACGAACTTGTCGACGTCTTCCGGCGCGCCCACCTTGAACTGCAGGGGCACCACGTCCACCAGCTGCAGCGCCGGCATGTCGGCCGCCACTGCGAGGTAGAGCGTGGTCTGCATGTTGATGCGGCCCGAGTCGAGGGCGCCCAGGTAGTAGGAGGGGCGCTCGCGGTTCAGGGCGATCGTGAAGTAGCGCGAGGAAATCACGGTATCGAGCAGGTCGCGGATGATGCCGTCCAGGCGCGCGAAGGGCGGGCCGGGGTCGGCGTGCACATAGGCCGGCAGGTCTTCCAGCCGGTAGCTGCGCGAATAGGTCATCAGGCCGCCGGCCAGGGACAGGAGCTCGCCGAACAGGCGTTCCGGGTGCAGGTCGCGGTGGCCCAGGTAGTGCGACAGGGCGGCGTAGCCGGTGCTGGCCGTGTGCAGCAGCCAGAAGGCGGAGACGTCGCCGCCGCGGATCTCGACCACGTTCTTGCTCGGCTCGCGCAGGTGGCCGTAGAGGGCATTGACCTTGGCCAGCAGTTTTTCCATCAGGCGTGCGAGATTGATGTGCAAACCCGGTGCGGCGTCGATCGACAGGCTGGGCGGCACGAAAGACGGGTCGGCTTCGAAACCCCCGGTCGGCACGCGCCGCAGCCGCACCAGGGGGAAGCTGTCGTAGGCCTCCAGCGGCTCGGTGTCGGCCACCAGGCGCAGGGATTTGCGCAGGTAGGTGACCGGGGCCTCCGCCGCGCGCGTGAACAGGTCCTGGGTATCCAGCTCATGGCTGGTGAAGCGCGCATCTTGGGGGCTGGCCGCCGGCTCGCCTGGAGCGCAGTTCTCGCCATAGGCCTTCAGCGCGGGCAGCGCCGCGTGGAAGGTCACCGCTTGCTGCCCCGCCGGCAGCTCGTTCAGGCGCACCTGCAGCGGCAGCGGGTCGCCGCCGGGCGCACGATAGACCTCGCCGTCGGGGAAGAGCACCGACAGCTCCTCGATGCGCAGCACGTCGTGGCGCAGGGCGTCGTGGTCGATCACGACCTTGCGCACCCCCCACGCATAGGGGTGGAGGGCGCAGGCGGTCTGGTTCAGGCGCGCTTCGTGGTAGCGGTCCTGCTGCTGGAAATGCTGGGGCCGGAGGAAGAGTCCCTCGCCCCACAGTAGCTTCGCTGGCATGCTCATGCGGCCTCGCCTTTGGAACCGGAAAACTCTAGCTTGGCGGAAACGACTACGGTTTCATTGACAGCGCACAGAAGAAAGCGTCGATGCCTGCGATCCGGCGCCCGCCGTGCCGGCGCTGGTGAGGGCGCAGGCATGCAGGCCGACCGTCAGGCCGTTGCGTTCCGCCTCGCCCGCGGGTACGACGAGGCGCCAGCGTCCCGCCGCCGGGCGCTGGAACAGGGCGACCAGGGCAAGGTGGCTGGCTTCCCGGCTGACTTTTTCCGTTACCTCGTAGCGCTGGCCGGGCACCAGCATGATCTCGCGCACTTCGACCAGGTCATTGCCCAGGCTTTGCTTCTCCGCCTGCGGGTCGAGGAAGGCGGCATAGGGCGCGGCCTCGAAGGCGTCCTTCTGGCGCAGTTCGTACAGGCGCACGGCGAGGGCCAGCGGCTGTCCCGATTTGTCGGCGTTGAGCTTGGGCGCGGCGTGCAGGCGCAGGGCGACCTGGCGTGGCGGCTGTTGGGCTTCCGGCAGGGCGGGTGGCTTGCGCAGGCCGGTGGCCTGGAGGGCCGCATCGGCGAAGCCGCCGCCGCCGCAGCCGGCCAGCAGGGCGAGCAGGGCCGCTGAAAAAACTGTCTTCATTTCCATTTCCTTTACGCAGTTCGTGCGAACAGACAGGGATTGAACCGGACTGGCGGAAGGCCGCCCTGATCGCGCGCAAGCGCAAGGCATGACGTGGCTGGATGAAGCGAACGCGGCTTTGGTTGACAGCGCGCAATTTCATGGAAGGGCGCTTGCGAATAATGGTGGCTGGTTTAACTGTCGTGGAGAAGCAAGATGATCAGCAAACGCTTGATGCCGTTGATAGTTGGCTTCGTCGCCCTGGCCGGGTGCGCCAGCGGCCCGCAAGAAAAGACCGTCACATCGACGGCTGCCGTAGGGGAACAGGTTTTCACCGATGCCGATATCGCCATCGCCTCGAAGCAGGAAGAAAAGGCCTACGCCATGCTCAAGGCCGCAGGCGCCGCCCACCCGGTCGACAAGCGGCCCTGGGTCAAGATGGCGCAGATCCGCTTCAACGGCGGCGCCTACGGCGAAGCGATCACGCATGCCCACGAGGCGCTCGAGCGGGATCCGGACGATACCGTGGCACACAGCATCGTTGCCGTCAGCGGACTGCGCGTGGCGAGCAAGGCGCTGGCCGACCTGACCCGCAAGAACAATCTGAACGGCGACGTGAAGAGCGAGGCCCAGGATCTGGCCAAGCTGCTGCGCACCAGCATCGGCGACGCCGATCTGTTCCCCACCAAGAAAAGCGACACGTCGAAGTCGACGCCCACCCGGGCGAAGACCACCACGGCGTCCCGCACCCCGGCGCCGGCGTCCAGCAGCAAGTCCGCCAGCAACGACGACGACCCGTTCTCCGGCCTCAAATAAACGCCGCGGCCGGCCCCGCCGGCTGTCCCTTCCCCCGCAACCCTGGAGTCGACATGGCCAAGAGTGAAAGCGTGCAGAAACGCTTGCAGAAGGTGCGCGCGCCGCGCGTGCAGATGACGTACGACGTCGAGATCGGCGACGCCATCGAAAACAAGGAGCTGCCCTTCGTGGTCGGCGTGGTGGGCGACTTCGGGAGTGACCCCGAAGCGGAGAAGAAGCGCCTGAAGGACAAGAAGTTCGTCAACGTCGATGCCGGCAACTTCGACGAGGTGCTGGGCGCCGTGGCCCCGGTGGCCACCTTCAAGGTCGACAACCACCTCTCGCCAGAAGGCGGCCAGTTCGGGGTCCAGCTGCAGTTCAAGGAAATGGCCGACTTCCGGCCCGAAGCGGTGGTGCGCCAGGTGAAACCCCTGGCCGGCCTGCTGGAGGCCCGCACCAAGCTGGCCGACCTGCGCAACAAATTGGCCGGCAACGACAAGCTCGAGGACATCCTCAGCGAGGTGCTGGGTAATACCGAGAAACTCCAGGGCCTGCGCAAGCAGGGCGCCGAGAAAGGGGAGGAGTGAGATGGCGGCAGTCCTCGATACCACGCAAGCGCAGGCCGCCTCGGCGGTCGAACTCGACACCTCGCTGCTCGACCAGATCGTCGAGCAGAGCCGGGTCGCCAAGTCCACGGACGAACACGAAAGGGCGCGCGACATCATCGGCGAACTGGTGACCCAGGTCATGCAGGGCACCATGGTGGTGTCGAACAATCTCTCAAGCATGATCGACGCGCGCCTGGCGGAGCTGGATCGCATGATCTCCGACCAGCTCTCCGCCGTGATGCATGCGCCGGAATTCCAGAAGCTCGAGAGCAGCTGGACCGGCCTGAACTACCTGGTGAAGAACAGCGCTACATCCGCCAACCTGCAGATCCGCATGCTCAACGCCAGCAAGCGCGAGCTGGTGAAGGACTTCCAGTCGGCCATGGAGTTCGACCAGAGCACCATGTTCAAGAAGGTCTACGAAGAGGAATTCGGCACCTTCGGCGGCGCTCCCTACGGCACCCTGATCGGCGACTTCGAGATCTCACGCCAGCCCGAGGACATCTACTTCCTCGAGCAGATGTCGCACGTTGCCGCGGCCAGCCATGCGCCCTTCATCACCTCGAGCTCGCCCGAACTCTTCGGCATCGAAAGCTTCGGCGACCTGGGGCGCCCGCGCGACCTGGGCAAGGTCTTCGACACCGTCGAATACGCCAAGTGGAAGGCGTTCCGCGAGTCCGAGGATTCGCGCTACGTCGGCCTGACCCTGCCGCGCTTCCTCGGCCGCCTGCCTTACCACCCGGCCGACGGCATGACCACCGAGGGCTTCAACTACGTCGAGGACGTGGACGGCAGCGACCACCAGAAATACCTGTGGTGCAACGCGGCTTATGCCTTCGCTTCCAAGCTGACCAAGGCTTTCGAGGACTACGGCTGGTGCGCGGCGATCCGCGGCGTCGAGGGCGGCGGCCTGGTCGAGAACCTGCCGGCCCACACCTTCAAGACCGACGAGGGCGAGGTGGCGCTGAAGTGCCCGACCGAGCTGGCGATCACGGACCGGCGCGAAAAGGAATTGTCGGACCTCGGCTTCATCTCCCTGGTCCACTGCAAGAACACCTCGTACGCAGCCTTCTTCGGCGCCCAGTCGGCGCAGAAGGCGAAGAAGTACAACACCGACGCGGCCAACGCCAACGCGGTGCTGTCCTCGCAGCTGCAGTACATCTTCGCGGTCTCGCGCATCGCCCACTACATGAAGGCCATGATGCGCGACAAGATCGGCAGCTTCGCCGCCGCCTCGAACGTCGAGGATTACCTGAACCGCTGGCTGACCCAGTACGTGCTCCTCGACGACAACGCGAGCCAGGACCAGAAGGCCCAGTTCCCGCTGCGCGAAGCCAGCGTGCAGGTGTCCGAGGTGCCGGGCCGTCCGGGCGTGTACCGCGCGGTGTCCTTCCTGCGTCCGCACTTCCAGCTCGACGAGCTGTCCGTTTCGCTCCGACTGGTCGCGGAGTTGCCGCAGTCGACCAATGGCTAAGCAAAGAAGTTTTTTTCAACCTGAATGGAGTAGAACATGGCAATTGACGTGTACCTGCAGATCGACGGGATCAAGGGCGAATCGATGGACGACAAGCACAAGGACTGGATCGAGTGCCTGGCCGTGAACTGGGGCGTGTCGCAGCCGCGTTCGGCCACGGCCTCGACCGGCGGCGGCCACACGGCCGAGCGTTGCGAGCACCAGGAGATCACGCTGAACAAGCTGGCCGACCTGGCGTCTCCGATCCTGCTCCAGACCTGCTCGGCCGGCAAGACCATCCCCAAGGCCAAGCTGGAATTCATGCGCGCCGACGGGCAGGGTGACCGCATCAAGTACTTCGAGATCGAGCTGGAGAACGTGCTGATCGGCGGCGTGTCGCCCAGCGTCAGCGAGGGCAGCATCATCCAGGAGACGGTGGGCCTGAAGTTCTCGAAGATCAAGTGGAAGTACACCCAGCAGAAGATCGGCGGCGGCTCGGGCGGCAATACCTCGGGCGGCTGGGACCTGGCGGCCAACAAGGTCGTCTGACCAACCGTTCGCCCACGTGCGGCGCCACGCGGCTCATGCGCGGCGCCGCATTTCTTTTTGGGAGGAAGCATGAAAGGCTATACGCCTGGCCTGCTGGACCGCCTGATGGACGAGCGGCTCGATGCCGCACCCGGCCAGCCCTTCAGCAGCGAGCAGCTCAAGGACAGCGTGGCGCGCGACCTCGAGGCCCTGCTCAATACCCGGCTGGCGTTCGACCCAGGCCTCCTGCACGGCTTCCCGGAAGCGCGCACCTCGCTCCTGCACTACGGCCTGCTGGACTTCGCCGGCTACTGTCTCACCAGCAGCCTGGATCGCGCCGCTGTCTGCGCCGGCATCAAGGAAGCCATCGAAGCCCATGAACCGCGCCTGCGGGATGTGAGCGCCACGCTCGACGTCCAGCCGGGCAGCGTCAACCGCCTCAACTTCGTCATCCATGCCAGGCTGGCCGCGCTGCCAGGGGCCGAGCCGGTGCACTTCAATGCGGTGCTGCAGCCATCGTCGCTGCATTACGCGGTCCGGCACGGCAGCCGCCGCTGAGTTGTTCCCCAACCATTCGAGGACAAGACACGATGGACATCAATCTCAAGACCCTGATCGGCAAACTGAACGACACCACCCGCGCCGCCGCCACGCGCGCCGCCTCCATCTGCGTCGGCCTGGGGCAGTACGAGGTCGAGATCGAGCACCTGTTCCTGGGCCTGATCGAGCAGCCTGGCTGCGACCTGAGCGTGATCGCGCGTGCCAGCGACATCAGCCTGACGGGCCTGGAGACCGACCTGCGCAATGAAATCGCGCGCTTCGCCACCGGCAGCGCGCGCACACCCGTGTTCTCGCGCCACCTGCCGGTGCTGTTCGAGCATGCCTGGCTGATCGCCTCATTGGGCAACGGCCAGCCGAACCAGATCCGCAGCGGCCACCTGGTGCTGGCGCTGCTGACGGAACCGTCGCTGTCCCAGCTGGCCCTGCGCGCCTCGCCCCTGTTCCACAAGATCCCGGTCGACCGGCTGAAACACGATTTCGAGAGGATCACGCGCGGTTCGACTGAAGTGCAGTCGGTATCCTGCGTACCGCAGGAAACCCCGGGCGATGCGGCCGACGAGATCGCAGCGGGGCCCGCGCGCGCCACGCCCGCGCTCGACCAGTACACCACCTGCCTGACCCAGCGTGCGCGCGACGGCAAGGTGGACCCGGTCATTGGGCGCGACCCTGAGATTCGGCAGGCCATCGACATCCTGATGCGGCGACGCCAGAACAACCCGATCCTCACCGGCGAGGCGGGCGTCGGCAAGACCGCCGTGGTCGAGGGACTGGCTCTGCGCATCGCCCAGGGCGACGTACCGGACGTCCTGAAAGGCGTCGAGATCCACACCCTCGACATGGGCCTGTTGCAGGCCGGCGCCAGCGTGAAGGGCGAGTTCGAGAACCGCCTGAAGAACGTGATCGACGAGGTGAAAAAAAGCCCCCACGCCATCATCCTCTTCATCGACGAGGCCCATACCATGATCGGCGCGGGCGGCACGGCGGGCCAGAACGATGCCGCCAATCTGCTGAAGCCCGCCCTGGCCCGCGGCGAGCTGCGCACCATCGCGGCCACCACCTGGGGCGAGTACAAGAAGTATTTCGAGAAGGACGCGGCCCTGGCCCGGCGCTTCCAGGTGATCAAGGTCGAGGAGCCGGACGAGCCGACCGCCTGCGCCATGCTGCGCGCCATGGCGCCGCTGATGGAGGGCCACTTTGGCGTGCGCATCTACGACGACGCCATCACCGAGGCGGTGCGCCTGTCGCACCGCTACATCAGCGGGCGCCAGCTGCCGGACAAGGCGATCAGCGTGCTGGACACCGCCTGCGCCAAGGTGGCGCTGGGCCAGAGCGCGACGCCGGCCGCGCTGGAAGACTGCACGCGCAGCATCGAGCGCCTCGACGCCCAGTTGGCCGCACTGCAGCGCGAAGCGGCTGCCTTCGGCGGCCACGAGGACAAGCTCGCCCAGCTGCGCCAGCAGCGCGGCAAGCTGGACGACGAACGCATCACCCTGCAGGGGCGCTGGGACGAGGAGCAGGCGATCGCCCGCGAGATCGGCGAACTGCGCACTGCGCTGGAGGAGGGGAAGACCCGGGACGGCGCCGCCTTGCGTACCCTGACGGACCGGCTGCGCGCCCTGCAGGGAGAAAGCCCGCTGGTGCCCGTACAGGTCGACGGCCACACGGTGGCGGAGATCGTCGCCAGCTGGACCGGCATCCCGCTGGGCCGCATGGTCAAGGACGAACTGAAGACGGTCATCAAGCTCCAGGCCCTGCTGGACGAAAGGATATTGGGCCAGTCGCACGCCAGCCATGCGGTGGCCCAGCGCGTGCGCACGGCGCGCGCCAACCTGGACGATCCGAACAAGCCGAAAGGCGTCTTCCTTTTTGTGGGCACCTCGGGCGTCGGCAAGACGGAAACGGCGCTGGCCCTGGCCGACATCCTCTACGGCGGCGAGCGTAAGCTCGTCACCATCAATATGAGCGAGTACCAGGAAGCGCACAGCGTCTCGGGCCTGAAAGGTTCGCCGCCGGGCTATGTCGGCTATGGCGAGGGTGGCGTCCTGACCGAGGCGGTGCGGCGCAATCCCTACAGCGTGGTGCTGCTGGACGAGGTCGAGAAGGCGCATGCCGACGTGCTCGAGCTGTTCTTCCAGGTCTTCGACAAGGGCGTGCTGGACGATGCGGAAGGGCGCCAGATCGACTTCCGCAACACCATCATCATCCTGACCTCGAATGTGGGCTCGAGCCAGATGATGGGAGCCTGCCTGAACAAGCCGCTCAGTGAAGTGCCCACGCCGGAGCAGCTGGCGGAACTGATCCGCCCCCAGCTCATGAAGCACTTCAAGCCGGCCTTCCTGGGACGCCTGTCGGTGGTGCCTTTCTATCCGATCCGCGACGAAGTGCTGAGCAACATCATCCGCCTGAAGCTGGAGCGCATCAAGGCGCGCGTGCTGGACAACCACCGCGCCCGCTTCGAGTACGACGACGCGCTGGTGTCGGCGGTCCTGAGCCGCTGCACCGAGGTCGATTCCGGCGCGCGCAATGTCGACAACATCCTGAACGGCACCCTGCTGCCCGAGATCGCGGACAGCGTGCTGGCGCGGATGGCCGAGGGCGGGACCATCGCGCGGGTAAAAGTGGGCGCGACCAAGGCCGGCAAGTTCAAGTACGCGATCGAATGAGGAGCGGGCGATGCTGAATCTCGATAAGTTGCTGGTCCCGATCAGCATGGACCGGCCCTGCGGCGAGGACCTCGCGTTCTCGCCCGACGTCGACGCCATCAACCGTGCGCGCCAGGCCGATGATCCCTCGATCGAGCAGGGCGCGTGGGTGACGGCGCTGAAGGAGGCGGACTGGAAGTTCGTCACCAAACGCTGCACGGAACTGCTGGAGACGCGCAGCAAGCACCTGCAGCTGGCGGTCTGGCTGCTCGAAGCGGCAACAAAAACGGGCGGGATGGCGGGCATGGCCGGCAGCCTGCGCCTGCTCAGCGGCCTGTGCGAACGCTACTGGGATGCGCTGCACCCGCTCCCGGACGAAGACGGCTTCGAGCGCCGCATCGGCAACCTGGCCTGGGCCGCGGCCCGCATCGCGCCCCTGGTCAAGGAGCTGCCGCTGGCCGACGGCGTCACCATGGGCGCGTGGGAAGCGGCGCGCGTCCGCGGGCCGGAGGCGCTGGCTGAGCTGGAGGCGGCGCGTGCCAAGGCCGCACCGAGAGCGCGCCAGGCGCTGGCGGAAGCGGCGCACGACTGCCTGGCGGCGCTGGCGGAGCTGGAAAAGGTGGTCGACGCGCGCCTGGGCGTCGACGGGCCGAGCTTCGGCGCGGCGCGGGCGGCCCTCGAGAACTTCGAGGACATGGCCGCGCCCATGGTGCCGGCGAAAGCCGATGCCGTCGTAACGGCGCCGGGCGCGGTGACGACGGTCACGCATGCGGCGCCGCGCGTGATGCTGCCCGAGGGGCCGATGCAAAGCCGCGAGCAGGCGATTGCCCAGCTGCGCGCGGTCGCCGAGTTCTTCCGCCGCACCGAGCCGCACAGCCCGGTGGCCTACCTGGCCGAACGGGCGGCGCGCTGGGGCGAGCAGCCGCTGCACGCGTGGCTGCGCTCGGTGATCAAGGATGAGGTCTCGCTGGCGAAACTGGAAGAACTACTGGGAGTGGAAGCGGAAGGAGGTTGAAATAAAATTTCACCCAAGTGCTCGAAATGAAATTTTATTTCGTAGGGTGGACGGCTCTGCCGTCCGCGCGTTCAACCGGCCCAGGAACAGACGCTACATCTGCGCTTACTCGGTTTGAACGCGCGGTCGGCGAAGCCGACCACCCTACAGTTATTACTGCTGCGCCGGCTGCACCATCGAACTGGCCTTGGCAATCTGCGCCTCGACCGTCTGCACCGCCTGGCGAGTCGCCTGGGTCACCTGCTCATAACCCTTGAATGCATTGTCGATCGCGGTCTTGATGATCTCCACCGCATTCTCCGAGCCCGGCTTGACGTTCTGGGTCACGTCGTAGATCAGGGCCGACAGGGTGCTCTTGGCTTCGGCCACGTGGGTGTCGGCGGCTTGGCGGAATTCGTTGTGCATCTCGTCGATGATGGTCTTCAATTGCTCGCGGTATTCGGCGGCACCTTGCACGCCCGGCTGCATGCGCGCATGCAGTGCAGCGATCGCGGCCTTGGGGTCACCCGCACGCGCCATTTCCTGGCCGGCGGCCAGCGAACCTTCCATCGAGCTCTTGGCCGCACTCATGTTCAGCGCCACCACCTGTTCCACGCCCTTGACGGTCTTGTTGGCGAGGGCTTCGAAGGTCTGCATCTGCAGGTCGAACAGGGTCTTGGTGGCGTTGGCAAACTGCTCCGGACTCGTGAACATTGCTTGTCTCCTTAGTATGGGATCGGATGAGCCTTGCTTCCCCATTATTTAGCAACAATGAGTTTTTCGCAACGCGCGTCCCGATACGGACCAGCAGTTTTTTCCCAGCCCGGCCCCAGCGGTGTCTGCGAGCAGGCTAGGGCGCCGTTGAGTTTGCTGCGCCACTGGAACCAGGGCGCCGGGCCGGCGAGGGCCGAGACGGCGAGGAAGAGGGCGAGGAGGGGGAGGACGATTCGTTTCATACCCTGCCGAGCTTAACGCGCTGGCGCCCCAAGTCAAGCACGGGCTTGACCTTCCCGCGATGGGAAGGTGTATGCTGCCTCTGGAAAACAACAGGAGATGACGATGCAGCAAGCCGCCCTGACCATCGGCGACGCCGCCAAGGCGTCCGGCGTGTCCGCCAAGATGATCCGCCACTACGAATCGATCGGCCTGATCGACGCGGCGCGGCGTACCGACAGCGGCTACCGCCTCTATTCCGACCAGGACGTGCACGTGCTGCGCTTCGTGCACCGCGCCCGCGAGCTCGGTTTTTCGCTCGAGCAGATCGGGGTCCTGCTGAGCCTCTGGCAGGACAAGAGCCGCGCCAGCGCCGACGTGCGCGCCCTGGCGCGCAGCCATATCACGGAGCTGGACCGCAAGATCGCCGAGATGCAGGCCATGCGCCGCACGCTGGAATCGCTGGCCGCCTCCTGCCACGGCGACGCCCGCTCCGATTGCCCGATTCTCGACGACCTTGCAGCGAGCTAGCCCAGGTTCAGGGCCAGCGGCCGCAGCGGCGCCAGCTCGGGAAAGGCGGTGACGCGGTAACGCTCCGGGAAGGCGTGCGGCACCGGCTGCATCAGGTGGCCGCAGGCGGCGTACAGCGCGTCCCAGGGCAGGATCAGCAATTCCTTCTGTTCCCCGTCGTCGTCCGGCACGAACAGCGCGACCCGGTCGGTGCGCGGCAGCAGGGTGTCGACACCCTTGGTCCAGCTGGCCAGGCTGTATTCCTCGCCGCTCTCTTCAATGCGCATCACCTTGTAGGTGGCCACGAAGATGTCGCTGCCGTCCTTCTCGTGCAGCTCGTCCATCGTCTCCTTCTGCGCCGCATAGTCGCCGTGGCGGTACTGGCGGTCCAGGCGCGCCAGCGCTGCACGGACGTCCGCGTCCTCGGGCAGGTGTTCGACCGGGCGTCCGTCCACAAAGCGGTAGAGCAGGGCCGACACCGGCCGCGTGTCCTCGTCGGCGATGCGCTGGGCCAGCGCCACCATGGCGCGCACTCCTTCTACGTCGTTGCCGGAGGCGAGCAGCAGGGTGCCGCGATTCGGGATCATCGCCAGCGGATTGGCGCCGGCGATGCGGTGCGCCAGGTCGGGCAGCAGCAGGCGCGAGGAATCGTAGGCGTCGCCCCAGTCGCCCGCGTAGACGCCTGGTGCGACCTGGGTGAAGCGGTCGACCGTCGCGTCGCGCAGATTGTCCATGGCGGCGGCCTGCGCCTCGTCCAGGCTCACGCCCCATTGCTTCAGCTGGTCCGTACCAAAAGACTGCATCGCATCGTCGCCATCGTAGACCAGCATCAGCGCCGCGTCGCGGCTGAACGGCAGGACCAGGAAGCCTGACGGCGTGCCTGGCTCGCGGCTAGGCTCCATCAGGCGCAGGTATTCCATCATGCCGCGGCCACGCAGGGCCGGCATCAGGTGGGTGCGCGCCTCGGCGAAGCTGGCGGGAATCCCGGAAGGTTCCATCGAGGCCACCGTCCGTTCGAGCTGCAGCACACGATCGGCCTTGCTGGCCGCGCAATACTCGCTGTAGAGGTTGTGCAGGTTGATGACGTGGCCGCCGTTGGCGCCGACCAGCAGGCGAAAGCCCGCTTCGTCGTAGCGGACCGGCTCGCCTGGCTGGTGGATGGCCAGTTTCTTGATGAGGAGCTGGGCGTATTTGGCCGGCGTCGGCGGCCGGCGGAAGAAATCGAAGAGGGACATGGGGCGCAGTCTAGGGCGGTTTGGCGCGTCTGTCCAAACTGGCAGCATAAACGCAAAACGCCGTAAGCCTTTTTCAAAGCTTACGGCGTTTTGCGGGACCATTCCGTCCTAGGACATTCGCGTCCCGGTAGAGTTTGGTGCCCACGGAGGGACTCGAACCCCCACACCTCGCGGCACATGGACCTGAACCATGCGCGTCTACCAATTCCGCCACGTGGGCACTGATACTGCTACAGCAAAAACATTTTACAACTTGCGGATAGTCATCCGGTAGATGGTGCCCACGGAGGGACTCGAACCCCCACACCTCGCGGCACATGGACCTGAACCATGCGCGTCTACCAATTCCGCCACGTGGGCATATTTACTTCGACTACTGCTACTACTGTGCTGCCTTCCGCGTGGGCAGAATCTGCCCACCCTACGATACTGCATACTGCTGCGGAGTACTACCGGTAGAGTGGTGCCCACGGAGGGACTCGAACCCCCACACCTCGCGGCACATGGACCTGAACCATGCGCGTCTACCAATTCCGCCACGTGGGCACTGAACTGCTAACTCTGCTACAATATCAGGCTTTGTCATTTTTCGCTAGATCAACTTTCGTTCGATCGCAGCGTAAGACGCTCTTCCTGCTACTGCTTTCTCTCTCGCTTCGGCTTGCGGCCGTTGCTGAAGAGACCGAGATTATAGCGGAAGGATTTCAAAAGTCAAAGACCCCGCAGCGCGGTCTTTCGCTTCTTGCGTACCAGTTTCCGTGAGCACGCTTCGCCGCATATGTTAGGCGAATCGGATGGCAATCCCTTACACTACGCCTGTCAAGGTGTTAATCGATCCACGGCGCCGCACTGGCGGTGCTTATCATTAAGAGAAATAAGAAAACGATTTGAAGCAACCTACTCATACCATTCCTAGCCGCGAGGAAATCCTCGCCGTCTTCCGCAGTGCCAAAGGTCCGCTGGAAGCGGCTGACCTGGCGCGTCTACTGAAGGTCAAGCCTGCCGCACAGGAAGTGCTCGGCCGCCGTCTGAACGCGATGGAGCGCGACGGCCAGATCCGCGCCGACCGCAGCGGCAGCTATATGTTGGCCGACCAGTCCGGTTTCATCACCGGCAAGGTCAGCGCGCACCGCGACGGCTACGGCTTCGTCATTCCGGACGAGGGCGGCGACGACCTGTTCCTGAACGACAAGGAAATGAACAAGGTGCTCAATGGTGACAAGGTGCGAGCCAAAGTCACCGGCACCGACCGCCGCGGCCGTCTCGAGGGCACCATCGTCGAGGTGGTCGAGCGCGCCAACACCCACATCATCGGGCGCCTGATGAACGAGGGCGGCGTCTGGATCGTCTCGCCCGAAGACAACCGCATCAGCCAGGACGTGCTGGTGTCGGGCGGCCCGGGCAAGGCCAAGGCCGGCCAGGTGGTCAGTGTCGAGCTGATCGAGCAGCCTTCGCGCTTCCAGCAGCCGACCGGCCGCATCGCCGAAGTGCTCGGCGAGCTGGACGACCCCGGCATGGAAATCGAGATCGCCGTGCGCAAGTTCGGCGTGCCGCACGTGTTCTCGCCCGCCGCCCTGAAGCAGGCCAACCGCCTGCCGAACGAAGTGGTCGATGCCGACCTGGCGGACCGCGTCGACCTGCGCGATGTGCCCCTGGTGACCATCGACGGCGAAGACGCGCGCGACTTCGACGACGCCGTCTACTGCGAACCGGTCAAGATCGGCCGTACGAAAGGCTACCGCCTGCTGGTGGCGATCGCCGACGTCAGCCACTACGTCAAGCCCAACGACGCGCTGGACGTCGACGCGATCGAGCGCAGCACCTCGGTCTACTTCCCGCGCCGCGTGATCCCCATGCTGCCGGAGAAGCTGTCCAATGGCCTGTGCTCGCTGAACCCGGCGGTGGACCGTTGCACCCTGGTGTGCGACATGGTTGTCACGCTTGACGGCGAAGTCGTCGCCTACCAGTTCTACCCGGCCGTGATGCACTCGGCGGCGCGCCTGACCTATAACGAAGTGGCCGACATCCTCGGCAACACGAATGGTCCGGAAGCGCAGCGCCGTCCAGGCATCGTGCCGCACCTGCTGAACCTGAACGAGGTGTTCCGCGCGCTCTTGAAAGCCCGCCAGGAACGCGGCGCGATCGACTTCGAGACCACCGAGACCTACATCGTCTGCAATGCCGTCGGCAAGATCGAGAAGATCATCCCGCGCACCCGCAACGATGCGCACCGCCTGATCGAGGAGTGCATGCTGGCCGCCAACGTGTGCGCGGCCGACCTGCTGATCCGCCACAAGCACCCGGGCACCTTCCGCATCCACGCGGTGCCGACCGAAGAGAAGCTGCTGCAGTTGCGCACCTTCCTGAAGCTCGTCGGCCTGAACCTGGGCGGCGGCAACAAGCCGACCGCGCGCGACTACGCCGAGACGATGCAGAAGATCAAGGAGCGCCCGGACGCGGCCCTGCTGCAGACCATGCTGTTGCGCTCGATGCAGCAGGCCGTCTACAGCCCGGACAACGTCGGTCACTTCGGCCTGGCCTACGAGGCCTATGCCCACTTCACCAGCCCGATCCGCCGCTATCCGGACCTGCTGACCCACCGCGCCATCAAGGCCATCCTGCAAGGGAAGAAGTACGAGCCGAAGGGCATCGAGCTGGGCAAGCTGAACACGACCATGTCGAATTCGGCGCGCAAGCAGGCCGCCAAGGACAAGGCCGCGGGCACCCAGAAGAACGAGAAGGACCTGACGATCTGGGACGCCCTCGGCGTGCACTGCTCGGCCAACGAACGGCGCGCCGACGAAGCCTCGCGCGACGTCGAGAACTGGCTCAAATGCTTCTTCATGCAGGACAAGCTGGGCGAGGACTTCACCGCCACCGTGTCCGGCGTGACCGCCTTCGGCCTGTTCGTGACGCTCGACCAGCTCTACGTCGAAGGCCTGGTGCACATCAGCGCGCTCGGCACCGACTACTTCAAGTACGATGAAGCACGCCACCAGCTGATCGGCGAGCGCACCGGACAGCGCTACGGCCTGACCGACAAGGTCAACGTGAAAGTCGCGCGCGTCGACCTCGAGTCGCGCAAGATCGACCTGGTGCTGGCCGACAGCGCGCCAAACGCCGTCCCGGCGCCGCTCGAACGCGCGCGCCAGGCCGCGGTCGAAGCACTCGAGCCGAAGCCGCCGAAGAAGCGCAAGGCCAAGGGTGGCCCGGCCGACCTGGCCGTCGAGCCGGAACCAGTCGAAGAAGACGTCGTCTTCGTTCCGCCGACCCGTGCGCCCCGCGCCCGCAAGACCACGGCGTCCAAGACGCCAGCCAAGAGTGCGGCCAAGAAGACCGCACCGAAAACCACAGCGGTGGCCAAGGATGTATCCAGGCCCGCCGCAGCCAAAACCAGCAGGAAGAAGAAGTAAGACATGAAGAACAAAATGCTTTTCGGTTTCCACGCCGTGACCTCGCGCTTGCGCCACGAGGCCCAATCGGTGGAAGAGATCTTCGTCGATGCCGAGCGCAACGACGCCCGTATGAAGGCTCTGATCGCCAACGCGAAAGAGGCCGGCGTGCGCGTCATGCCGGTCGAGGCCGCGCGTCTCGACAAGATCACCGGTACCCGCCGCCACCAGGGCGTGATCGCCTTCGCCAGCCAGCTGGCGCTGGCGCGCAACCTCGATGAACTGCTCGACGCCATCGAAGGCCCGCCGCTGCTGCTCATCCTCGACGGCATCACCGACCCGCACAACCTGGGCGCCTGCCTGCGCGTGGCCGACGGCGTCGGCGCGCACGCGGTGATCGTGCCGAAGGACCGCGCGGTCGGCCTGAACGCCACCGCCGCCAAGGTCGCCAGCGGCGCCGCCGAGAGCGTCCCCTACATCACCGTCACCAACCTGGCGCGCACCATGCGCGACCTGAAGGACCGCGGCATCTGGCTGATCGGCACCTCGGACGACGCCGACAAGGGCCTGTACGAAGCCGACTTTTCAGGTCCCGCCGCCATCGTGATGGGCTCGGAAGGCGAGGGCATGCGCCGCCTGACCCGCGAAACCTGCGACCTCCTGGTCAGCATTCCCATGTTCGGCTCGGTCGAGAGCCTGAACGTCTCGGTCGCCTCGGGCGTCTGCCTGTACGAAGCGCGCCGCCAGCGCGTCGTGCGCGAAGGCTGAGTCTTGTGAAGCACGGGTTCCCGCAACAGGCGGGAGCCCGCGCCCCCGCAACGGGGCATCCTCCGCAGTCCTCCCAAGCAAACCGCAGCAACATACGCTACCATCATCGTTGGTTTGCGATCATGCTTATTATGTTTTCCAACTTATTTTCCAATCTGCGTGGCGATATCCATAGCATCATCCAGCGCGACCCCGCCGCCCGCAATGGCTGGGAAGTCCTGACGTGCTACCCCGGCCTGCATGCCGTGATCATGCACCGCTGGGCGCACGCCTGCTGGAAGCTCAGGCTCAAGTGGGTCGGCCGCTTCATTTCCTATCTCGCCCGCGTCCTGACGGGCATCGAGATCCACCCGGGCGCCACCATCGGCCGCCGGGTCTTCATCGACCACGGCTTCGGCGTGGTCATCGGCGAGACCGCCGTGGTCGGCGACGACTGCACCATCTACCAGGGCGTGACGCTCGGCGGCACCACCCTGGTGGCCGGCACCAAGCGCCACCCGACGCTCGAGCGCGGGGTGATCGTCGGCGCCGGCGCCCAGGTGCTGGGCGCCTTCACGGTGGGCGAGTACGCCAAGATCGGCTCGAACGCCGTCGTCATCAAGCCGGTCCCGGGTGGGGCCACGGCGGTGGGCAACCCGGCCCACATCATCCGCAAGGAAGAGCAGTCGCGCAGCGCCCAGCTGTTCGCGGCCTATGGCGTCACGCCCAACGGCGACGACCCGCTGTCGAAAGCCCTGCGCGGCCTCATCGACCACGTGGCGCGCCAGGACGAGCAGATCGAACGGCTCACCAACACCATGCGGGACGCCGGCCTGTGCTGTCCGAAGGTCACCGAGGGTGATAAACTCGATTCCGAACAACTGAACCGATTGGTCGACTGAGGAATCGCATGACGAATGACGTGACGGGCGCGCCGGAGAATCCAGGTGCCGCCGCGAATGCTGCTGTACTTGATCCGCATGAAATCCGCGTGCTCGCGGTGCTCGCCGAAAAAGAAGCGCTGACCCCCGATAACTACCCGATGTCGCTGAACGCGATCGTCAACGGCTGCAACCAGGTCTCAAGCCGCGACCCCATCATGCAGCTCACCGACGAGGTGGCGCAGGACACCCTGCAGCGCCTGATCGAGAAGAAGCTGGTGAACGCCATCTCCCAGGCCGGCGCGCGCGTGGTGAAGTACGAGCACCGCATGCGCATCAAGTGGACGCTGGAGCAGGACAAGGTGGCCGTCCTCAGCATCCTGATGCTGCGCGGCCTGCAGACCGCCGGGGAGATCCGCACCCGCACCGGCCGCCTGTTCGAATTCAAGAGCGTGCAGGACGTCGAGACCGTGCTGCAGTTCCTGATCGATAAATACCCGCCGCTGGTGGCGCGCCTTGAGCGCGCGCCGGGCACCAAGGAGCCGCGCTACGGCCACCTGCTGGGCGGCGAGATCACCGCCACCTACGAGGCGCCGAGCACCGGCGCGGGCCTGGGCGGCGGTGGCGCCAGCCGCGTCGGCCAGCTGGAACAGGAAGTCGCGCTACTCCGCGGCGAACTCGAGGATCTCAAGGCGCAGTTCGAGGCGTTTCGCCAGCAGTTCCAGTAGCGGCTGCGATTACCGGGGCCTCTTCGGCGAAGGTCAGCTCGATCATCGCCTCGTCGCTCCAGGTCGAATTCCCGATCGGGACCTGATAGGAGTGTCCGTTCGAGCGCAGGAGGGCGGAGCGATTGCCCTCGACCAGGATCGCCTCCTTGACCGGCTTCCCGGCGCGATAGTGGAAATGCGCGTCCTTCGCGGCGCCCTTGTAGGCGGTCGACTTCTCGTCGCCGAAGAAGCTGCACCAGTCTGTCCGCAGCAGCAGGCCGTTGATCACGCCTACCCAGATGAACGGGATCTCCGACTTCGCGATGGCGATCTGCACCTTGCACTCCAGGCGCAGGTCGCCGAGCCGGCGCCGGTTCTCCGGCAGGCCGGGCGTCTTCACCTCGACCCCGATGCGGTACAGGCCGCGCTTCTGGTTCAGTTCCAGCTCGCTCTCGGCATCCTCGGCCGCCTCGCTGCGCGGCACCTCGAAGCGACCGTTGGCATCCAGCGCAATCGGTAGCGTGAAGTCATCGTCGCCGACCAGGCGCACCTTGAGCATGGCCGGCGGCGCCTTATGGTCCTTGGGCTCGGCCACGAAGCGCAGCCTGTCGACCTGCGGCGCCAGCGCGTGGTACTTGTCGAAGGCGTCGAGGCCGGCCAGGATGTGCTCGTACTTGCGGACTTCGGGATTGCGCATGGCGTTCACATGCACGGGATCGAGTTCGCGGACCGGTTCATCCGCGGCGCCGGCCGTGCCGGCGCCGTAGAAGAGCACGATCCCGAACAGCAGGGCGGGGAGGGCGCGCATCGGTTCAGCCCCCTCAGCCTTCATCGCGCCAGCGGCGCAGGCGCATCGCCGCGTAGATCATGCCAGCCCCGGCCAGGGCGCCGAGCCACACGCCAGGCGTTGCCAGGGTCCGGTAGGATTCGCCGAGCACCAGCATGGCGTCCAGGCCATTGTGCATGTTCGAGAAGCTCGATCCGTCCACTTCGCTCAGCCACACGCCGGGCATCAGGCCGCCGAGCATGCGGGCGACGATCTGGTTGCCGATGAAGTCGATATCGAACTGCATCGGCGCCACCGGGCTGATCATGAAGTTAAGCCAGAACAGCAGCAGCAGCGAGACCAGCGGAATGCCGACCGCCCACAGGAAGACCTTGGATTTCGCCCAGCTCGACACCAGCAGCAGCCAGCCCACGGTCGGCAGCGCCCACAGGATGTAGAGCGGCAGGAAGGCCAGCAGGTACAGGGGGCTGAGATACAGGCTCGGTTCCATCAGGACCGGCGCGAACAGGTTCAGGCCCTTGCCGGCAGCGGCGATCATGCCGATCAGGAGCAGCACCAGCGAAGTCGCCACGCCGATCGCGATCGTGATGACCGGCGCCACGCACAGGGCGGTGATCACTTTCGAGAGCACGGTATCGCGGTCCGACAGCGGCAGCGACTTCCAGAACAGGATGCTGCGGTCGCGCCGGTCGTCATGCAGGGCGGCCAGGCAGTAGAAGAACACCACGACGGCCAGCACCAGGAACAGCGGGGCGGCGACGCCGAGGTAGCCGGTGGCGGCGACGTGGGCGATCTTGTAGCGCAGGTCTTGCGGGAAGCCCTGGATCGACACCACGTTCTGGCCTTGCCACTGGAAGTTCGTGGAATCGCCAAAGGTCATGCTGTAGGCGAAGCCGCCGCCCATCAGGACCACCATGGCCGCGGCGATCACCAGCGGCGCCCAGAAGAAGGCGCCCTTGTGCTCCCACAGCTCGCGCCGGAGCAGCCATTTCATCGTTTTCATGCGTAGGTTCCTTTCATGGTTGCCACGAACAGGTCGGCAACGCTGGGATTGCGGGTCTCGCCGAGCTGCGAGAGCTGTTTGCGGCACACGCCATCGAAGAGCATCACGGACTTGCCGAACACGGTGCGCTGGTCGATCGGCGCCAGTGCGTTGGCAGCGCCGACCTTGTCGGCCGGGACCATCACTTCGGTATAGCGTTCGCCGATTTCCTCCATCGAGGCGGCCAGCACGATCTTGCCTTCGCGGATGAACATCAAATCGGTCAGGATGTGCTCGACCTCTTCCACCTGGTGGGTGGTGATGACGATGGTCTTCTGCTCGTCGAAGTAGTCTTCCAGCAGGTTCTGGTAGAACTGCTTGCGGTAGATGATGTCGAGGCCCAGGGTCGGCTCGTCCAGCACCAGCAGTTTCGCGTCGATGGCCATCACGAGCGCCAGATGCAGCTGGACGATCATGCCCTTCGACATTTCCTTGACCTTCATCTCGGGCTTCAGCTTGGTGTTGGCCACGTAGCGCTCGGCCTTCTTGCGGTCGAAGCGCGGGTGCACGCCTTCCACGAAGTCGATCGCGTCCTTCACGCGCAGCCAGCGCGGCAGGATGGCGACGTCGGCGATGAAGCAGACTTCCTTCATCAGGTCGTCGCGCTGGGTGCGCGGGTCGAAGCCCAGCACCGACAACTGGCCCTCGAAGGGGATCAGGCCGAGGGCCGCCTTGAGCGTGGTGGTCTTGCCCGAGCCGTTGGGGCCGATCAGGCCGACGATGCGACCCGGTGCGATGTCGAAATCGATGCCATCGACGGCGGTGCGCTTGCCGTAACGCTTGGTGAGGCCGCGTGCTTCGATGACGGCACTCATGCTGAACCTCCCGGGGCGTTGTTGCCGGAGGCCTTGAGCAGCTGCTCGACGTTCAGGCCGAGGCGGCGGATGCGTTCGACCATGGCGGGCCATTCCTCGCGGATGAAGCGCTCGCGCTCGGTGGTCAACAGTTTCTCGCTTGCTCCTTCGGTAACGTACATGCCAATTCCCCTTCGCTTTTCCACTAAGTTCTCGTCGACCAGTTCCTGGTAAGCCTTCGATACGGTGATCGGATTGAGTTGATATTCGGCCGCGATCTGGCGGACCGAGGGCAGGGCGTCGCCGGCTTTCAGAACGCCGTCGAGCATCATGCCGACCACCCGCTCCTTGAGCTGGCGGTAAATGGGGGTGTTGTCATTCCAGCCGACTGTCATGTCCAGTCCTCCTCTGCGGTATTGGTTCGTGTTGCATGTTCGTCTCCGTGTTGGTGCTTCATTGAAGTGGTGTTGTAGTGAAGTATAACAGTGGTTTTATGGGTGTCAATATACATATTGAACAAATTTCCCGGGCGCGGCCTTCAGGCGGGTTTTGCTAGGATGGGTGCCGAACCAGAAGGAGGACGCAATGCTGACATGCCCGAACTGCGGCGTTTCGCCGCTGACGCATGCGATCAGGGAAATGCAGTACAGCTACAAGGGGCAGAGCACGACGATCCCCGACGTCGCCGTCGAGCACTGCGCCGGCTGTAAGGAAGTGATGTTTACGCGCGGCGAGGACGAGCATTACGGGGAGCTGATCAAGGCTTTCCGCAAGCAGGTGGATTCGGAAGAGCTCAAGACGATCCGGGCGATGCGAAAAGCATTGGGGCTGACGCGGCAGAAGGCCGATGAATTGCTGGGGGATGAGGCGGGGGATTTTGCGCGCTATGAGGCGGGGGAGGCGCATGCGCCGGTGGCGCTCGTCAAACTTTTGAGGCTCTTGGGCAAGCACCCTGAGTTGCTGGATGCGGTTCGGTAGGGTGGGCGGGGGCCGCCCACCCTACGAAAGGCCGTGGCAGGTCAGGGTGCCGTCGCCGGCCAGTTCGATCCATCCACCGCGTTGCGGCTCGACGTCCAACTCCCAATCCGGCAACACATAACGCAGCTTGCCGCCCACCTCATGCACGGCCGGACGGTGCGTATGCCCATGGACGATGACATCCGCCCCGGTCTGCGCAAACACGGCGTCCACCGCATCCGGCGTCACATCCATGATTTCGTAGGACTTGCCCGCCTGCGCTTCACGGCTGCCTTCGCGCAGCCCGGCAATGATGGCCTTGCGCTGCGCCAGAGGCATGCCGAGGAACTGCTGCTGCCATTGCTTGTCACGCACTTGCGCGCGGAAAGCCATGTACTTGAGGTCGGCCGTGCACTGGGCATCGCCGTGCACGAGGGCGATACGCTTGCCACCGGTTTCGATGAGATGCGGTTCTTCCAGCAGGCTCAGGCCCGCGGCTTCGGCAAAACCCGGCCCCACGAGGAAGTCGCGGTTGCCAGCGAGCCAGTACACGCGCGTACCCGCAGCGCTGACGCTGCGGATAGCCTGGATTACTTGCTGGTGGAAAGGCTCGGCGAGGTCATCGTCGCCAGCCCAGTATTCGAAGATGTCGCCGAGCAGGTAGAGCCGCTCGGCATTCACCGCATGCTCGGCCAGGAAGCGGAAGAACGCTTCGGCCGTGCGCGGATGCGAAGCCTGCAGGTGCAGGTCCGAGATGAACAGCGCAAACGCGGGGGCCGCCCAGGCCGCGGGCGTGCTCATTGAATCGAAGGGTACAGCCGCCCCACGCGCACCGCCTTCATCAGATGACTTCGACCTTCTCGATGATGACCGGGTCGACCGGCACGTCCGAGTGCATGCCGCTGCGGCTGGTCTTCACGCCGTTGATCTGGTCGACGATGTCCTGGCCTTCGGTGACTTTACCGAACACGGCGTAGCCCCAGCCGTCCTGGCCAGGGTAGTTCAGGAAGGCATTGTCCTTGGTGTTGATGAAGAACTGTGCCGACGCCGAGTGCGGCGCCGAGGTGCGGGCCATGGCGATGGTGTACTTGTCGTTCTTCAGGCCGTTCTTGGCTTCGTTCTCGACGGTCGCGTCGGTCGGCTTTTGCTTCATGCCCGGCTCGAAACCGCCACCCTGGATCATGAAGTCCTTGATCACGCGGTGGAAGATGGTGTTGCTGAAGTGACCCTTGTTGACGTAGTCGATAAAGTTGGCAACGGTCTTCGGCGCTTTGTCGGCGTCCAGTTCGACGGTGATGTTGCCCATATTGGTGGTCATGCGTACGCTGGTCATCTGGTGTCCTGTTCTAAGGTGTTATTGAAGGATGCAAGATTGCACATCCGCTATTTTACAAGCTTGTCGCCCTTGAGTACGGTAACGGACTTAATGAAGATCGGCACCACCGGCACGTTCTGCATGCCGCGCACGTCGTCCACCACCACACCCTTGATCTTGTCCACGACTTCCTGGCCCTTCACGACCTTGCCGAACACGGTGTAGCCGGAACCCCGGTAGTTCGGATAGTCGATGCCCGAGTTGTCCGCCACGTTGATGAAGAATTGCGAGGTGGCCGAGTCCGGGTGGTCTTCGCGCGCCATCGAGATCGTGTATGGCTGGTTCGACAGGCCGTTATTCGATTCGTTCTTGACCGGCTTGTTGGTCTTGCGGCCCTCGAACTTCTCGTTCATGCCGCCGGCCTGGATCATGAAGCCGTCGATCACACGGTGGAAGATCGTGCCTTTATAAAAGCCCTGCTTGACGTACTGCATGAAGTTGGCAACCGTCTTGGGCGCGCGCTCCTCATCGAGCTGGATGACGATCTCGCCCATGGTGGTCTTCATCGACACCTGCGGACCCTTGATGACGGGCGCGGCCGGGGCGGCCTCGGCGGCAGGTTCAGCCTGCGGCTCGGTCTGTTGCGCCAGGGCAGAACCGGACAGCAGCAGGGCGCCCGCGCCCAGGGTCAGGCCCTTGATCAGTGTACGGCGGAAGGAAATGGTCATTCTCAATGCTCTCCTCTGATGGACCCCGGTCAAAGCGGTGTCAAGTCTTTTCCCGAAAAATAAAGCTGAACCATATGCGGCCAGCCGGGATTTTAACAATGCTATACTTTGCGCAGAACGTCCCATTCTATCAAAGAAGAACAACACTCGAGGGTTCAGACGATCTCGACGCTGGCGCGTCCTATCCTCACCCTCACCAGAACCTACCCATGAGCCAACTGAAGATCTACAACACGCTCGCGCGTGATAAGCAGGTATTTGTCCCGATGGAAGCCGGCAAAGTCGGCATGTATGTGTGCGGCATGACCGTCTACGACTTCGTGCACGTCGGGCACGCGCGGATGATGATGGCCTTCGACGTCATCTATCGCTGGCTCATGGCCTCGGGCTACGAGGTGAAATACGTCCGCAACATCACTGACATCGATGACAAGATCATCCGCCGCGCCGTGGAAAACGGCGAGACCATCGGCCAGCTGGTCGAGCGCAACCTGAAATACCAGAACGAAGACATCGCCGCGCTGAACATACTGTCGCCGACCCTGGAGCCGCGCGCGACCGAGCATGTGCCACAGATGCTGTCGATCATCGAGCAACTCGAGTCGAAGGGCCTTGCCTACAAGAGCGAGGATGGCGACGTCAACTACGCCGTGCGCGGCTTCGACGGCTACGGCAAGCTCTCTGGCAAGTCGCTGGACGACCTGCGCGCCGGCGAGCGCGTGGATGTGAGCAGCGGCAAGCGCGACCCGCTCGACTTCGTGCTGTGGAAGGCCGCCAAGGAGTCCGAGCCGGTCGAGGCGAAGTGGGATTCGAAGTGGGGCAAGGGCCGCCCGGGCTGGCACATCGAGTGCTCGGCCATGTCCTGCGCCACCCTCGGCGAACATTTCGACATCCACGGCGGCGGCGCCGACCTGCAGTTCCCGCACCACGAGAACGAGATCGCCCAGTCCGAAGGCGCCTTCGGCGGCAATATGGTGAACTACTGGATCCACAACGGCTTCGTGCGCGTGGACAACGAGAAGATGTCCAAGTCCCTGGGCAACTTCTTCACCATCCGAGACGTGCTCAAGAAGTATGACGCCGAAGTCATCCGCTTCTTCATCCTGCGCGCCCACTACCGCAGCCCGCTGAATTATTCGGACGCCCACATCGACGATGCGAAAGGCGCGCTGAACCGCCTGTACACGGCGCTGGCGACCGTCGACATCGATGCCGAGACCCCGGCCGTTAACTGGGACGAGGAACACGCCGTGCGCTTCCGCGAAGCGATGGACGACGATTTCAATACGCCGCTGGCTGTGGCCGAACTCTTTGACCTGGCCGGTGAAGTCAATCGCAGCAAGTCGCTCGATGCGGCTCGCCAATTGAAAGCGCTGGCCGGCGTGCTGGGCCTGCTCGAACGCGCGCCGCAAGCCTATCTGCAGGGCGGCAGCGAAGGCGGCGACGCCAGTATTATTGATGCCATCGCGCGCCGCGCGGCCGCCAAGAAGGCCCGCAATTTTGCTGAAGCGGACGCTATCCGCGCCGAACTGACTGCCGCCGGGATCATCCTGGAAGACAAGCCGGACGGAACGACGACCTGGCGCCGCGCATAATGGCCGCGCACAAGGACAGGGACGCGGCCGCCGTGCCGGAGCTGACCGTCCCCGCCTACTGGGCGGAGGCGAAGGCCGCGCTGATGGAGCGCGACCGCATCATGAACAAGCTCATCCCGCAGATCGGCGACCTGCACCTGCGCGGCCAACCTGATCCTTTCACGACCCTGGCGCGCTCGATCGTGGGCCAGCAGGTGACCCCGAAGGCCGCCGACGCGGCCTGGGCCAAGCTGCTCGCGATCAGCCCCAAGCTGTCCCCCGCGCAAGTGATTAAAGCCGGCGCCGGCGAGCTGGCCGGCTGCGGCCTGTCCAAGCGCAAGACCGAATACATCCTCGACCTGGCCGACCATTTCAAGGCAAAACGCGTCCATGCCGACCTGTGGTCGCAGATGGACGACGAGGCCGTCATCGCGGAACTGGTCCAGATCCGTGGCATCAGCCGCTGGACAGCGGAGATGTTTTTGATATTTAATCTGCTCCGTCCGAACGTGCTGCCGCTAGACGACCCTGGCCTGATCCAGGGGATCAGCCAGAATTATTTCTCTGGGGAACCTGTTTCCCGCAGTGATGCACGTGAGGTAGCGGCCAACTGGGAACCCTGGCGCACGGTGGCGACCTGGTACTTGTGGCGTAGCCTCGACCCCGTGTGAGCCAGTAGATAAGCATCATCTCGGCATCCCGACCCGCCAAGGGTACGGTAGAATACGCCCGAAAATCAGTCCAATGCCGCGCGAACGGAACGTTGCGGCCACGAAATAATCCGGAGGTACAATGACTAAAACAACTTTCCTCAATTTTGAGCAGCCGGTCGCCGAGCTCGAATCCAAGATTGAAGAGCTGCGCTTCGTGCAGGACGATTCCGCCGTCGACATCTCCGAAGAGATCGACCGCCTGGCCAAGAAGAGCCAGCAACTGACCAAGGACATCTACGCCAAGCTGACCCCGTGGCAAGTGTCGCAGATCGCCCGTCACCCCCAGCGTCCTTACACGATGGACTACGTGAACGCGATCTTCACCGACTTCCACGAGCTGCACGGCGACCGCACCTTCGCCGACGACCAGTCGATCATCGGCGGCCTTGCCCGTTTCAACGGCCAGCCCTGCATGGTCATCGGCCACCAGAAGGGCCGCGACACCAAAGAGCGCGCGATGCGCAACTTCGGCATGCCCAAGCCGGAAGGCTACCGCAAGGCCATGCGCCTGATGAAGCTGGCCGAGAAGTTCGGCCTGCCGATCTTCACTTTTGTTGACACCCCGGGCGCTTTCCCGGGCATCGACGCCGAAGAGCGCGGCCAGTCTGAAGCGATCGGTCATAACCTCTACGTCATGGCCGAGCTGAAAGTGCCGCTGATCGCCACCATCATTGGCGAAGGCGGTTCGGGCGGCGCACTCGCCATCGCCGTCGGCGACGCGGTGCTGATGCTGCAATACGCGACCTATTCCGTCATCTCGCCGGAAGGCTGCGCCTCGATCCTGTGGAAGACCTCGGAGCGCGCCTCGGATGCGGCAGACGCCCTGGGCCTGACCGCCCACCGCCTGAAAGCCATCGGCCTGATCGACAAGATCGTCAACGAACCGCTGGGCGGCGCCCACCGCGATCCGAAGCAGATGGCCCAGCTCCTCAAGCGCGCGCTGGCCGACACCCTGCGCCAGTTCCAGGGCATGAAGACCAAGGAACTGCTGGACGCCCGTCATTCCAAGCTGATGGCCTATGGCAAGTTCAAGGAAACCCTGCCGCGCGAAGAGTGAGTCGCGCAGCTTGAAGCTTTCCACTTTCGCGCAGGCCATGCTTGGCCTGCGCGCCGCGTATTCCCCCACCTCCCTTGCCGTCGCCCTCAGCGGCGGACTCGATTCGATGGCCTTGCTGCGCCTCGCCCGCGACTGGGCGGCGGAGCAGGGCGTCGCCCTCTACGCCTTCCATGTCCACCACGGCCTGAGCGAGAACGCGGATGCCTGGCTGGCGCATTGCGCCGCTGCCTCTGCCTCCCTCGGCATTCCGTTTGACCATCGCCGTGTGGCGGTCGAAAAGGGCAAGTCGGGCATCGAGGCGGCGGCCCGCAAGCTGCGCTATGCGGCGCTGGGCGAGATGTGCCGCGCCCATGGCGCGAGCCTGCTGCTGACGGCCCACCATCTCGACGACCAGGCGGAAACCGTCCTGTTGCAGCTGCTGCGTGGCGCCGGGCCCGCCGGCCTGTCCGGCATGGACGCCGCCAACCGCGCGCCCGGCCTGCTGGGTGACCCGGACCTCGTCATGGCGCGGCCGCTGCTCGGCGTGTCGCGCGAGGAGCTGGAGGCCTTTGCGCGGGAGCAGGGCGTCGCGTGGGTCGAGGACGAGTCGAACCTCGATGCGCGCTATGCCCGCAACGCCCTGCGCCACACGGTCATGCCAGCGCTCGCAAGCAGCTTTCCCGGTTTCCAGCAGCGCATCGCCCGCAGCGCCGTCCATGCCGCCTCGAGCCAGCGCCTGCTGGACGAGCTGGCCGCGCAGGACCTGGCCACCTGCCTCGATGGCGACGCGGTCGACCTGGCCCGCCTGCAGCTGCTCAGCCGCGAGCGCGCCGACAATCTGCTGCGCCACCTGTTTGCCGAACGCGGCCTGTCCATGCCGTCGACCGCCTGGCTGGGCGAGATGGTGGCCCAGCTGTTCTCGGCGCGCGAGGACGCGCAGCTGAAGGTCACCCACCCGGCCTGCCACATCCGCCGCCATCGCGGCAAGCTCTACATCACCCCGCGCCTGCCGGATCTGGCAGGCATGCGCGACCCGGACGACGTCGGCGTGCTCGACAAACCGGGCCAATCCTTCCGCTGGAACGGGGAAGCGGGTATTGCCTTCCCGGCCTATGGCGGTGTGCTGCATTTCGACCTGGCCGACACGGGATTCGCCCCCGCCTGGCTGCGCAGCCAGGAATTGATCATCGACTTCCGCAAGGGCGGCGAACGCCTGAAGCCGGCGGCCAACCGGCCGACGCGCTCGCTCAAGCAGCATTACCAGGCACTGGGCGTGCCGAGCTGGGAGCGTGAGCGGGCGCCCATCGTGAGCACCGATCGTTCCCTGCTGTTCGCCGCCGGCATCGGCATGGATTGCCAGTTTCTGGGGGCGGGGCAGGGGGATCGCATCGCCCTGCGCTGGGAGCCGCAGGCGGAATAGTGGGCCATAGTTTCTATACGAAAAAGGTATTACTTTATTTTCTTTTCGTATAGCTTTTTCTCCGGCGAGCCTTGTGATACTGCGCTGCAGCATGCTAGAGTAAGGGTCCCCTTTTGATCTTTCAACAAGCTGGAACCCTTCCTGATATGGCTTTAATTGTCCACAAGTATGGCGGTACGTCGATGGGCTCGACGGACCGTATCAAGAATGTCGCGGCCCGTGTGGCGAAGTGGCATGACGCCGGCCACCAGATCGTTGTCGTGCCGTCGGCGATGTCCGGCGAGACCAACCGCCTGATCGGCCTGGCCAAGGAAATCATGCCGCAGCCGGACCCGCGCGAACTGGACATGATCGCCTCGACCGGCGAACAGGTGTCGGTCGGCCTGCTGGCGATGGCGCTGTTGGCGATCGGCAAGGATGCGGTCTCCTACACCGGCTGGCAGGCGGGCATCCGCACCGATTCCTCGTTCACCAAGGCGCGCATCCAGTCGATCGACGACACCCGCGTGCGCAACGACCTGAACCAGGGCAAGATCGTGATCATCACGGGCTTCCAGGGCATGGACGAAGATGGCAACATCTCGACCTTGGGCCGTGGTGGTTCGGATACCTCGGCCGTGGCGATCGCCGCCGCGCTGAAGGCCGACGAGTGCCTGATCTACACCGACGTCGACGGCGTCTACACGACCGATCCGCGCGTGGTGCACGAAGCGCGTCGCCTGTCCAAGATCACTTTCGAGGAAATGCTGGAGCTGGCCTCGCTGGGCTCGAAGGTGCTGCAGACCCGCTCGGTCGAATTCGCAGGTAACTACCAGGTCCCGACGCGCGTGCTGTCGTCGCTGACCGATCCCCTGATGCCGCTGGACGAGGAAGCGAAGTCCGGCACACTGATTTCGTTTGAGGAAGAAAGCAATATGGAACAAGCCGTCATCTCCGGTATCGCCTTTCATCGCGATGAAGCCAAGATCACCATCCTGGGCGTGCCGGACAAGCCGGGCGTCGCCTTCCACATCCTGGGCCCGATCGCCGACGCGAACGTCGAAGTCGACATGATCATCCAGAACCAGTCGGTGGACGGCAAGACCGATTTCACCTTCACCGTCTCGCGCAACGACTACGCCAAGGCGATGAGCGTGCTGGAAGCCCAGCGCGAGTCCCTGGGCGCCGCCAAGGTGCTGGGCGATGCGAAGGTGTCGAAGGTCTCGGCGGTCGGCGTCGGCATGCGCAGCCACGTGGGCGTGGCCTCGCAGATGTTCCGCACCCTGTCGGAAGAGGGCATCAACATCATGATGATCTCGACCTCGGAGATCAAGATTTCGGTCCTCATCGACGAGAAATACATGGAGCTGGCCGTCCGTGCACTGCACAAAGCTTTTAACCTCGAGCAAGCTTAACAATTTTCAAAATTTTCGGGCGTGCGTCCTTGACGCAACGTGCACCAGCCCTTAAGATGCGTGCACTCAGCGCTGACTGACAAACAAGTCGGCACTGATTGGAGACGTGGCCGAGTGGCCGAAGGCACTTCCCTGCTAAGGAAGCATACGGCTTATACCCGTATCGTGGGTTCGAATCCCACCGTCTCCGCCAAGGTTCAAAGAGAGAAGCCACCGCAAGGTGGCTTTTTTCTTTTCTTGCCTCTGGCATCTCCTGATGTATTGTCCAGTAGAGTCCGCCAAGTTTCACCGAGATCCGGCATCAGAAGGTAGATAGGAAGGTAGATACGATCCGCCCAGTCCTGAAGACTTGAGGACAGGCCTTCGCGTGGGGCGATAGCGAACCTGAACGACGGGGAGACATTTACCAAGCTTCTTGCCTGCTCGCTCATCTGTTGGCAGTATGTCCAAACGGCTATTCAGGTGTTCCAGGAAGGCGCATGCGCAAATGGTCGACATCGACCGTAGCCCGGTTACCGCTAGTTCCCGGATGATTTGCCAAGTTGCTTCGATCTCCGTAAAGATCAGTTAAACAGGCACTTCTGCGCCTTACTTGGCAATTTTTATGGAACGCAGGATTGGCGTTCAAGACAACAATGCTACATGCTGCATCTCCACCCACACTTTCCGGCCAAGCCCGATACCGAACTCTTGTAAGAGGCGAGCCGTAACTCTAGCCAGGAAAGGTGTCGGTCCAACCCGCAACTGTACCAGGATGTCATCTGTGGAGGAGGTGGCAGCAGCTATTGCAGTAATTTCGGCAGGGAGCGAATTGGTATTTCCCGAGGCTCGAGGGTCGGTCAGCGACAGGCCGACGTCGCGTGCATCTACGCGACACCGAAGCCGGCTGCCGATGGATTCCGCGCGGCGCCCCACAGTCAGTGTGCCTCCTGGGAAGGTCAGACACGACAGATCAGCGGTTTCATGTCCGGTTAGCACGGCATCGAATACGGCACCGATTTCGGGACCTACATTGAACGGCAGATCGACTCGCGCAAGTGTCTCTGCTAATGGGCCATTTGCCAGTACTTTCCCTTCGTCAAGGAGCACCAAGTGATCGGCTAATCGCGCGACCTCATCCGGCGCATGGCTGACATAGATGATTGGAATCGACAACTCATCCCGTAGTTGCTCCAGATAAGGGAGAATCTCGCGCTTCCGCCTGAAGTCGAGGGCTGCCAAGGGCTCATCCATCAGAATGATTCGCGGGGATGCCAGCAACGCACGTGCGATGGCGGCCCGCTGACGTTCCCCGCCGGACAAACGTGCGGGACGCTGCTCCAGCAGCGCAGCGATGCCGAGCAGATCTGCAATCGCTTCAGGCGAAAAGCGGCGTTCGTGCGGGGGAACGCGCTTCAGTCCAAATTCGAGATTGCCGCGCACCGTCAAATGATCGAACAGGCTGGCCTCCTGAAACACATAGCCGAGCGCACGCTTGTGTACTGGGACGAATATGCCGCGTGCATCATCCTGCCAAATTTCTTCGCCAAAGGAAACGCGGGCGCCGACGATCCGCTCGAGGCCGGCAATGACACGCAGACAGGTCGTCTTGCCCGATCCGGAATGGCCGAACAGGGCCGTAATGCCTTCCTGCGGCAGCGTGAGGTCGACATCGAGCGCAAAGCCGTCGGGTTCGGCCGCCGCGCGAGCGCGCAGCGCGGCATTAAATTGTACGCGTAGGCCGTTCATGCGCGCGGATTCCTCATCGATTGAGGATAGAAGGTATAAAGCGCGAACAGAACGACGAAGCTGAACACTAGCATGCCCGCCGAAAGCCAATGTGCTTGTGTATAGGCCATCGCTTCGACATGGTCATATATCTGGACAGAAATCACACGCGTTTTATCTGGGATATTTCCACCTATCATCAAAACCACGCCGAACTCGCCGACAGTATGGGCAAAGCCAAGGACTGCTGCGGAAAGGAATCCCGGACGGGCAAGTGGAAACACCACAGTGCAGAAACTGTCCCAAGGGCCTGCTCGCAGCGTTGCCGCCACCTCGAGAGGTCGCTTGCCGATCGCTTCGAACGCGTTCTGCAGGGGTTGTATAGCAAACGGCATGGAGTACAGAACTGAGGCGAGCACCAACGCCTCGAATGTGAAGGGGCGTATTCCCGTTCCGAGCAGTGTACTGATGCGCCCGATCGGGCCCTCGGGGCCAAGCGCGAGCAGCATGTAGAAGCCGAGCACAGTGGGCGGAAGAACGATTGGCAGCGCAAGCAATGCTCCGACCGCCGGCTTCAGACGCGATCGGGTTCGTGCAAGCCACCATGCGAGAGGCGTGGCCACCAGCAGCAGCAGGAGCGTGACGATCGTCGCAAGCTTCACAGTTAGCCAGACGGCAGCGAGATCACCGGCCAGGTGCTTAATCTCTTCCATGCCTTATCGTTCGTAGCCGTAGAAGCGGACGATCCGGATCGCTTCCGCGGATTGCAGATATGCTGCAAGTTCACGGGCTGCCGGGTTGCTTGCTCCCTTGGTCAGAACGACGGCGTCCTGACGGATTGGAGCATGGAGACTGGCCGGCACGACCCACGCCGATCCACCGACAAGTTTGCTGCCGCGGTAGACCTCAGACATGGCCACCAGTCCCAGGGACGCATTGCCGGTCTTGACGAACTGGTACGTCTGAGCGATGTTTTCTCCCTGAACCAACTTGCCTTTCAAGACGTCGTGAAGCCGGAGTTTCTCGAGTACGCTAATGGCTGCTGCGCCGTATGGCGCTGTCCTTGGATTGGCAATGGCGAGATGTTCAAACCTACCGTTCTTTAACACCGTACCCTCTCCATCGACGAACGA
Organism: Pseudomonadota bacterium; assembly: GCA_040758275.1. Lineage (GTDB taxonomy): Bacteria > Pseudomonadota > Gammaproteobacteria > Burkholderiales > Burkholderiaceae_D > Telluria. The sequence continues at coordinate 40,346 of JBFLVV010000005.1, forward strand.
CCTCTGGGCCGACCATAAGACCAGCCGTCCGGTAGCATAGGTGAACGCAGTACCGGGCACAGCCATGCCCTCCGACAGCAGCCTGGCGGGTGTCGCTGCGTCGGCCGACACCAGGAGCTCGTAAGGTGCGCCGTTCCTGAGCTGTGCGTAGAACTTTCCGGTAGCACCGAAGGCAAGAATCGTTTTGTGGCCGCTCTCTTTCTCGAACGCGGCAGCAATCTCCCGCATGGGTGCGGAAAAATTCGAAGCAACTGCCACATACACTTCAGCGGCGCAAGCCGGGCCAGTCATGCCGGCCCATACCTGTGTCAGCAGCAGCGTTGCAAACAGGGTTTTCATTGGCAAGGCGAAGCGTTCGTGCGCCACTTGGCCAGGCTGGCCTCGTCGGAGGCGCGGGCTTCCACCCATTGCGCCCCGTGCTGCGTCGTTTCCTTCTTCCAGAACGGCGCTCTGGTCTTGAGGAAGTCCATCAGGAACTCGCACGCTGCAAATGCTTCACCGCGGTGCTGTGCTGCAACGGCCGTGAGCACGATCTGGTCGCAGCCTCGCAGGATGCCGATGCGGTGAACGACCCGGATTCCGGTGAGCGACCAGCGCTGGCTGGCTTCCAGAACGATCGCCTTCAATGCCGCTTCTGTCATGCCCGGATAGTGCTCGAGCTCCATCTGGGACACGGCGCCGCTGCCGTTCATTTCGCGCACCGTACCAACGAAGGCCACCACGGCGCCGACGTCTCGTTGGCCCGCCCGCAAGGCTGCGATTTCGGTCGACAGATCGAAATCCTCTCGCTGTACGCGTATCTGCATGCTAGCCCCCCGTCACAGGCGGGAAGAACGCAAGCTCTGCCCCATCGTGCACGGGGCTGTCGATGCTTCCCATTGTCTGGTCGACCGCCACGCGGAATGCGCTTGTCTCGCACAAGGCTTCAGCCCAGGCGCCGCCACGTGCACGCAGAATGTGCAGAACGTCCTGGGCGGTAAGTATGCCGTCCGGCAGCGCCAGATTCTCGCAGGAGATGCCGAGTGTCTCGCGCAGACCAGCGAAGAGTCGCAATTTGATGTGCATGATTGTCAGTGTGTCGGATAAGTCGATGGAGGCGGATGGGTGCTGTTTTGCTCCAGTTTCTGCGTCAGGCCGGCAGGAAGGGAAGCGGGTTCTTCGTGATAGCGACGATGACGATGTAGGCGAATGTGAGCAGCGCTCCTGCAAATGCGGCCGCGCGCATACGCAGGGTCTTGCCGCGCTTCAAGGCAATCGTGCCCAACAAGACATAGCCGAAGAGAGCGGTCACCTTCGCCGTTAGCCATGGCGCCTGGCCGGGATACTGATGCAACCATGCCGCGAGTGCGAGCGCCGACGCCAGCAGGAAAGCATCGACGACATGGGGCAGTGTCTTCACCCAGCGGCGCTCGAGGAAGCGGGAGCCGGCCAGCATCCATCCGCCCCGGATCAGGAAAAGCCCACCAGAGAGCGCGACGCAGCTCATGTGGAAATGTTTGAGTAGTAGATAGTCCATGGGCAGTTCTTTCTGTCACGGCGCAATTCTAATGATGCCGCCCGCGCATGGCTGTCGGTATGACGAGGTAGTCCGCACTAGTCATTCCGGCCTAGGGATCTGGCTGATTGGCCAAGTTCGCCCATGAGCAATGCATGGGACAATAGGGCGGTCGGCATGGCACATCGCGCGCCAGGCCATGACTATGCATCGCCGAATGAATCTTCCGCACCACGTCGGCCGATATCAGGCAATAGAGGAAATCATGGAAGTCCCGCTCCGTTCAACGCCGCGCTCATACTGCAACAACCTGTGGTCGGTGCTGGCCGCGCGCCGAAACACCTCGCTGCGCCGCCTGCAGGCGCCTGGTCCCGACGAGGAGAGCCTGCAGCGCATTTGCGAGGCGGCGGGGCATGCACCCGATCATGCGAAGCAGCGATCGTGGCGCCTCATCCTGATTCCGACGTACAAGCGTAGTGAGCTGGGGATGGCGTTCGTGGACGCGCTTGGACAGAAAGAAGCCCCCGTAGACGAAAACGCCCGCAAGGCAGCCTACGAAAAGGCGTTTCATGCGCCTTGTCTGTTGGTCGGGGTCCTGCGCGACGATCCGGTGATGGCGAACGTGCCGCCGGCGGAACGCCTGGTTTCACTGGGATGCGCGATCCAGAACATGTTGAGCGCGGCCCAGGCCCTTGGTATCGACTGCGGCCTGGCCAGCGGGGCATCGCTGGCAAGTTCCGGCGTGCGCAGCCTGCTGGGACTCCAGGCCGGAGAGCAGGCCGTTTGCTTTATCGGCTTCGGCACCGCCGAGCAGTCCAAGTCGCCGCGTCCCCCGCCGCAGCCCACGCACTACCTGACCGTACTCTGAGCACGCGGCCGGACGTGCTGGCGGGGCGAAACGGCGCCTAGACGCCGCCGCAGGAGCCGCAACAGCTCCCGGACCGGGTGGCCGGGCGCAGCAAGGAAAAACCGGAGCGCGAGATTGTGGTGTCGATTTCCTGGGGAGAGGTAAGGCCGTCGTCGTATTGAAGTTCGATCCGATCGCTACCTTCAGCGATCTCGACGGTACGGATCCCGGGCATTGTTTTTAATACGCCCAGCATCTTGTTGACGCTGGAGTGATCGAGAACGGCGTTCAATTGAAGAGAATGTTCCATTTTGGCTCCTTGGCGATTGCTATCAGGTGGCTTTATCGTATCCGTGCCGTGCGACTTTTTCCTTAACGTAGTTCACGTATTCCGCACGGCACGCGCTGGTCGTCAGCCGCAACTTCCGATGTAGTGGCACTCGGCGCAGCGTGCGCAGCCGTCGACCTTCTGCAAGGCGCGCGCGCCGCACTCGGGGCATCTTTCAGCCGGACGTGCTGGTGCAGCGATCGCTCCTGTTTCTGCGGGGCCGCTTTCATTCTGGCCGGCGTGTGCTGCACCGCGCAGCCTGAGCAGGCGGTCGAGCTCCTCGACCGGCACCTGGTTGCCGTAGCTGTCCAGGAAGCCGCGTCCGATCAGGATCCGCTGCAGCATGAAGGCGATCGCAGCCACCTCCGAGTCGTGGTACACGGGTACCTGGACGCCATCCTCGCGCGTGAGGAAGCCGCAGCGCACGGGACCTTTTTCCCAAACCACCTCACGCATGTCGCCAAGCGCTTTCGCGATCGAGCTTCCCGCCCGCGCCGCCATCGACAGCAGGCGCATGGTCGAGGTGATCCACTGCTGTCCGTCGCTGCGCTGGTTGGCCGGCATGAAGAACTCGAAGGGGCGTTCGATTCTCACCTCCCGCCCCCCGAACATGCCGTCGACCCGGATGAAGCTGATGGTGAGATAGACGGCCTTCTTGCCTTCCTGGGTGCTGTATTCCACCTTGGCGGTCACCGAATCCAGTTCGCCGATCGGGCGGCTTTCGAAGCGCCTGCGCAGCGGATCGGTCTCGGCCGAGTTGGGCGGCACAGCGGAGAGGGTAGGAGAGGAGGGCGCAGGCGCAACGCTCAGGACGCTTCCGGTGACGCTGTTTGGCCGGTAGGTGGCCAGGCCTTTCAGCCCCGCCCGCCAGGCTTCTGTGTACAGGTCCTTGAAGTCGGCATAGGGATAGTCAGCCGGTACGTTAACGGTCTTCGAAATTGCGGTGTCGACATAGGGCTGCACGGCCTCCATCATGCGCAGATGGTCGTGCGCGGACATCTCCAGCGCCGTAACGAATTGCTGCGGAAGCGCACCTTCGTCGACATCGTGGCCGAAGTGGCGGTACAGGCGCCACGCGTGGTCCGCAACCTCGTAGGTGCGGGTCGTATCGTCCGGCATGCGCTTCTTGCGGTTATAGACCCAGGAAAAGGCTGGCTCGATGCCGTTCGACGCATTATCCGCAAAGGCCAGGGAGATCGTTCCCGTCGGTGCAATGGACAACAGGTGCGAGTTGCGGATCCCGTGCAGAGCGATATCTGAGCGCAAGGACTCAGGTAGGCGTTGCACGAACTGTCCCTCCAGGTAGCGTTGAGCATCGAACAGCGGGAATGGTCCCTTTTCTTGCGCCAGCGCGATCGAGGCGGCATAGGCTGCGTCGCGCAGCTCGCAGGCGATGCGCCCCGCGATAGCGCGGCCTTCTTCGCTGTCGTAGCGGATGCCGAGCATGACCAGCGCGCTGCCCAGGCCCATGAATCCCAAGCCCACCCGCCGCTTGTCGCGCCCTTCTACGGCCTGCTGCGGCAGCGGCCACTCGGTCGCATCAAGCGCCAGGTCGAGCATGCGCACGCCGATTGCTGCGACTTCGCGCATGGTGCCGAAATCGAAGTGCGCTTCAAGGGTGAACGGTTGGCGCACGTACTGTGTCAGGTTCAGCGAACCCAAGTCGCAGCATCCATAGGGCGGAAGCGGCTGTTCGCCGCAAGGGTTGGTGGCCGCCAGGCGCTCGAGGTAGTACAAATTGTTTTCCGCGTTCATGCGATCGATGAACAGGACGCCTGGCTCCGCGTGATCGTAGGTCGAGCACATTACCTTGTCCCACAGGTCGCGGGCCGGTATCCGCCGGTATACCCACAGGCCGTCGTCGCGCTGGAATGCGCCGGCGGCCTGGGCGTCCTGCCCGGGTTCGGCCTGGTGGCGCAGTTCGATTTCGCCGTCGGCAAGCACTGCCGCCATGAACTCGTCCGTTACGCCGACCGACAGGTTGAAATTGCTGAACGCGCCGCCATCCTTGGCAGCGATGAAACGCTCGATGTCGGGGTGGTCGATGCGCAGTACGCCCATCTGGGCGCCGCGCCGGGCACCGGCCGACTCCACCGTGCGGCAGGAAGCGTCGAAGACCTCCATGTACGAGACCGGTCCCGAGGCGCGCGAGCATGTGCCGCGCACAACGCTTCCTGCCGGACGGATCGGACTGAAATCGTAGCCGACGCCGCCGCCGCGCCGCATGGTCTCGGCCGCTTCCGCGACAGCCGTATAGATGCCGGGCAGGCCGTCGTGGCTGCCTGTTATCGAGTCGCCCACTGGCTGCACGAAACAGTTCATCAGGGTCGCCTTGATCCCGAGGCCGGCGGCCGAATTGATGCGGCCCGCAGGGACGAAACCCTGTTCCTGGGCCCAGAGGAAGCGCTGCTCCATCTCGGCGCGGATGGCCTCGTCTTCGTGGCTTGCGAGTGCCCGGGCAACGCGCGCGCGCACCTCGTGGATACTGGTTTCGCTTCCTTTTGCGTACTTCTCGCGCAGCACGTCAACCGATACCTCTTGTTGAGGCATGGTAGCTGCGAACATGTGGTCATTGGCGTTCATCGTTTTCGGGATAGAAGGATCCGCTTGGGATCGGGTTTGTCGACCTGCAACGCCGTCAACTATCCGCGCAAAGCCGCGATGCCGCCTTAAACTGGTTCAAGAAAGGGAGGGCGCGCAGGCCTCGTCCGCCATCTCCTCATTGGGGCACGAAGCGTTCCCGGGTACGGACGTGCGCGCGCGCTGCAGGATACCGATCTCCGCGCTGACGCGTGCCACCAGCTCGTCCGCCTGCTCCGGATCGAAGTCGGCGTGGTAGCGCTTCCTGACGCCATGTTCGGCTAGTTGCCAGTGAAGGTCGGGCGCGATGCCGTGGCGCGCCAGGCAGCTCTTCGCACAGACCAGAGGGCAGCCGTCGATCACGGCTACCGGCCTTCCGGACTTGGCCAGCTTCACTAGCGACGGTACGTCGCCGCCGACGCCGGCGATGCAGGACATCTCGGCGGCGCCGAGGCGGTCCAACGCAAGGGCAATTTGGTTGGCCATCTGGGCGGCGCTGGAACAGCCCGAGCACGAATAGACGATTGGAAACGTGGCGCGGTCTTTAGCCATGGGACGCCCCCGGGCGCGCGCGCCGCGGCGCTTCCGGGCGACGCGGCAACAGGCTATTCAGCGAGAACAGTGGTTGCTCGATCGCATCAAGTGTGTTCTTGACCATCAGGCCCAGTTCGGTGTCGCCTTCCATGACAAGCCGGCGGCTGAAGAACAGCGTATCGGGATCTTCCCTGCGCGCGGCGAGCAGGGCGAAGTCGCGCAGACTGGCGCTGATGCTCAGGTCGGCGTGTTCCGAACGCTTCGCCGCCGCGAAGGCGCGCCCGTTCCACACGAAGTCAAAGGCGATTCCCGCGTCGGGCGCGCGCAGGCGCAGGTGCTTGCGGGCGAGGCCGGCGCGCACGTCGTCCGGCAGGTGTGGGACCAATATCCGGTTGAGCGCCGCCGCGAACAGGCGCGAACCCGGATACGCTGGCAACAGGGAGAAAAGGCGGCCGACGGGTGCGGGAAGGTGGTGCGGAGAATGGTGCATGGATATCCTCGTGAGTCTGGCCGCGTTCATGCGGCCTGTTTGTCAAGTCCGGGCTTGCCGTGCCAGAAACCGTCGCAGGACCCCGACGGCATCAACGGCGCCATGTGGGCCGTCGCGGTGCTCGCCCGTATGCGTCCTTGCAGCACCGCGTGCGCCAGGTCGACAATGTCGCTCATGTGTGCCGACTGCGGGCTGAGGCGTACCACATCCACTCCCATGGCTCGCATTTCGTCGAACTGGTCGAGCAGGTTGTAGACCAAAGCGGACTGGGTCTGGATGCCGTTTAGAACAAGGAAGGGCTGCTTCTCCCGTGTCTCCATGAGCAGGCCGTCGGGATGGTCGATGCAACTGAAGCGACAGTCGTCCTTCGGCAGATTGCGGTGGCGCGCAGTGAAGCAGCGTGCCGAGAACGCCAGCGGCAGGCGTCCGTAGGCGAATACCTCCGTTTGCAATGCTGGTGGTCTTTCTTCGAGCAGGGCCACCAGGCCGCCGCGCGACATCTCCAAAGGCATGACCCAGCGCGCGGCACCGGCTTTGGCCAGAATCGCCAGCGACTGCGCGCTATAGAGATTCAGGTGTGGCCCGGCAACGAAAGGCAGGCCATTCATGCAATGAACGGCGCCGAAATCGTTTGCCTCGACCAGATAGCGGCCGTTGCCGGCGATGCGGCGCAGGGTGCCAAGATCGGGGCTGGATTCGATCAGGACCTGAGTCGACAGTACAACCTGCTTGCCGGCTGCCTCCAGCATGGTGGCCAGCGCCAGCCAGTCGGCCTGGCGCAGCTCGTGGCGCCGTGAGCAGACGGTTTCGCCGAGGTAGACGATATCGACCGGCGTCGCCGCCATCGCCTCGTAGAAAGCGAAGACCGTGTCGCGCGGCCAGTAATACTGGATAGGACCAAGGGAAATCTTCATGACGGACTCCGGACGATTCATTTCCATGGGCGGTGATAGGCGCCGAGCGTGTGCTGCTGGCCTTCCGCCACCTTGTTCAGTTCGGCCATCCAGGCCGGCCGCACAGAATAGCGTCCGCGCTCGGAGGTGCACAGGTCGATGGCCTCGCGCCATACACGCGTCACCTGCGCGACGTAGGCCGGACTGCGCTGGCGCCCCTCGATCTTGATGGCGCGCGCGCCCAGCTGGACCAGCTTGGGCAGGATTTCAAGCGTGTTCAGACTGGTTGGCTCCTCTACTGCGTAATAGGTGTCGCCGCCCACGTCGAAGCGGCCCTTGCATAGTGTCGGGTAGCCTGCGTGCTCGGAGGTGTCATAGCGGTCGATCAGCACCTCGTTCAGGCGCGCCTCCAGTCCGGCCGGCGTCGCCTGCCAGCGCACCGCTTTGGCTGGAGAGCACACCCCATGGGTGTTCGGCGACTCGCCGGTCGCGTAGGAGGACAGCTGGCACCGTCCCTCCACCATGACGCACAGGCTGCCGAAGCCGAACACTTCGATCTCCACCGGCGTGTTGCCGATCACCTGCTCGACCTGGGCAAGGGAGAGCACCCGCGGTAGCACAGCACGCGCGATCCCGAAGTGGCGGTGGTAGAAGTTGATCGCCTCCGCATTGGTGGCGGAGCCCTGGACCGAAAGATGCAGGCGCAGCTCGGGATGCACGCGCGCCGCATATTCCATCAGGCCTGGATCGGCCAGGATCACGGCGTCGATGCCGGCCAGGGCGGCGCGGTCGATGGCCTGGCGCCAGACGTCCCAGGCGCCTGCCTGCGGATAGGTGTTCAGGGCCAGGAAGACCTTGCGGTCGTGCCGGTGGGCATACGCGATGCCGTCGGCGATGGCCGCATCGCCGAAGTTCAGGCCGGCGAAGTTGCGGGCGTTGGTGGCGTCGCGGAAACCGAGGTAGACGCAGTCGGCGCCGTTGTCCACCGCGGCCTTGAGCGCGGGAAGACTGCCGGCGGGGCAGACGAGTTCGACGGGTGCTCGCGAAGGTACGGCGCGGCGTTCGTCAAGAGGGGGCTGTAGCATGGATAGCGGGTCGGTAGTGCGCGGCCGAAAGACCGCCGTCGATCGATGCCGGCATCTGCGAAGCACGCGCCGGCCCTGCGGGAGAACCACCGTTCCCCCATGCCGCGACTATAGCGAGGGGTTGCTGTATGCGCCTTAAACTGGTTTAAGAACATCAGAAAAAGCGTACCGGCTGCCCGTCTGGATCGAAGGCTGCGAAGCGCTCGATGGCGCCGCGGTGCACGGCATCGATCATCATCTTCAGGGCGCGCTCGACGTCCGGGCCGTCGGCCGGCTGGCCGTCGCGGCCCGAGAGGGCGGCCACGAACACCATGTCCCACGGCTGGCCGGTCTGGCGCGACTCCTCGGCCAGGGCAGCGAAGCTTGCCAGTTCGGCGGCCGGTTTGTCGACGCACATGACGGGCGCCAGTGCGCCCCCGCCGCCGGCCTCGAAGCGCTTCTTCTGACCGGGAGAATGCTGTTGCGGCAGCTCGGCCGCGGCGAACACGAACAGCAGTTGCTGCGGCTCGTCCTGGGCGCGGGCGGCCGCGAGGAAATCGGAAAAGTCGTTGAGTTGCATGATAGGGATTCGAAAAAAGGACCAGTCTGCCACGCGGGCACGGATCAGTGCGCGAGATAGCGCCCGGGCCGATGGTTGATTGCCAGCGTCAGGTTGAGCACGGCGGTACCGGCAAGCGAGAGCAGCCAGGCCGATGGAGTGAGTAGTGCGAGAGAAGCGAGCAGGATGAGTGTGTCGATCGCCAGCTGCACCAGGCCGGCGCGCCAGCCGAAGCGTTCCTGCAGGTAGATGCAGAGGATGTTGAAGCCGCCCAGGCTGGCCCGATGCCGGAACAGCATCAGCAGGCCCACCCCGACCAGTATGCCGCCCATCAGGGCGGCGTACAGCGGATGGACCCGGGCCAGCTGCAGCACGCCCGGCAGCAGCTCGCTGCTCAGCGAGAACAGCAGCACCGCCCCGAGGGTCTTGAGGGTGAAGCGCCAGCCCAGCTTGCGCAGGGAAAACGCATAGAAGGGCAGGCTCAGCGCGAAGAAGATCTTGCCGAAAGCGATGCCGGTCGCGTAGTGGAGCAGCAGGCACAGCCCGGCGACGCCGCCGGTGACCAGGCCCGCGCTGCTCATCAGGGTGACGCCGAGCGAGACCAGCATGGTGCCGCCGACCAGTGCCTGCAGGTCGTCCAGCACCGAGTGCGGGACGCTGCGCGCGGCGTTGGGCGGTCCGGAGCCGGCCATCGCCTTACTGCACCAGCGGCGTGTCGGCGCCTTCCAGCGTCACGCCGGTAATCTCGGCCCGTCCCACCAGCAGTTGCAGGTATTGGTGCACGCCGCGCTGCCAGGCCGCAGTCGCGAGGTAGTCCGCGATCTGGGCGTGTACCGCTTCGAAGGGCAGCAGGCGGCCTTCCACCTTGCGTAGCACCTGGACGATGTGCAGGCCGAAGCGGGTCTCGAGCAGGCGCTCGGCCAGCTGGCCCTCGCCGAGGCGGAACAGGAGCTTGTCGAACTCGGGCACGCACTGCCCGCGCGACAGCTGGCCCAGGTTGCCGCCGACCGCGCCGGATGGGCAGTTCGAGTATTGGCGCGCCAGCTCGTCGAAACGCTCGGGAGCGGCTCGCAGGGCGGCGAGTACCGATTCTGCCGTCTCGCGGACCAGTTCCAGCGGCACGCTGGGCGTGACCTGGAACAGGATGTGCCGCGCCTCGACCAACTCGCCATTGGTGAAGCGCTGCGGATGGTTGCGGTAGAAGACTGCGCAAGCGGCTTCGTCGGCCTGCGGCACCCGCACTTCGCGCGCCAGCAGCGCTTCGACGCGCAGGTCGTCATCCTCGCCCTGCACGCCGAGGCTGACGGCTTCCTGTAGAAGCAAGGTGCGGAGCACCACCTCGTGTACCGCTTCCTTGAGCGGGTTGGCCGCGTCCTGGTGGTGCGGCAGTTCGCGTTCGATGACGCTATCGTCGATATCGACGCCGTTGACGGAGAGACCCATGATGCTTCCTTTAGCGAGGACGGACCAGCTGGAAGGCGCGGCCCAGATAGGTGACGGCCCCGAAGCCGCTCCAGACGTGCACCAGGCGGGTGAACGGGAAGATGACGAACAGCGACATGCCCATGAACAGGTGCAGCTTGAACACCAGCGGCGCGTCGATAATGAAGCCCGCGGCGTCGCCGCGGAAGGTGACGATGTGCTGGGCCCAGGTCATCAGGAGCACCATCATGTGGCCGTCCATGTGGCCTGCCGAGACGAAGATCGAGCTCAGGCCCAGGAGAAGGGTGCCCAGGATCCACAGCAGGACGATCTTGTCCTTGAAGGTGGTGGCGCGGCGCAGGCGGTCGTTGGCGATGCGGCGCGCCAGCAGCAGGAGGATGCCGACCAGGCACAGGGTGCCCATGATGCCGCCGGCGACCATCGCGAACAGCTGCTTGGCGCCGTGCGGCACGCCGAGGGCGTCCCAGACCCACACCGGGGTCAGGAGACCGACCGCATGGCCACCCAGCAGGCCGATGATACCGATATGGAACAAGGGGCTGCCCCAGCGCAGGCTGCCGCGGTGCAGGACCTGGGTCGACTCGGATTTCCAGGTGTATTGTTCGCGGTCGAAGCGGATCAGGCTGCCGAGCAGGAAGATCGCGAGCGCGATGTAGGGGTAGATCCCGAAGGTGAACTGGTGCAGGTAATTCATGATGGTCTCCTAGGCATCCTGGCGTTCAGGCGGCGGCGCGCGCCTGGCGGTGCGTGCCTTGCGGGTAAAAGTTGATCGGTTGCGGACCACTGACGGCCGGCTTGAGCAGCGGTTCAACGCCATCCACGCCCGGGCCGAAGGTTTCCAGCGCCTCGTCCATGTCCTTGACCGGCGGCTCGGACAGTTCCTCGGCCTGGACCGGCGACAGGGTTTCGAGCACGTTGAACACGCCGGCGTAGACGCTGCCGTTGGCGGCCAGCTTACGGCCGATGTGGGCCAGCACGTGAACGGCGTCGCCCAGCAGGCGTCCGGCCGCTTCCTCGCTGCCGAGCTGCGACAGGAATTCGAGGAAGAGCGGCACGTAGTCCGGCAGCTCGTCCGGACACATCTCCAGGCCGTGCTTCTTGTACTCTTCCATCAGATCGACCATGGCTTGGCCTCGGTCGCGCGATTCGCCGTGGATGTGCTCGAACAGGTGCAGCGAGTGCGAGGGCGTGCGGTCGAAGGTCTGCACGTATTCCTGCTGCAGCGTGATCATGTCGTTCTCGGCCAAGTGTGCCAGGAGCGAGGCCACGCGGGCGCGCATCGGCACGGCCAGGCCGGATTCCAGTTCAGACAGGGAGGCGACCAGGTCGGGCTCCGGGTAGGTCAGCAGCGCCGACAGGATTTGGTAGTGTTGCATGTCGATTCCTCGTTTTCCTTGTCCCACCCCCATTCCCGGGGGCGGATCGGGGCGCTTCAGGCGCCTTCCATTTCTTTCTTCTTGCGCGACTTCGGCATCGAAACAAAGTGAACCGAACCCTGCTTTTTCTTGCCGAACAGGGAAGCATCGCTGACGCCGTCCGAACAGCCGTTGCCGAAGGAGAAGCCGCACGAGCCCTTTTCGTTGAAACTGTCCTCGGCCATCTCCTTGTGGCTGCTCGGGATGACGAAGCGGTCCTCATAGTTCGCGATCGCCATGATGTGGTACATGTCCTCGACCACGGCCTTCGACAGGCCCACCTGTTCCAGTACGGCGAGGTTGTCGACGCCGTCGACCGACTTGCTGCGCATGTAGGCGCGCATGGCCAGCATGCGGTCCAGCGCATGGACCACCGGCGCTTCCTTGCCCGCGGTGAGCAGGTTGGCCAGGTAGCGCACCGGGATGCGCAGGCTCTGGGTGTCGGGGATGATGCCGTTCATGCCCATCTTGCCGCTTTCGGCCGCGGCCTGGATCGGCGACAGGGGCGGGATGTACCAGACCATCGGCAAGGTGCGGTATTCAGGATGCAGCGGGAAGGCAATCTTCCACTCGACCGCCATCTTGTACACCGGCGAACGCTTGGCAGATTCCAGCCACGAATCCGGGATGCCCTGGCGGCGCGCTTCCTCGATCACCTTCGGGTCATGCGGATCGAGGAACAGGTCGAGCTGGGCTTCGTACAGGTCCTGTTCATCGGCCACCGAGGCGGCGGCCTCGATCCTGTCGGCGTCGTACAGCAGCACGCCCAGGTAGCGGATCCGGCCCACGCAGGTCTCCGAGCACACGGTCGGCTGGCCGGCCTCGATGCGCGGGTAGCAGAAGGTGCACTTCTCGGCCTTGCCGGAAGACCAGTTGTAGTAGATCTTCTTGTACGGGCAGCCCGAGATGCACATGCGCCAGCCGCGGCACTTGTCCTGGTCGATCAGCACGATGCCGTCGTCTTCGCGCTTGTACACCGAGCCGGACGGGCAGGACGCCACGCAGGCGGGGTTCAGGCAGTGTTCGCACAGGCGCGGCAGGTACATCATGAAGGTGTTCTCGAAGGTCGAGTACATCTCTTTCTGCACGTTGTCGAACAGCTTGTCCTTGCTGCGCTTGGCGAATTCACCGCCCAGATCGTCCTCCCAGTTCGGGCCCCACTCGATCTTGTCCATCTTCTTGCCTGTCAGGACCGAGACCGGGCGGGCGGTCGGCGGGGTCTCGGACAGCGGCGCGTTCTGCAGGCGCTCGTAGTCGTAAGTGAAGGGCTCGTAGTACTCGTCGATGGCCGGCAGGTTCGGGTTGGCGAAGATGTTGGCCAGGATCTTCAGGCGCGAGCCCTGGCGCGGTTCGATTTTGCCGTCGGCCTTGCGCTTCCAGCCGCCGTTCCACTTGTCCTGGTTTTCCCACTCCTTCGGGTAGCCGATGCCCGGCTTGGTCTCGACGTTGTTGAACCATGCGTATTCGACGCCGTCGCGGCTGGTCCAGACGTTCTTGCAGGTCACCGAACAGGTGTGGCAGCCGATGCACTTGTCCAGATTCAGGACCATGCCGATTTGTGCTCTGATTTTCATGTCAATTCCTCATTCATCCTGGCGCGTTATGCGTTCTTCGGTGCCTGCATCGATGCCAGCGCGGGCTCGCGCTCCTGTTTCGGCGCTTTCGGCTGCGCAACCGGCCTGGCGGGCGCCGGGCCGGGGCCGCGGGTGATCTCGTCGCTGTTCGGACGCGATTCGTCGCGGGCGCCTTCCATCCACTGCACGTCGCGCATCTTGCGCACGACCACGAATTCGTCGCGGTTCGAACCGACCGTGCCGTAGTAATTGAATCCGTACGACAGCTGGGCGTAGCCGCCGATCATGTGGGTCGGCTTGGTCACGGCGCGGGTCACCGAGTTGTGGATGCCGCCGCGCTTCTTCGACATCTCGGCGCCCGGCACGTTGACGATCTTTTCCTGGGCGTGGTACATGAGCGTCATCCCTTCCGGAACGCGCTGGCTCACGACGGCTCGGGCGGTCAGCGTGCCGTTGACGTTGAAGACCTCGATCCAGTCGTTGTCCTCGATGCCGGCCGCTTTGGCATCGGTTTCGGACAGCCACACGTGCGGGCCGCCACGCGACAGCGTCAGCATGCGCAGGTTGTCCGAGTAGGTCGAGTGGATGCCCCACTTCTGGTGCGGCGTGATGAAGTTCAGCGCCAGCTCCTTGTTGCCGTTCGGGCGACGGTTCATGATCGCCTCGGTGGTCTTGGTGTTGATCGCCGCCTTGTACACGCACAGTCCTTCGCCGAAGTCGCGCATCCAGGCGTGGTCCTGGTAGAACTGCTGGCGGCCGGTTAGGGTGCGGAAAGGAATCAGCTCGTGCACGTTGGTGTAGCAGGCGTTGTAGCTGACCTCTTCGCTCTCCAGGCCCGACCACGTCGGCGAGGAAATGATCTTGCGCGGCTGGGCCTGCACGTCACGGAAGCGGATGCTGTCGTGCTCGCGCGGTTTTGCCAGGTGCGTGTGGTCGCGTCCGGTGATCTTGGACAGCGCATCCCAGGCCTTCACGGCCACGTGGCCGTTGGTCTCCGGCGCCAGCGTGAGGATCATCTCGGCCGCGTCGATCGCGGTGTCCAGGCGCGGCTGGCCCTGCGACACACCTTCTTCCTGGACGGTGCGGTTGATGCCGCGCAGGATCTCGACTTCGTGCCCGGTCTTCCACGAGATTCCCTTGCCGCCGTTGCCGACGTTCTCGAGCAACGGACCTACCGAGGTGAACTTCTTGTGGATCTGGCGGTAGTCGCGTTCGATCACACTCATGCTCGGCATGGTCTTTCCCGGTACTGGCTCGCACTCACCCAGGCGCCAGTCTTTGGGATCGAAAGGTTGTCCCAGCTCGCCCGGGGTGTCGTGCATCAACGGACTCAGGACCAGGTCCTTGCGGGTGCCGAGGTGGGCACCGCCGATCTCGGAAAACTTGGCGGCGATGCCCTTGTAGATCTCCCAGTCCGACTTCGATTCCCACAGCGGCTGCACGGCTTCGGACAGCGGGTGGATAAAGGGGTGCATGTCTGAGGTGTTCAGGTCGTCCTTCTCGTACCAGGTCGCGGTCGGCAGTACGATGTCGCCGTACAGGCAGGTGGTCGACATGCGGAAGTCGAGCACCACCAGCAGGTCGAGCTTGCCTTCGGCAGCGGGGCGCACCTTGACGTCGCGCGGCTTGATGCAGTCGGTCTCGTCGCTCAGCAAGGCATTCTGGGTGCCGAGCAGGTACTTGAGGAAGTACTCGTGGCCTTTGCCCGAACTGCCCAGGATGTTCGAGCGCCATACGAACATGTTGCGCGGGAAGTTGGCGGGGTTGTCCGGGTCATCGCAGGAGAAGTTCAGCTTGCCGTCCTTGATTTGGCTGACGGCGTACTTCACCGGGTCCTGGCCTGCAGCTTCGGCGGCACGCACGACCTCCAGAGGGTTGGTTTCGAGCTGCGGCGCCGACGGCAGCCAGCCCATGCGCTCGGCCTTGGCGTTGTAGTCGATCAGGGCCATTTCCTCCAGCTTGCCGTCGGCCGTCGGGCACAGAATTTCCGAGGTGTGCAGCTTCTCGTGGCGCCACTGGCTGGTGTGGGCGTAGAAGAAGGAGGTCGAGTTCATCTGGCGCATCGGGCGGTTCCAGTCCTGCGCGAACGCAAGTGGGGTCCAGCCGGTCTGCGGACGCAGCTTTTCCTGGCCGACGTAGTGGGACCAGCCGCCGCCGCTCTGGCCAATGCAGCCGCACATCATCAGCATGTTGATGATGCCGCGGTAGGTCATGTCCATGTGGTACCAGTGGTTCAGCGCCGCGCCGACGATGACCATCGACTTGCCGCGGGTGCGGTCGGCGTTGTCGGCGAACTCGCGCGCCACGGTGATGACGTCCTGCGCCTTGACGCCGGTGTGCTTGACCTGCCAGGCCGGGGTGTAGGGAACGTCGTCGTCATAACCCTTGGCCGCGTTCGGGCAGATGCCGCGATCCACGCCATAGTTGGCCATCGACAGGTCGAACACGGTCGTGACCATGGCTTCGGTGCCGTCTGCGAGGGTGATCTTCTTGACAGGCACGTTGCGCAGCAGCAGGTCGTCTGCATCCTTGCCGCCGAAGTAGGGGAAGGCGACCGGCACGACGCCGTCGTTGGCGTCGATGAGCGACAGCTGGGGATCGATCGGTTCGCGACTCGAACCGTCCTTCTGCTCGAGGTTCCACTTGCCGCTTTCGCCCCAGCGGAAGCCGATCGAGCCGCTCGGGGCGACGATCTTGCCGGTGGCCTGGTCGAGCACCAGGGTTTTCCACTCCGGATTGTTGGTTTCGTTCAGGCTGTCGGCCAGGTGCGAGGCGCGCAGGAAGTAGTCGGGCACCAGGGTGCCGTCGCGTTCCTTGAGCATCACCAGCATCGGGAAGTCGGTGTACTGTTTGGCGTATTCGGTGAAGTAGGCCGATTTGCCGGTCGCGTGGTATTCCTTCATGATGACGTGGCCCATGGCCATGGCCAGTGCGGCGTCGGTGCCCTGCTTGGGCGCGAGCCAGATGTCGCCGAACTTGGCCATCTCGCCGAAGTCGGAGGACACTGCCACGGTCTTGGTCCCCTTGTAGCGCACTTCGGTATAGAAGTGGGCGTCCGGGGTGCGGGTCATCGGTACGTTCGAGCCCCACACCATCAGGTAGGTCGAGTTATACCAGTCGGCCGATTCCGGCACGTCGGTCTGTTCGCCCCAGACCTGCGGGCTGGCCGGCGGCAGGTCGCAGTACCAGTCGTAGAAGCTCATGGCCACGCCCCCGATCAGGCTCAGGTAGCGGGTGCCGGCGGCGTAGCTGACCATTGACATCGCTGGAATCGGCGAGAAGCCGATGATGCGGTCTGGGCCGTACTTGCCGATCGTGTAGGCATTGGCGGCGGCGATCATCTCGTTGACTTCGTCCCACTTGGCGCGCACGAAGCCGCCCTGGCCGCGGATCGACTTATAGCTGGCGGAGCGCTCCGGATCCTGGCTGATGTACTCCCAGGCGCCGATCGGATCCCGGGTCACCCGGGCTTCGCGCCACATCTGCATCAGGCGGCCGCGCACCATCGGGTGCTTGACGCGCTGCGCCGAGTAGACGTACCACGAGTAGCTGGCGCCGCGCGGGCATCCGCGCGGCTCATGGTTCGGCAGGTCCGGGCGGGTACGCGGATAGTCGGTCTGCTGGGTTTCCCAGGTGATCAGGCCGTTCTTGACATAGACCTTCCAGCTGCAGGAGCCGGTGCAGTTCACGCCATGGGTCGAACGCACGATCTTGTCGTGCTGCCAACGCTGACGGTAGGCGTTTTCCCAGGTGCGGTCCTCATTGACCACCTCACCGTGGCCGTTCGAGAACGTTTGCTTGGCTTTGCCGAAAAATTTCAGTCGGTCCAGAAAGTGACTCATGGTTTCTCCATCGGCGCGCCGGCGGCGCGCATCGCTTGTGTGTTTAGCTGTTACCAGTCTACGGACCGGCTCGTGCATTGAGTATTCGTAAGAAGTCGGTCAAGCGCCCGAATAGGGACTAGTCCGACTACTCCTTTTGAACTAGCAGGCCGGAAGTACGAAGGCCGCTGCCTGGTCTTCCAGACAGCGGCCTTTACCGCGGCGTCTTGCCCTCAGGCGATCAGCAAGGCATTTCCGCGCCCTTGCGCGAGTAGAACCACCAGGTCACGGCGATGCAGCTCACGTAGAAGCCGATGAAGCACCACAAGGCGGCGTCAGCGCTGCCCGTCAGGGCGATCGAGGTGCCATAGCTCTTCGGGATGAAAAAGGCGCCGTAGGCGGCGATGGCCGAGGTGAAGCCGAGCACGGCGGCGGCTTCCTTGTTGGCGCTGGCAACGGCCTGGGCCTTCACGGCCTCCGGCTGGTTGGCCGCGGCGCGCTGGTGCAGGGTCAGGAAGATCACCGGGATCATGCGGAAAGTCGAGGCGTTGCCTACGCCGGTGCAGGCGAACAGCACCAGGAACATGCCGAAGAAGCCGGCGAAGCTGCCCGGGTTACCGGCACCCGGCAGGAAGTGCAGCACGCCCAGTACGGCGGCGATCATCGCGGCGAAGGTCCAGACGGTGACGCGGGCGCCGCCCAGCTTGTCCGAGATCCAGCCGCCGGCGACCCGGGCCAGGGCGCTGACGAGGGGGCCGACGAAGGCGTATTGCAGCGGATTCACCTGCGGGAACAGGGTGCTGGTGAGCAGGGGGAAGGCAGCCGAGTAGCCGATGAAGGAACCGAAGGTGCCGATGTACAGCCAGCACATCAGCCAGTTATGCTTGCGCTTGAAGATCACGGCCTGTTCCGAAAACGAGGCCTTGGCCGAGGCCAGGTCGTTCATGCCGAACCATGCGGCAAGCGAGCTCAGAAGAATGAAGGGCACCCAGATGAAGCCGGCGTTTTGCAACCAGACTTGCTTCGTCTGGACCGCCTTGACCCAGGTCTGCGGCTCGCCGCCGAACACAGCGGCGGTGATCACCAGAGGCACCACGAACTGCACCGCCGATACGCCCAGGTTGCCCAGGCCCGCGTTCATGCCCAGCGCATAGCCTTTCTGCGCCTTTGGGAAGAAAAAGCTGATGTTGGACATCGAGGAGGCGAAGTTACCGCCGCCGAAGCCGCACAGCAGGGACAGCACCAGCATGGTCGGGTAGCTGGTGGCCGGGTCCTGGACGGCGAAGCCGATGCCCAGTGCCGGGATCATCAGGGAGGCGGTCGAGATAGCGGTCCATTTGCGGCCGCCGAAGATCGGCACCATGAAGGAGTAAAAGATGCGCAGGGTGGCGCCGGACAGGCCCGGCACTGCTGCCAGCCAGAACAGCTGGTTGGTGCTGTACTTGAAGCCGATCGCCGGAAGGTTGACGACGACGACGCTCCAGACCATCCAGATCGCGAAAGCCAGCATCAGGGCCGGGATCGAAATCCACAAGTTGCGGTTGGCCGTGGTCTTGCCGCGGCTTTGCCAGAAGGTGGGAAGCTCGGGCTCCCAGGTCGATATCAGATAGCTGCTCACAATATTCTCCGTGTGCGTGTTATTGGTGAGATGAAGGGTTGGCGGATATCAGGCTGCTTTGCGCGCCGGTGCTGCCGGCGCTTGTGACGCAGTCGAGGCCGGGAGGGTACGCTCGGGCTTGAACGAGAAGTGCATCCAGATCAGCGACACGCATACGGTGCCGTAGAGCAGCATGAACGAGCTCGAGCGGACGCCGGTCAGGTCGACGATGGCGCCGAACAGGATCGGCAGGATGAACCCGCCCAGGCCGCCGGCCAGACCGACCACGCCCGAGACGGCGCCGATGTTGTCGCTGAAGTCGTCGGCGATGAAACGGAACACCGAGGCCTTGCCGATCGCCATCGCCACACCGACCACGAACAACAGGACGGTGAAGGCGACCGGGCCGAGGCCGATCTGCAGGTCCATGGCGCCGCTCACAGTCTTGACGCTCATCGTGGTCTGCGGATACGACAGGATGAAGAAGCACACCCAGCAGACCCACATGACCCACCAGGTGACCTTGTAGGCGCCGTGCTTGTCCGAGATCCAGCCGCCGAGCGCGCGCAGTACGCCGCCGGGCAGCGAAAAGCAGGCGGCCAGCAGGGCGGCCAGCTTCAGGTCGAAGCCGTATTCGCCGACGTAGTACTTGGTCATCCACAGGGCCAGGGCGACATAGCCGCCGAACACGACCGAGTAGTACTGGCAGTAGCGCCACACGCGCGGATCCTTCAGCACGCGCATCTGCTGGGCGAAGGATTCGCCGGACGGCGTCTTGTGGGAAGGATCGGAATACGAACCGAACCAGAACAGCAGGGCGGTGACGACCATCGCCACGGCGTACACCGTGGGCAGGAACTGCCAGCCGGCGCCCGCGATGATGGCGGGTGCCACGAACTTGGTCAGTGCCGAGCCCGAATTGCCTGCACCGAACACGCCCATTGCGAAGCCGCGGCGATCCTTGCCGAACCAGCGTGCGACATATGGCGTGCCGACCGAGAACGAGCCGCCAGCCACGCCGACGAACAGGCCCAGCACCAGGAAGTGCCAGTACTCGGTCGCGTACCCGATCAGGTAGATCGGCAGTGCGCAGGCCATCATCAGGGTGAAGAAGACGATTCGTCCGCCGAAGCGGTCGGTCCAGATGCCGAGCGGAACGCGCACCAGCGCGCCGCTCAGCACCGGGGTGGCCACCAGCAGGCCGAACTCGGTCTCGTTCAGGCCGAGCTTGGCCTTGATGGGGATGCCCAGGACAGCGAACATCATCCAGATGGCAAAACAGATCGTGAATGCAAAGGTACTGCTGACCAGGACCGCCAGTGGTCTCTTATCGGTGCTCATGTTTTTCTCCTGAAACGCACTTTTCGATGAATGACAGCGTACGTGGAAGCGCCGCACCCAACTATTGGCCGGAGGTCGATGTCTGGTTGAGCAAGAGAGCTAGGCGGGCTAGTCAAAAAGGTGTAGCGAGCAGCCGGGATCGGCGCCGCGATTCGTCCAACCTCAGCCAGCGCAACCGTGTAGGATGACGGAATTTCCACGACGTCCAGCCCTTCGCCATGCAGAATCCATTGAGCCTGGAACAGCTAAGCAGCATCATCGATATCGCCGAGAACGCCGTCGTGTGTACCGACGAGGCGCAGCGGATCGTGTTCTTCAACCAGGGCGCACAGCGGGTGTTCGGCTGGACCCCCGAAGAGGTGGTCGGTCAAAGTCTGGAGATGTTGATACCCGACCGTTTCCGCCCGGGACATGGCGAGCGCGTCGCGGGCTTTCGCCACGGCGAGCGGCCGGCGCGGCGGATGGGCGAACGCGGCACCATCTATGCCGTGCGCAAGGACGGCAGCGAGTTTCCGGCCGAGGCCACGATCTCGAAGTCCGAGGCGCAGGGACGTGTCATCCTGACCGCCATCCTGCAGGACATCTCTGAACGCAAGGCCTACGAGCGGGAGCTGGAAGCGGCCAAGGACAGGGCGGAGGCCGCGATGGCCGCCAAGAGCATGTTCCTTGCCAATATGAGCCATGAGATCCGCACGCCGCTTAACGCCGTCATCGGGATGACCAGCCTGCTCCTGCACACGGACATCAACGAGGAACAGCGCGACTACACGGAAACCATCCGCTCCAGCAGCGAAGCGCTGCTCTCGATCATCAACGACCTGCTCGACTACTCGAAACTGGAGGTAGGCCGGCTCGACCTCGAGCGCCATGCCTTCGAGGTACGGCGCTGCGTCGAGGATGCGCTCGACCTGCTCGCGCCGGCCGCCAGCGAAAAAAACCTCGACCTGGCCTACATGCTGGAGCCGGGAGTACCGGCAACGATCCTGGCCGATGCCACTCGCCTGCGTCAGATTCTGGTAAACCTGCTGTCGAACGCAATCAAGTTCACCCACCATGGAGAAGTCGTAGTCACGGTATCGGCCACGTCGCACGAGACGGGCGCTTGCCGGCTGGCGTTCGCGGTGCGCGATACCGGCATCGGCATCCCGGCCCACCGCCTCGAGGATATCTTCACCTCGTTTACCCAGGTAGACGCCTCCACTACGCGCAAGTACGGCGGCACCGGACTGGGATTGACAATCAGCCGGCGCCTGGCCGAGATGATGGGCGGCGACTTGTCCGTGGAGAGCGAAGTCGGGCGCGGGTCGACTTTTACTTTCACCATCGAGGCCGAGGCTTTCGACGAGCAGCTGGCCGAGAACGTACTGCGCGATCGCGCCGCGCGGGTAGCGGGCCGGCGCGTCCTGATCGTCGACGACAACGCCACCAACCGGCGCATCCTCATGAAACAGGCGCTGCTGTGGGGTATGGACCCGCTGGCGGCGGCCTCGAGCGTCGAGGCGGTCGACCTGGTGCGCGACGGACATCCCTTCGACGTCGCGATCCTCGATATGCAGATGCCCGATATGGACGGTGCGCGCCTTGCGCTCGAGCTGCGCAAGCACCGCGACCGCAAGGCGCTACCTTTGGTGCTGCTGACCTCGGTCGGTCAACGTCATCGCGCTGGTGCTGATGCCGAGGGCATGGGTGCGTTCTCGGCGTGGCTC
This sequence comes from Pseudomonadota bacterium, assembly GCA_040758275.1. Taxonomy (GTDB): domain Bacteria; phylum Pseudomonadota; class Gammaproteobacteria; order Burkholderiales; family Burkholderiaceae_D; genus Telluria. Next base: position 62,033 of record JBFLVV010000005.1, read on the forward strand.
AACAAACCGCTCAAGCCGGCCGCGCTGCTCGAAGCGCTGCAGCAGGTTCTTGGCGAACGCGGCAGCGGTCCCGACCGCGTGCCGGTCCCGGCGGTGCAGGCGCCCAGGACTGCCGCCGCCGTGGACATACTGGTGGCAGAAGACAACACGATCAACCAGAAGGTCATCAAGCAGCTGCTACGTCACCTGGGATACCGTGCCGACGTGGTGGCCAACGGTCTGGAGGCGTTGGAGGCGCTCGAGCGGCAGGATTACCAGATCATCCTGATGGATATGCAGATGCCGGAGATGGATGGACTCGAGGCGACGCGGCGGCTGCGCCAGCGTTTCCGCGGCGCGAACGCGCCCTACATCATTGCGATGACTGCCAACGCCATGCCGGGCGACCGCGAACGTTGCCTCGAAGCCGGCATGAACGATTACGTGCCCAAACCGATCGAACTTGTGGTGCTGGATGGGGCGTTGAGGACAGCGGTCGAGCACGTCGCGGCGTCCCGGCGCGACAGTACGGTCATCAATGCCTCACGGATCGAGCAGCTGCGAGCGATCGACGACGGCGCATCGCTGCTGGACGAAGTGATCGGCTCCTTCATCGGCGAGGTGCCTCACTTGCTGGCCAAGCTGGCCCATGCGGTCGATACGCGTGACGGGCCGCTGCTGGCCTCGACCGCCCACTATCTGCAGTCGAGCATCGACTTCGTCGGTGCCAACCGGATGCGGGTACCCTGCATTAACCTGGAACTGATGGGCAAGGGCGAGAATTTCGAGGACGCCGGCGCGCAGCTCACGGAGCTGACGGGCGCGTACGACGAAGCGCGGTTGGCCCTGCTGGCGCTGCCCGGTCAGACCGGCGCCTGACGCGCGCTCGGCCTGATCCGGTTAGGACGGTTCAGGACGGGCGTTCGGAATGGCCGTTCAGGCCTTGCTCGACGGCGAAAACCGCCGCCTGGACCCGGCTGGAGAGACCCAGCTTCTTGAGGATGTTCTGGACATGGATCTTGACCGTGCTTTCGGCCAGATCGAGCACGCGGGCGATCAGCTTGTTGCTTTCTCCACGTGCCAGGCAGGCCAGGATCTCGCGCTCCCGCGGGGTCAGTTTGTCCAGCTCGGACGGCGGCGCCGGGGCCTTGGGTTCGCGCTGCTTCTGCAGCTGTGCCATCAGCTTGCCCGTCATCGATTCGGCCAGCACCGACTCGCCGGCGGCGGCGCGCTCGATCGCCCGCACCAGGTAGTCCGCATCGATGTTCTTGATCAGGTAGCCGCGCGCCCCGGCCTGCAGAGCGGTGGCGAGGTCTTCGGCCTCCTCGGAGACGGTCAACATGATGACGACGGCCTCGGGCCATCCTTGCAGGATCAACTGAAGGGTTTCAACGCCGGACATGCCCGGCATGTGCAGGTCGAGCAGGATGACGTCTGGCTTGAACTGCATCGCCCGCTTGACGCCGTCGACGCCGTCGGATGCCTCCCCCACCACGTTGAAACGCGCGTTGCGCTGTAGTAACGATCTCACCCCACTGCGGAACAGCGGATGGTCGTCAACCAGCAGTACGTGAATTGGCTCGTTTAACTCGGCCATGCAATTGCTCCAATATGACTCAGGCGACCCGCCGCTGCGCACTTGGTACGTGCAGGCGGATGGTGGTACCGTTACCAGGACTGGATTCGATCGCCAGATCGCCGTGGATTTGCTGGGCCCGTTCGCGCATGATGTGCAGGCCAACGTGCTTCTCGTTCACCGCCGATGTTACGGCTGAGTCGAATCCGACGCCATTATCGCTGATCGCGAGTGAAAAGTCCTGACTGTCCCGGACACGCACCAGCACGCTGTCGGCGCGGGCGTGTTTGCGGATGTTCGACAGCGCCTCCTGCACGATGAACAGGATCTGCAGCTGCACCTCGCGGGCGAATGGCAGGCCGCCGCTGCCGTCGGCGGCGAAGCTGGCGTCCAGCCCCGTCTGGTCGCGGAATTTGCGGACCGCCTTCCGCAGCGCTCCGTTCAGATCGTCCTCTTCCAGGCGGCTGCGGAAGTTCTGCAGCAGCTCGCGCACGTCTTCATAGCTTTCCTTGACCCCGGCACGCAGCGCGGGCACGATCTCGGCCGCCTCCTGCTGCTGCCCGTTGCGCAAGGAGGCTTCCAGCATCTGCACCTGCAGGTTAAGGAAGTTCAGGCCTTGGGCAATGCTGTCGTGCAAGCCACGGGCCACCATGTTCCGCTCTTCGGAAATGGCCATCTCGCGTTCGCGCGCGGCCAGGCGTATGTTCTCGACCGCAGTGCCCAGCAACCGGCCCAGGGTGTCGAGCAGGGCGGTTTGATGCACGTCGAAGCTTCGTACACTGCGGAAATGCAAGGTAAACACGCCAAGGTGCTGGTCTTGCGCGAAGATCTGGAACACGGACACGGTCACGAAGCCCTCTGTGGCGCAGGGGGCGCTTGCAGCCGCGGTGGACGGTGGCGGCAGGTTTCCCAGCCAGTGCACGACCGCTTCCCTGCGTTGTGCTGCCTCGCCGCACAGGCAGTCACCCATGGGCATGCAACGCTCGGCTTCGGCCATCGCATCGGACAGGCCGTTTTGAACCACCAGGTGCACTTTCTCGCTGCCCGCGTCCACAAGCCTCACCGAACCGGCGTCGGCGCCGAAGTAGCGGACGATCCGGTCCAGAAAACCTTCGCACATCGGCTCGAGCGACTGGCGTACTTGCAGAAAGGCGGCGCTGTCATAGAGCAGCGCCAGTTCGCGGTTTTGTTCTTCGAGCGCGGCCGTCTTGTCCCGGACTTTCTGTTCCAGGCTGCCGTAGAACTCCTGAAGCCGGCCGGCCATTTCGTTGAAACCTGCCGCGAGCTGCCCGAATTCGTCCTTGCTGTCGACGTCGAGACGCACTCCGAACTCGGTGTCGGCCATGCTGCGCAGCCCCGCATGCAGGCGTTCGACGGGGGCGACGATCAGGCTGAACATCAGGTAAACCAAGGCCACAGTACCACCCACCCCCAGTGCCATCAAGGCCAGCTGCGACGAGCGCAACCAGAAGGTCCGCACCTCGTTGTCGCGTTCGATCAGACGCACGACTTCGTCGATCCTGGCCACATAAGCATCGGTGCCGGCCAGGAAGCGGCGCAATGCCGTTACTCTGTCTGAGCCCTGGGCAGCGAGCACATGTTGCGCCAACGGGCGCATTTCCTGGTGCCAGCGCACTGCTAGCTGATCGAAGCTCGCGCGGATGGCGGCAGTCGGCGGCAGCCCCAATGGGCGTTGGGGGTCGCCGCGCGCGATCAGCGCCATGGTGGCATCGACCAAGGCGATCTGGTCCCGAGCGGCCGCGCCGAAGCCAGCGCCGGGGGTGTGGACGTCGCGCCCGAGGAGCACCGCCAAGCGGTATTCGTGCCTGCGCAGGCTGCCGGTCTCGTTGATCGCCGCGGCGGCGCCTTCGAGTTGCCAGGACAGCCATAGTGTGGCCCCGATCGCGGCCAGCGCCAGCAGCAGGAAGCCAACCAGCGCGCCGGCAATCCGGGTGGACAGGCGCAAGCGAACCGGTATCGGCGGGTAGTCGGGTATGCCGACGCTCGTTGTGGCGCTCATGCTGCGGCGGCCACCGGTTCGACCAGGTTCAGGAATTCCTGTTTCCGGGGCGAATAGGCCAGCAGCGAACCGGTGCCAATATCGAAATACCAGCCATGCAGGGCGAGCTTGCCGGCTTCCACGCGGCGCCTGATCCAGGGGTAAGTCGTCAGGTTGTCCAGCGAATGCAAGATACTTGCCAGTTCTGCCGCGCGGCAGCGGGAGTCCTCGTGCTTGTGCGACAGTTCGCGCAAGACTTCCTGGCGCACCGGCTCGGCGATGCGCATCCAGCGGGTCACGAAATCGGTCTCCTCAGTCACTCTGGCCTGCGACATCAGGGCGCGGATGCCGCCACAGCGGGCATGGCCGAGAACGATGATGCGCGACACCTCGAGGCCGCAGACGGCGAACTCGATGGCCGAACTGACACCAGGAGGCGCATCCGGCGTACAGGGCGGCACCAGGTTGGCGATATTGCGCACAACGAAGATGTCGCCTGGATCACTGCCAGTCAACAGGGCCGGGTCGACGCGCGAATCGCAGCAGCCGATGAGCAGCGTGCCCGGATGCTGGCCGCTGCGCAGGTTGTCCAGATAAGTCGGCTCGCGCAGATATTGTTGCTGAAAGCGGCCGAAGCCGCGGATGAATTTCTCGATGTCCTGCATGTCAGCCTCCGGTCTGGGCCATGAAGCGAATGATCTTCTCCGGCCGCTCGGTGAACTCATGTTTCTGCGGTTTGAGTTCGATCGCCGCGCGTATCGCAGCCTCGAGTTCGGCGTCGCTGGCGCCGCTTCGCAGTAGCGGGCGGAACTCGAACTTCTGTTCCTGCCCCAGGCAGAGGTAGAGGGTGCCGTCCACCGCCAGCCGGACCCGGTTGCAGGTCGCGCAGAAGTGTTGCGACATCGGCGTGATGAAGCCGATGCTGGTGCGGCCGTCGCGGGTGGCGAGGTAGCGCGCCGGGCCGCCGCCCAGTTCGACGGCCTGAGGCACCAGGTCGTAGCGCTCCTGCAGGCGGGCGCGCACCGGCTGCAGGTCGAGGTAGGAAGTGTTGCGGCCGGTCGCACCCATCGGCATGACTTCGATCAGACGCAGCACAAAGCCGTGTTCGATGCAGAACTCGGCCATGCGGTCGATCTCACCCTCGTTCACGCCGCGCATGGCAACCATGTTGATTTTGATCGGCTCGAAGCCAGCGTCTTTGCCGGCCATGATGCCGTCCATGATTTGGACATAACTGTCGCGGCCGGTGATCGCCTGCATGCAGGCGCGGTCGAGCGTGTCGAGGCTGACGTTGATCCGGCTGACGCCCGCCGCGCGCAACGCTCGCGCGTGGCGCCCCAACTGGGTGGCGTTGGTCGACATCGACAGGTCGTCGATGCCGTCGATGGCGGAAATGCGGCCAGCCAGCTCATTGACGTGGCGGCGCAGCAGGGGTTCGCCGCCAGTGAGGCGGACGCGCCGCGTGCCGAGGCGGGCGAACGCACCCAGCAGGCGCTCGATCTCGTCGAAGCTGAGCCAGTCTGCCGGTTCTTCGAAACCCTTGAATCCGGTCGGGATGCAATACGTACAACGCAGGTCGCAGCGATCCGTCACCGACAGACGCAGGTACTCGATCGTTCGACCAAATCGGTCATGCAACATGCAATGCTCCCTTCAACATGAATGCCGCCATTGTAGGAGGCTTGCGCAGGCGCGACAGTCGGCACGACGGAGGAAGGGGAGTAGTCACTTCGGCGTACTCGCGGCGCAGCCCAGATGCGGCATGTGGGAGCTTGTTGCAAGAACAAGGGCAGCGCCTCGTTGCCTCAGCGTGTGCGGCCGGCGCGGGGCTCCGCTGGCTGGTCCAGCCGGGTCTGACTCAGCGCGGCGGCGCCCGCCATGGCGAGCGCCGCGCAGGCGGCGCCGATCCAAACCAGGGGGCTGTCGTCCGGCACATGGAATAAGCGCGCCAGCTGGTGCAGCGCGAGCATGGCGGCGACAGGTACTGCCGTCGCGACCAGGAGCCAGGGGCGGCCCGCTCTCGCGGTCGGGCGCTGCGAGTCGGACTGAAGGCGTGTCGCGTGCGGTAGAGCGCTGCGCTTGTCGGGTTTCATTGCTTGTTTTGAATGAGAATATGGCGAAGTGAGCATTGTAGTGATCTGCATTCGGCGCGCCTGTCTGCACGATGGGCTAAGCAGGCTAGTCATTCCGGACGATGCCGGGCAGGCCGGGCAGGCGATGCTCATGCGAATCGTAGTTCGTTCGACCGATTGCAGTGCCAGGGCTCTGCCGCCTACCATGCCATCGAACATGACACTGCACCCGCGTCCCTGGACCCAGGGCCGTACGGACCAACCACGCTGGGATCAAGATGCCTTCCACTATCGATTTCGACCCTGAACTGATCGCCCGCCTGAGCCAGCGCGGACCGCGCTACACCTCGTACCCGACGGCCGACCGCTTCACCGGACACTTCACGGCCCGCGACTTCGCGGCCGCTACAAGTTCGGCTGGCGACATCCAGGCGCTGTCCCTGTACCTGCACATACCGTTTTGCGAGTCGCTGTGCTATTACTGCGCCTGCAACAAGATCATCACGCGCGACCGGGAAAAGGCGGTCCGCTACCTGACTTATCTCATGCGCGAAATCGACATGCAGGCACGCCTGTTTCCGGCCGACGTCCTGGTGGAGCAGTTGCATTTTGGGGGAGGCACCCCGACCTACCTGAACGACGCGCAGATGGGCCAGTTGATGGAACATTTGCGCAGCCGCTTTGCGTTCGCGTGCGACAGCGACGGCGAGTATTCCATCGAGATCGATCCACGCACGGTGGATGCCGCGCGTATCCGCTCGCTGCGGCGCCAGGGTTTCAATCGCCTGAGCCTTGGCGTGCAGGATTTCGACGAGAACGTACAACGCGCGGTCAACCGGATCCAGCCCGAGTCGATGACGCGCGAGGCTGTCACCGCCGCTCGTGAAGCGGGCTTTCGTTCGGTGAGCATCGACCTGATCTACGGCTTACCGCTGCAGGATGCAGCGACCATCGCGCAGACGCTCGACAAGGTCATCGACATCTCGCCAGACCGCATCTCGGTCTACAACTACGCACACATGCCGCAGCTGTTCAAGGCGCAAAAACTGATCCACGACGAAGACTTGCCCGACAGTGCGAGCAAGCTGGCCATGCTTGGGCAATGCATCGAGCGCCTGAGCGCAGCAGGCTACGTGTATATCGGCATGGATCACTTCGCCAAGCCCGACGACGAGCTGACCCTGGCACAGCGTGACGGCACGCTGCATCGCAACTTCCAGGGCTATTCGACGCGGGCCGATATCGACATGGTTGCCTGCGGCGTATCGGCCATCAGCGCGGTCAACGGCGCCTATAGTCAGAACGAGAAGTCGCTGGACGCCTATTATGCGCGCATCGACCGGGGCGAACTTCCGGTTGTGCGTGGACTGAAACTGTCGAACGATGACCTGCTGCGCCGCGAGGTGATCCAGAGGCTGATGTGCGACTTCGCGCTCGATACGGCGGCACTTGGCGAGCGCTGGGGAATCGACGTCCGGGACCGTTTCGCCTCCGAATTTGCCCGTCTGGCCGAGCTCGAGCGGGATGGCCTGCTCAGCCTGGCCCCCGGGCGGCTGGAGGTCAGCCCGAAGGGGCGGCTCTTGATCCGTAACATCTGCATGGTCTTCGACAACTACATCGGCAGGCCGGCCGAGCTGCCGCTACGGCAGGTCCGCTATTCGCGGACCATCTAAGCCCGGGCTCAGGCGAGCAGTTCGGCAAAGGGAAGGTAGTCGACGGTGTCACCGGCGGCGATGGCGCGGCCGGGCGGGCGCAATGCCAGACCGCTGCCCTGGACCGCAGAGCTCATGACCGCCGCGCCCTGGCTGCCGGACAGCACGAGGCCGCCGGCGTCGTTCACTCGTACCCGCAGAAATTCCAGTCGCTCGTCGGGACGCTCGACGCTGAAATCGGCCCGCATCGACAGGGGGCGCGGCAACACGTTGCGTGCGCCCTGCAGGCGCAGCAGGAAGGGCCTGACGAACAGCAGGAATGCGACGAAGGAGGCGACCGGGTTGCCCGGCAAGCCGATGAAGTGCGCTACGCCGCCGTCGTGTCGACGCAGCGCTCCGAACGCCAGAGGCTTGCCCGGTTTGATAGCAATCTTCCACATGTCGAGGCTGCCCTCGGCTGCGACCGCCGGCTTCACGTGATCGGCCTCGCCCACGGAGGCCCCGCCGCAGCTCAGCACCAGGTCGTGGCCGGCGGCTGCGTCGCGCAGCACGGCGCGGGTAGCGTCGAGACGGTCGGGGACGATGCCGAAGTCGCTTGTTTCGCACCCGAGCGCGCACAGCATCGCGCCCAGGGCGTAGCGATTGGCGTTGTAGATCTGGCCCGGCCCCAGCGGGACGCCCGGCATGACGAGCTCGTCGCCAGTGAACAGCATGGCAACGCGCGGCCGACGCGCCACCGGCAGGCAGGCCAGCCCGTTCGATGCAGCATGGGCCAGTTCAGGCGCGCGCAGGCGGGTGCCGGCCTCCAGCAAGGGGGCGCCGGCGCGGATGTCCTCGCCGATGCGGCGGATGTGTCTACCCGCCGCGGGCGGCCGCACGATGGTGACCGTACGGCCATCGTCGGCGCAATGGCAGTGCTCCTGCATGACGACGGCATCGGCCCCGGCGGGAATGCCGGCGCCGGTGAAGATGCGTGCTGCGCTGCCTGGGGCAAGTGGCGCGGGGGACTGCCCGGCGGCGATGCGCTGGCTTACCGGGAGCGCGGCGCCGGCATGGCAATCCGCGCTGCGTACGGCGTAGCCGTCCATGGCAGCGTTGTCGGCGCGCGGGACGTCGATCGTCGCATACTGCGTCGCCGCCAGTACGCGGCCGGCAGCGGCCAGGGTACCCACGGTGTCGGTTTCTGTCACCGGATGGGCCCGGGCAAGGAGGAGGTCGAGTGCTTCGTGCACGCTCAGCATAGGAATAGACGCATGGTGTTGATGGAGAAACGCCATCCCGGTGGGATGGCCCATGCATTGTGAGAAGAAAAGCGCAACGCGACAATAGACCGGAACGGACTAGCGCTTGTACGCACAAAGAACTACAGCCTTGCGATAGACAGAAGATTATGATCTGAACCATTCCTTTTGAGCCCCAATGAGGCTCGCAGCCGAGCCAGCCGCCACCATGCCACGACACCGCATCGAACCCCGCCAGTTCCTCAAGCGCCTGCCCCTGTTCGCCGACTTGTCGGCAGAGGAGCTCGACACCGTGGCGGCGGCCACCAGCGAACTGCACGCGGCCCGCGGCCGGGTGATTTTCAAGCGCGGCGATCCGTGCCATGGTTTTCATACGGTCATTTATGGCAACGTGAAACTGTGTTTTGTCTCCTCGCAGGGAGATGAGAAAGTCGTCGAGCTGATCGGCCCCAACCAGAGTTTCGGCGAGGCGCTGATGTTCATGGACCGTCCCTATATCGTGCAGGCCGAGGCGCTGACCGACTGCATGCTGCTGCACGTCCAGAAGGGGGCGATCTACGACGAGATCGATCGCAATCCGGCCTTTTCGCGGCGCATGCTGTCGGGAATGAGCCGCCGGCTGCACGGCCTGATTGCGGACGTCGAGTCCTATTCGCTGCGTTCGGGCAGCCAGCGGATCGTTGGCTATCTGCTCAAGGACGATCCGGCACAGGGACAGGAACTGACCTTCTCGGTCAGCAAGAAGATGATCGCCTCGCGCCTGAGCCTCTCGCCGGAATATTTCTCGCGGGTGCTGCACGACATGGCGGACCAGGGCCTCCTGTCCATCAACGGACGCAGCGTCACCATCCTCGACACCGAACGGCTGCGCGCCTACGAAGGCTGAGCCGCTGCCGCATCCATCCAACACGGGAGCACCATCATGTCACTGCTGCGCATCGAAGACCCCGCCGCCCCGCGGCTGAAAGGCCCCTTGCACGACCACCCTTTCCTCGCGCTGGGCTTTCGCCCCTTCTATCTGCTGGGCGCCGCTTTCGCCGGCGTGGCCGTCCCGGCCTGGACCGCTTCCGCCCTGGGCTGGATCGAGGCTCCCCGCCTGAACATGCTGTGGCACATGCACGAAATGCTGTTCGGCTTCGTGATCGCCATCGTCATCGGCTTCCTGTACACGGCGGGACGCAACTGGACAGGGCTATGGACACCGCGCGGAAGGCATCTTGCCGCGCTGGCCGGACTGTGGCTGGCAGGGCGCGGCGCAATGGCAGCGCTGCCCCTGCCGCTGGCGGCGGCGGTCGACCTGGCCTTCCTGCCGCTGGCGACGCTGCCCCTCTACCGCGTGATCCGGCGCGCGGGCAATACGCGCAACCTGATCATGGTGCTGCTGCTGGCGGTGCTGGCCGTGGCCAACGCCGTCTTCCACGCCAGCGTGCTGGGCATGCTCGCGGTGTCGCCGATGCAGCCGCTGTATGCGGCGATCGTGGCCATCGTCGTGATCGAGTCGGTGCTCGGAGGAAGGGTGATCCCGAACTTTACTGCCAATGCCGTGCCCGGGGTACGGACCACGTCTCATCCTCTGCTCGAGAAAGTCAGCCTGGGCTTGACCGCCGCTACCGGCCTGGCGTGGGCCGTGCTGCCGCTGTCGGTGCCGCTGGGCCTGCTGGCGCTGGCCACGGCCGTGGCCCAGGCGCTGCGCTTGGCCGGCTGGAAGCCGCTGTGCACGCTGCGCAACCCGCTGCTGTGGATCCTGCACCTGTCCTTCGCCTGGATTCCGGCCGGTTTCGGTGTGCTGGCGCTGGCCTGTTTCGGTATGGCGCCGCACAGCGCCGCGGTTCACCTTCTGGCGGTGGGGGCGATGGGGGGGCTGATCATCGGCATGATCACCCGCACGACGCTCGGCCATACTGGCCGCATGCTCAAGGCAGGAAAGGCCGAGACCGCCATGTACCTGCTGCTGCAGGCTGGGGTACTGGCGCGCCTGGCGGCGGCCTTGGGCGACGCCGGGTTGCGCGAACCATGCATGGTGGTGGCCACGGTGTGCTGGACCCTGGCTTTCGCGCTGTTCTGCGTGGTCTACGGCCCTTATCTCGTGCGGCCGCGCGTGGACGGGCGCGAAGGCTGACATCCCCGCACAAGAATGAACGTCCCGTATTCTTGACCTGCGCTATCAAAAAGATGCATACCGTTTGCATCATTCAATGCCGGACCCTACGATACCGGACGGAAAAACGCTAAAGCGTTCCGTTCACCTTCACAAGGACAATGTCATGCAAGCCACACGCAAACTCTGGACATGGCTGGCACTCATCTGTGTGATCTCGTTTTCCGTACTCGCTTGGGTCGGCAGGGAGATCTACCTCGAGGCGCCACCGATACCGCTCACCGTCACCGATCCGGCCGGGCAGGTGCTCTACGAAGGGCCGCAGATCCAGCACGGCCAGCAGGCCTGGCTGGCAGCCGGCGGACAACAGCTGGGCAGCGTCTGGGGCCACGGCAGCTACCTGGCGCCGGACTGGTCGGCCGACTGGCTCCATCGCGAGGCGCTGGCGCTGCAGGACGCACTGGCGGAACGCGAGTTCGGGCGTCCCTACGCCGACCTCGACGCGGCCAGGAAAGGCCATGTCGACGCAGCCGTGCGCGAGGAGCTGCGCAGGAATACCTACGATGCGCGGACCGGCACCTTGCAGCTGTCCGCGCTGCGGGCACAGGTGGTACGCCAGGTAGCTGGCCATTACGCCGGCCTGTTCGGCAGCGACAGCCGTTTCGAAGGGCTGCGCGAGCAGTATGCGATGAAGACCGGCTCGCTGCCATTGGCCGCCGATCGCATCGCGCTGACCGGCTTCTTCTTCTGGTCGTCCTGGTCGGCAGCCGCCGACCGTCCCGGCCAGCCGGGCCTGAGCTATACCAGCAACTGGCCGCACGAGCCGCTGGCGGGCAATACGCCCACGGCAGGCGCCGGTATCTGGTCGATCGCCAGCGTGATCCTGATGATCGCCGCGATTGCCGGAATGGTGTTCGTCCACGGCAGGCACAAGGAAGAGGACGATCCGGCGGCGCCAAAGAGCGACCCGCTGGCCTCGCTACGCATCACGCCGTCGATGCGCGCGACCCGCAAATATTTCTTCGTGGTGGTGGGGCTCATCCTGGCCCAGGTCGGCATGGGCGTCATCACCGCGCACTATGCGGTCGAGGGCACCAGTTTCTTCGGCCTGCCGATCGGCGAAATCCTGCCGTTCACGGTCAGCCGCACCATCCATACCCAGTTCGCGGTGCTGTGGATCGCTACCGCCTGGCTGGCGACGGGCCTGTACATCGCGCCGGCCATTTCCGGCCATGAGCCGAAGTACCAGAAGCTGGGCGTGAACGTCCTGTTCTATGCGCTGCTGTTCATCGTGGTCGGCTCGACCGTCACCGGCTGGCTCGGCACGCTGCGCGCCGCCGGTACCGATTTCTCCTTCTGGATCGGCAATCAGGGCCTGGAATTCACCAGCATGGGCCGGGTATGGCAGGTGCTGCTGTTCATCGGCCTGCTGTTCTGGGCCTTCCTGCTCGGCCGCGGCCTGTGGCCGGCCCTGCGCAAGCCTTCGGAGAGCCGCGGCCTGATCGCCATGGTGTTCCTCGCGGCCGTGTGCATCGGCGGCTTCTACGCCACCTCGCTGACCTGGGGCCGCGGCACCCACTACTCGATGGTCGAATACTGGCGCTGGTGGCTGGTCCACCTGTGGGTGGAAGGATTTTTCGAGGTGTTCGCCACCGCCGTGATCGCGCTGCTGTTCACCCGCCTTGGCCTGATCCGCGCCGCCTCCGCCAACAGCGCGATCGTGCTCGAAACCATCGTGTTCCTGTTTGGCGGCATCCTCGGGACGCTGCACCACCTGTACTTCACCGGCACCCCGACCTCGGTGATCGCAATCGGTTCGATGTTCTCGGCCCTCGAGGTGGTGCCGCTGTCGTTGATCGGCATCGAGGCTTGGCGCAACTACCAGCGCACGAAAGCCGCGGCCTGGGTGCGCAATTACCGCTGGGCGATCCTGTGCTTCATCGCCGTCGGTTTCTGGAACACCGTCGGCGCCGGGCTGCTCGGGTTCTCGATCAACACGCCGATCGCGCTGTATTACATGCAGGGCCTGAACATGACCGCGGCCCACGGGCACGCCGCCCTGTTCGGCGTCTACGGCATGCTCGGCATCGGCCTGATGCTGTTCTGCCTGCGCGGGCTGAGCGCCGGTATCGGCTGGTCCGATTCCCTGCTGCGCCCGGCATTCTGGTTGCTCAACATCGGCCTGTCGATGATGGTTTTCCTGTCCCTGGTTCCGGCTGGCATCTATCAGGCCCACGCCAGCATCACGAAGGGAATGTGGTACGCCCGCTCGGCCGAGGTGGTCCACTCCAGCTTCATGGAGAGCATGGTCTGGCTGCGCGTGCCGGGGGACATCGTCTTCGCCATCGGCATCCTCTACCTCAGCCTCTTTGCACTGCGCCTGATGCGGGGCAGGCGCGCGCCACGGGCCGGCACCGGCACGGTGGCGGCACCGGTCTGAAGCGCGTCCAGCCTACCTGAGCACCGGCCGCCGATGCGGCCGGTCACATCCCGAAAGGAGTACGACATGACACCCGACTGTTCCATCCCCACGGCTCCGGCCCGAACCTATGTGTTCAACGCCAGGGGCGTCGACCGGCGCTTTCGTCACGCGGCCATCTTCGGCGCCCTGCACACCTTGTTGCCCGGCGAGTCGATGCGCTTCTGCAACGACCACGACCCGATTCCGCTCCTGAACGAGATCGAGGATATTTTTGGCGAACGGGTCAATGTTATCTACCATCGCCGGGCAGTCGGCGACGTCGTCATCGATTTCAGACTGCGTTCCTGAGAGTCCGACATGCGGCTGACCGAATTCACCGACCATGCCTTGCGCCTCCTGATGTACCTGGGCAGCTGCGGCGGCCGCATGTTGACGATCGACCAGGTCGCCGGCGAATTCGGGATATCGCGCAATCACCTGGCCAAGGTCGTCAACGAACTGGCGACCGACGGCGTGATCGCGACGGTCCGGGGGCGCTGCGGGGGCATCCGGCTGGCCCAGGACCCGCGCGACATTCGCCTTGGGGAGATCGTGCGCCGCACGGAACCCGATTTTCGCATGGCGCAGTGCTTTGGCGGCGGCAGCGTTGCCGACTGCCCCTTCGGTCCCGCCTGCCGCCTGCGCGAATCGCTCGCCGAGGCAACGGAGGCTTACCTTGCCGAGCTGAACCGGCTGAGCCTGGCCGAGCTGCTTTCCACGGTCAGCACATCCGCGCCGGGCCGCGGCCGAGCTATCCCAATTCCTTGTATCGAGGACACGATGCCATGAGTGAGTCCACTTCTTCCTCAGCACTTCTTGACGTTTCAGGTCTGCTTCCACCTGAACCTATGGAGCTGATCCTCGATGCTTTGGCGGCGCTCGGGCCCGACGTAGTCTTGCAGGTCCTGATCGACCGCGAACCATTCCCTCTGTACCGCGTGCTCGACCGCCACGATTATCGTCATGTCCTGACTCCCCGCGACGACGGCAGGTTCGATTTGTCCATCCAGAAGAGACCATGCAGCGAACACTGAACTATGGCGCAATGCCTTCGATCTGGGTGCCCTTGCCATTCCTGCTCACCGCCCCCTGTTTCGTCTTCGCCACGGCTCTCTTGCTGATGTGGCACGGTGAAGCCGCGCTGGTTTCGCGCTGGACGCCGGTCACTCTCGCCATGACGCACCTGTTGACCCTTGGCTTCCTGACAATGACCATTGTCGGGGCGCTGTTTCAGATTCTTCCCGTCGTCGCCGGAACGGCGATTGCGCTGGCGCGGCCGGTCGCGGTGTTGTCCTGGTGCGGTTTGGCGGGGGGCACCGTCTTGCTGGCCAGCGCCCTCGGCTTCGGCTTGGGCCCCGGCTTTTACGTCACGGCTGCCAGCATGCTTGGACTGGCCGGACTGGTCGTACTGACCGCGGTCGGCGCGGCGATCTCACACCGGACCGTGCCGGCCGCGCAGCCGCTGGTTGGCGGAGTGCGCCTGGCGCTCTCCGCACTCGCCGTGACCATGGCCCTTGGTGGCGCGCTGGCGATGGTCCTGGCCGGCCACGGTACGTTGAATGTGCTGCTGTTTACCGACATGCACGCGACCTGGGGCCTGCTTGGGTGGATCGTGGCGCTGACTGCTGCGGTGTCTTTCCAGGTGATTCCCATGTTCCAGGGAACATCGGCCTACCCGCGCGTGCTGGAACGAGGAATGCCCGCGCTGCTGTTCGTGCTGCTGCTCGCCTGGAGTGCCGCAGCGTTGCTGAAAAGACCCGCCCTGCAACTCGGAGCCGAGATCGGCGTGGGAGCGCTGTTGCTGAAGTACGTGGCGACCACCGTCCTGTTTTTCTACAGGCGCAAACGGAAGGCTGATATCGGCACCTGCTACTGGAGCCTTGCCATGGCTTGCCTGGCGTTGGCGATCCTGGTGCACTTCCTTCCGTTCGATGCCGACCAGCGTACGCTGTTGACCGGAATATTAGTCATTTCGGGTTTTGGCATGTCAGCCATCAACGGCATGCTCTACAAGATCATACCTTTCCTGGTTTGGTATCACCTGCAGTGCGATGCCCGACCCGGTCGCGAACGTGTGCCGGGCGTGAAGTCGATCGTAGAAGAGGCGCGTGCACTGCGTCAATTACGCTGGCACGTGGTTGCACTCGGCCTGCTGTTGGCGTCCCCATTGGCACCCTCCATCCTCGCGCGGCCGGCAGGGCTGTTCATGATGCTGGCCATGTTCCTGTTGATCCGCGACCTTGCCGGTGCATTGCGGCTCTTCCTGCGCTTGCGTCGAGCCTGACCTGCGCGCCACTCCTGTTCCATTCTTTCCCTAATAACCCATGCACTCATTCGACAACGCAAATCCGAAGTTTACGATCTCGACGATGTTTGCTCGGACACGCTTCTTGCGGGTCCGGGCGCTTGGCGAGGAATTGGCATTCGATGCGGCGAGTGTCTGTAATGTGATTGATCTTGCTGACGTGCACATTCCCGTGCGATTTGGTCATGGTCTGGCAATGTTTTACGAGGGCCGGATCATTCCTCTTGTTGACTACCGCGCCCCCTCGTGCCGGGGAACGGCAATGACGGGTGTTCCGCTCGTCGTCGCGAATGTCCAGCGTTCCCTTTTCGCTTTGGCAGTCGACTGCATCCGCGAACAGGTCAGCGTTGAGTACGCCGAGATCTGCCAGCCGGAGCGTGTGCTTGTCGACCGCTGTCCTTATCTCGCGGGCAGCATACGTCGTGGAGCGAGCGAAGTCTATCTGGTCGACCTGGAGCGCCTTTTAGGTCCGGCGATCAGGACGCACCTCAGTGGACAGGAATGATGTTTCGTGTGACGGAAGGCAGGTAGCCAAGAAGCACCGTCTGCTTTGCGCCCGTCACTCACCGGCTGGCGTAGTAGCGCGCCAGTTCGGCGATCTCGGCGTCGCTCAGACGCTGCACCGCGTTGCGCATTTGGCGATTGATATCATTGGCACGGTGCCCGTCGCGAAACGCCAGCATCTGGTTGCGCAGATAGTCCTCAGAAAGGCCTTCGAGCACCGGGGTGGCGGCGCGGGCGGCGTGCGGGCTGTGGCAAGACGAACAGGCGCCGACGCTGCGCATCGGATCGCCGTTGCGCACCAGGCGTGGCGTCTCTGGCGCAGAGGGAGCGATGTCGGCAATGCGCTCCCGCTCCAGCGAGGCGTAGTACGCCGAGAGGTCGCGCATGTCCTGGTCGCTCAGGTTGGCCACCAGCGGCTGCATGATGGCGCTTTTCCGGTGGCCTGACGCATAGTCGCGCAGCTGCTTATAGGTGGACGACGCCGGCTGGCCGGCCAGGTGCGGGGTGCCGGCCGGACTGGTGCCGCGCGCGCCGTGGCACATGGTGCAGGCCATGGCCAGGGTGGCGCCCTTGCCGACCGAGGCGGCTTGGCCCGCCGCCATCATCTGGGCGTGGACGATCACGCTGCTCGGGTAGCGCTGCTGCTCGCCCGGCAGGGCGGCAGCCTGGTAGGGGGCCGGGGCGCCGACGGCGCTGCAGATCGCTTCCCACATGCTTTGCATCGCATTGCGGGCATGGGCCTTGGGCAGCCACACCAGGCCGATGAAGGCCGCGATGGCGAAGATGATGAGGAGGGCGCCGAGGCTCACCGTGAACCAGCGGTTTTTCAGGGAGAACAGTTTGTCGGTGCTCATGGTTCGCTCCCCACCGGCACCGCCGGCACCGAGGTCTGCTTGAGGGCCATGAGCTGGCTTATCGGGTAGCCGTAGTTCACCACCGAGAGCCCGATCATCAGGGCCAGCCACAGGGCGTAGCTGTTCAGGGCGGCAGGTAGCCGCCCTTCGTCGTGCACCACCTGGCTGAAGCGGAACTCGGGCAGATCGATGCGCATGCTGCGATGGCCGCGCAGCAGGATCAGCAGGAACAACAGGCCGGAGATCACCAGAACGAGGCCGCCGACGAAGGTGATGATCACGGTGATGGCCTGCGGCGCGATCTCCGGATTGCTGTAGTCGAAGTAAGCCATCCGGCGCGGCATGCCGAGGATGCCGACCACGTGCCAGGGAAAGGTCAGCACGATCATGCCGACGAACCACAGCCAGAGCTGGGTGCGCATCAGGCGCCCGGCCACGAGCTGCTTGCCGGTCAGATGCGGCCACAGGTCGTAGGCGAGGGCGAAATACATGATGACGATGGCGCCGCCGAAGATCAGGTGGAAGTGGCCGGTGATCCACTGTGTGTTGTGGACGGCGAAGTCGAGCTGGTAGCTCATGTTGATCAGGCCGCCAGCGCCGCCGAAGCCCAGCAGGATGAAGGAGAAGGCCACGGCCAGCATCATCGGGTTGTGCCAGGGCAGGGCCTTGACCCAGCCGAAGGCGCCACGTCCGCCGCGCAGGCGGCCAGCGATCTCGACTGAGGCCGTGATGGTGAAGATGGTGAGGAAGGTCGGGATCGAGACCATGCCGGTGAAGATCGCGTGCAGGAACTTCATGCCCGAACCCACCTGCGGATCCTGGAACAGGTGGTGCACGCCGATCGGCATGGAAAACACCAGGAACAGGACGAAGGAAATCCGCGCCATGCGGTCGCTGTAGAGGCGACCGCCGATGGCGCGCGGCACCAGGGTGTAGAAGGCGATATAGGCGGGCATCAGCCAGAAGTAGACGATGGCGTGCAGGGTCCAGGAGAAGAACACCCGCGCCAGGCCGGCGTCGATGGTCGACTTGAAGCCGAGCGCCACTGGCAGGATCATGAACAGGATCTCGATCGCGGCGCCCAGCGAAGTCCAGGCCCATAGATAGGCGCCGGCCAGGTTGGCGAACATGGGGAGCGGAACCGGCGCCCCGGGATTCGCCTTCTTCCAGGCGTACAGGTTGACCGACATCAGGCCGACCCAGATCCAGGAACCCACCACTACCAGCACGACACCGATGTAATAGAAGGCGTTCCCGATCAGCGGCGGGTAGAAGGTGTAGAGCACGGTGGCAAGGCCCATCGACACCGGCACCATGGCGGTTATTGTCCCCAGCACCACCAGCAGGAAGCCGATCCAGGCCCAGCGCTTGCCGATCAGGGATTGCTTGAGGGAGAGCTCGACGATGGCGTAGCCGAAGCCCATCGCCACCAGGGTCGGGAACACGTAGCCCATGGCCGAGCCGTGGGCGGTGACGGCGCGGTAGTAGAGCTCGGGGTTGCCGATCCAGTCGCGCAAGGGGCTGCGAATGTACATCTGCCATTCGCCCAGCAGCAGGGCCACGAAGAAGGCGATGAAGGCGATCCAGAAGTGCGCCAGCACCAGGCGCTTGGTGTCATTGTCCAACACAGCTCAGCCTCCTTCCTCCGGCCGCGAGCCGCGCGAACTCGGTCTTGTCGACGATCTTCACGCGCGCCCACATGGCGGCATGACCGACCCCGCAGTACTCGTGGCAGGGCATCATGTGTTCGCCGGTCTTCTCGAACTTCGTGCGGAAGTTCGAGATATAGCCCGGCAGGAGCATCAGGTTGACGTTGCTCTGGCCGATCGAGAAGCCGTGCACCACATCGGCCGCGGTGCCGCGGATGCGGATCTCGGTGTCCTTCGGCACCAGCAGGCAGGAGGGCGTGAACGAGTACTGGTTGGCCAGCACCCGCACCATGACCGTGCCGTCAGGTTCGAGGGTGGAGCCGAGGTTGGTTTCGACGAATTCGCCCGAGATGTGCAGGGTCCCGGCGTCGATGGTCTCGGTACGCACCGGCGGCATCGCTGCCCAGTGCAGGCTCATATAGACGATCATCCCGACCAGGAACAGGATGATGGCGCCGACCATCAGGGCCCAGCGGCTTTCCGCGGCATGGGCGACGGCGGCGCCTGGGGAAGCGTGGGGAGGGTGCGCCATCTTAATCGCCTCCGCGCGCCAGGTAGACCAGCACGTAGAAGGCCAGCCAGATGGCCATCACGATGGCCACCGCCAGCCCGGCAACGGCAAAAGCGCCGCCCGGGCCCTGCGCCACCACGGCGTCGACGCGCTGCTGGTCGAGGCTCGCGTCGTTTTCTCCTGGTTCCATGATCATGGACTCTCCTCGATTACTTATTCAACCGTTGCCGAGCGCAGGTCATTAACCTCACGCTCTGTCACTGGCGCCCCCCTGTTGCCCCAGGCTGTGCGGATGTAGGTGACGACAGCTGCGATTTCCCCATCCGACAACGAGTGGAAGAAAGGCGGCATTCCATAGGGCATGGGGTTGCGGCGGGTGCCGGGCGGATAGCCGCCATTGAGCACCATGCGGATCGGGTTGACGGCCGAGGTCATCGTAATCGACTGGTTGTTCGCGAGCGGCGGATAGTGCGGCAGCATGCCGCGTCCCTGTTCGCCGTGGCAGCTCGCGCACTGAGCAGAGTAGACGCGCTCCCCCTGCGTGAACTGCTGGGTGATGTTGGCGCGCAGCGGCGCCATGGCCGGGTCAGCGTTGACGGGCTGGTCGGCGGGCAGACTCTTGAGGTACACCGCCATTGCGCGCACGTCGGCGTCGCTCATGAACTGCAGGCTGTTGAAGGTCACCTCGGCCATCGGTCCGTAGACGGTCCCGCGGTTCGATACGCCTTTTTGAAGCAGGTCGACGATGTCCTGGATTTCCCAGTTCCCCAAGCCCGCCTCCTTGTTTGAGGTGAGCGACGGCGCGTACCAGTTCTGCATCGGGATGAGGCCGCCCTGGAAAGCGCGTTCCTCCGAAGAACCGCCCAAGGCATTGATCGGGGTATGGCACATCGCGCAATGTCCAAGGCCCTCTATTAGGTAAGCACCGCGGTTCCATTCGGCAGACTTGGTCTTGTCCGGCACGTACTCGCCTTCCTTGAAGTACAGGGTACGCCAGCCAATCAGGAGCGAGCGGTTATTGTATGGAAAGCGCAAGTCGTGTTCGCGCGACTTCAGGCGCACCGACGGCACTGAGCGCAGGTAGGCGAAGATGGCGTCGCTGTCGGCGCGCGTCACTTTGGTGTAGCTGGCAAAGGGCATGGCCGGGTAGAGCAGTTCGCCATTGCGCGATTTCCCGGTGCGCATCATCTTGAAGAAGTCATCGGCAGTCCAGTTGCCGATGCCTGTTTCCCGATCAGGCGTGATGTTCGGTGCGTAGAGCGTGCCGAAGGGCGTCGGCATCGGGCGGTTGCCGGCGAAGATCGCCTGGCCGGGAACGGTATGGCAGGCGATGCAGTCTCCTGCCTGTGCCAGATACTTGCCGCGCGCGATCAGCGCCTGAGACGCCCCGCCGCCAGCGCCCGCTTCGCGATTCAGTAGTTGTGGCGGGTTGAATCCGCGCCCCAGCGTGAACACCACGATGGCGCCGACGACCAAGGCAGCTATTCCCCAGAGTACCGGCTGTTTGAATTTCGTCGATTTGCTCATGGACGCTTGCCCCCATTCGGATGCGCCTGGCTACCGCATGGCATGGGAAGCGAGCCTTGGGCCGCGCGCGCGGGCCGCGCGTCAGTCACGGGGAGCGAGGCCAGATACGCGGAGACGGCCGCAACTTCCGCTTCAGTCATGCTCGACGCGATGACCTGCATGCAGTCCGGGGCCGAAGCCGTGCGAACGCCGTAGCGCCACGCTCCTAGCTGCGCACTGACATAGTCGGCCCGCAGACCGAGCAGACCGGGAATACCCGGCTCACGACCGGACAAGTCGGTGCCATGGCAGGTAACACAGGCCGGTAACTGCTTCGCGGGAACACCCTGTGTCACAATGCGCTGTCCGTCGCGGACCTGTTCTGGCGAAGCTTTCACCGGCGGATTAACAAGGGGTGGCGGATTCTGGGCGGCGAAATGCTCGGCCATCTTGTACAGGTAAGTGTCCGGCAGATATGCCAGCAGATAGTTCATAGGGACATACTTGCGACGACCGTCGCGGAACGCGACTAGCTGGTTATACAGGTAGCCGGCAGGCTTCCCCGCCAAACGCGGGAAGTAAACGTTGTCCACGCCACGCCCTGCAACGCCATGACAGCCAATACAGGCTGCGACCCGCGCTTCCATGGTGTCGGGTACGCGTTGACCGCTTGCGTCATGTTGAGTCTGGACCTGGGCCGCAGCAGGAACAGCAATGGCCAGGCTCGCAGCTGAAATCCACCACCATTGCATAATCGGACTCCGCTCAGTTTTCTGTACATATGCGCTTTGTAGTCGCAAACGTACCATTGGCCCGATGAGTGCGACGCACGGTTCAAAATCAGGTCAAATGTTCCTCAAATTGCGATCAGGTTCGATGTTTTTGTTGACTTGGCCGAGGTTGAACACGGGAGGAATCAAATTCGATAAATCCATCTTTCTGATACTGCTCTTGAAGATGTGGCATTAGAAGCATGCCGAGCTAGCCATATGACGTGGGGACTCTGGTAATAACAAACGGCCATCGGCGCTGTCCATGATGTCAGGGCCGGTCAACAGTGCGAGGGCGGTTTTAATTTCCCGCTACACTGAAGTCGGATTTCGATGAGACCCGCTTAACTGAAGGCATATTTTGACCCGGCTTTGCACGCTGGGTTTTTTTGTGTGCCGCACTTGGAACGCCTTTTAGCTCTTGAAACAGGAAATTCCGGTTCCATTCCGGAGGGACGGAGAGGAAAGGAGGGGATTTTGAAGTGTGCGTTTGCTACTTGAAAACGATCCCGACCTCACACGACAACTCCAACAGCGATGGGATGCGGCAGCCGGCCCGTGACCGCGATCCCGACAATCATTCCAGCACAAAGTAGCGACAAGGGTAGGGTCAGGCGATGACGATCGTGACCGCCGAGACATCGGGAATGCCTGCGGGAGTTCCCTGCAAATGCACGTGATTGACGGTGCGGTCGACACCATCGACGCTTACTGCGCCTTCTCCCACTGCACGACGGTCACCGCACCGTTCACGCGATCGGCTGCGAAGCGGATCCTGTCGCCGACCTGGACCTGCTCCAGCATCGCCGCATCCTTCACGCGCAGGACCATGGTCATCGCTGCCATGTTGAGGTTTTTGATTTCGCCGTGGCGCAGGGTGATCTTGCCGGCTTCCCTGTCGATCTTCTTCACTTCGCCATCGGTCAGCTCTGCCGCTGCGGGCGCTTCCTGGCCGGCAGGCGTCGCGTCATGCCCTACATGGGAGTCTTGCGCACATGCGATCGCGCTTGCTGCAGTCATTACGAGAGCCAGGGTCAGTTTCGAGAAAGCGTTCATGGTGTCTCCTTGTTGAGTTGCTTGGGTTGTCATGCTTGAATCAATGATGGCCCTGGTCGCCCCTGGGTTTGCGCACCGTGACCTCGACCTCGGGCGTTTTTGCCGCAGGCATGGAGTGCCCGCCTGCATCCTGCTGGCGCACCGCCGCCGGCGCTTCGCCCTTCCATTCATATGCCACGGTACCGGCCGGGTGCTTGTACCAGCCGGGATCGCCGTAGTCGCCGGCTTTCTGGTCCTTGCGCACCTTCAGCACGGTGAACATGCCGCCCATCTCCACGCCACCGAAGGGGCCCTGGCCCGTCATCATCGGCAGCGTGTTGTCCGGCAGCGGCATCTCCATGTCGCCCATCGAGCCGCCTTTCTCGCCCATGACCATGTAGTCCGGCACCAGTTTCGTGATCTTCTCGGCGACGCCGCGGTGGTCCACGCCGATCAGGGTCGGGACGTCGTGGCCCATGGCGTTCATGGTGTGGTGCGACTTGTGGCAATGGAAGGCCCAGTCGCCCGGTTCGTCGGCGACAAATTCGATGGCGCGCATCTGGCCCACGGCGACGTCGGTCGTCACCTCCGGCCAGCGCGACTCCGGCCGGGTCCAGCCGCCGTCCGTGCCGGTGACCTCGAACTCGTGTCCGTGCAGGTGGATCGGGTGGTTGGTCATCGTCAGGTTGCCCACGCGGATGCGCACACGGTCGTTCTGGCGCACGTTCATCGTGTCGATACCCGGGAAGACGCGGCTGTTGAAGGTCCAGATATTAAAGTCCAGCATCTCGTTGACGCGGGGCGTATAGCTGCCCGGCTCGATGTCGTAGGCATTGAGGAGGAAAACGAAATCGCGGTCGACCCTGTGCTGGGCCGGGTTCTTCGGATGCGTGACCCAGAACCCCATCATCCCCATCGCCATCTGGACCATCTCGTCCGCGTGCGGGTGGTACATGAAGGTGCCCGGGCGCCGGGCGACGAACTCGTAGACGAAGGTCTTGCCCGGCTGGATGCCCGGCTGGGTCAGGCCCGTCACCCCGTCCATCCCGTTGGGCAGGCGCTGGCCGTGCCAGTGGATGCTGGTGTGTTCGGGCAGCTTGTTCGTGACAAAAATGCGTACGCGATCGCCTTCGACCACTTCGATGGTCGGCCCCGGGCTCTGGCCATTGTAGCCCCACAGATTGGCCTTCATGCCCGGCGCGATCTCGCGCACGACCGGTTCGGCGATCAGGTGGAACTCCTTGACGCCATTGTTCATGCGCCAGGGAAGGGACCAGCCGTTCAGCGTGACGACCGGGTTGTAGGGGCGGCCATTCGGTGGCGGTGGCGGCGGCTGGGTTGCCGCATTGTTCATGGTGGGCGCTTCGGGCAGGGTGGCCGCGCCGGCGCGGCTGACCAGTCCGGCGCCGACCAGCGCTGCGGCGCCGGTAAAGAAATCTCGACGAGAAGACATGTTCTATTCCTTGTCAGTGTTCGGGTGCTGCTTCTGCGGACGGGGAGGCCGTCAGGGCCACCGTCGATCCACCGCTGCCGTTGATGGCGGCCTGCAGCTCGGTTTCCGCGATCCAGAAGTCGCGCTGGGCCTCGATCGCCGTGTTCACCCCGGTGATCTGGGCACGCGCATCGGCCAGCAGCTCGAAGACGCTCATGAGCATCCCGTTGTAGCGAAGTAGGGTTTCTTCAGAAATTTTCTTCTGCAGGGGCACGACTTCGTCGCGGTAATGCCTGGCGACGTCATAGGTCGTCCGGTAGGCGGACCAGGCTTCGCGCACCTGCGAGCGTGCCGTGATGGCGGTGTGGGCGGTGCGGTGGACCGACTGCATGTAGAGCGCCTCGGCTTTCGCCACGCGGGCGCCGCCCCAGTCGAAGAGGGGCAGGGCCAGTTCGATCTCGTAACCATTCTCGCGCGGCGCACCGGACTTGCTCGAGTTGACATAGCCGGCGTCAAGCACGTTGACGATACCGGTCGCCCTGGTCAGCCCGAGCGCGCGGGCGGTAGCCTCGGTGTCCAGCTTCGCGAGCTGGACGTCGAGCCGCTGCTGCATCGCCTGCGCTTCGACGTTGCTCGCTTCGCGCGGCGCTGCCGGCAGATCGGGAAGCCTGTCGGGAAGCTGGAAGGCGGTCTGCGTACCCCATACCCCCAGCAGGCGGGCAAGCTGCTCGCGCGCGGCCGTCGCCCTGTGCCGCGCACGTGCGAGCTGGGCGGTGGTTTCGGCCGAGAACACCTGTTCCCTGGCCTGGTCGAGGGCGCTCAGGTTCCCGGCCCTGGCCATGCGCTGGGCCAGTTCGGCGCTGGCCTGGGCGGCTTCACGCACCTGTTCGGCGTAGCGCGCCGACTGGGACGCCGCAACGGCGTTGAACCAGGCCTTGCGCGTGTCGGCGGCGAGGCGCACCGCGTCGGTCGCGGCGACCAGCTGCGCGCTCCTGAAGCGGCGCGATTCGATGTCGCGGCGAATGGGCATGGTAAGCAGGCCGACCAGGTCGAACATGACGCTGCGCTCGATTTCCGTCTCGCCGCCGCCTGACATGCGGCTGAAGCTGAACCCGGGATTGCTCATGCGTCCCGCCTGGACGAGATCGGCTTCTGCCACGCCGAGGCTGGCGAGCGAGGCGCGCAGGCCGCGGTTATTGAGCAGGGCCACACGCACGGCGCTGTCTGCCGTGAGCGGCGCCTGCAGGAGCCGGTCGAGTTCGGCCCGGGATGCGTCGCTGTCGCCGCTCACCTTTGGGAGGCGGACATCCTGGCCGCTCCGTTCCGAGGTCATGGTCGATACCGCATCGAGGCCACCGTCCCGGGAGAAGGTGGCGCAGCCGCCCAGTACGAGCGCAAGCACGCCGGCCGTGACGGCGCGCAGCAGGGGTGGCGAAGTCTGTATTGTCATCGTCTTGCCTTGGATGGTTCAGTGGTGTTTGTGCCCGGTCGCCGCCGGCGCCGGCTTCGACGGTGCGGGAGCCGGAGCGTGCTGGTGCGCGGAGGCGGGCGCCTGTGGGCCGCCATGGGCCGCTCCTCCAGCGACGGCATCATTGGCCTGGCGCCAGGTTTTATCCGGCGTTGCGGCGCTGTTCTGCGGCAGGCGGGAATAGCCCGCGATCGCGGACTCGTACACGGGCTGCGGGACCGCGACGCCGGGGTCAAGCGGGTCGGGCAGGCGGGACGATTGCTGGGCGTGCGCGAGCGGCACGGCCATCAGGATGCCGAGGGCGGTCGCGAAGTGCATGGGTTTCATCGTGAATCCTCAAAATCGGTGAGGGAACGTGCGCTGGACGCACGGCCGCTTGCGAAGGGGCGCGGCGGTGCGGCAGCACCAGTCGGGCTCAGCTTCGGAATCGATTAAGCGGAGGGATGCCGGGGAGGTCGCTGCGGACCATCCGGGATGAAACCGGCGTCAAAGGCGGACGGCGAAGCATTGACTGCGTCGGCGCCGTCGAAGGTGGGCAGGGGAAGGAAAGCCGATGGCGGCGCCACGGCGCCGGCGCACAGCGCCGAACAGGCGCTGCACGAGGAGTGCGCTTTTTTCGCAAGGTCCGGCACCGGCGCATCGTCGTCGGCTGCCGCAGTCGCGTGGTGCGCCGCATGATCGCCGCCGTGATGCGCATGCGCATCCGCGGCCGGCTGGTGATGCGGCATGCCGACGCCGCTCGACGCATGCTGGCGAACCGGCGCGCACGACATCCCGATGCTGGCGGCGACCGCATGGAGCGGCAGCATCAGCATCAGCATCCAAACGAGGAATGTCTTGACAATGCGGTTCATAGGCGAGGGGAGTATAGCACGGCATTTTCAGCTGAAAAGGGGTCAAGAGTCACCAAAGTCACCGGTATCCGGGGCGCCATCGAATGCGCTTGACCTTTCCACAGTTGGAAGGTTTAGAGTAGATCCAGCCCATTTTTCTGGAGTTCCATCATGCATGCACGCAAGCGTTTGACCGAGCCCTCCGGGAATGCACGCCAGCCTTCCCCTGGTAGTGGCCAGACCGGCGACACGAGGGGGCAAGCCAGGCAATGCCTGTTCTGCCGCTACCGGCGCGCCCAGGCGCAGGGAAAGGAAACATCCAATGCCTAAGCTGACTGTGTTTCCTCATCCGGAGTGCGCGCCTGCCGGGGTGGTCATCGAAGCCAGTCCCGGAACCAGCATCTGTGACGCCTTGCTCGAGCATGGGGTGGAGATCGAACACGCCTGCGGCAAGGTGGGGGCGTGCACGACCTGCCATGTCATCGTCCGCGAAGGTTTCGGGTCACTGAACGAAGCAGGCGACGCCGAAGAAGACATGCTGGACCGTGCCTGGGGTGTCGAACCGCATTCGCGCCTGTCATGCCAGGCGATCGTGGGCGAGGCCGACCTGGCCGTCGAGATTCCGCGCTATACGATCAATCACGCGAAGGAGAACGGCTAGCGCCAAGGCCCGGAAGGGCGCCTGTGCCGCTGAAGGTACCGGTGTGGTCCAGCGTCACGATGCTGACCCTGCCCTCGTAGCGAAGGCGCAGCGTTTGCCCAGGCTTGCCGGCCACCCTGACCTTCGCCAGCCGCCCTGCACGCCAGTCCAGGTCGACGCGCAAGCCACCGCGCGCCCGCATTCCTCTGACCCTTCCCGACGGCCACGCAGACGGCAGCGCAGGCAGCAGCAATACCTCGCCGCCCCAGGACTGCAGGAGCATCTCCATGATCCCGGCGGCGCCGCCGAAATTCCCGTCGATCTGGAAGGGCGGATGCGCGTCGAACATGTTCGGATAGGTGCGTTTCGGCCCCGTCAGGCCCTTGAGGACGGAGTACGCACGCTCGCCGTCTCCCATGCGCGCCCACAGGCACAGGCGCCAGGCGGTCCCCCAGCCGGTCGCGAAGTCGCCGCGCGCCTCGAGCGAGGTGCGCGCCGCGCGCAGCAGCGCTGGTGTGTCCCGTACATTGACCTGGCTGCTAGGATAGACCGCGTACAGGTGCGACACGTGGCGATGGTGGGGATCCGGCGCCCTGGCATCCCAGTCCTCCAGCCATTCCTGCAATTGGCCCTGGGCGCCGATCCGGTCCGGCGCGATGCGCGACAGGACCTCGGCGATCTGCCCGAGCAGGGCCTCGTCCTGCCCCAGCAGCCTGCCCGCAGCGAGCGTATGGGCAAACAGGTCGCGCACGATCTGGCGGTCCATCGCCGGGCCCGCCGCCAGCGAGGAGCCGAAGGGATGGGTGTTCTCCGGCGACAGCGAGGGCGACGTGATCAGGCCTCGTCCCTGCGGATCCTCGACCAGGGTGTCGAGGAAGAACAGGGCGGATCCCCGCATGAGCGGATACAGGCGGCGCAACACCGCCTCGTCGCGCCCGTAGTCGTAATGGTCCCACAGCGTATTGCACAGCCAGGCCCCGCCGCAGGGCCACATGCCGTACTTGGCGCCGTCGATGGGCGCGGCGGCGCGCCACAGGTCGGTGTTGTGATGGCATACCCAGCCGCGCGCCCCGTACATCGTGCGCGCAGTGGCCGCCCCGGTCTGGGCCAGTTCCTCGACCATGCGCAGCAGGGGCTCGACGCACTCGCCCAGGCCGGCCGCATCGGCGGGCCAGTAGTTCATCTGGGTGTTGATGTTGATGGTGTACTTGCTGCCCCAGGGCGGATTGGTGCTTTCATTCCAGATGCCCTGCAGGTTGGCGGGCTGGCTGCCGCGCCGCGAGGAGGCGATCAGGAGGTAGCGTGCGTATTGCAGGTAGAGCGCGTCGAGCGCCGGGTCAGCCTGGCTGCCGACGGCGGCAATGCGCTCGTCGGTCGGTTGCGCTGCCGCGGCGCTCTGCCCCAGCGCGATCGACATGGTCGAGAACAGGCGCTGGTGTTCGGCTACGTGCTCGCGCCTGAGCGCCGCATATGGCTTCGCGGCGGCGCGCGCCGTCTGTGCCCGCACGACCGCCACCGGGTCGCCACTGACGTCGCGGTAGTTGACGTAGCTGGTCGCCGCGGCGATGAGGAGCGTCGCTTCGCTGGCGCCCTGCAGCCTGAGGCTTCCATCCTCGTGGGCGAGCCGGCCATTGCCGACCAGATGGACGCGCAGCGCGAAGCGCAGGCCCGCGGCGACGCCGTGCATGGCTTCGTTGCGGCCGGTGATCAGGAGGGCGTTGTCGCCGTCGGCCTCGATGCGCGCGTCGGCGGGCAGGGGGCCTGCGTCTTCACGCAGGAGCCAGTCGGTCGGCGGGCCGGCGGCCAGGTCGGTGGCAAGGCCGGGATCGTTCGAGGCGACGTACTTCACCTTGCGCGGCGCGCGCCACCCGATCTCGAGACCCAGCTTGCCCCTGGGCGCCGTCAGGTGCAGGACGATGACCTGGTCCGGCGCCGAAACGAAGGCCTCGCGAAGGAAGCTGCCTGCCGGGGTGCGATAGCGCGTCAGCGTGATGGCGGTGGACAGGTCGAGCGAGCGTTCGTATTCGCTGGGCGCCTGGGCGTCCCGCATCGTCAGGAGCAGGTCGCCCAGGGTCCCATAGGACATCTGGCGCAGCGGAGTCGCCATCATGCCGGCGTTGGCAAGCGCGGTGGCTTCGGCGTATTTGCCCTGCTCGAGCAGGGCTCTTGCCTGGGGCAGGGCGGCCAGGGCGGCGGGATTGTCGGGAGTGTAGGGCGCGCCGGCCCAGAGCGTGTCTTCGTTGAGCTGCAGGCGCTCCTGTGCCACGCGGCCGAACACCATCGCCCCCATGCGGCCATTGCCGAGCGGCAGCGCTTCCTCCCAGCGCGCCGCGCTCTGGCGGTACCACAGCAGGCTGGCGTGGTGTGCGCCATCTCGGGTGGGAGCGGCCTTCGCCGGCAGGGCCGGCAGTGCGGCCAGGCCGCCGATGCCCAGCATCAGCCGGCGTCGTCTGGTGTTCGGTGTCGTGGATCGGGTCACGGAGGTCTCCAACATGCTGGTTGGCGGCCCCGGTCGCCTACATGCCGACGCTTCGGCCGCGTACAGAGCAGGAATTCTGCACGCGGCGGAAGGACACGGCAATTGCGAAAACCGCCAAGGGATGTGCGATTTTCGGTGAGCCCCGGCAGCTGCCGGTTCCGCAGGTATCAGGCGAGCATACGCCGGCGGATTGCCTCCGCCACGCCCTGCCCGTAGGCCGGATCGGCTTTCAGGAAGTGGCCGATCTGACGATCCTGGACCGCAGCATCGGCTCCGGCGAGGCTGGCCGCGATGTTCTCGAGCAGCGCACGTCTGGCTTCGACGTCCAGCAGGCGGAACAGGTTGCCCGCCTGGGTGAAGTGGTCGTCACTTGCGCGGGTGTCGTGGCGCCCGGCGCTGCCCTCGAGAGGCCAGCCCGGATCTCCATGCCCAAAGCCCCCAAACGTCTCCTGCGCGCGCACCGGATCGTAGTTGGCCGCCGCGCCCCCGTTCTCGAGCGCCATCGCGCCGTCGCGCTGCTGGTGGTGGAAGGGGCAGCGCGGGCGGTTCACGGGCAGCTGCTGGTGATTGGTGCCGACCCGGTAAAGCTGGGCGTCGTGGTAGGCGAACAGGCGCGCCTGCAGCATCTTGTCGGGGCTGTAGCCCATGCCGGGCACGATGTTGGCCGGTGACAGGGCGGCCTGCTCGACGTCCTGGTGGTAGTTGTCGGGGTTGCGGTTCAGTTCCAGGATGCCGACCTTGTGGCGCGGGAAGTCGCCCTGCGGCCAGACCTTGGTCAGGTCGAATGCGTCCCAGCCTGTGCGCGCTTCCCAGGCGACGCGCTGGGCGTCGCTCATCAGCTGGACCTCGACGCTCCAGCGCGGATAGTCGCCAGCCGCGATGGCTTCGAACAGGTCACGCTGCGCATAGTCCGGGTCCGTCCCGGCCAGCTCTTCTGCCTGGACCGCGCTCAGGTTGCGGATGCCCTGCAGCGTCTTGAAATGCCACTTGACCCAGGTGCGTTCGCCCGCGGCGTTGACGAGGCTGTAGGTGTGGCTGCCGAAGCCGTCCATGTGGCGGTAGCCGTCCGGCGTGCCGCGGCTTGAAAACAGGATCGTCACCTGGTGCAGGCTTTCCGGCGCGCGGCTCCAGAAGTCCCAGACCATTTGTGCGGATTTGAGGTTGGTCTGCGGGTCGCGCTTCTGGGTATGGATGAAGTCCGGGAACTTGATGCCGTCCTTGAGGAAGAAGGTCGGGGTGTTGTTGCCGACCAGGTCCCAGTTGCCTTCCTCGGTGTAGAAGCGCAGGGCGAAGCCGCGCGGGTCGCGCGCAGTGTCGGCCGAGCCCTTCTCGCCGCCGACGGTAGAGAAGCGCAGGAAGGTCTCGGTGCGCTTGCCGACTTCCGCGAACAGCGCGGCCTTGGTGTACTGCGTGATGTCGTGGGTGACGGTGAAGCTGCCGAAGGCGCCCGAGCCCTTGGCGTGCACCACGCGCTCGGGAATGCGTTCGCGGTTGAAGTGCTGGAGCTTTTCGATCAGGTGGAAGTCCTGCAGCAGCACGGGGCCGCGCGGGCCTGCGGTGATGGAATTCTGGTTGTCGTCGACGGGGATGCCGGAGGCGGTGCTCAAGTGGCTCATGTTCGCTCTGCTAGGTAGGTGGGGGGAGGGTCCGGGCGCATCTTAGGCGCGGGCCGGTTGCTGCGACACTATCGATCGGCAGGGGCGGCAAGATGCGCCGGGCGTTACCTTGCCGCCATGAACAAGAACCGCACTGAAGCGTTCAGCGATGGCGTCATCGCCATCATCATCACCATCATGGTGCTGGAACTGAAACCGCCCGCCACGCCCCGCCTCGAGGAACTCGGTGAACTCGCACCCGTGCTGGCGCGCTACCTGCTCAGCTTCGTCTACGTGGGCATCTATTGGGTCAACCACCACGCCCTGATGGCGCGGGTGAACCGCATCGACGGCGCCGCGCTGTGGGCCAACCTGCACCTGCTGTTCTGGATGTCGCTGATTCCCTATGTCACCGCCTGGGCGGGCGAACATCCGATGGCGCCAATTCCCGTGGCCTTGTACGGCGTGATCCTGATGATGTGCGCCCTGTCCTTCATGCTGCTGTCATGGCGCCTGGACGTGGGCGACGCGAGAATGCCGAGCGTAGAGGAGCGCCGCAAGAACGGCGTGTCGGTGCTCCTCTACGCGGTGGCGGTCGGCCTGTCTTTTGTCTATCCGCCGCTCGGCGCGGCGGTGCACGCGGGACTGGCGCTGTTCTGGATCAGGCCTTGATGAAGGCCAGCAGGTCTTCGTTGAGGCGGTGCTTGTGCGTGGTCGGCAGGCCGTGCGGCGCGCCTTCATAGACCAGCAGGGTCGCGTTCTTCACCAGCTTCGCGGCGGCCTTGGCCGAGGCGTCGATCGGGACGATCTGGTCGTCCGAGCCGTGCACGATCAGGGTCGGCACGTCGATCTTTTTGAGGTCGGCGGTGAAGTCGGTTTCCGAGAACTGCTTGATGCAGTCGTAGGCGTTCTTCAGGCCGCACTGCATACCCTGGGCCCGGAAGGTGTCGCGCACGCCTTGCGAGACCTTGGCGCCGGGACGGTTGTAGCCGTAGAAGGGCATGGTCAGGTCCATGAAGAACTGCGAGCGGTCTTCGACGACGTTCTTGCGGATGCCGTCGAAGACGTCCATCGGCAGCCCGCCCGGGTTGCTCGCGGACTTGACCATCTGCGGCGGCACCGCGCCCACCAGCACGGCCTTGGCCACGCGCTTGCTGCCGTGGCGGCCCAGGTAGCGGGCGACTTCGCCGCCGCCGGTCGAGTGGCCGACCAGAATGGCATTCTTGAGGTCGAGGTGCTTGACCAGCGCCGCCAGGTCGTCGGCGTAGTGGTCCATGTCGTTGCCGTCCCAGGGCTGGCTCGACAGGCCGTGGCCGCGGCGGTCGTGGGCGATCACGCGGTAGCCGCGCGCGGCCAGGTAGAACATCTGGTCTTCCCAGGCGTCGCCCTGCAGCGGCCAGCCGTGGCTGAACACGACCGGCTGGCCCTTGCCCCAGTCCTTGTAGTGGATCACGGTGCCGTCGTCGACGGTCAGGAAGTTGCCGGCGCGTCCGCCCTTGATGGGGGAAGCCTGCGGTGTCGATGCGGCGCCGGCGTTGCCGGCAGCGGCCAGGCCGACGGCGGTGGTGGCGGCGCCCGCCAGCAGCGAACGGCGCGACAGGGTGCTGTGTTTCGTCATGTTGTCCTCTCAGTGTGGTTGTCTTGCACGGATGCTTGTGCGCGTTCCAGTCTAGGGAGGAGGCCACCGCATGCCACCAGCCAAAAGGCCAGTCGCGCGGGAAAACCGGCCGGAAGGTATGGGTTCGATCGAGCGCCGGACGCTACCATTTTCTGCCGAGGCACCGCCCGGCGGTGCGGCACATTACAAAGGACACTCCATGCACGCTTTACCCTTCACCCAACGCTACCTGTTCACCCGCTCCCGCACGGGGCTGCTCCACTGGTGCTGCCTGCTGCTGCTGTGCGCCGCCTATCTGCAGGGAGGACTGGTGAAGGCCTGGGACTTCCCGGCGGCGCTGGCCGAGATGCAGGCCTTCGGCATCGCGCCGGCAAAGCCCGTGGCGCTGCTGGTGATCGTCGGGGAGCTGGGCGCGTCGCTGCTGGTGCTGTCGGGCTTCGCGCGCTGGGCGGGAGCCGCCTGGCTGGCGGCGTTCACGCTGGCTGCGAACATGGTGGCCAACCGCTTCTGGGAAGTGAGCGGCGCGGCGCGCATGATGGTGGAGAACGGCTTTTTCGAGCACCTGGGCCTGGCCGGCGCCTTCCTGCTGGTGGCATTGGCCGACCTGGAAGCGCGCCGCGGATAGATTGATGGCGCAGGCGCCGCGGCGCCTGCGCCTGGGAGATCAGGTGCGCAGGAAGGCCAGCAGCTCGGCATTGAGCTGGTCCTTGTGGGTCACCGGCAGGCCGTGGCCGGCGCCTTCGTACACCGACAGGCGGCCCTGCGGCAGCAGTTCCACCGCGCGGCGCGCCGTGGTCGCGAGCGGCACGATCTGGTCGTCGTCGCCATGCACGACCAGGGTCGGGACCGTCATCTTCTTCAGGTCTTCCGTGAAGTCGGTCTCCGAGAACTGCTTGATGCAGGCGTAGGCGCTTTTCAGGCTGCACTGCAGGCCCTGGATCAGGAAGGTCTGGCGCAGGCCTTCGGAATCCTTCTGGCCTGGGCGGTTGAAGCCGAAGAAGGGCGTGGCCAGGTCGAGGAAGAACTGGGCGCGGTCGTTCTTGACGCCTTCGCGGATGCCGTCGAAGACCGACATCGGCACGCCGTCCGGATTGGCGGGCGAGACCATCATCTGCGGCGTCACCGCGCCCACCAGCACCGCTTTCGCGACACGGCCCGTGCCGTGGCGGCCGATGTAGCGCGCGACTTCGCCGCCGCCGGTCGAGTGGCCGACCAGGGTGGCGCCGTTGATGTCCAGGGCATCGAGCACGGCGCCCAGGTCGTCGGCATAGGTGTCCATGTCGTTGCCGTGCCAGGCCTTGCTCGAGCGGCCGTGGCCGCGGCGGTCGTGGGCGATCACGCGGTAGCCGTGTTCGGCCAGGAACATCATCTGGTTTTCCCAGGCGTCGCCGTTCAGCGGCCAGCCGTGGCTGAAGACCACCGGCGCGCCGTGGCCCCAGTCGGTGAAGTGGATGACGGTGCCGTCGCGCGCGGTGACGGTATTGATGGTGCGGGTCATGGTGCTTCCTTTCAGGAGAGTGGCGCCGGAGCGCCGTTTTTGCAGAAAAAAACGTTCAGAAGGCGAAGCAGCTGCAACCGAAGGCGCCCCAGAAGCCCGAGAAGTCGGATACGGGCACGCTGGAGCGGCGCGCGCGGTCGTGGCCATGGCCATGCACGCCGCAGGCGCCGCGGCACTGGTGGACCAGCGCCGCGACCGGCGCCTGCTTCCTGTGGTGGCCGGGGACCGTGTTCACCGGCGACCAGTCGGGCAGCACGGGAATCGCCGGCGGGCCGAGCGAGGTGAATTCGGCCTGGCCGAAGACGACCTTGCCGCCGACAATGGTCATGACCGATTCGATGTCCTTGATCGCTTCTTCGTCGACGCGGAAGAAGTCGGCGGAGAGGACGGCGAGGTCGGCCAGCATGCCTTCACGGATGCGGCCCTTCTTGTCCTGTTCGTTCGAGAACCATGCGCTGCCACTGGTCCACAGCTCGAGTGCCGTCTCGCGCGAGAGGCGCTGGCCGGCGTCGTACAGGCGCAGGCCGCCGACGGTGCGGCCGGAGACCAGCCAGTAGAGCGCCGTCCAGGGGTTGTAGCTGGCCACGCGGGTGGCGTCCGTGCCGGCGCCGACCGGCACGCCCATCTCCAGCATGCGGGCGATCGGCGGCGTCGCCTTGGCCGCCTCCGCGCCATAGCGTTCGACGAAGAACTCGCCCTGGAAGGCCATGCGGTGCTGGATCGCGATGCCGCCGCCCAGGGCGCGTACGCGCTCGATATTGCGCGGGCTGATGGTCTCGGCGTGGTCGAAGAACCAGGGCAAGCCGTCGAAGGGAATCTCGCGGTCCACCTTTTCGAACACGTCGAGCATGCGCGAGATCGATTCGTCGTAGGTCGCGTGCAGGCGGAAAGGCCAGCGCTGCTGCACCAGGTGGCGCACCACCTTCTCGAGTTCATCCTCCATCCCCTCGGGAAGGTCGGGACGCGGCTGCAGGAAGTCCTCGAAGTCGGCGGCCGAGAACACCAGCATTTCGCCGGCGCCGTTGTGACGGTAGAAATCACTGCCGTCGCCCGGCTTGACCATGCCGGTCCAGCGCTCGAAGTCGCCCAGTTCCTTGCCCTTGTTCTGGGTGAAGAGGTTGTAGGCGATGCGCACCGTCAGCTGCTCTTGCTTCGCCAGCGATTCGATCACCGCATAGTCTTCCGGGTAGTTCTGGAAGCCGCCGCCCGCATCGATGACGCTGGTCAGGCCCAGGCGGTTCAGCTCGCGCATGAACTGGCGCGTGGAATTGACCTGCTGGTCCAGCGGCAGGGTGGGGCCCTTGGCCAGGGTGGCGTACAGGATCATGGCGTTGGGACGGGCGATCAGCATGCCGGTCGGATTGCCGGCGGCGTCGCGCACGATCTCGCCGCCCGGCGGGTTGGGCGTGTCCTTGTCGTAGCCGACCGCGCGCAGGGCGGCGCGGTTGAGCAGGGCGCGGTCGTACAGGTGCAGCACGAACACGGGCGTGTCGGGCGCCGCGCTGTTGATCTCCTCGATGGTCGGCATGCGCTTTTCCGCGAACTGGAACTCGTTCCAGCCGCCGACCACGCGCACCCACTGCGGGTGCGGGGTGCGATCGGCCTGTGCTTTCAGCATGCGCAGCGCATCGGCGAGCGAAGGCACGCCTTCCCAGCGCAGCTCGAGGTTGTAGTTCAGGCCTCCGCGGATCAGGTGGATGTGGGAGTCGTTCAGGCCGGGGATCACCGTGCGTCCCCCCAGGTCGATCACCTGGCTGCCCTCGCGGCGG
This sequence comes from Pseudomonadota bacterium, assembly GCA_040758275.1. GTDB lineage: Bacteria > Pseudomonadota > Gammaproteobacteria > Burkholderiales > Burkholderiaceae_D > Telluria. Next base: position 97,577 of record JBFLVV010000005.1, read on the forward strand.
TGGCGCATCACCTCGTCGGTGTCGCCGACCGCCAGGAATTTCCCGTCCTCGATGGCGACGGCGCTGGCCTGGGGATTCTGGCGGTCGGCGGTATGGAAGCAGCCGTTGAACAGGATCAGCGGCGGCTTCTTGCCGGATGGCGGGGTGCTTGCTTGCATGGTGACTCTCTTTCGTGACATCAGAAGGAATGGAGGAGGCCGCGCTGCTGGGCCACGCAGGCGGCCTCGGTGCGGCAGGACACGTTCAGCTTCGACAGGATGTTGTTGATGTGGTACTTCACGGTGCCCACGCCGATGCCGGCATCGCGCGCGATCAGCTTGTTGCTCTTGCCCGCGCTGAGGTGGGCCAGGATGTCAAGCTCGCGCCGCGACAGGGGGCTGGTGTGGATGCGCTGCGCCAGCTTTTCCGCCAGCGCGGGCGGGAGATAGCGGCGGTTGTGCGCGACCTGGCGCACGCAATACAGGATCTCCTCGTAGCCGGCCTGCTTGAGCAGGTAGGCCGCGGCGCCGGCCTGCATGGCGCGGTGCACGTTCTCGTCGCCCTCGTAGGAACTGAGGATGACGATCCTGGCGTCCGGATGCTGCGTGCGCGTGACGGCGACCGCTTCCAGCCCGCCGCCCGGCATGTTCAGGTCGACCAGCATCAGGTCGGGCCGGAAGCGGTCATAGAGCTCGACCGCCTGGGCCGCATTCACGCCCTGGCCGAGCAGGACGAGATCGGGTTCGGACGCGAACAGGCTGACCAGGCCCGCGAGGATGAGGGGGTGGTCGTCGGCGATGACGAGGGAGATGGTGGGCTTGTCCATGGTGATGCTCCGGCTGATCCAGGTGGGGATTGTCGAGGCCGGGCCTGGCCCGGTCTAGCTATACCAATGGATACCGCGGAGCCGGCAAGGAACTGGCCGAATGGGATGGGTGCGGCGGCCCGTGGCTGCCTAGGATGGCGGACATCGCAATTCGCAGACCGGAGCACACATGAACGACCAAGCACATCACCGCACCCAGGGCCTGGCGCTGGGCTTCATGGCGGGCTACGTCGACACGCTGGGCTTTCTTGCCCTGTTCGGCCTCTTCACCGCCCACGTTACCGGCAACTTCATCCTGATCGGCGCGGCCCTGGCCGACTCCAGCCGCGAGATGGTGCTCTTGAAGTTCCTCGCCTTCCCGGCCTTCATCGTGGGCGTGGCCATGGCGCGCATCCTGGTCGTCACTCTGGAAGCGCGCGGCGCGGCGCCCCTGCGCCCGGCGCTGCTGCTGCAACTGGTGCTGCTGCTCGGCTTCATGGCCTGCGGCATCGCGGCTTCGCCCGTCGGCGCACACGCCGGGCCGCTGGCCATGGCCGCCGGCCTGCTCGGCACGGCCGGCATGGGCGCGCACAGCGCCACCAGCCGCCTCCTGCTGCCCCACCTGGCGCCGACCTCGATGATGACCGGGAACGTGACCCAGATCGTGATCGACCTGGTCGACGCCCTGCGCGGCGCGCACGATCCGGGCCTGGCGGCCCGCTGCGGCAAGTTCTTCTGGCCGCTGGCCTCGTTTGCCATCGGCTGCGTCGCCGCCGCCTTCGCTTTCCACCGGTTCGGCTTCGCCGCGCTGGTGGTCCCCGTCCTGATCCTGCTTGCGGTGCTGGCGCTGGAGTCGCCGGCGCCGGCAAGCGCGGATCGGGCCGTTCCACGGTAGGGCGCACCTATACCTATGGATACTATGTCCGTGGGTGAGGGCGTCCTACGATATCAATGCACTGAAATGGAGAATCCCATGTCCGATCCAAAACTCGAAGTCCTGACCCCCGATAACTGCCAGATCATCTTCATCGACCAGCAGCCGCAGATGGCCTTCGGCGTGCAGTCGATCGACCGCCAGACCCTGAAAAACAACGTGGTCGGCCTGGCCAAGGCGGCCAAGGTGTTCAACATTCCGACCACGATCACCACCGTGGAAACCGAAGCCTTCTCGGGCCACACCTATCCCGAGCTGCTCGACGTCTTCCCCGGCAAGGACATCCTGGAACGCAGCTCGATGAATTCCTGGGACGACCAGAAGGTGCGCGACGCCCTGAAGGCCAACGGCCGCAAGAAGGTCATCGTGTCGGGCCTGTGGACCGAGGTGTGCAACACCACCTTCGCCCTGTGCGCGATGCTGGAAGGCGACTACGAGATCTACATGGTGGCCGACGCCTCGGGCGGCACCTCGAAGGACGCCCACGACTTCGCCATGCAGCGCATGGTGCAGGCCGGCGCCGTGCCGGTCACCTGGCAGCAGGTGCTGCTCGAGTGGCAGCGCGACTGGGCGCACCGCGACACGTATAATGCCGTGATGGCGATCGTGCGCGAACATTCGGGCGCCTATGGCATGGGCGTGGACTACGCCTATACCATGGTGCACAAGGCGCCGCAGCGCACCACCGGCGGCCACGAGGTGCTGGCGCCGCAGCCGGCGCAGTAAGCCGGCGGCACAGGCAAGGAGTTCGCATGAAAATCTATCTCGTGGCCCTTGCCACCGGCCTGCTCGTCGGCCTGATCTATGCCTTGCTGCAGGTGCGTTCGCCGGCGCCGCCGGTCGTCGCCCTGGTCGGCCTGCTCGGCATGCTGATCGGCGAGCAGTCGGTGCCGATGGTGAAACGCCTGATCGCCAGGGAGCCGCTCACGGTGAGCTGGCTGCGCACGCACTGCGTGGCGCAGATCACCGGCGTGGCGGCGCAAGACAAGGCTGGGGCGAACGCGCCGCCGGCCGAAGGCAGGAGCTGAGGGCCGGCAGGCCGGACGATGGAGCAGGATGCGAATGGACGGGAAGGCGCCGCGATGGCCGCACAGCTGACCGCGGCGATCGCGCACGATGTGAACCAGCCGCTGATGGCGATCTCCACGAATGCGGGGGCCGCCCTCAAGCGGCTGCGTTGCGACCCGCCGCGGCTCGACCTGCTCGAAGCGCTGTTGCACGATATCGTCGCGCAGAGCCAGCGCGCCGGCCTCTCCGTGTCGGCGTGGCAGGCCTGCGCCCGGCAAAGTCCCGATGCGTCTGCCGACGCGCTGCAGGCCGCGGTCCACGCTCTGCTTGCCGCGGGAGCATCTCCATGAGCGCGCCGCTCGTCTTTGTCCTCGACGACGATGCGGCGGTGCGCGCCTCCGTACTGAACCTGCTCGCCGCCGAGGGTATCGAGGCGCGCGGCTTTGCCACGGGCGCCGCATTCGTGAAGGAAGCCCTTCCCGACAGCGCGGCCTGCCTGGTCTGCGACATGAAGATGCCGGAGCTGGACGGACTGGATATTGCGGGCATCCTGTCGGGCCAGGGCAGCGAGCTGCCCATCATCTTCATGACGGGCCACGGCACCATTCCGATGACGGTGCAGGCCATGAAGGCCGGCGCCGTCGAATTCCTCACCAAGCCGGTGGCCCCGGACGAACTGCTGCGCGCGGTGCGCGACGCCCTGGCGCTCGACGAGGCCAGGCTGGCGCTGCGCCGCGAGCTGGGCGCGCTGCGCCAGCGCCACGCCAGCCTGACCCCGCGCGAGCGCGAGACCATGACGCTCGTGATCGGCGGACTGCTCAACAAGCAGGTTGCCGACGCGCTGGGGGTGAGCGAGATCATGGCCAAGACCCACAAGCGCAAGGTCATGGAAAAGATGGGCGCGCGCTCCTTGCCCGACCTGGTGCGCTACGCGGAACGCCTGCAGATCAGCCAGGCCCGCAGCCGCTGAGGACGGCGGCTCCCCTCAGAAAGCGTGGCGGATGCCCATTGCGGTCCCGCGCAGTTGCGCCCCTGCCACCGGCGCCAGGCCATTGATCGCGAAGTCCACCACGCCGTGCTCGCGGTTGTGGATGCGCGTGTGGAAGGCGAACAGGGAAGTGCGGCGCGACAGGGCGTAGTCGTAGCCGACGGTGGCGTGCAGGGCGCCCGTATCCTGCCCGGCGACGATGGAGCCGATCCTCTCGGCCGCATTCCCTTTGCCGTCCTTTGCCCTCGCCACAGCCAGGCGCAGCGCGTGCGCGCCTGCCTGCCTGGTCAGGGCAGCGAACCAGGCGTCACGCCGCAAGGAGCCGGTCGGGGTCCGGTAATCCAGGCGCTCGCCGGCCAGGGCCAGGCGCACCGGTCCGAACTGCCAGGCCAGGGCGAGCTTGCTGCCGCGGTCGGACAGGCCCGGGCCCTGGTAATCTCGGTGCCGCTCGTGCGCGAGCGCCAGGAACAGCGGACCGCGTTCGAACTGCAGCGCGCCTGAGCTGAGCGCGGGGCGCGCGCCGCCGGCAGGCCGTTCTTCATTGAAGCCGTGCGCCAGGCGCAGGCTCAGGCCGCGCCAGGCGGGTGTCCAGTAGTGCAGGCTATTGCGCTGGCGGCGGTCGAAGGAGGCGGTGTCGTCGAGGTTGCCGGCGCTGGGCGCCGAGCCGTTGCCCATGATGCTCATATAGCCGGCCGTGGTCGGGTAGAAGGGATCGAGGCTTGAGGTGGCGGTATTGTAGGGCGTGGCCCAGTTGCCCGCAAAAAGCGTGCCCCAGCTGCCCTCGAGCCCGACGCGGGTATCGCGGGCGGCCAGCGCGCCGCTGCCCGTATCGGGGGCGAGCGCGCTCTCGACCTGGTAGAGCAGGCGCAGGCTGCCATTGATCTCTTCGCTGCCGCGCAGGCCGAACACCGAGCGGTAGTTCGATACGCGCAAGGCGTGGCTGCTTCCCTGGACGGATTCGAGGGCGAGGTTGAGGCGGCCGTAGAGCTGGAGGTCGCCGGACTGGGCGCGCGCGCCGGGCGTGAAGGCGCCGAGGAGGGCACATGCGAGAAGTGTCTGTTTCATGTCCCCATCCTACGGCGACACGGCGGCGCGCGACCCTGCAGGAAGGCCGGGCTTGACGCTAGAGACTGATGTAGCCGCGCTTGATGGCCAGCGTCACCGCGTGGGTGCGGTCGCTCGCGCCCAGCTTGACCAGCACGGTGCTCATGTGGCTCTTGACGGTGGGTTCGCTGATGCTGAGGATTTCGCCGATCATGCGGTTCGAGTTGCCGTCCGCCGCCAGGCGCAGCACTTCCAGTTCGCGCGGCGACAGCTTGTCGGCAGGGTAGTGGCCGTCCACTTCCTCCTGCGCGACCCTGGCGATCACGCTGGCGCCCTGGTAGACGTGGCGCACCGTGCGGGCCAGTTCCGCGCCGGCGACGTCCTTGAGCAGGTAGCCGGCGGCGCCGGCCTTGAGCGCGGCGGTCACGCGCGCATCGCCGCTGAAGGTGGTGAGCACGACGATGCGCGCGTCCGGATGCATGGCGCGGATCGCGATGATGGCTTCGAGCCCGTCCTTCACCGGCATCTGCAGATCCATCAGGGTGACGTCGGGCCGGTGGCGCGCGAACTGGGCGATGGCGTCAAGGCCATTGCTGGCGAGGCCGACGACCTCCATGCCGCCCTGGGCCTGCAGGGTGGCCGCGATCCCCTCACGCATCATGGGGTGGTCATCGGCGATCATCACGCGGATCATGGGCGTGTCGGTCATGGGTTCTGGTGCGGCTCGGTGAAAACGCCCGCAGTCTGCGGCAGGGCTGCGGCCGCGTCAAGCGGCAGGCGCAGGCGGAAGCAGGCGCCCCGCGGTTCGGCGGGCTCGAAGCCCAGCTCGCCGCCGTGGGCACGCACGATCGCCAGGCTGATCGCCAGGCCCATGCCGGTGCCGTGCGGCTTGGTGCTGAACAGGCTGCCGAAGACGCGCTCGCGATGGTGGGGCGCGATGCCGGGACCGTTGTCCGTGACCGTGATCTCCACCTGTCCCCCGGTGCGCCGCGAGGCGATGCGAATCCGCTTCGGGTCCGCAGGCGCGCTGCCCAGAGCGTCGATGGCGTTCACCAGCAGGTTGGTCAGGACCTGCTGGACCTGGGTGCGGTTGGCATGGATGCAGGCTCCGCCCAGTCCGAGGGCGAGTTCGACGTGGACGCCGTCCTGGCACAGGCGGTGCTGCAGGAGCAGCAGGACCTCGCCGATCGTGCTGTCGACGGCGACCGTCCCAAGCTCGTTGCCGGCGCGGCTCACCAGGCGCTGCATGCTGCGTACGATGTCGCCCGCATGGCGGCCCGCGTCGCCGATCAGGGCGATCGAGGACAGGGCGCGTTCGATATCGGGCTCGGGCCGGCGCAGCCACTTGCGCGCCGCCGCGGCGTGCAGGGCGATCGCCGCCAGCGGCTGGTTGACCTCGTGCGCGATCGATAGTCCCAGCTCGCCGACCCCGCAGCTGCGCAGCATCGTATTCGCGCGGCCGTCGCCGGGCGCCAGTTCCGGGTCCTGCCACCTGCGCCGCAGGGTGTCGATGCGGCCGAGCGCACCCCAGTAGCCGTAGCTCGCGAGGGCGGCGCGCCGGTAGTGGCGCACGCCCGAGGCCAGACCCGCGGAGGAGGCCTGGGTGGCGGCTCCTTCCCAGGCCAGGGCGGCCAGCCAGTGGCGCTCCTCGCGGCCGGCGGCTTCGCCCGCCAGTTCGAAGCCGCGCAAGGCGGCGAGCGCGTCGCCTTCGCGCTGCGCGCGGGCGGCCAGCGCCAGCGTCGCCATGCTCGCGGCATCGGAAGAACAGGGGGCGAGGCGGCGCAGTGCGGTGCAGTGGACGTCGAGCTGGCGCGCCGTCGCAGCGCCGTCCGCACGCGACAGCGCCAGGGCCGCGAACAGGTGGTGGCAGAGACGGTCGGCCAAGGGGACTGCGGGACGGAGGAGTTTGTCCAGCCGGCCGGCGGCCTGCAGGGCTTGGGGGAGGGCTTGCGCATACCAGGCCGACTGCAGCAGCGCCAGCCAGTGTCCGAAGCGGCGCTGCGCGGCGCCGGCCGGCAGCCCCTGCGGCAGGCCGCTGTCCCCGTGCAGGAGCACGCCCGCCAGGTGCGCGCGCGCCGCCAGCTCGGATGCCGCGGCCATGTCGTCGAAGGCGGCGGGCGTCCGCGCAGCCATCTCGAGGCGGCGCGCCAGCTCGGGCAAGGGCAGGCCGGCGACCAGGCCCGTCCCCGCCAGGCAGAGGGCGGCGGTCCGGGGCGCCGCCGCGCTTTCCGTCAGCGCCACCAGTTCGCAGGCCGCCTGTCCGAATCCGGCGGCGAGCGGCGTCACCAGGCCGGCGTGCAGGGCGGCCAGCCGGCCGTCCTCCGCGATGCCGAGGCGGGCGGCCAGCGCCAGCGCCGTGCGCGCCAGGCGAAGCGCATCCTCGTGCGGCCCTTCGTGGCGCAGGGCCAGGCCGGCCAGCAGCAGGAGCGCCGGCGGCGTGGCGGGCGCTACCCCATGCTCGAGGGCGCAGCGGATTTCCCCGGCAATGTGCAGCTCGCCGTCGCCAGGCGCCGCCTCCTGGCGGCTGCGGGCAGGCAGCCGCGCCCAGAAGCCGGGCGGCAGCGTGCGGATGCGTTCCCAGGCGCACAGGCAGGCCGATTCGCCATCCAGGACAGGCGAGGCGAACAGTGCGGGCCGCGGCGCGGGCGGGCGTGTCGGGACATCGATTTGGGCGAGGCTCATGGTCGTGCTTCCATCTGTGCGAAAGGTTTCCAGCGCAGGCGGGGCCGGTGCTTCCGGAGCATTATCTGCGCCCGTCCGGCAAGAGCATTCATACGATAGTTGCAAAGGCCAGGCGATATTTCACAGTGCATGCCGCCCGCGTCGTGACCTTCGATTTTTTCGATCAAGCGAGGGGAAATTACTTGTTTTTCTTTTCGCAAGCCGCGCTTCATCATGCTGTTCACAGACGGCGCGAACGTCCCCTATCGTCGATCGATTCGCATATTGGACCTGCGGCCCCGCAATTCGGCAGGGGCTGGCGCCGCCTCCCGCTGCTATCGTCAGCCCGATTGATTGACCAGACTGAAGGAGCTCCACCATGCCAACGCTACGCACCACCTTACTGCCCATCCTGGGCCTCGCCGGCCTGCTTTCCGCGGGCGCGGCGCGGGCCCAGGCCGACCTGATTCTCACCAACGGCAAGATCGCCACCATGGCGCGCGAAGGGGAATTCGTGCAGGCGGTGGCGGTCAAGGACGGCAAGGTGCTGGCCACCGGCAGCAATGCCGCCATGTTGAAACTGAAGACCCCGCGCACCCGGCTCATCGACGCGGGCGGACGCACCGTGATCCCGGGCCTGAACGACTCCCACGTGCACGTGATCCGCCAGGGCCTGAACTACAATATGGAGCTGCGCTGGGACGGCGTCACCTCGCTCAAGCGTGCGCTCGCCATGCTGAAGGAACAGGCCGCGCGCACACCGGAAGGCGAGTGGGTGAAGGTGGTCGGGGGCTGGAACGAATACCAGTTCGAGGAAAAACGCCTGCCGACGCTCGCAGAGATCAATGCGGCGGTGCCCGACCGTCCCGTCTTCATCCTCTACCTCTACGGCCTGGGCTTCCTGAACCAGAAGGGCATCGCGACCCTCGGCTACGATAAGAACACCCGCTTCAAGGATGGCGAGGTGGAACTCGATGCCGCCGGCAAGCCGACGGGCAAGCTGGTCGCCAAGCCGAACGCCCTGATCCTGTACTCGACCCTGGCCAAGACGAATAAGCTCGGCCGCGACGACCAGCTGAACTCGACCCTGCATTTCTACCGCGAGCTCAATCGCCTGGGCGTGACCAGCGCCATCGATGCCGGCGGCGGCTTCCAGAACTACCCGGACGACTACGGAGTGACCCTCGAGCTGGCGCGCGCCGGCAAGCTCACCGTGCGCACCTCCTACTACCTGTTCGCCCAGCGCGCCGGCAAGGAGCTGGAAGACTTCCAGCGCTGGACCGCCATGACCCATCCGGACAAGAACGACCACATGTTCTATCCGAACGGCTTCTCGGCCGAGGGCGGCGGCGAGAACCTGGTGGCCAGCGCCGCCGACTTCGAGAACTTCCTCGAGCCGCGTCCCGAGCTGCCGGAGCACATGGAAGGCGAGCTGGAAGGCGTGGTGAGCCACCTGGTGCAGAAACGCTGGCCCTTCCGCCTGCACGCCACCTATGGGGAGAGCATCGACCGCGACCTGGCCGTGATCGAGAAGGTGAATGCGAAGACGCCCTTGAACGGCCTGCGCTTCATCGTCGACCACGCCGAGACCATCAGCGACGCGCAGATCGCGCGCATCAAGCGGCTGGGCGGCGGCATCGCGGTCCAGGACCGCATGCACTTCCAGGGCGAAGCCTACTGGAAGCGCTACGGCGAGCAGACCCGCCAGATGCCGCCGATCCGGCGCATGCTGGAACTGGGCGTGCCGGTGGGGCTCGGTACCGACGGCACCCGCGTTTCGAGCTACAACCCTTGGCCTTCGCTCTACTGGGCCGTCACAGGCAAGACCGCAGGCGGCATGCAGACCTGGCGCAAGGAGGACGTGCTGGGCCGCCATGCCGCGCTGAAGCTGATGACGACGGGTTCAGCCTGGATGAGCGGCGAAGAAGAGGTGAAGGGCACCATCAAACGCGGCCAGTACGCCGACTTCGTGGTCCTGCCTCAGGATTACTTCACGATGGACGTCGAAGGCATCAAGCGCCTGGAGAGCGTGCTGACGGTCGTGAACGGCAAGGTGGTCTACGGCGCCGGCCCGTATGCGCCGCTCGCGCCCCGGCTGCCGCCGGTGTCGCCGGGCTGGAGCCCGGTGGCGGCCTTCGGCGGCTACCAGAACCGCTGATCCGGCGGCGCCAGGAAGACGGCCCAGGCCTGCCATTCGTGCCACACTTGGGCCTCTTCACATCCAAGGACTGGAATACCGATGGACCGCCACATTCTTCCCGTACCCCTCGACAAGGCTTACCGGCTGCTGAACCACGGTCCCACTGTGCTGGTCTCGAGCCACCATGATGGTGTCGACAACGTGATGGCGGCCGCCTGGGCCTGCGCCCTGGATTTCGCGCCGCCCAAGCTGACGGTGGTGCTGGACAAGTCGACCGCCACCCGCGCCCTGGTCGAAGCGAGCGGCCGTTTCGCGATCCAGCTGCCCACGGCCGGGCAGCTGGCGCTGACGCATGCCGTCGGCAACCGCTCGCTGCGCCTCGATCCGGACAAGCTGGAGAGGAGCAGCGTCGCCTTCTGGCACGCCGGGGGCGACCGCCTGCCGCTGGTCGTGGGCTGCTCGGCATGGCTGGCCTGCCGCCTGGTGCCGGAACCGCACAACCAGCAGACCTATGACCTGTTCATCGGGGAGGTGACGGCGGCCTGGGCCGACGAGCGGGTGTTCCGCGACGGGCACTGGCATTTCGAGGGCGCCGACCCGCGCTGGCGCAGCATCCACCACATCGCGGGCGGGCACTTCTATGCCATTGGCGAGCCGATGCGCGCCGGGGACGCCTGACCGGCCGGGGAGGGGCGCCAGGCCTACTGCATGGCCTGGGTCCGCGCTTCGGGCGCGTTCGTGCCCACCGGGCGGATCTGGGTGCCCTGGTGCAGGGCGACGCGCCAGCCCTCCGGGTAGCGGGTCCAGATGCGCACATAGCGGCCGCGCAGCGTGGTGGCCGGCTGGTCCATCGGGACGCTGCGGTAGGTGCCGGTGACGATGGCGGTGCCGCCGTCGTCGACGAGGCGGATCTCCATCTCCTCGACGCCGTAGTTGCGGATGCGGTATTCGTCGCGCGCCAGCGCCTGCAGGAACTCGGTCTTGGTGCGCACCCGGCCATTGCTTTCGACGTGGTAGTAGTCGCCGCTGATGAGGCGGCGCAGGGCATCGATGTCGCGCTGGACCAGGGCCTGAGCGCGCTGGCGCTCCGCTTCGCGTACGCCGGCCGCAGCCTGGGTCTGGCTTGCGCCGCTCTGGGCGCGTGCAGCGGGCTCGAGAGTGGCCTGCGAGGCGAGAGCGGCGGGAGCAAGCGTGGTAAGGCCGAGCGCAAGGAGGATTGTGGCGCGCATGGCGTGCTCCATTTGACGGTCTGAGCCAGATTATAGGATTGTGCAAAGGCGTAGAATGTCACGAATACTCTCTTCTGCGACACATTGTTGGTGTTGGAGATACTGTAATTATTTGTTGGCAATTGTAAATCTGTTACAGTCTTGTCCAGAACGCGTAACATGCCGACAACGCCCCAATTTCGACCGAACGACAACTATGCCCGCCGCTACTCTGCCTCCCGACGAACTGGATCGCCTGTCGCTACTTGACGCCCTTGCCCTGCTGGACACCCCGCCGGAGCCGGTGTTCGACCGCATCACCCGTCTGGCCAGCCGCCTGCTGAACGTGCCGATGGCTCTGTTCTCGCTGGTGGATGCCGATCGCCAGTGGTTCAAGTCGCGCGTCGGACTGGAAGCAGACCAGACCCCGCGCGAACATGCGTTCTGCGCGCACGCGATCGGCATGACCCGGCCGCTGGTGGTGAACGACGCGACACAGGACGTGCGCTTCAGCGACAACCCGCTGGTCTACGGTCCGCCCAACATCCGCTTCTACGCCGGGGTGCCGATCCGCACCGCGGCCGGGCTGGCGATCGGCACCCTGTGCGCCCTCGACACCAAGCCGCGCGAACTGAGCGCCGAGGAAGCGGAGGTGCTGAACGACCTGGCGACCATCCTGACCAAGGAAGTGCATTACCGCGAACGCCTGGCGGTGGCGCGCGAGCAGCTCGAGCAGTCCAGCGCCGTGCTGGGCGCCAGCGAGGCGCGGTTTCGCAGCATCTTCGACGTGGCCAGCGTCGGCATCGCCCTGGTGGCGACGGACGGTGGCTGGATCAGCGTCAACGCGGCCTTGTGCGCGATCGTCGGCTACAGCGAGGAAGAGCTGTGGGGCCTGACTTTCCAGCAGATCACCCATCCGGACGACATCGCGCTGGACGTAGGGCTGCTGGAGGAGCTGCGCCTCGGCAGGCGCGGCCAGTACCAGCTGGAGAAGCGCTACATCCGCAAGGACGGGCGCGAGGTCTGGATCAACCTGAACGTCGCGCCCAAGTTCAACCGATCGGGTGAGATCGAGTACTACGTGTCGGTGATCAAGGACATCGATGCGGAAAAGCGCGCGCAGCGGGAGGTGGCCGAGCTGAATGCCGAGCTCGAACGCCGCGTTGCCGAGCGCACCGCCGCCCTGGGCGCCAGCGAGGCGCGCCTGGCGAGCGTGATCGAGAATGCCAACGACGCCTACATCAGCCTGGACGAAGCGGGGATCGTGACGGCCTGGAACCGCCAGGCGGAGGAGACCTTCGGCTGGCCGCGCGAGGCAGCGCTGGGGCGCACGCTGGAGGAACTGATCATTCCGAAGGAGCTGGCCGAGCGCCACCGCGACGGCATGCGGCGCTACCTGGACACCGACCGCGCCACGGTGGCCGACCAGCGCCTCGAGCTGCCGGCGGTGCGCCGCGATGGCTCTACCCTGATGGTCGAGGTGCGCATCCGCGTGCTCGAGCTCGAGGGCCAGAAGATGTTCAGCGCCTTCCTGCACGATATCACCGAGCGCAAGCAGGAACAGGCGCGGCGCGAGTACGAGAGCCGCCACGATGTGCTCACCGGCCTGCTGAACCGGCGCGCCCTGATGGAGGCGCTGCCGCTGGCGCAGGCGCGGGCCAGCCGCAGCGGCAAGACGGTCGGCATGCTCTTCATCGACCTGGATGGCTTCAAGGCCGTCAACGATTCCCAGGGCCACGAGGCCGGCGACATCCTGCTGGGCGTCGTCGCCGAGCGCCTGCGCGCCGGGGTGCGGCGCACGGACAGCGTCTACCGCCTGGCCGGCGACGAGTTCACTGTGCTGCTGGAAGACATGGCCGATACCTTCGACGACGCCCACAGGGTGGCCGAAAAGCTCATCAAGAGCATCGCCGAGCCGGTCGAGCTGCCGGGCCGCGCAATGCGGGTGCGCGCCAGCATCGGCATCGCGCTCGACGCCCCGGGCGGCGCGCGCCAGGCCGAGGAGCTGATCAAGGAAGCCGACCACTTCATGTACCAGGCCAAGAAGGCCGGCCGCGGCCGGGTGTGCTCGGCCAGGCAGCCCTGCTGAAGCGCGCCGGCGCCCCGCCGGGCTGGCAGGTGCGGCGCCCGGCGGGCTTCAGCGCAGCTTCAGGTCGGTCCAGCCCAGCGGCTGGGCGATGAAGACCGTGCTGCAGGCCTCGGTCGGGTAGGCGAAGTCGAAGGCCACCTTGCCCTGGCTGTCGAGCCCCAGCAGGCGCGCCTTGGTGCGCGCATTCAGTACCGAATAGGCGACCAGGTAGTTGCCCGGACTGCCCTCGTAGACACTGGAACAGATGTCCGAGAGGAGCTTGCGTTCGCCTTCATAGGTCCAGACTTCGCGCGCGGTGCCCGCCTTCTCGTCGATGGCGTAGCGTGACGGCGTGCTGAAGGTGCGGGTGGCGCCGGGCGAGGTTCCGGGTGGATGGTTCAGGCTGCCCAGGCCATTGTTGAAGAGCAGCAGTTCGCCATTCGGCGTGATCGACAGCGTGTGCTGGCCGATCGGCGCCTTGCCTTCCACCAGGCGCAGGGCGAGGGCGCGCAGCGAGGGGTAGTTCTTGTACCAGTGCTTGCTGGTGTCGCCGAACAGCCAGCGGATGGCGCCGGTATCGTAGTCGATCTTGACGACGAAGTTCTCGCGGCTGGACAGCAGCAGGGAATTGTCGGCCGCATTGTAGATGGCGGAGTTCATGTGGAACCAGTCCTGGCCGTCGCGTACGAAGTTGGACGGATCGTCGCCCCTGGCCCGCATGTGGTCGCGGAAGATGCGGCCGAGGTCCCATTCGCGCAGCACCCTGCCTTCGGCATCGATCTCGGCCAGCACCGACTCCAGGATGCTGACGCCGTTCTGGGTGGCGTCGAGCTCGGCCAGCATGCCGACCTTGCCGGGCGCCAGGTCGTGGTGGAAGTTGGTCCAGATGGAGCTGCCAGTCGAGGGGCCGAGCTGGACGCCGCTGTAGGCGCCGCCCATGTCCATCCGGTACAGCGTCGGCGTGTTCAGGCTGCCGACGTAGAAGGCGTCCGGCCCGAACATCGAGGAGTAGGAATTGCCCAGCACGGCCCCGGTCCAGCGCATATTGCCGTCGGTGTCGAGGACGACTGGCGAAGTCCGTCCGTTCTTGACGAGCATGAAATCGAAGCCGGGCGCGCGGGTGGCGCTGCGGGCCACGTGGATGTCCGGCTGCGCATAGATGTCGGCCGGCCCGCGATAGGCGCCGGTCGGCACCTCGACCCGCCACGCATGCTTCGAGCCGTCGCGAAAGCGCGCCGTCAGGTCGACCAGGTTGGTGTGCGAGGCATACAGGCCGAAGACCGGCAGTTCGAGGCGCCGGCCGTTGGGATCCCAGGCCCCGCGCCGGTCGAGCCAGCTGCGTTCGAAGCTGACCGCGAGCGCGCCGGAGGCGGTGCCGGGCCGGGGCACGACGGTATAGGCGACGCTGGCCAGGTCGCCGTAGTTGGCGAGGTTGAAGCTGAGGTGGGAGACGAAGACCGTGATGCCGGGCGCCTGGCGCACCTCGCCGATGTTGGCCAGCTCGGCCTGGGTCTCTTGGCGCCCGTCCTCGTCCTCGTCCTTGTCGCTCCCGCTGCAGGCGGACAGGACGAGGGCGAGGCCGAAGGCGCAGACCAGGCTGGCGGCGCGGCGCAGATGGAGATGCATGGGCATGGGCGAGTGCAGGTGCATGGATGCTCCCTCGAGGCGAATGGTTGAGTGTTCCGGATTCGACGGCCGGACTGTTCTTTTAGTTCGCCCTCCCGGCACGCGCCACCGATGGGCTCAAGCGACGGTGGATTCGCACGAAAAAGAGACGCTTGACCTTCCCATCGTGGGAAGGAATATCCTTCAGGTATGGAAACGGGAGGACCTATGGACATGAAAACGACGCCCACGGTGCTGCGCATCGAAGGCATGACCTGCGCCTCGTGCGTGGGACGCGTCGAAAAGGCGCTGCGGGCGGTGCCCGGGGTGATCGACGCCAGCGTCAACCTGGCGACGGAAAAGGCGACCGTGCACGGGGGCGATGCGGCCCGGCTCGCGGCCGCGGTGCGCGAGGCCGGCTACGAGTGCGCGCCTGCGGACCAGGCGCCCGCGCCACACGCCACCGGGCAAAACGGCGCGCTGCCGGGCTGGTGGCCGGTGGCCGTCAGCGCGCTCCTCAGCCTGCCCCTGCTGGCGCCCATGCTGGCCCAGCCTTTCGGTGCGGACTGGATGCTGCCCGGCTGGCTGCAGCTGCTGCTCGCGACCCCGGTGCAGTTCTGGCTGGGCGCGCGCTTCTACCGGGCCGGCTGGAAGGCCCTGCGCGCCGGCAGCGGCAATATGGACCTGCTGGTGGCGATCGGCACCAGCGCCGCCTACGGGCTGTCGCTCTACCTGCTGCTGCAGGAGCACGCACACGGCATGCCCCACCTGTATTTCGAATCCTCCGCCGTCGTGATCACCCTGGTCCTGCTCGGCAAATGGCTGGAAGCGCGCGCCAAGGGCCGCACCGTGGCGGCGATCCGCGCGCTGGAAGGCTTGAGAAGCGTCGACGCCCTGGTGCGCCGCGAGGGCGGGGACGTGCGCATCGCGCTGGACGATCTGCGGGTGGGCGACCTGATGGTGGTGCGTCCCGGCGAGCGGGTGCCGGCGGACGGCGTCGTGGAAGAGGGCCGCAGCCACCTGGACGAATCCCTGCTCACCGGCGAGAGCCTGCCGGTGGCCAAGGGGCCCGGCAGCCGGGCGGCCGGCGGCGCGGTCAATGCCGAGGGACTCCTGCTGGTGCGGGCGACAAAGGTCGGCAGCGAGACCATGCTGTCGCAGATCATCCGGCTGGTCGAGGATGCGCAGGCGGCCAAGGCGCCGATCCAGCGCCTGGTCGACCGGGTGAGCAGCGTGTTCGTGCCGGTGGTGATCCTGATTTCCCTGGCCACCCTGCTGGGCTGGGGCCTGGCGACCGGCGACTGGGAAGCGGCGCTGCTGAACGCGGTGGCGGTGCAGGTGATCGCCTGCCCCTGCGCGCTGGGCCTGGCGACGCCGACGGCGATCATGGTCGGCACAGGCGCGGCGGCCCGCCACGGCATCCTGATCAAGGATGCCCAGGCCCTGGAAACGGCGCATGCGCTGGACGTCGTGGCTTTTGACAAGACCGGCACCCTGACCGAGGGCAAGCCGGTGCTGGCGGCGGTGGAAGGCGATGCGGACGGGGTGCTGCTGCTGGCCGGCGCCGTACAGCAGACCAGCGCCCACCCGCTGGCGGGCGCCGTGGTGGACGCCGCGCGCAGCCGCGGCCTGGTCCTGGCGCCGGCCACGCAGGCCGAGGCGCTGCCGGGGCGCGGCGTGAAGGCCGCGATCGGCGGCGCCACAGTCTGGCTCGGCAATGCGCGCCTGATGGCGGAACTGCAGCTTGACACCGGACGTTTCGCCGCCGCGGCTTCCGCGCATGAGGCGGCCGGGCGCACCGTGTCCTGGCTGGCGCGGCGCGAAGGAGACAAGCCCGAGGTGCTCGGCCTGCTGGCTTTCGGCGACGCCCTCAAGCCGGGTGCGGCGCAGGCGGTCGCGCGCCTGCGCGGGCTGGGCATGCAGACCGTGATGCTGACGGGCGACAACGAAGGCGCGGCGCGCACGGTGGCGCAACAGCTCGGGATCGCCCGCTGGCATGCCGGCGTGCTGCCTGGCGACAAGGCAGGCGTGGTGGCGGAACTCAGGGAGGGGGGACGTATCGTCGCCATGGTCGGCGACGGCATCAACGATGCCCCGGCGCTGGCGGCCGCCGACGTCGGCATCGCCATGGCCAGCGGCACCGACGTCGCCATGCAGGCGGCCGGCATTACCCTGATGCGCGGCGACCCGGGCCTGGTCGCCGATGCGGTATCCGTCTCGCAGCGCACCTATGCGAAGATCCGCCAGAACCTCGGCTGGGCCTTCGTCTACAACGTGGTCGGCATTCCGCTGGCCGCCTTCGGGCTGTTGAGCCCGGTTCTGGCCGGCGCGGCGATGGCGCTCAGCTCGGTGAGCGTGGTGGCGAATGCGCTGCTGCTGCGGCGCTGGCAGCCGGCACGGAGTGAAGCAACTGACACCAACGGGGCCGAGGCGCCCCATCAACCAGGAGAAGAGACGATGTACGAACTACTAGTGGACGGCATGAGCTGCGGGCATTGCGTGGGCCGCGTGACCAAGGCAGTGCAGGGCGTGGACGAAGCGGCCAGGGTCACGATCGACCTGCCCACGCGCAAGGTCAGTGTGGACAGCAAGGCCGAGCTGGCGAGCATCGCGGCGGCCATCGATGCGGCCGGCTATCCAGTGCTGGAGTCCGGGGCTACGGCGCGTTAAGAACGCGTTAAAACCGAATGGCACCCCTCGATATCTACTTTTGAGATATATTTTAGTGGACATTAAATAAACACAAAACAGAAGCCCGGGCGCCGGCGGTACCGGGGCGCTGCTCGACCAGGCGGTCGGCAATCCAATGGAATCCATGATGCGATATGGCGTGTTAGCGGAACCGGCGGACCTCGCGACCCACCCGCCGTCGAACAGGCAGATGCGCAACGTGCTCATCGTGCTGGCGATCCTGGGCCTCGCCTTCCTCCTGCTGGCGCCGCTGGCCGGCACACCCTTGCCGGTGGCGCCGGAGTTCGTGCCGATGGTCCAGTCGGCCGTGATCGGCAGCAATCTGCTGGTCGGCATCCTGCTGCTCGGCCACGTGCACACCAACCGCTCCTGGTCGCTCGGCATCCTCACCCTCGGCTACCTGTTCACGGCGCTGATCGCGCTAGCCCACATGTCGACTTTCCCCGGCCTGTTTTCGAGCCATGGCGTGCTGGGCGGGAACGGCCAGACCACGCCCTGGCTCTTCATGGTCTGGCACGCCCTGTTTCCGCTCTTCGTGCTTGGCTATGCGCGCAGCTACCGGCGCCCGCTGCCGGCGCACTTCATGCGCACCGGGACCCTCCTCATGATCCTGTTCGTCGCACTGCTGGTGCTGCTGTGCACCTCGGGCGCGCCGTATCTGCCGCGGCTGGTGGAGCAGAACCGCTTCCAGCCGCTGTATCGCGGGCTTGGCCTGGCGGTGCTGGCGCTGTCCCTGTTTTCCCTATGGCGCATCACCTGCAAGCGGCCGCGCGCGCTGCTCGACGTCTGGCTGATGGTGGCGATGACGGCCTGGGTGGCCGAGGTGATGCTCTCCGGCCTGCTGGGCAGCGGGCGCTACGACCTCGGCTTCTATGCCGGCCGCCTGTACGGACTGGCGGCCTCGCTGCTGGTGCTGGGCGCGGTCGCGATCGACAACATCGCCCTCCATGCGCGCCTGCGCCAGACCTTCGAGGAGATGATCGAGACGCGCGCCCGCGCCCAGTGGCAAAGCCTGCTCGGCTCGGTGCTGCGCCAGCTGCCCGACGGCGTCCTGATCGTCGACCGCGAGGGACGCTGCGTGATGGCCAACGACCAGGCCGAGCACATGGCGGCGCGCTTCGAACATGCCTCGCGCGACGGCACGCCGGGCCCGGCGGCGATGCTGGCGCTGCTCAGGGAGCCGGTCGCGCGCGCGATCGGGGGCAAGCCCTTTCGCGACGCCATGCTCGAGAGCGTGGCGCACGACGGCCGCCGCGTCTACACGGTGAGCGGGGCGCCGCTGCGCGACGGTGCGGCCGAGCTGGCGGCGGCCGTGATCGTCCTCGACGACATCACCGAACGCACCGAGGCCAGCGCGGCGCTGGCGCGCGCCCTCGACCAGACCCGCTACCTGATCGAGAATACCCCGCTGGCCGTGATCGAATGGGACCGCGACTTCATCATCCGTTTGTGGAACCGGCGCGCCGAGGAGCTGTTCGGCTGGAGCGCCGAGGAAGCCGTGGGCCGGCGCATCGACGCGCTGCCGGTGGTGCACGAGGAGGATACCGGCAAGGTCGCGGGCGCGATTGGCCGCCTGCTCGACTCGGCCACCCGCTACGGCAAGTCGACCAACCGCAACCGCACCCGGGACGGGCGCACCCTGTGCTGCGAGTGGTACAACTCGGTGCTGCACGACGAATCCGGCGCCATCGACAGGGTGTTTTCGCTGGTGCTCGACGTCAGCGAGCGCGAGACGGCGATGGAGCAGCTCAAGGATGCCGACCGCCGCAAGGACATCTATATCGCCACTCTGGCGCACGAGCTGCGCAATCCGCTGGCGCCGATCGCGAACGCGGCCTCGCTCCTGCGCGGGCGCGGCCTGGCCCAGGAGCGCATCGAGTGGATCGCGGCCATGGTCGGGCGCCAGACCGCGCAGATGTCGCGCCTGCTGGACGACCTGCTCGACGTCACCCGCATCAGCCGCGGCAAGATCGAGCTGCGGCGCGCGCCGCTCGAACTCGGGCGCCTGCTGCGCGACACCCTGCAGACCAGCATGCCCCTGATCGAAGCGGGGCGGCACGCGACCGAACTCGATCTCTGCGACGAGCCGGTCTGGGTCGAGGCCGATGCCCTGCGGCTGACCCAGGTGCTGGCCAACCTGATCAACAACGCGGCGAAGTACACGCCGCCCGGCGGGCGTATCGCGATCCTGCTGAAGGAAGAGGGCGGCGAAGCGATGGTGCGGGTCAGCGACAACGGCATCGGCATCGAGCCGGAGATGGTGGACCGGGTATTCGACGCCTTCGTGCAGGTGAGCAGCGCCAGTCACCTGGCCCAGGGTGGGCTGGGGATCGGCCTGTCGCTGGCCAGGGGCCTGGTGGAGCTGCACGGCGGCCGGATCGGGGCGCACAGCGAGGGGCCGGGACATGGGTCGGCGTTCACGGTGTGGCTGCCGGCGATTCGCCCGCCGCAGCCGGCCCCGGGGACGACCGCAGGGACGGACGCGGTGGCGAGCCTGTGCAAGCGCATCCTGGTGGCCGACGACAATGTCGACGCGGCCGAGTCGTTGGCCTGGCTGCTGCGCACCGAGGGCGCGGCGGTGGAGGTGGCGCACGACGGCGCTGCGGCGCTCAGGATGTTCAATGCGCGCCCAAGCGAGATCGTGGTGCTGGACCTGGGCATGCCCGAGATGGATGGACTCGAGGTGGCGGCCATCCTGGCGCGGCGGACACCGAAGCCCTGCCTGGTGGCGGTGACGGGAAGGGGGCGGCAGGAAGACCGCGCCGCGTCGCTGGCGGCCGGCTTCGACGCGCATTTCACCAAGCCGGTGGCGCCGCAGGAGCTGATCGATCTCCTGAAGCAGTGGTAGGCGGCGGGGAATGGTTTTTTACAACACCCGATGCTTATAAAATTGCTAATGACGTGACCGACTGTTAGTATGCTTCGTCCATGTGAGGAGCATAGAAATGGCGCTTCTGTTACGCCTGTTCGGGCCGCGGCGCAGGAAGACCCAGGATGACGTCGCCGGCCGCGCCGCCGAGGTCGTCGTGCAGGTGCTGTACGACGTCGGCGTCGACCGTTTCCTGGACGGCAGCGTGCTGCTGGACCGGCGCTTCCGCGTCGTGTTCTACGCCGTGCCGCCGATCGATTCGCCGATCTTCCAGGCGCGGGTGGCGGTGCGCGACCTGCCAGCGGCCTGCCGCTTCCGGGATGCCGTGGCCTGCCACGGCTTCGATGCCGCCCTCGACCGCCACGTCCCCGGCATGGTGGACGAGCTGATGCGCGCCCTGCGCGAACGCGCGCCCGCCCTGCGTGCCTTGCCGGCCAGGCGCAACAGCGAGGACGCCGCCTGCTGAACGGTGCGTGCGCGCCGCCTCGCCAAGGGGCGCTATCCTTCCCTTCATCCCCCAGCCCAAGGAAAGGCCACCATGAGCGTCCGCAACCTCGAGCACCTGTTCGCGCCGAAGTCGGTGGCCCTGATCGGGGCGTCGGAGCGTCCGGGCAGCCTCGGGGCGACCCTGCTGCACAACCTGCTGGCGGGCGGATACCAGGGCCAGGTCTGGCTGGTCAATCCCAAGTACGACACCCTGGCGGGCAGGCCCTGCCATGCCAGCGTGGCCGAGCTGCCCGAGGCGCCGGCCCTGGCCGTGATCTGCACCCCGCCCGCGACCATCCCCGCCATCGTGCGCCAGCTGGGCGAGTGCGGCAACAAGGCGGCCGTCGTCCTCAGCAGCGGCGTGGATGCGCGGGCAGGGCGCGGCCGCAGCCTGCGCCAGCAGATGCTGGATGCGGCCCATCCCTATCTTCTCCGCCTGCTGGGTCCGAACAGCGCGGGCCTGCTCACCCCCGGTCGCGGCCTGAACGCGAGCGTGGCGGCCGGCAGCGCGCTGCCGGGGCGGATCGCTTTCGTGTCGCAGTCGGGCGCCCTGATGTCCGGGGTGCTGGACTGGGCGCGCATGCGCGGCATCGGCTTCTCGCACTTCATCGCGCTGGGCGACTCGGCGGACGTGGACCTCGGCGACGTGCTCGACTACCTTGCCAGCGACGGCGGCACCTCCGCCATCCTGCTCTACGTGCAGGATCTGCGCTATGCGCGCAAGTTCATGTCGGCGGCGCGGGCGGCGGCGCGCAGCAAACCGGTGCTGGTGCTCAAGGCCGGACGCGAGGAAGATGCAGCGCCGGCCGCCGCCAGCGAGAGCGGGGCCCTGGCCGGCAGCGACGACGTGTTCGACGCCGCGATCCGGCGCGCCGGCATGCTGCGCGTGACCACCACCGAGCAGCTGTTCTCGGCGGCCGAGACCCTGGCCTATGCGCGCCCGCTGCACGGCGAGCGCCTGGCCATCGTCAGCAATGGCGCGGGGCCGGGCGTACTGGCGCGCGACGCCCTCGCATACGGCAAAGGGGTCGAGGCGGCGTTTTCCGACGCCACCAACGAGAAGCTCGATGCGCTGCTGGCGCCCGGCTGGCGGCGCGGGAACGTGGTCAACCTGCGCGGCGCCGCCTCGCCGGAGCTGTACCGGCAGACCCTCGAGCTGCTGCTGCAGGACCCGGGCGTGGATGCGGTGCTGGCGATCCAGTCGCCCACCGCCACGGTCGCCAGCCGCGACGTGGCCGACGCCATCGCGCCGCTGGTGAAGACGGCCTCCAAGACCCTGCTCTCGTGCTGGCTGGGCGGGGAGGCGGTGCGCGAGGCGCGGGCAATCGCCTCGGGCGCGCGTCTGCCGGCCTTCCGCACGCCGGAAGACGCGGTGGCGGGCTTCCTGCAGCTGGTGCAGTACCGCCGCAACCAGAACCTCCTGATGGAAGTGCCGCCCTCGATGGCCGGCACGGTGGCGCCGGACCGGGCGGCGGCGCGCGCCCTGGTGCGCGAAGCGATCGCCGCGAAACGCTACCTGCTCTCGGACCCCGAGACCAAGTCCATCCTGCGCACCTACGGGCTTGCGGTGGTCGAGACGCGCAGCGCATCCACCATCGACGAGGCGGTGGCGGCCGCCGAGCGCATCGGCTATCCGGTAGCGGTCAAGATCCTCACGCCCGACGTGATGCACAAATCGGATTTCGGCGGCGTGACGCTCGACCTGGACAGCCTTGATGCGGTGCGCGCCGCGGCCCAGCGCATGCGCCGGCGCCTGGAGGAGCTGTTCCCGCAGGCGAAGTTCGAGGGCTATTCGGTGCAGGCCATGGCGAGGAGCACCCACGCCCACGAGCTGATCGTCGGCGCGGCCCTCGACCCCGTGTTCGGGCCGGTGATCGTGTTCGGGCAGGGCGGGGTGGCGGTGGAGGTCACGGACGACCATTCGGTCGGCCTGCCGCCCCTGAACCTGGTGCTGGCGCGCGACCTGGTCGACCGCACGCGCGTCGCCAGGCTGCTGGCGGGCTACCGGGGACGGCCGGCGGTGAACATGGACGCGCTGCTCGCCTCGCTGGTGCAGGTCTCGCGCATGGTCTCAGACATCCCCGAGATCGTGGAACTGGACCTGAACCCGCTGCTCACCGACAGCAAAGGCGCGGTGGTGCTGGATGCGCGCATGCGCCTGGCCCTGGCCGACCGCTCGGGCAGCACCCTCGACCGCCTCGCCATCCGCCCTTATCCGCGCGAGCTGGAAGAGACCATCGACTGGAACGGCGGGCCGCTTTTGCTGCGACCGATCCGGCCCGAGGACGGCCCGGCACACCTGGCCTTCTTCGACGCGCTCACGCCCGACGACGTGCGCTACCGGATGTTCGTGCGCATCCGCGAACTGCAGCCTTCGCAGCTGGCGCGCTTCACCCAGATCGACTACGACCGCGAGATGGCCTTCATCGCCACGCGCAAGAACAGCGAGGGTGTGGCCGAGACCCTGGCCGTGGGCCGCGTGGTGGCGGATCCGGACAACATCACCGCCGAATTCGCGGTGACGGTGCGCTCGGACCTCAAGGGCATGGGGCTCGGGAAGATCATGATGCAAAAGCTGATCGACTACTGCCGCTCGCGCGGCACGCGCGAGATCGTGGGCGAGGCGCTGCCGCAGAATTCGCGCATCACCGGCATGGTCAGGAAGCTCGGGTTTACGGTGAGGACGAAGGACGAAGAGGGTATGCGCGAAATGCGCTTGGTGTTGTAGATACCGTCTTCCCCGTCAAGCCCTACATCGCAAATTTGGGATCGTAGGGCTTGCCTGTGTGGACGACACCAAAGCACAGGTGTGCCAGCTTGCGCATGGCAGCGCCGATAGCTGCCATCT
>JBFLVV010000006.1:0-115604 GCA_040758275.1 Pseudomonadota bacterium
CGTCCTCGTCGTCCTCGGCTGCCGGGCGGCGCTTCTTCGGTGGCGGTTCGTCGTCGTCATCGTCGTCGTCCGCCGCGGCCTTGCCCGGTTTCTTGCCCAGGCTGGCCTGCAGCAGCGAGACCAGGTCGATCACCTTGCCGGTCTCGCGTTTCTGTTCGCCAGGTTCGGGCATGGTGATGGTCTTGGTCTGGTGCGCCTTGACCTTCTTCTCGATCAGGGCCAGCACGTCTTCGCGGTAGGTGTCGTGGTACTGCTCGGGGTCCCAGTCCTCGGCCATGCCTTGCACCAGGGCCATCGCCATCTTGAGCTCCTTGTCAGTCACGGCCACCTTCCTGTCGTTCTTCGCCGGGATCTTGAGGTCGCCCGCGTCGCGGATCTCGTCGGCGTAGCGCAGCGTGTTCATCACGATGGTGTCGCCCACGCAGACCAGGGCCGCGAGGTGCTGCTTGACGCGGATGACGACGCGCGCGATGCCGATCTTGCCGGCCTTGCGCAAGGTTTCGCGCAGCAGGGCGTAGACCTTGTCGCCGCCCTTGCCGGGGGCGAGGTAGTAGGGCTGCTCGAAGTAGAGCAGCGACACGTCCTCGGCGTCGACGAAGGCCACGATGTCGATGGTCTGGGTCGCCTCCGGATTGGCGCGCCGCAGGTCCTCGTCGGACAGCACGACGTATTCGCCGCTGGTGTATTCATAGCCCTTGACGATGTCGTCCCAGGAGACTTCCTTCCCGTTGCCCTTGTTGTAGCGCTTGAAACCGACCGGCGAGAAGTCGCGCCGGTCCAGCATGGTGAGGTCCAGCCCCTTGTTGTCGACGGCCGGGTACATATCGACCGGGATGTGCACCAGGCCGAAACTGATGGCGCCTTTCCACATGCTGCGCGGCATAGAAGTCTCCTTGTAGAGTGTGCGTGGTCCTTACTCGCCGACCTTGCCCGTCACCGGGAGGATGATGCCGGTGATGTAGCCCGAGCACACCGGCGAGGCGAGGAACACATAGGCCGGCGACAGCTCTTCCGGCTGGGCCGCGCGGCCGAAGGTGGTGCTGGCGCCGAATTCCTTGATCTTCTCGGGCGACTGGTCTGCCGGGTTCAAAGGCGTCCAGACCGGGCCCGGGGCCACGCAGTTGACGCGGATGCCCTGGTCGAGCAGGCTGGCGGCCAGCGACATGGTGAAGGCGTGGATGGCGCCCTTGGTGCTCGAGTAATCGAGCAGCTGCTTCGAGCCCTTCAGGCCCGTCACCGAGCCGGTATTGATGATCGAGGCGCCGCGTTTCAGGTGGGGCAGGGCGGCGCGCGCCATGTGGAAGTAGCCGTAGATATTGGTGCGGAAGGTCTCGTCCAGGCGTTCCTCGGTGATGTCCAGCAGCGAGCCGGCATGTTCCTGGAAGGCGGCGTTGTTGACCAGGATGTCCAGGCGCCCGAATTCGGCCGCCACCTTTTCCACCGCCTCGTTGCAGAAGGCGGCGTCCTTGACGTCGCCCGGGATGGTGATGCAGCGGCGGCCCTCGGCCTCGATGCAGCGCTTGGTCTCGGCCGCGTCCTCGTGCTCGTTCAGGTACATCACGGCGACGTCGGCGCCTTCGCGCGCGAACAGCACCGCGACGGCGCGGCCGATGCCGGAGTCGGCGCCGGTGACGATCGCGCTCATGCCCTCGAGCTTGCCGCTGCCCTTGTACTGCTCGGCCATGAACTTCGGCTTGAGCTCCATCTGGGCCTCGATGCCCGGTTTGGCCAGGTGCTGTTCGGGGAAGGGCGGCGTCGGCTGCGGGATGCCGGTCTGCGCGGCCTCGTCGTTTTCCGCCTTCTGCATGCTGCCGTCCTTCTGGTCCTGGCGGCTCTGGATCGCCTTCTGCTTGTTCGCCACGTCATCCTGATTTGCCATCACATACTCCCATGAACGTTTCAATCGACCGGGAGAGTATTCACCGCGGGGCTGTGGTGCGACGGTGCGCTTCCACACACAGAGAGCAGTTTTACGTACACCGTCTTCCCGATGGCCCATCCTCCATCGCTGGCTTTTATGGCAAACTTGCAAGCGTTTTGTTCAGAATTTGCTTGTCAGGGAGAAAAGGATGTCCCAGCAGGAAGGTGCGCGCACACAGCCGGAGCCCATCTCGGGCCTGTATCTCAATCCGGTCGGCCAGCGCCGCGTCGACTTCCAGCAAGCGTGTGGCGCATTGTTCGCTAAGCTGCGTGTCGCCGGCGGCATCGAGGAAGCCGGCGCGATGCTGGACGCCGAGGCGGCGGACGTGCTGGTGCTGGACCTCGAGCGCTTCGAGCCGGACATCGACCTGCCGCTCCTCGCCGACCTGGTCGCGCGGCGCAATGGTGCGCCCGTGCTGGTGCTGTGCCCCTTCACGAATGCGCGCTGGCTGCCTTCCCTGATGGCGCATGGCCCGCTGCACTACGTGATCGGCCCGCTCGCGCTGGAAGAGCTGCGCGAGGAAGTCGCGGCCCGCCTGCAAGCCGGCTTCGCGCCTGCCGCCGCGGTTACGCCCGTGGAAGAAGAACTGGCGGCGCTGCTGGGCGTGCGTTCCGACGCCCAGCAGGCGCTGGCGGAGGCGGACGACAGCATCCGCTTCGCCGAACGCCTGTGCGTGGCGCTGCTGGGCTGGCCGGGCGTGGTGCACGCTTCGATGTTCCAGCTGCGCGAAGGTAAGGACCTGCGCCTGGAAGCCCAATGCGGCCAGCCGGCCTTCCTGCCGGGCGTGCGCGGCCTCGACCTGGCGGCCGTGCTGGGACGGGGAGAGCGCCTGCTGCAGTCGCCGCTGCGCCATGCCTTTCCCGGCCTGCTGGCGGCGGCCAGCGGCGAGACCGCGCTGCTCGATGCGCCCGAGAAGGCCGGCGAAGCCGAGCTTGCCGCGACCTTGCGCGGGCACGGCGTCGCGATGGTGCTGGGCCTGCCGATTCCCGCCTCGGGCCCGGGCGCCCCGCGCGGCGCCCTGTGCCTGATGTTCGGTGAACGCCGGGCTTTTTCGCATGCCCAGCTCACGGCCTTCGACGACCTGGCGCAGCTGGCCGCCTTCGGCCTGCGCATGGCCGAACTGATGCGCGAGAGCGAGGATCTGCTGGGGCGCGTCACCCAGCTGGCCACCCTCGACGCCCTGACCGGCGTGGCCAACCGCCGCCATGGCGAATTCCTGATGGAGCAGGAGATCAAACGCGCGCGCCGCTACCGGGTGCCGCTGGCCCTGATCGCCTTCGACATCGACCGCTTCCGCAACATCAACGACAGCTACGGCCACCCGGTCGGCGACGTGGCCCTGCGCACCGTCGCAGACACAGCGCGCGCCTTGCTGCGTTCGAGCGACGTGCTGGTGCGCTCGGGCGGCGAGGAATTCCAGGTGATCGCGCCGCACACCAGCGCGATCGACGGCCTCAAGATGGCCGAGAAGCTGCGCGCCGCCATCGAGGCCACCGAGATCCCGGGTTGCGACCATGTGACCATCAGCCTGGGCGTGGCCCAGTTAGGGGAGACCGAGTCGGGCGATTCCCTCGCCGTGCGCGTGAACGCCGCGCTGGCGCGCGCCAAGCGGGCCGGTCGCAACTGCGTCGAGTTGGCGATGCAGTGAGCGGGCCCCGCCCGGTCCTCCCTGTGGTAGGCTGGCGGCTTTTCTAGCAAGCAATACCCCATGCTCTCCTGGCTGCAGCACTACCGGCGCGCGATGCTGCCCGGCGATATCAGCGCCGGCATCGTCGTCGCCATGATGATGATCCCCCAAGGCATGGCCTATGCCATGGTGGCCGGCCTGCCGCCGGTGGTCGGCATTTACGCCAGCATCCTGCCGCCGCTCCTGTATGCGCTGTTCGGCACCAGCAGCACCCAGTCGATCGGGCCGATGGCGATCATCTCGCTGATGACGGCCTCGAGCCTGGCGCCGCTGGCCGTGCCGGGCAGCGCGCTCTACGGGGTGCTGGCGGCCCAGCTGGCGCTGCTGTCGGGCGTGGTGCTGCTGGCCTGCGGCCTGCTGCGCATCGGCTTCCTGGCCAACTTCTTTTCCCGTCCCGTGATGAGCGGCTTCACCATCGGCTCGGCGATCCTGATCATCTGGGGCCAGCTGCCGGCTCTGCTGGGAGGAAAGCTGCCGCACGTCCACCTGCCGAGCGTGCTGCTGGGACTGGGCGCGCTGGCGCTGCTCATGTGGGCGCGCCAATACTTGACGGGAACGCTGCGGCGCATTGGCTTGCCGCCGGGGGCTGCCGACATCGGCGCCAAGCTGGCCCCGATGGGCGTGGTGCTCGGTTCCCTCGCCCTCGTGACGGTCCTGGGCCTGGACGCGCGGGGCGTGGCGACCACCGGCCAGGTGGCGGGCGGGCTCCCCGGGCTGAACCTGGCCACGTCCAGCGCGCACTGGCAGCCGCTGCTGCAACCGGCGCTCCTGATCGGCTTCATGATTTTCCTGATCAGCATGTCGGGCGCCCAGACCCTGGCGCTCAAGCGCGGCGAGAAGCTGGCCAGCAATGCCGAACTTGTCGGCCTGGGCGCGGCGAACATCGGCAGCGCGCTGAGCGGCGGCTTCCCGGTCACGGGCAGCATTTCGCGCTCGGCGGTGAACTTCGCGGCCGGCGCCAACAGCCAGCTGGCCAGCATCATCACGGCGGTGCTGCTGGGCGTTGCCCTGGTCGCCCCCAACGGCTGGCTGGCGCTGCTGCCGCTGCCGGTGCTGGCGGCCACCATCATCGTGGCGGTGCTCGGCATGCTTGACCTGTCGCTGCTGCGCACGGCCTGGCATTACGACCGCGCCGACGCGGCGGCCCTGGTGGCCACGGCGGCCGGGGTGCTGGGCCTCGGCGTGGAGGCGGGCGTGGTGGTCGGCGTGGCGCTGTCGATGGGCGCCCTGATCTGGCGCGCCAGCCGGCCGCACATCGCGGTGCTGGGCCGCATCGCGGGCACCGAGCACTTCCGCAATATCGACCGGTATTCGGCTGCGACCGCACCGGGCCTCCTGATGCTGCGGGTCGACGCGGGCCTCTTCTTCGGCAACGTGGAAGCGGTGAACGAGCGCATCGAGGACGAACTCGCGGCGCATCCGGCCACGCGGCACCTGGTGCTGGTGCTGTCGGCCGTGAATGCGATCGACACCTCGGCCCTGTTCGGACTGAAGGAACTGAATGCCTCGCTGTGCCAGCGCGGCGTGTTGCTGCACCTGGCCGAGGTCAAGGGGCCGGTGATGGACAGGCTCAAGCAAAGCGATCTGTTGCAAACCCTGAGTGGCCGCCTCTACCTGAGCGCGGCCATGGCCTGGGACGACCTGCTTGGATGAGGGGCGATTCCCTGTTCGTTTCACCATAAGGAGAAATACGATGCGTCACCATCTTTTCATGCTCGGCTGCTTCGGCGCCGCAATCACCCTCTATGTGCTGGGCGAGCAGCAACATGCCGGGCTCCTGATACTGGCGGGCGCTCTCAGTGAACTCCTGGGGTGGAAACGCCTGCTGTCGCGCAAGGGACGCAGCTGAACCGCAGGTGTATTGACGTAACGCATCCCACGACGTAGGATTGTTCCTACGCGACCTGCATAGGGCCGCCATCGACTGGCCGCATAAGAAGAGGGCAGGGATGACCCGACACGAGACACCGGCGACCCGGTTCGCCACCTGGAGCGCGGCCGACAGGATTGCCGGGCCGGCCCGGGCGCGCGGCCTGCTGCCCACCATGCACGCGGCGGCGCTGGCCGGCGCCCTCCTGGTGTCCAGTCCCGCGCCGGCCGCCGACGTCAAGGCCAGCGGCCGCATCATGGCGGGCCACATCATGCGCGTCCAGGAACGCGATCCCCACTTGACGACCGGCGTGAACGCCGCCGCCATCGGCCTCACGGGCCTCGGCAGCGGCGGCAATGCGGACGACGCCAATACCAACTACGACAAAGGCGACGCGGTCTCGCGCGCCGTCAAGGCGATCATCGAAATCTCGGCCGTGCAGGGCAGCTGGTCCGGCCTGCTGCGCGCCAAGGCCTGGCACGACGCCGGCATGCACCGCGACGGCCGGCCATGGGGCAATGTGCCGAACGGTTATGCGGCCGGTTCGCCGCTGTCGGACAGCGGGGCGCCGCGGCGTTCGCGCTTTTCCGGCATGGCCGTGCTGGACGCCTGGGTGCAGGGACGCTTCATGCCGGCAGAACTGCCCCTGACCCTGCGCCTGGGCCAGCAGACGCTCGCCTGGGGCGAACGCGCGCTCACGCCAGGCGGACTGGAAGCACTCAATCCGCGCGATGGCCCCGGCCTGCACCGGGCCGCGCCGGTGCAGGCCGAGACCGTGGTGCCGCGCCCGATGCTGTTCGGACGCCTCGAACCGGCGGCCGGATTCGGCATGGAAACGTATTACCAGCCCGGCTTTCGTCCCTCCACGCTGGACGTCTGCGGAACGCTCTGGTCGATGAGCGACTACCTGGTCGACGGCTGCGACAAGGTGATGTCGGGGCAGCCGATGGTCAGCGACCGCGCACGGCTGCCGCTGGGCGCCTACCAGAAACGCCTGCCGACACCGCATCCGGACGCCAGCGAATTCGGCGTCGGCTTCACCTGGCGCCCACAGGGAACGGAGCTTGAAGTCGGCCTCTATCACGCACGTTACAACGCCCGCAGCGCCTTGCCCAGCCTGCGGCGTTCAAGCCGTCCGGACGGCCCGGCCCTGATTGCCGGCGACCCGGACGGGCGCAATATGGCCTATTTCACCGAGTACCCGGAAGGCTTGCGCATCAGCGCGCTCACGCTCTCGCACAAGGTGGGCGCGGCTGCCGTCTACGGCGAACTGACTTACCGTCCCGGCACGCCCTTCATGCTCGCGCCTGGCGACGTGCTGCAGCCTTTTCTCAGCGCGACGGCGCCCGCGCTGCTGCGTGCCCGCGCGGATGCGGTGGCGCCGGGCGGCGTCTTCCACGGTTACGACCTGTATCCGATGTGGCAGGCGCAACTGGGCGCGCGGCGAGAATGGCAGTGGGGCGGCGTCAAGCTGGCGGGGGTGGCTGAACTGGCGGGCAAGCATGCGCGCGGCCTGCCTGCGGCAAGCGTGGTGCGTTACGGCCGCGCCGACATTTTCGGCGTCGGTCCCATCAATGGGCAGTGCACGGCGACCACGGGCGATGCCGCGCGCCAGTGCAGCCTGCGCGGCTATGCGACACCGAATGCCTGGGGTTACCGGCTGCGCCTGGACGCGCGTTTGCCGTCGCTGCTGCCGCTACTGGCCAGCAGCGTGAGCCTGCTGTTCGTGCATGACGTGAAAGGGTGGTCGGGAGACCTGCTGCTCAATGAAGGGCGCAGGTCGGCGAACCTGGCGCTGCGCTTCGAGTACCGCCAGCGCTACCTGGCGGAGCTGGGCTACCAGCCTTCATGGGGAGGCGACTATCACCAGGCCACCGACCGCGATACGGCCTCGTTCGCGGTGGGACTGAAGTTCTGAACGTGCCGCGTGGCGGCAGGCGGGGGGAAGGCTTAGGCGCGGCGGCGTTGCGGCTCGGACGGGTCGCGCGGCGGGGCCAGCTTGATCGGTGCGGCCTGGTCCGGATACAGGGCCTGGCGGCCTTCGTAGACGGCGGCGATGGCGGCCATGTCCTTCTCGGTGTCACCAGTCACGGTCAAGGTGTCGACCACGCTCAGCACCTTGGCGCGGTAGTCG
Organism: Pseudomonadota bacterium; assembly: GCA_040758275.1. Classification (GTDB taxonomy): domain Bacteria; phylum Pseudomonadota; class Gammaproteobacteria; order Burkholderiales; family Burkholderiaceae_D; genus Telluria. The sequence goes on from JBFLVV010000006.1 coordinate 7,613, forward strand.
ATGTAGACCAGCAGCAGAGGCACCTTGGCGGTCGTGGCCAGGTGGTAGAAACCGCTCTTCCAGTGCGGGCGGTAGCTACGCGTGCCTTCCGGTGTGATACCGATCCAGCACCATTTCTCGTTGAGCATGGTCTGGGCCAGCTGGCGGGTGGCGCCCATCGAGGCACGGCGGTCGATCGGGATCCCGCCCCAGTAGCGCATGATCGTTCCCATCGGGCCGCGGAACAGCGAGTCCTTGGCCACCCAGCGGAACTTCAGGCCGATTGCCCATTTGCCCAGGAGGCCAACCAGGAAATCCCAGTTCGAGGTGTGCGGGTAGACCACCGCGATGCCATGCGGACCCGGCAGGGGTTTGTATCGCAGTTCCCATCCGGCCAGCCTGAGCAGGCGCAGGGCGGTACGCTGGCCCCAGGTAGGCAGGCTCTCAGGGCGCAGCTTGAAATCGTCCATCACTTCTCCGTCGCGATATATATTGTTATTCTGTAATTTCCGCTTCCCGCGGAAAAATAAGCGAGGAATTCTATAGTGCTGCGGAAAGACGAACAAGGAAAAAAGCTGGTGGGAGTCATGAGCTGTGGTTATCATGCTGCTGTTTAATTAGCAAGACCACGCCTTATTCGAGGCAATATTGACGAGCTTACATCGAATGGATATCACGATTTACCATAACCCGCGCTGCGGGACTTCCCGTAATACCCTGGCGGCGATCCGCGAAGCGGGCCATGAGCCGCAGGTCGTCGACTACCTGGCCACGCCGCCCTCGCGCGAGGAATTGCGGGAGATGATCGCGGCGGCTGGCCTCACGGTGCGTGAGGCGATTCGGAGCAAGGAGGCGGTGTACGCAGAATTGGAGCTGGATGCGCCGGGCATTGGCGACGAGGCTTTGCTGGACGCAATGGTGGCACATCCCATCCTGATCAACCGGCCTTTCGTTGTCACGCCGAAAGGTGTGCGACTTTGTCGTCCGGTGGAACGGGTCAACGAGATCCTGTGAAGGCCACGTAGTCGATCGCAGGAACTGGGCAGGATATCCTGGAGCGTCTGAGAAATCCCCTTGATTGCTGTGCTGGTAAGCACTTTGTACTCTGATTTATTCTGTGCGTCTGCTATCGGGGCCAAAAGCGAACATAGTAGAGAACTATTCTCGGAATGTGCCGATCTTGTTTCCACCGATTGTATTGAGGCGTAAACATGATATTTCAGCGCAGGTTTAGCAAAGATTGGGAACCGACGGTTCTCGTAGATCGCGTGTTAGCCGAGGGAACATGGTCGTACCAAGGCGTAGACCAGCACAGCGTTCGATTATTACAACGAACATGGGACTACAGTTCCGCTGACATCGAGGCTATCGAGCTCGCGGTTGCTGGCGCTGTTAATGATGATTACATCGACTACGCCATTTCAGACAGTGGCGACGTGTTCTTCTGGGAATTTAGGGCGCTAGGCAGTTGTACGACTAGTCCTCACTTTCCTTCGTTCGAAGCCGCCAGGAATCACTTTTCCACTTACGCCGGGCTAAGCGAAATTCGGTGGTATGTTGATAAATAATCGGAAAATCGAACGGCTGCTATGGGGTCGGCTACGGTCTTTCGTGATGGTCCGCAATATTTCCGCTGGATCTGCCTGCTATGTTGATTGAGCTCGGGGACCGAGATCGGGCAGAAGCGGGCATGACAGGCTAGTTCGTTGACTCAGCAATGACACTTTCCACCTACCTGTACATCGAACTTAATGACCAAGCGTTTGGGTGCTACCACGGTGTCGAGTCGATAAGGCGGATCGGTGATCGCATTGAAATCGGTCTAAATACGGTCGGCAAGCGGCGGCTGAAACTAGAGCGAATAGTCGTTGTTCCCGCGCATTGGAGCCCGACGATCGATCAAGGACTTGCCCGCATCGCCGAATTGTCACGGGGCGATTGCGACGTCCAGGTTTAATGCGAACGTACGTCTGCTGTGGGACGATTCCCGTCGGTCGTGACCGTCTGTGACTTTTCCAGCAGCCTGGCAAGGTGCTGAGCCGAACGGCCGAGTTCGACCAGAAGCGGCCACCGGAAACCAAGGTCGAGTCATTAGCGGAAGTGATAGAAATACATTTCTCTCAGGTAAACAAAGTATACTGCTTTGAATGGCAACTTCTAACGATTGGCTTGTATGGCGCAACTCGATTTCTTTGGTCTTGACGAAGACTTTTACAGCTTAATGCAGTTTGTATTTTCGGAGACGGACCTGATTGTCTATGAAGCCTATTCTCGGATTGACCACGAAATTAGAAAACTAAGCTCCGTCGACGATTTGCGATCGATTGCGCATGAGCGCAAAGGTGGATGTTTTTTGCTTAGGGCATGGTCTCCGACCGTGACAAATTCCCCCATCTTCAAGACATTCAAGCTCCGTCCAGACATTGGCGGTCATAGAACCTCTTTGGAAGGAGCAGGTCTAATGCAATTCGCGCAAGGGCGCATTGAGGGAGGACTTCTTCATTCTTCGAACTTCAGCCACTGGAATGAGGCAGGCGCGCTACAGCGCAGCGCTTTACCAACCGAAGACATTGATTGGCCTGCTATGCGCTTAATTTCAGGAAGAATTCACCGGCACGTGAGAAACAAGCTAGCAGTTGCCAAGCTTTACTCCGCATCAGTTTTACCTCGCGCTTATGAGGCACTCGGCCCTGGTCTCGGCATTTGGTACGGCAAAGAGCATCGGCGAGATTCAGAGTCCATGATTGATAGGCCTAACAGCTCATTCAAGCAAAGGCCGCTTCGCGACCCGGCTTAATTCAGGTGCGGAATGACCCTTTTCAAAAGCTACGCACTTCCGCTATGGGTCGGTCGCGGTCCTTTGAATGAAACTGTTCCGGCCAGAAGCAAGCACAGGTGGTCCCCAAGACGTTCAAATGTTGGACTCATCGGAATATTGTATGAATGAAGCGCAACCGCTTCTCTGTGCAGCTGCCAACGCGGAAGTCCCGGCTTACCTTGTTCTCAGCCAAAAAGCATATACCGTTACGGCACCGGGAAATGACGGCTGGTACGCTGAGAAAGACGGCATGCGTTTTTGGGCCGACAGCTTGACTGAGCTGCTTGGACTTGTCAGCATGCATGAGGCACGTGGTACCAATTGGGTAGCAGCGGACCAGGAGATTGAGGACTTTTTGGCGAAATACGATCGGTGAAAATTGTCCGCTTTGGGTCGATACCCAAGGTCCCAGGTCTGGCTCCGAGCGCTGAGATGCCACTCCCAAATGTGCCAAACCGCTCGTTTGCTCGCCTGCCTCCTCATCTCTTGGAAACCTCTATAGCGTGTGCTATTCAGTTCAAGGCGATGATTGCGTCAACCCCGCCGGCCCCGGTCCGTCGTGCGGTACGGCGCCGATATCCGGCTGGCGTATCGGCTGCATCGCCACGGTATCCGTCGCACTCGGTGGCAGGCCCTTGCCGATGGCGGGCGAGCCGGGCCGCAGGCGGAAGTCCGGCACCGGCTGGGAGCGGTGGTAGCCGGCGAATAGCGGCGGGGCGCTGACCGTGCCGGTGTGCTGGCGCCCCGGCGAGAGCTTCCAGTCGCCCTCCGCGTTCTGGTAGACCAGGTTGTGGCGATAGCTCAGGTTGGGCCCGGTCGCGCCCTGTTCCACGACGCCCTGGATATTGTCGAACACGATGTTGTTCACCGTGTGGGTGTGGTCGTTCGGCCCCTTGCCATGGTAGAAGTCGCCGCTGCCCACGAAGATGCCGATGCCGGAGGCGGCCACCGTGTTGCCGCGGATGGTGACGTGGCTGGCGTCGTGCCACAGGTGGATGCCGCTGCCGGAAGCGCGGTAGATGATGTTGTCGCGCACGCTGGCCGTGGTGCCGACGTAGATGCCGTGCATGGTGCGGCAGTCAGGCGGGCCGATGTCGTGCACGTGGTTGCCGGCGACGTCGGCGTCGTTGCCCTTGTAGTAGCCGTCCACGCCGATGCCGGCCCCGCCGCGCGGCTCGCATGGCACGTCGGTGCCGATGTGGTGGACGTGGTTGTGGTGGATGCCGTTGTGCGAGCCGGCGTTGTAGATGCCGCTCAGCCACTTGATGCCGCTCTGGTACTGGGTGCCGTCGATCTCGAAGCCGATGATGTCGAGGTAGTTGGCGCGGTTGTCCCAGGCCGAGGGCTGGCGCGAGTCGAGCGGCGGCACGACGCGCGCGGCGCCGCGCTCGCTCGATTCGAAGACGATGCGCGCCTCGGCGGTGCCGTGCGTGGTGGTGCGCACCCCGCCGAAATAGATGCCGGGGGCGACGTGGACGGTGGTGCCGGGCGTGGCGGCCTGGGCAGCGCGGGCGAGGGTGCGGAAGGGTTCCTCGCGGGTGCCGGGATTGCTGTCCGAGCCTGAAGGGGCGACATAGAGCTCGGTGCGCACCAGTTGCGGGATGACGAGGTCTTCCTGACCGCCGTCGCGCAGGCGGCAGCCGCCGAGCAGGGCGGAGAACAGCAGCGCAAGCAGCGCTGCCGCCAGCCACCCTGCCGTCAAGGCGGTGCGCAGTGAGCCGGGTGCGGCATGATCGGGTGTGCGCGGCATCTTTTCCTCGTGGCGGTGTGACCCGTCCAGTTTGACGCGGCACAAGCCGAAGGGGGGCCGGTTAGCTCAACGTCTTCCTTGAGCGTGCTCAACACGCCATCCGGGACCTCAGGCCTGGCCGGCGCCGGTCGCCAGCGCCACCGCCGGCATGTAGGCGTCGAGGAATTCGGCCGGCATGCGGCGCGGACGGCCGCTGGCGATCTCGATGCAGACCAGGTCCCAACGCCCGCGCAGCACGGTGGCGCCGTCGCTCTCGCGGCGCAGCTGGAAGCGGCGTTCCATCGCCAGCTTGCCGTCGCCGGCCGTCAGCCAGGTGGACAGTAGCAGGGCTTCGCCGAGCACCGTTGGCAGCAGGTAGTCATAGTCGCCGCGCCGGATCGCCATCGCGCGGTCCAGGCGCCGGTAGTCGTCCAGGGTCAGGCCGAGCTGGTGCGAGTGCGCCCAGCCGGCCTGCTCGCACCAGCGGACGTAGACGGCGTTGTTCGTGTGGTTCAGGCCGTCGATATCGCCGGGCTGGGGCGTGACGGGAAAAATGAAGGGGTGCGGATAATCCCAATCCAAGTGTGGCCTCGTGTTGCTGTTGGGCGGCAGATGCCGCCAAACCGCCATTGTACGGTGCCGGGGAGGCGGACGTGCTCAGGCGCCCCAGTCGAGCTCGACCAGCAGTGCCTGGTGGCTTGACCCCTGTTCGCTGGCGTCGACCCGCACCCGCCTTACCTGGCCGGCCAGGTCGGCGCTGGCGAACACGTAGTCGAAGGTGAAGGGTGCGCAGGCTTCCGGATGGTGGTCGTGCAGGCCTACGGTGGGCGCATGGCGGCGGCCGGGCTGGGCCAGGTGCCAGCAGTCGCGCCAGGGCTGGGTGCCGTCGCTGAATGGAGCCAGCAGGCGCTGGTGCTCCGGTGAGCCGGGCAGCATGTTGAAGTCGCCGGCCAGCAGGGCGGGCAGTGCGCGCGGCGTCGGCGCGAAGGGGCCGTTGCCCGCCGCCTGTGGGCAGCGCGCGTGCTGGCTCGCCTCGCGGTGCAGTTCGCGCAGGCGCTCGACCTGGGCCATGCGCTGGCGCTGGGAAAAATATTCGAGGTGGACACTGACGACGCGCAGCTGGCCGCCGGGCGCGTCCACGGTCAGCTCCAGCGCCGTGCGTGGCATGCCCATCACGCCGGGCTCCGGCGGCCAAGGCAGGGAGTGGCGCAGCGCCTGCAGGACCGGGTGGCGCGAGAACACCATCATGCCGAAGCGCCGCCGTCCGGGCCTGCCGCCCGGCACCGCGGTATCGCAGGCGATGGCTTCGATCCCGGTGTAGCCGGGCAGGCGTTCGCGCAGCATGGCGAACTGGTCTTCGCCGTCCTCCGTATAGCCGCTCGAAACTTCTTGTACACAAAGCATGTCAAAACTGCAAAAGCGGTCGAGGCAGGCGATGATACGGTCGAGATCGGTTTTGCCGTCCGGGCTGCGGCCGGACTGAATATTCCAGGTGACGAGCTTGAACATGGGATCCCCTCGAGAATCCCACAGGCTAGCCTGCGCCCCTGGAGGCCGATTTGAAGAAGCTCAGGCGTGCGGGATGCAGGCGCCTTGTCTGGAGAGATAATGTTTACGATGATCCTCATGCTCTACCTGCAGCAGCACCGCGATGTGATGTTGGAGAGTACGAGCTTGAAAGGAAGCTTTCAAACGCAGAAGGAGTGCGAAGCGGCCGCCGTGCGCCTGCGCGGGCCCTTGCCCACACCGGACGGTTACGCGGCCGCCTGGCACGACGCGATCTGCATTCCGATCAACCGCGGCGTCATCGTCAACGAGGGCAAGCCGCTCGACCTCGGCAAGCTGCTGCAGGAGCGCCCGCCGGTGGTGTGCGAAGGCACGGGCGCGTGGCGCCGGGTGGCGGAGCTGTGCGGGCCCGGCGGCGCGAAACAGAACGGCGGCTAGTCGCGCTTCCACACTGCTTGGCTGGGGCAGCGCACCTGGCCGGCGCCGCCTTCGTGACCGCGCGAATCGAAGAGTTCCACCCCGCCACCTTCGGCGCCGCCGATGCGTGGCCGCACGAAGCCGCTGGTACGGCAGAAATACCTGCCGCCGCGCCGGAAGCGGTAGATGGTCTGCCCGTCAGGCGAAGTATAGCTTTCGGTCGTGATGGAGAAGCTGGTGTCCTTGCGGGCGTCCTCGAGGCCGCCCACGAAGCGTCCCCACGCGGTGTCGGCGTACTCCGGCACGCCGGACTTCCCCTTGCGCATCTCGCGGTCGATGGCGACGGCGTCGCGCCGGGCGCGCGCCGCCATGCTGTCCGGCGCCGCCTCGGCGGGCGCCGGTTCCTGTGCGGGTGCGAAGGAATCGGCGGCAGGGCGCGGCGCTTCGACAGGCGCGGTGATGGCTTCGGCTTCCCGGTTGGCGCGGCGCGCCGGCACACTGCGGACCTGAGGAGCGGCGGGCGGCGGGACAACGACGTGTGGCGCCGGCTTGTCGGGAACGGGAGGGGGAAGGGGAATCAGCTCGAACACCCGCTCTTCAACGGTGTCGGCGGCTGGCGGATGCGCGATCCGCCAGCTGGCAAGCAGCAGCAGGTGCAGGCCGAGGGTCAGCAGCAGCCCCCATGAGGGCGTGCGGCGCAGGAGCGCCGCCGGGCCGTAGCTCAACGCCGGCTGCCGCATCCAGTCCTTAGAACTTCGGCGCGGTCAGGGCCTGCTTGATCGCCACGCAGCGCTGGTCTTCCTGCAGCGTGTCGAGCAGCGAACGGCGGGTGCCGGCGCTCAGGTCCTTCATGGTGTTCGCCGCCTTCGTCAGGCGCGCCACGCTCGCCGGGGTGCAGCTGGCCGGGATCATGGTGCCCGCGTAGGTGCGCATGAAGACCGGTCCGGCCGCCTTGTCGATCGCCGGCAGCTTGGCCAGGCGCGCTTCCGCGGTCAGCTCGTCGAGCTTCTTCTGCTCGGCCGGGTACATCGCACCCATCGCGGTGCGGAGGCGCGAGAACGGCAGCTTGGTCTGCAGGTCTTCGACCTTGGCCAGCCACTCGGCCTTCACCGCTGGATCCGGACGGACCACGGTGGCGGCAAGGGCCGCGCCCTGGCCGGTGTCGGACTTGTCGCGTTCCTGTTCAGCCGCGAGGAGGGCGGCTGAACCCTGGTAGTTGTAGCGGTTCAGGCGGGTGATGATGGACCAGCGCTGGTCCTGGCCGATCTTCACGCCTTCCGTACCCTGGCCCTCCAGCATGCCGGCCAGGCGCGCCAGCGCCTCCGGGCTGCTCGACAGGCCCAGGTAGAGACCGAACCAGCTGCGCTGGAAGCTGTCGTTGCCCTTGTTGGCCACCACGCCCTGCCAGGCCATGTCTTCCAGCTGCTTGGCGGTCTGTTTCGACCACGCATTGTCGATGCCCATCGAGTTGATGTAGCCCTTCGATGCGGCGACCTTGCCCAGCACGTCGCCCAGCAGGGTGTAATCCTTCTCCTGCGGCGCATTCGCCAGGGCCACCTTGATGAATTCGTTCAGCGGCAGCTTGGCGTCGCGCACGCCGTCCCACAGGGCTTGCCACAGCATGGCGCGCAGCAGCGGATCCTCGACGCCGGCCAGGGTGGTGCGTGCGGTTTCAAAACTGCGCTGGTCCAGGTTGACCTTCACGAAGCCCCAGTCCTGGTAGTTCGGATAGACCAGGTCAGGGCAGGCGGCGCCCACCAGGCCCGGGACGTTCGTCTTCGCGCCCGCATAGGTGATCGGGACGTTCTTGTCGAGCACCAGCTTGCCGTTCACGCGCTTGAAGGCGGCGACCTGCACGCGCTGTTCGCGCAGGGTCGGCAGTTCCTTGCTCGGTGCGGTCTGCTGCAGCGAGAAGGCGTTGATCTTGCCGGCCTTGCAGCTGTAGTTGGCGGTGATGGTGTTCACGCCGGCCTGGTAGAGCCAGTCCTGGGTCCACTTCGACAGGTCGCGGCCGGCAGCCTGGCCCAGGCTGCCGATGAAGTCTTCCAGTTTCGCGTTCTGCCAGGAGTACTTCACCAGGTAGTTGTGCACGCCCTTGCGGAACACTTCCTCGCCCAGCATGTGGCGCAGCTGCTTGAGGGTCGAGGCGCCCTTCGAATAGGTGATCGCGTCGATGTTATCAAAAGCGTTGGCCGAGGACGGCACCGGCACTTCGATCGGGTGGGTCGAGACCTTCTGGTCTTGGATGTAGGCGCCCTGCTTGTCCTGCTGGTAGAAGGACTGCCAGGCGTCCTTGAATTCGGTCGCTTCAGCGGTGGCCAGGGTCGCCATGAAGGAGGCGAAGCTCTCGTTCAGCCACAGGCCGTTCCACCACTTCATGGTGACCAGGTCGCCGAACCACTGGTGCGCCATCTCATGCATGATGACTTCGGCCAGGCGCATTTTCTGTGCCGGGGTCATCTCGGACTTGTACAGGAAGCCGCCTTCGGCGAAGGTGATCGCGGCGGCATTTTCCATCGCACCGTACAGGAAGTCAGGCACCAGCAGCTGGTCGTATTTCTCGAACTGGTAAGGGATGCCGAAGTAATTGTCGAAGAATTCGAGGCCGCTCTTGGTGTAGCGGAACCAGTCGCTTGGGGTCACCTGCTTGGCGACCGACTGGCGCGCGAACAGGCGCATCGGGTACTTGCCGCTCTTGTCTTCCCAGACCTGGTAAGGACCGGCGTGCAGCGAGAAGTTGTAGGGGCTGAGCTTCTTCGTCTTCGGGAAGGTCCAGCGCTTGCCGCCGGTGGCGTCGGCGATGTTCGATTCGCGGGTGGTGGTCACCACGTGCCAGTCGCTCGGCGCGTTCACGGTGACGGTGTAGGTGGCCTTCAGGTCGGGCTGGTCGAACACCGCGAACATCTGGTGGGCGGCTGCCGGCTCGAAGTGCGAGTAGGTGTAGACCTTGCCGTCGACCGGGTCGACCATGCGGTGCAGGCCTTCGCCATTGGTGCTGTGCAGGCGTTCGTAGGCGATAGTGACGGTGTTCTTGCCCTTGGCCAGGGTGTCGGCCGGCAGGGTGACGAACCAGTTGTTGTAGGTCGGGGTGACCTGCTTGCCGTTGATGGTGACCGATTTCACCGTCGCCTTGTTCAGGTCGATGGTGAGCGCCGAGTCGGTATCCTTCAGGTCGAAGGTGACCGTGGTGGTGCCGGCGAAGGTCTCCTTGCCGGTCAGGGTGAAGTCGAGCACGTAGTCCACGTTCGACACACGGCTTGACCTTGCCATGGCATCGGCTTCCGACAGATAGGCGTTCTCGGCGCGTGCCGGAGCGGGCGCGGCGTGGGCGGCGTTAAAGGCAAAGCTTGACGCGATGGCCAAGGCCAGTACGCGGGGTGCGAAGTGTTTCACGTGGTCTCCTGGAGGACAGCGCGCTATGGGTGTGCGCTAAAAATAATCGCGCAAGAATAGCATGAGAAAGCTGTCATACACACCACATGCATATCGTTTTGTAGAACGTACGTACGGGATGTGCGGCCCAGGGAGGCGGGATGAACAATGAGAGGGGAAGCGGGCCCCGGCCTGCGCCGGGGCGACGGAGGTGATGCCGGGTCAGGCGAGCGCCGGGTAGTCGATATAACCTTCAGCCCCCGGTGCATAGAAGAGCTCCGGCTTCGGCTGGTTCAGCGGCGCATTCTGCGCGAAGCGCTGCGGCAGGTCCGGGTTCGCGATGAACCACACACCGAAGGCCACGGCATCCGCTTCGCCGGAGGCGATCAGCTGCTCCGCGCTTTCCCTGGTCAGCTTTTCGTTGGCGATGTAGACGCCGCCGAATTCCTTCTTCAGGTAGGCGCGCAGGCTGTCGTCGCCGATGGCTTCGCGGGCGCAGATGAAGGCGATGCCGCGTTTTCCCAGCTCGCGGGCGACGTAGCCGAAGGTCTCGCGCGGGTTCGAGTCGCCCATGGTGTGCTGGTCGCCGCGCGGCGCCAGGTGCATGCCGACGCGGTCCGCGCCCCAGACCTCGATGCAGGCGTCCGTCACTTCGAGCATCAGGCGGGCGCGGTTTTCCAGCGAGCCGCCGTACTGGTCGCTGCGCTGGTTGGTGGAATCCTGCAGGAACTGGTCGAGCAGGTAGCCGTTGGCGCCGTGGATCTCGACGCCGTCGAAGCCGGCCTTCTTCGCATTCTCGGCGCCCTTGCGGTAGGCGGCAACGATGGCCGGGATCTCGGCCGTCTCGAGCGCGCGCGGGGTGACGTGGTCACGCTTGGGGCGCAGCAGGCTGACGTGGCCGTTGGCGGCAATCGCCGACGGCGCGACCGGCAGCTGGCCGTCGAGGAAGTGCGGGTCCGAGATGCGGCCGACGTGCCACAGTTGCAGGACGATGCGTCCACCCGCCTTGTGCACGGCCTCGGTGACGAGCTTCCAGCCTTCGACCTGTTCGCTAGACCAGATGCCCGGGGTGTCGGCGTAGCCCACGCCCATCGGGGTCACGGCGGTGGCTTCCGACAGGATCAGGCCGGCGCTGGCGCGCTGCACATAGTATTCGGCCATCATCGCGTTCGGCACGCGGCCCGCCCCGACGGCGCGGGAGCGGGTCAGCGGGGCCATGATGATGCGGTTCGGCAGTTCGAGTGCGCCAACGCGCAGCGGATCAAACATCGTAGTCATTGGGGTACTCCTAAAGTCCGTCGTTCAGTTGGTCGAGGAAGGCCTGGATGACCTCCTCGTTACGCTGGAAGAAGATGAACTGTCCGACGCGCCGCGTGCTCACCAGCCCGGCCTTGTGCAGGGTGGCCAGGTGGGCCGACACGGTCGATTGCGACAGGCCGGTGCGCTGGTCGATCAGCTTGCAGCACACGCCCATGTCGAGCGGGTGTTCCTGCTCGGCGAAGTGCTGGTGCGGATCCTTCAGCCAGTGCAGGATCTGGCGCCGCACCGGGTTTGCCAGGGCCTTGTGGATCGCGTCGATGTCCATGATTTCTTCCTTGTATCGGTTTCTTTCGATCCGAATATCGTCATCTTACGATATATGCGGAAATCCTGCTTGCGGCCGCTATACTCGGCGCTTTTGCACAGGATAGGGAGTAACAATGAGCTGGGTATATCTGTTCATCGCAGGGCTGCTGGAGGTGGCGTGGGCGGTCGGCCTGAAGTACACGAACGGCTTCACCAAACTGATGCCTTCGCTGTGGACCCTGCTGGCGATGCTGGGCAGCGTGGGCATGCTGGGCCTCGCCTTGCGCCACCTGCCGCTCGGTACCGCCTACGCGGTCTGGACCGGCATCGGCACGGTCGGCACGGCGATCGCCGGCATGGTGCTGCTGAACGAACCGGCCGGCGCCATGCGCCTTGGCGCGATCGCGATGATCGCCGCCGGCATCATCGCGCTCAAGTTCCTGTCGCCGGCCTGAAGCGTTCTTACTCGCGGCCGAACGAGGGGTTCGGCCGCGTCATGTAGTACCACTCCGAGTTGGCGGAGGCCTTCGCGTCCGGGAACAGGATGCGGCCGCTGAATTCCGCCTTCACGACGGCGCCGTCGGCGCGCACGCCGATCTCGTCGCCTTCGTTCACGGGGTCGAAGCTGGCCCAGGCACGGCTGAACTGGTCGTCCGCGTGCAGCTTGTCGTGCACGGTCACCATGGATAGCGCTTCCATGTCGTCGAAGGCGATCGGCTCCGGGTCCGGCGCATCGATCACCTTCAGGTGCGCCAGGGTGTTCATGATGGCGCGGTAAGCCGTTTCCGGCGCGGCCGGGTCGACGTGCTGGCCGCATTCCAGGGTCAGGGCCCAGCCGCCGGTGCTGCGCATGTATTCGGTGGTGCCGACGCCGTAGCGCAGCACGGTCTCCAGTTCGTCGGCATTGCGGCTGCGGCGCTTGACGCCGTCGCCGTAGGTGGCCAGCCAGCCGTCCACGAAGCGCTTCACGCCCAGGCGGCGGGCCAGCGCACGCTCTTTTTCCGCATGCTTGAAGGGCTGCAGCGGGCCATCATTGTTCAGTGGACCGACCATCACGAAGGGCAGGCCGCCGACCGCGTTAAAGGAGTGCAGGTCGAGCAGCACCTCGTGCTGGGCGAGCAGGGGACAGAGCCAGTTCGCGATGTGGTCCTCGAAGTCCTGCGGGTCGCCCTTCGGGAACAGGTTGCGGTTCAGGTTGCGGTCGCCGTTGCGGGTGTTCTGCTCGTAGGCTTTCGGGTTCACGATCGGCACGAAGGTGACGCTGCCGGCGGCGATGTGCAGCTTGCCACTGTCGATTTCTTCCATCACGCGGCGGATCGCGATGGTGCCGCAGACTTCGTTGCCATGGGTCGCGCCCATGATGATGACGCGCGGGCCGGGCTGGATGCCGGTGTAGTTGACGGATTTGAACTGGTACTGGCTGGAGGAGGTCATTGCGGCGGGGCTCGGAATAAATGGTGCCGATATTCTATCGGTAAAGATGGCGGCGGGCGAGGGCGCGTGGCATGATCGGCATTTTCTGCACTTGCCCCAGCCGCATGCATTCCTCGTCCACCGTTCGCGTCCACGGCCTCGACACCCTGCGCGCGCTCGCCGTCTCCTTCGTCGTGCTGCATCACTACGTGCTATTCGTGAGCGACGCGCCGACCTTCGGCTGGGTGGGCGATGTCGGCTGGGTCGGCGTGGACCTGTTCTTCGCGCTGTCGGGCTACCTGATCGGCAACCAGATCTTCGCGGCGATGAAGTCGCCCGGCGGCTTCTCGCTGAAGCACTTCTATGCGCGCCGCCTGCTGCGTACGCTGCCGAATTACTGGGTGGTGCTGGCCCTGTACTTCCTGTGGCCGGCATTCCGGGGCGATGCGCCGCTGCTTCCGTTGTGGAAGTACGCGAGCTTCATCCAGAACTTCGCGCTGGAGCCGGGCAGCGCGTTTTCGCACAGCTGGTCGCTGGCGATCGAGGAGCAGTTCTACATGCTGCTGCCGGCGGCGGCCCTGGTCGGTGCGGCATGCGGGGGCTCGCTGCGGCTGGCCTGGACCGGCATCGTGTTGGCCTTCATGGCGGGGATGCTGATCCGCGCGGACCTGTGGCAGGAGATGGATGCCCACACTCATAAGCTTTACTTCTACTTCAAGTACATTTATTACTCTAGCTTATGCAGGTACGACGAGCTGCTGGCGGGCGTGGCATTGGCGCTGCTGCGCAACCATCATCCGGGGGCGTGGGCGCGCCTGACCCGGCATGGTAACGCGATGGGCCTGATCGGCGTCGCGCTGTGCGGCGTGGCGTTCTGGTTCTTCCTCGACGACCGCTACGGCTTCGGCATCACCGTGTTCGGTTTTCCGCTGATGGCGCTGGGCTTTTCCCTGCTGATCGTGGCCGGCGTGGCCGAAGGCTCGCTGCTGCGCAACTTGCGCGTGCCGGGCGCCGGCGCGCTCGCCCTGTGGTCTTACGCGATCTACCTGCTGCACAAGCCGGTCTGTGTGATGGCGGCGAAGTGGATGCGGGGGCTGGGTTACGGGGCCGAGCATCCGCTCACCATTGTCAGCCTCTTGCTGCTCTCGGTGCTGACCGGGTGGCTGCTCTATAAGGTGGTGGAGACGCCCTTCATGCTGTTGCGCGAGCGTTACGTGCCGGGGAATGCGAAGAAACCGGCATCGCAGCAAATCACCGTGTAGTTGAACGCGTGGGCGGTCCTCCGCCCACGGGTCCAAACCGAGCCTGCATCAAGGCCGCGCTTCGATCACCCCAAACGCCGCCGGCGCGTCAGCAAGGAAGGCCAGGACAGCATTGGCCTGCACATGCGGCTCATATTCCGATGTATCGCGGATCGCCTGCCGCAGCCCCGGCACGACTTCGACCGTATACGGACTGCGGTAGGCATTCACCAGCAGCGCCGCCAGGTCGACGGGCGCCCCGTGCGCACGGCGCAGGCGCTGTTCGATCACGGCGAGGAAGGCGCGCTGCATGCGCGGTGTGGGATGCACGATCTCGCCGAACACATAGGGGGTATTGCCGATCGCTTCGCAGATCCGCGCTTCGATCGCATCCGGCCTGGTGTCGGAAGCGATGTCGAAATAGGCCTTGTTCCAGCGCGTGCGCGCATGGGCGTGGCCGGGCGGGAAGGACTCAAGGGTCTCGAAGCCGAGTGCACGGCTGGCGCGGGCCAGTAAATCGGCGACTGTGTCTAACAAGGGCATAAAAAAACGGGATGAACGAACGTCATCCCGTCAGTATAGCTTCAGGCGAAGCGTCCTGCCCGGAAGTCGTCGAAGGCCTGGTACAGCTCCTCCGTCGAGTTCATCACGAATGGACCGTGCTGGGCGATCGGCTCGTTCAGCGGACGTCCCGCCAGCAGGATCAGCCGGGTCGCTTCGACCGCCTTGATGCGGATGCCGTCCGCACCTGGCGCGTTGTCGAGGATCGCCATCTTCGTCTTGCCCACGCCCTTGCCGTCGACGACCACGTCACCGCGATACACGTAGAAGAAGGCATTGTGACCCTGCGGGACGGGTTGTTCCCAGGTGCTGCCTGCCGGGATCTCGATGTCGAGGTAGAGCGGCAGCGTATGCTCGCGCTGCACCGCGCCCTTGACGCCATGGGTCTCGCCGGCGATCACCTGCACCGTCACGCCTTCCTCGCTGGTAAAGCGCGGCACTTCCTCGGTCGGGATGTCGCGGTACCACGGGTCTGTCATCTTGTCCTTGGCCGGCAGGTTGAGCCAGAGCTGGAAGCCCTCCATCAGGCCCTCGCTCTGCTCCGGCATCTCGGAGTGGATCACGCCACGGCCGGCCGTCATCCACTGCACGCCGCCGTCGGTCACCAGGCCCTCGTTGCCGCCACTGTCGCGGTGGCGCATGCGGCCGTGCAGCATGTAGGTGACGGTCTCGAAGCCGCGGTGCGGGTGCTCCGGGAAGCCGGCGATGTAGTCGCCGGCCTTGTCGGAACCGAAGGCGTCCAGCATCAGGAAGGGATCGAGGCGGCGCTGCAGGGGACCGGTGAGCACGCGGTTGATCTTCACGCCCGCGCCATCCATCACGAACTGGCCGGCGACCAGGCGTTCGATGCCGCGCGACTTGTTGATGACATTGCTGATGACTGCTTCACTCATGCTGTTCTCCTGTTGGTTGGCGCCGCTCGCGAGAGCGGCAGATTTTACGCGACCGCGGCTTCCACGGCGGCGTTTGCTGCTTCCTGGCCCTTCGCTGCCGCCTCCGGACCCATGCTCATGCCCGACGAGTAGATGAATTCATGGTCGGTCAAGCCGAGGAAGTTCAGCAGCATGCGCAGGGTCGGCACCTGCGGGTCGGCTTCCACCGGGTACACACCGCCGCGGGAGGTGGCGACATAGACCTTCTTGTTCTTCAGCAGGCCTTCCGGACCGCTCTCGGTATAACGGAAGGTGACGCCGGCGCGGGCGATCGCGTCGAACCAGTTCTTCAGCTGCACCGGCATGCCGAAGTTGTACATCGGCGCGCCGATCACGATCACATCGGCCGCTTGCGCCTCAAGGATCAGGGCGTCGTCCAGGGCCACGCGGGCGGCCTGTTCCGGCGTGCGCTTGTCCGCAGGGGTGAACAGGGCGCCGACCGCGGCGCCGTCCAGCAGGGGATGCGGCTGGGCGCCGAAGTCGTGGCGAACCACGGTCGCGCCGGGGTTGGCGGCGACCAGCTTGTCGACGACGAGGTTGGTGACGCGGGTCGATTCCGAATCGTTGCCACGGACGCTGGAGGTGATCTGCAGGATGTTCATATTGTGTGTCCCTTCGTTTCCAAGAAAGTGTTGATGGACACACTGTATAGGTTCCAAAATCAATGCGGAAGCCAGTAGAATGGATAACATTATTCTGCTGATGGAACAATCATGGATGTCGAACCGAATGACCTGCTGCTCTTTGCCCGCATCGTCGAGGCGGGCAGTTTCAGCCGCGCCGCCGAGCGCGTGCAGCTGCCGAAATCGACCGTCTCGCGCCGCATCGCGCTGCTCGAACAGCGCCTGGGCGAGCGCCTGCTGCAGCGGACCACGAGGAAGCTGGTCGTCACCGAGTTCGGCGCCAGCCTGTTCGAGCATGCGCGCGCCGTGGCCGAGCAGGTGGAGGCGGCCGGCGCCCTGGCCCAGCACCGCCAGGGGGCGCCCAGCGGCAAGCTGCGCATGTCGGTGCCGGGCGACTTCGCCAATATCGGCCTGCACGAGGTGATCGCGCGCTTCATCGAGCGCTACCCGGCGGTCTCGCTGGAGATGGACCTGTCGCCGCGCCGGGTCGACCTGATCGCCGAGAACTACGACATCGCCATCCGCATGGGCGATTTGCCGGACGACGCCTCGCTCAACGCAAGGCCGATCAATACCGAATACTTCGGGCTCTATGCCTCACCGGTCTACCTGGGCAAGCATGGCCTGCCCGAGCATCCCGACGACCTGCTCCAGCACGACCTGCTATGCATCCTGAGCCGCAATGGCGGCGCCGTGCCCTGGGTGCTCTCGCGCGGAAAGCAGCGCTGGGAACGTCCGCTGCAGGCGCGCCTGACCGCCAACTCTCCCGAACTGCTGGCGCGGATCGCCTCGCGCGGCGCGGGTATCGCGGCCAGCTCGCAGACCTTCGCCGCCCCTTACCTGAAGACGGGCGAACTGGTGCGGGTGCTGCCGGAATGGGATCTGCCGCTGGCGAGCGGCTGGGCGGTGTTCCCGGGACGCCGGCTGATGCCGGCCAAGACCCGGGCCTTCCTGGATTTGATGGAGGAGACGTGCCGGGAAAAAGGGCACAGGGGCCTCAGCGCGGATGGTTCCCCATCACTTCGCCCAGGCGCACCGGACGCTCCGGCGCCCAGTCCCCGTTGAAGGAAATCGCGCCCTTCCTGAACAACATGACGACGGTCGAACCCAGCAGGAAGCGGCCCATCTCTTCGCCTTTTTTCAGCACCACCGGCTGGCTGTCGTAGTTCCACTCGCAGATGCGTTCCATGCGCGGCGGGTTCACCACGCCATGCCAGGTGGTGGCCATGCTGCCGACGATGGTGGCGCCGACCAGGGTCATCACGAAGGGTCCGTGTTCCTCGGATTCGAATACGCAGACCACGCGCTCGTTGCGTGCGAACAGGCCCGGCACGCCGCGCGCCGTGGTCGGGTTCACCGAGAACAGCTTGCCCGGCACGTAGATCATGCGCATCAATCGCCCGTCGCAGGGCATGTGGATGCGGTGGTAGTCCTTCGGGCTCAGGTAGAGGTTGGCGAAGTGGCCGTGCTGGAAGTGCGCGGCAAGGGTGGCGTCGCCGCCCACCAGCTCCGCAGACGTAAACTTATGGCCCTTGGCCTGGAAGATGTGGTGATCGTCGATGTCGCCGAACTGGCTGATGGCGCCGTCGACCGGGCAGACGAAATCGGCCTGGGCGAGCGGGCGGGCGCCGTCCCGCAGGGGGCGCGTGAAGAACTCGTTGAAGCTCGCGTAGCTCGCGATGTCCGGATTGGCCGCCTCGTCCATGTTGACGCCGTACTTGCCGACGAACCAGCGGATCAGGCGCGTGGTCATCGCGCCGCCCTTCGCCCCGGCCACGCGGCCGGCGAAGTTGGTCAGCGCCGTTTTCGGCATCACATATTGGGGCAAGACTTTTAATCGGGACACTTTAGCAGGCCTCTCAGTTTACATTCGATGGCGCATTATAGCGGCGATAACCTACAGCAACGCATGTTTGTCCGCTTCCATCGCGCCAGTGTACTCCAGTCCCCTGGACCGCCAAGCGCGGCAGGGCATATTGACGACATGCGCGGTGGATAAAAGCTGGCATCCATATACGTTTTCAAGAGACAACATGATTTGCGTCTGGGACAATGACTGCCCCATTCGCCATGAGCTGACTCTCACTATATGCATGCTGTTTCTCCGTTTCGCCTGACCGTGCTCGCAGCAGCCGTCAGCCTCTGCCTTCCCGCTGCTGCGCAGGACGCGCAGCCGTCGAAGCAGCCGGTTTCCAAGCCCATCGAAAAGAAGATCGAACAGGTCGAGATCAAGGGTACTGCCAACTCCTATGACCCGCGCCGCGACGACACCGCGACCAAGATCGTCGTGAGCAGCGAGGAGATCACCAAGTACGGCGACACCAATGTGCTCGACGTGCTCAAGCGCGTGCCCGGCATCACCGTGAACACCGGCGCGAACGGCCGCGGCGGCGAGATCCGCATGCGTGGCCTGGGCGCAGGCTATACCCAGATCCTGGTCAACGGAGAGCGCGCGCCGGCCGGCTTCTCGATGGATTCGCTGGCGCCGGACTCGATCGAGCGCATCGAGGTGCTGCGCGCCGCCAGCGCCGAGTTCTCGACCCAGTCGGTGGCCGGCACCATCAACATCATCCTGAAGCGCTCGGTGAAGAACCGCCTGCGCGAGCTGAAGGTCGCTGCCGGGGCTTCGAGCAATGCCTACGGGCCGAACGTCAACCTGCAGCTGTCCGACCGTGACGGCAACTTCTCGTATTCGCTGTCGGCCAACGCGGCCCAGGACCGCTTCGAGTTCGATTCCTGGGGCCAGGAGCGCGGCACGGCGCCTGACGGGCAGCCCAACCTGCTGCGCAACCTGGCTCTGGAACAAAAGGGCAAGTTCACCTTCCTGAACCTGAGCCCGCGCCTGAACTGGACCCTTGGCCAGGACAATACGATCACCTCGCAGACCTTCATCAATGCGAACCGCTTCGACAACCGTTTCCGCGAACTGAGCACAACCGTCCTCGGTGCACCGCAGCCGTATGCCGACCTGCTCAATGAAGTGGAGAACGAGGGCGACTACCTGCGTTCGGACCTGAGCTGGGCGCGCAAGTTCGCCGACGGGGGCAAGCTGGACCTGAAGGTGGGCATCAACGTCGGCAGCAGCGAAAGCGTCACCGTTCGCAGCGCCGACGCTGCGAACGGCGCGCCCGTCCTGCGCAGCGACATCCTGATCAAGGGCCGCGAACGCGGCGTGAACTCGACCGGCAAGTATGCGAAGACCATCGAGAAGGGCCACACCTTCGCCTTCGGCTGGGACGGCGGCGTCGATACCCGCGACGACCTGCGCGACGAGACCGACCACCTGCGCGGTCCGGCGCGCGAGCTCGACCAGGATGCCAAAGCGCGCGTGAAGCGCCTGGCCGTGTTCGCGCAGGACGAGTGGAACATCACCCCGGCCTGGTCGATGTACCTGGGCGCGCGCTGGGAAGGCATCCGCACGCGCGCCGAGGGCAACACCTTCGGCGCCGCTGAGGCGAGCTCGAATGTCTGGAGCCCGATCATGCAGACCTTGTACAAGATCCCTGGACGCAAGGGCGACCAGCTGCGCCTGGCCCTGACCCGCACCTACAAGGCGCCAGGCCTGCAGAGCCTGAGCCCGCGCCGCATCACGAGCGAGAACAACAGCCCGACCGTGCTGGACTTCCAGGGCAACCCGAACCTGAAGCCCGAACTGGCCTTCGGCATCGACGCCGCCTACGAGCATTACTGGGCCGAGGGTGCGCTGCTCTCGATCAGCGCTTCGCAGCGCAAGATCAGCGACTACACCCGCACCGTGGTGTATTTCGACGGCGCGCGCTGGGTCGCCACCCCGACCAACCAGGACAGCGCTGTCACCCGTTCGCTGGAGATCGAGACCAAATTCCCGCTGAAAGCCGTGATGGACAATGCGCCGGCGGTCGACCTGCGCGCCAGCGTCAACCGCAACTGGTCGCGCGTCGAATCGGTGCCGGGCCCGTACAACCGCCTCGACCAGCAGACCCCGCTCACGGTGAACCTGGGCGTGGACTACAAGGTCGGCCAGCTGAGCACGGGTGGCAGCTTCGCCTATCGCCGCGGCGGACCGGCGCGAGTGTCGCTGAACCAGCGTGCCTATATCTGGCCGCGCCGCGAGCTGGACCTCTACGCGCTGTGGAAGTTCGACGCCCAGCGCCAGCTGCGCTTCGCCGTCGGCAACGCGACGAGCCAGGACTTCCAGAACGAGAGCACCTACGAGGACCCGGACACCGGCAGCCAGACCCGCAGCTTCACCTTCCCGCAGGGGGTGCGCTACCGGCTGACCTACGAGCTGAAGTTCTGAGCCTCCCCGCTTCCAACCCAACCCGGCCGCGTGCCGGGTTTTTCTTTGCCGTGGAATCTTGGATTGCTATGTGATGGTAATGAAATGTTCCCTTAAGCGTTTACATGATGCTATCGCATGGCATATAGTGAATCCACTTAATTGAACAACAAACTTCGGAGACCTCCCATGCCGCTTCGCCCCTGCCACCTCGCCGTCCTGGCCGCAGCCTTCTGCGCGCAAGCATCCGCCCAGCAGGCGCCAGACACTGTCCAGCAGGTGGAAGTGAAGGGCAGCGGCTACGATGCGCGCCGCGACGACACGGCGGCGCGCATCGTCGTGGGGCGCGAGGAGATCGCTCGCTATGGCGACACCGACGTGGCGGAGATCTTCCGGCGCATCCCCGGCGTGACGGTCACCACCGGCCAGGGGCGCAGCTTCGAGGTCCGCATGCGCGGCCTTGGCGCCGGCTACACCCAGATTCTCGTGAACGGCGAGCGCAGCCCGCCCGGCTTCGCGCTCGACAGCCTGTCGCCGGAGTCGATCGAGCGCATCGAGGTGCTCCGCGTCGCCACCGCCGAATTCTCGACCGAGGCGGTGGCCGGCACCATCAACATCGTGCTGCGCAGGACGGCGCGCAAGCGCCAGCGCGAAGCCAAGCTGGGCTATCTTCAGTCGAGCATCTTCCGCGGACCGACCTTCAGTGCTGAGCTGGGCGACAGCGGCGAGCGCTCGTCGTGGTCGTTCTCGGCCAGCGGCAACCATGACAAGTTCACGCGCGAGTCGAACGGCATCGAAGAAAGCACCAGCCCCGGCGGCGAACTCACCAGCTATCGCACCACGGTCACTCCCGAGGACGGCCGCATGAACCGCCTGAACCTCTCGCCGCGCCTGAACTGGACTCTCGACAATGGCGACAAGCTCGCCTGGGAAACCCTGGCAACCAGCAGCAGCTTCCGCAACAATCCCCATCCCGTCGTGAGCACCCTGGTCGGCAGCCCGCCACCGGTGCCCGACCTGTATGGCTTTGGCGAATTCGACGACCGCATGCTGACCTCGAACCTGTCCTGGACGCGCGAGACCCCGGAAGGGCTCAAGCTGGACAGCAAGTTCGGCTTTGAATGGTCGTCGCGCAAGATGTACGTGCGGCGCCTGGGTTTCGACAGCGCGGGCCTGCCTGAAACGGACGGCCACACCCTGAGCGACACCCACAGCCGCGGCCTGAACACCACCGGTAAGGCGACGCGCGCCGTCGAAGGCGGCCACCTGCTGGCGCTGGGCTGGGACCTGCGCTACAACGAGAGCGGCAATATCCGCACCGAGCGCGACCGGGTGCGCGTGTTCGCGCCCGGGGTGCTGCTGGACGAGGATTTCCACGCCGCCGTGAGCCGCACCGCCCTGTACCTGCAGGACGAATGGACCGTCAGCCCGCGCCTGTCGGTCTACATGGGCGCGCGCTGGGAGGGCGTGCGTACGCGGGTGAGCGGAACGGCGGTCGAGCCGGCCCGGGTGCGTTCGAGTGTCCTGAGCCCGGTCGCCCAGGTGCTGTACAAGTTTGCGGGTGCCGATGGCAAGGCGGATGGAGACCAGCTGCGCTTCGCCCTGAGCCGCACCTACAAGGCGCCGGAGCTCGACAGCATCGTCCCGCTGCGCGGCGAGTTCGAGAACAACAGCCCCACCGAGGCCGACTTCCAGGGCAACCCGGGCCTCAAACCCGAACTGGCCTGGGGGCTCGATGCCGCCTACGAGCATTACTGGGCCGAAGGGGCGATGGTCTCCATCAGCGGCGCCGTCAAGCGCATCCGCGATTACACCAGCAACCGGGTCTACTTCGATGGACTGCGCTGGATTTTCAGCCCGGTCAACGATGGCCGGGCCACCCTGCGCAGCCTCGACATCGAGACCAAGTTCCCACTCAAGGCCATCCTGCAGGATGCGCCCAATCTCGAGCTGCGCGCCAGCGTGAGCCGCAACTGGTCGCGGGTGGAGGCCGTGCCGGGGCCGCACAACCGCATGGAGCAGCAGACGCCCCTGACCGCCAACCTCGGCGTCGACTACAAGCAGGGCGCCCTGAGCACCGGCGCCAGCCTGGCGCACCGGCGCGGCGGCTTCGTGCGGGCCGCGAGCAACCGCGGCTTCTACCGCGATGGGCGCACTGACCTGGACACCTACGCGGTATGGGCCTTCAACCCGAAGCGCCAGTTGCGCGTGGCGCTGTCCAATCTGCTGGGCGAGGACACCGTGATCGAGCCGAGCTACGTCGATGCTTCCACCGGCGTGGAAAAGCGCCGCTGGATGTTCCCGGACGGCCCGAAGCTGCGCGCCACGCTGGAAATGAAGTTCTGAGTCAGGCCAGGCGCAGGGTCACGGCGCCGCCGGCGATCAGGAGGGCGCCCAGTACGCGCGCGCGTCCCACCCGCTCGCGCAGCACCCAGGCGGCGATCGCCACCGCGAACACGATCGAGGTCTCGCGCAGGGCCGCCACCACCGCGACCGGCGCCTGCGTCATGGCCCAGAGGACGATGGCATAAGAGCCGCCGGTAGCAAGCCCACCGGCCAGCGCGAGCATCGGCCGCGCCGCCAGATAAGCGGGCAGGCGGCCGCCCAGCTGCCGGCGGCATGCCAGCGGCACGGCGAAGCCGCTGAGCACGAACAGCGACGCGGTATAGGACGCCGGCGCACCCGAGCGGCGCACGCCCAGGCCGTCGACCAGGGTGTAGGCGGCGATGACGAGCGCGGTGAGCAGGGCCAGGCCGACGGCCCGGCGCGACAGGCGTCCGGCTCCGCCGAAGCAGGCCGCCACGGCGCCGAGGCAGACCAGGGCGACGGCCAGGCCCTGGGCCGGGTGGAGCGGCTCGGCCCAGGCATTGGCGAGCGCCACCAGCACCGGCGCGCTGCCGCGCATGAGCGGGTAGGCGAGGCTGATGTCGGCCTGGCCATAGGTGCGCGAGAGCAGCTGGTAGTAAGCGACGTGCAGGGCGGTCGAAGCGAGGATGAAGGGCCAGCTCGCCGGATCGGGAAGTGGCATGAAAACCAGCGCCGCGGCGCCGAGCACGGCAGCGCCCGTGCTCACCGCCATCGAGGCCAGCAGCTTGTCGGGTTCCGCCTTGATCGCTGCGTTCCAGCCCGCATGCAGCAGCGCGGCGCATAGCACCGCCACCAGGACGAAGGCGGGCATCAGTGGATACCTTGGCTGTCGACCGTGTGGTGGCTGCGGAAGTAACGCCAGGCCACCAGCACCGCCAGCGCCTGCATCGTGGCGCACAGGAAGAAATGGCTGCCGATGCGCCAGTCGCCCGCCGGCAGGTGGCTGACCGCGGCCAGGATCGAGGTGCCGATCAGGGGCGTGATGATGACGCCCAGGCTGCCGATCGACTGCAGGGACCCCATCAGCTCGCCCTGTTCGGCGCTCGGCGTGGCCTTCGAGACGATCGCCTGCAGTGCGGGCGTGGCGGCGAAGGCCAGCACGTTACACAGGATGAAGACGTACATCATCCAGCCCTGGGTCGCCAGGCCATAGGCGAGGAAGGCGAGGGCGCCCGAGCCGATGCCCAGCAGCGACAGGCGCACCTCGCCGAAGCGCCGGATCAGCACCGCCAGCAGGCCGGCCTGCACCACGGCGGACACCAGCCCGACGCAGAACATGGCGATGCCGTTGTCGCGCGGCGTCCAGCCGAAGCGGAAGGTGGTGTACAGCACCCAGGTCGACTGCAGCATCATCTGGCCGAAGGTGACCAGGGTGATGACCACCACCAGGCCGCGGATGTCCTTGCGCCGCAGCAGCCGCAGCAGGGCCGCCAGGGGATTCAGGCGCGACGCGTCGAAGGGCGGCCGTACGCCGGGTGCCAGCGACTCGGGCACGAAGAAGTAGCCGTAGACGAGATTGGCCCCGCTCAGCATGGCCGCAATATAGAAGGGCAGGCGCAGGTCGGCATCGCCCAGCAGGCCGCCCAGCATCGGGCCGCAGATGAAGCCCAGGCCGAAGGCGGCGCCGATCTTGCCGAAGCTCTTCGCGCGGTTTTCCTTGGTCGAGATGTCGGAGGCATAGGCCGAGGCGACCGACATGCTGGCCGAGGACATGCCGCCGATGATCCTGCCCACGAAGAGCCAGGCCAGGCTCGGCGCCCAGGCGGTGATCAGGAAGTTCAGGCACATGCCGCCCATCGAATACAGCAGCACCGGGCGGCGGCCGATGCGGTCGCTCAGCGCGCCCAGCGCCGGCATGAAGAGGAATTGCAGCAGGCCGAAGGTGGTGGCCAGCACGCCGAACCACAGGGCCTGGTCGTCGCGGCCCGGGACGTACTGGCCGACCAGCAGCGGCATCACGGGCACGATCAGGCCGATGCCGAGCATGTCAATGAAGATGCAGACCAGCACGAAGTTGAGCTTGCCGGCGGAAGAGGTGGCGACGGTGGTCGAACTGCTCATGGAGGGCCCGCGAGATGACGAGCATGTATCTTAACATTGAGCAAACTTAACTGGCGCTGAAGGGAGGGCGATTGGTGAGAATCCACGGATATTCCGTGATTGCGACGTGTCATCATCCATCAGCCGATCAACCCAGCCACAGGAGCACTTGCCAGATGCGAGCTTCACGCACACGACGCCCTACCATGACACGCGCCGCCGCCGTGCAGACGATGCGCGCGCGCCTGCTGCGCGACAGCTTCCCGCGGGTCCAGATGTTCATCCTTGTGTCGCTGACGGGACTGGCAGGCTTCGCTGCTTCCGCCGCGATGCTCGTGGGCGGACTCGAGACCATGGCGCTGCGCTATACGCTGGCGATGGGCATCGCCTACCTGGTCTTCCTGTTGCTGCTGTGGATCTGGCTGCGCTCGAGCGCGTCGGATTATCTCGATCTCGTTCCGACGGACGTCGGTGGTGGAACGCCGGATGGCGCCAGTGATCTTCCGGCCGCCTTGCGCGACGATTTCGCCGGCAGGGGTGGCAGCTTCGATGGCGGCGGTGCGAGCGCCAACGTGGACTTCGGCGCGGACAGCGACACGGTGGACACCATCGTGGGCAAGCCGCTCGCGGCGATCGGACAGGCGGAGGAGGGCGCGATCCCGCTGGCGGTGATCCTGCTCGCCCTGGGTCTGCTGCTGTCCTCGCTGTTCGTGGTCTGGACCGCGCCCGTCCTGTTTGCGGAAATCCTGGTCGATACGCTGCTGGCCGCCGGCCTGTACCGGCGCCTGCGCACATTGGAGCGCCAGCACTGGATGGTCGCCGCAGTGAAACGCACCATCATTCCTTTCGTGCTGACCGCGGTGCTGGTGGCCGGCGCCGGCTGGGGCATGCAGGCCTATGTACCCGAGGCCAGGTCGATCGGCGACGTGCTAGGACCCTGAGGGCGCGCCGCCCTCGGCGGCGAATTCCTCGCGAAACACCATCAGCCGCGCCAGCCGCTCCTCGGCGAGCCTGCGCCCGCCCTCGGTCTGCATCATGCCCGGAAGCCTGGCCAGCTTGACCATGATGTGGTCGAGCGCATAGCGGCGGTCGTCGAATTCGCGCGCCAGGCCGAGCGGATCGTCCGGATGCGCCAGGCCGCTCCCCATGCGCCCCGCGATATAGAACATGCGCGCCAGGCCGACCGCGCCCAGGCCGTCGAGACGGTCGGCGTCCTGCACGATCTTCGCTTCGAGTGACTCGGCCGGGATGTTGGCCGAGAAGCTGTGCGCTTCGATGGCGTGGGCCACGGCGTCGAGGCGATCGGGCGGGAAGTCCATCCAGGCCAGCTGGTGGCGCGCGAGTTTCGCCGAGCGGGTTGACGCCTGGTCGCGCTCGGGATCGTCTTTCGGCAGATTGACCAGATCGTGCAGGTAGCAGGCGGCCATCACCACCAGCGCATCCGCTTCGGGATGCTGCTTCAGGAGGAGTTGCGCGTTATGCCAGACCCGCTCCAGATGCGTGCTGTCGTGTGCGCCGTCTCCGCCACTGCTGCCGGCGGCCAAGGCGGCCAGCCGGGGGCGCCAGGTGGCGAGGTCAGTCTTCGGTTCTTGTATCGGCATCTTCATCGTGTTCCTCATTCGCCGCGCGTTGCGACAGGGCGTCGGCGCGGCCGTTCTTGTGGCGCGGGATCCAGCGCAGCGTGGCGCCGGGCAGGCGGGCGAGCAGGTCGCGCGCCTGCTTGCGCCAGGCCCGTAGGGCGGGGCTGGCGGCGAAGTCGGGGGCATTGACGTCGTCGATCACGACCTGGCTGTCGCCATGAATCGTCAGCCCCACGGCGCCATGCGCGACGGCCGCCTCCAGCACCGCGACCAGGGCTTGGTATTCCGCTTCGCTGCTGTCGCCGTGGCCGATGCCGCGCGACAGCTCGACCTGCACCCCGCCCGGGCCTTCAAGCACGGCGCCCAGGGTGCAGCGGCCGGGGTTCGGCCGCGCCGAGCCATCGAACCAGGCGCGCCAGACGGTGGCGGCGGCGCCAGGCTGGCGTCGCGCCAGGGCCGCCGCGGCCAGTGCGCGGCGCGCTTCGAGCGCCTGTTCGCTGCGCAGGCGATCCGCAGCCCGCTCACGCAGCAGCTGTTCCAGTCCGGCGGCGCCGGCGCGCAGGGAAAGCGTGGTGTGCAGGGCCTCGGTGTCGCTCAAGCCGCTGCGCTGCGCGAGCCGGCGGCTAGCGGCGAGTTCGGATTTGAAGGCGGCTGCAAGGAGTGCTGCGTGGTCTGTCATGGGCGCCAAGCATAACCGCTTTGCCGGATGTTGACACGGCTGGCCGCATTTGCAACACTCGATGTGCTGTATTTATAGACAACAATAGGAGATCTCGATGCGTCTGTTCCGTTCTGTCGTCCGTGTTTCCGCGCTCGCCTTGTGCGTGCACGCCGCCTTTGCCCCCGCCCAGGCGGCTACTACCGCGCCCGCCGCCAAGGCTAAGCAAGCGCAGAAGGCGCCCAAGCGCTACACCATCGAGCAGTTCATGGCGACGACCTCGGTCACCGGCGCCTCCTTCAGCAAGGACGAGAAGAACATCGTCTTCAGCAGCAACGCATCGGGCATCTTCAATGCCTACACGATTCCCGTCGGGGGCGGCAAGGCGGTCCCGCTGACCCGCTCGACCACTGACAGCACCTATGCGATCGGCTACTTCTACAACGACGACCGCATCCTGTTCACCCGCGACAGCGGCGGCGACGAGCGCAACCACGTCTTCGTGCGCGAACTCGACGGCAGCGAGCGCGACCTGACGCCGGGTGACAAGCACCGCGCCATGTTCGCCGGCTGGCGGCCCGACGGCAGCGGCTTCTACGTCGCGACAAATGAACGCGATCCGAAGTTCTTCGATCTCTACCTCTACGACGCAAAAGACTACAAACGCAGCGTCGTGTACCAGAACGACAGCGGCATGAACGTCTCCGCCATCAGCCGCGACGGCAAATGGCTGGCCTTCGACAAGCCCAACACCACGGCCGACAGCGACGTCTACCTCTACAACGTGGACACGCGCGAGATGAAGCACATCACGCCGCACGAGGGCACGGCCAGCTACTCGGCATCGACCTTCGATCCGGAATCGAAGCGCCTGCTGTTCACCACCAACGACGGCGGCGAGTTCAGGCGCATCTCCAGCTATGACCTCGCCAGTGGCCAGGTAGCGGACGTCGAGAAGGCCGACTGGGACCTGCTGGGCGCGAATTACTCGCGCAACGGCCAGCACCGGGTGAGTGTGCTAAACCGCGACGGCAGCATCGACGTGCGTGTGGTGGATGCCACCGGCAAGCCGGTGGCCATGCCCAAGCTCCCGGGCGGAGAGATCCGCCAGACCACGTTCTCGCCGAGCGGGCGCCTGGTCGCCTTCTATCTCAACGGCGACCGCTCGCCGAGCAATCTGTACGTGCACGACCTCAAGAGCAAGAAGACCATCCAGCTGACCCAGAGCCTGAACAAGGAAATCGACCCGAACGACCTGGTCGAGGCCGAGGTGGTGCGCTTCCGCTCCTTCGACGGCATGGTGATCCCGTCGATCTACTACAAGCCGAAAGGGGCGTCCGCCACCAACAAGGTGCCGGCCATCGTCTACGTGCATGGTGGTCCGGGCGGGCAGACCATGCGCGGCTACAACGCGCAGATCCAGTACCTGGTCAACCACGGCTATGCGGTGCTGGGCATTAACAACCGCGGCAGCTCCGGCTACGGCAAGACCTTCTTCACCGCCGACGACCGCAAGCACGGCCGCGAGCCGCTGTGGGACTGCGTCGAAGCCAAGACCTGGCTCGCCAGCCTCGGCTACGTCGATCCGGAACGCGTGGCGATCATGGGCGGCAGCTACGGCGGCTACATGACGCTGGCCGCGATGGCCTTCCGTCCCGAAGCCTTCAAGGTCGGCATCGACATCTTCGGGGTCAGCAACTGGGTGCGCACGCTCGAGAGCATCCCGCCCTACTGGGAAGCGCAGCGCAAGGCTCTGTACGACGAGATCGGCGACCCGGTGAAGGACAAGGACTTCCTGGTCGCGACCTCGCCGCTGTTCCATGCGGCGAACATCCGCAAGCCGCTAATGGTGATCCAGGGCGCCAACGACCCGCGCGTGATCAAGCCGGAAAGCGACGAGATCGTCGAAGGCGTGCGCAAGAATGGCGTGGAAGTCGAGTACATCGTGTTCCCGGACGAGGGACACGGCTTCTCGAAGAAGAAGAACCAGATCGAGGCGAGCGCGAAGATCCTGGCCTTCCTCGACAAGCACCTCAAGAAGTGACATCACTCTAGCAAAGGAAAAAGGCGCCAATGGCGCCTTTTTCCTTTCCCGGACCTCCGCGATCAGCGGCGGTAGGGATTGCTCGGACGGTCGTCCCAGCGGTTCGGCACGCCGTCCCCGTCGCGGTCGCGGTCGCGCGAATTGCGCACGCCGTCGTTGTCGATGTCGTGGTCGTAGCGGTTCGGAATGCCGTCGCGGTCGGTGTCGCGGTGGCGGCCCCGGTCGTCCCGTCGGCCGTCGCGGTAATAGTCGCGTCCATCGCGGTAGCCGCCGCCGTACACCGGCGCATGGCGCCGTTCGAAGCGGTCGGGCACGCCGTCACGGTCGCGGTCCGGGCCATATTGGTTCCAGCGCGCCGGTTCCATATACCAGCGGCCGTTGCGCTCGCGCCAGCTCGGCGGTGCGTAGACGTAGCCGGGGCGGGCGGCGATGTAGTGGCCCGGCACCCAGGCGTGGCGGTGGCCGCGCCATTCCCAGTAACCCGGCGCCCAGACGTGGCCGTGGCGCGGCGCGGGAGCGCGTTCATAGATCGGGGCCGGCGGGGCCGAGCCGATGTAGAGTTGGAAGTCGGCTTGCGCCAGGGCCGGCAGCGGCGCGAAGGCGGCGCCAATGGCGATCAGGGCGGCGAGGGAAAGCGTGCGGGGTTGCTTGAGATTCATGTCAGTCTCCAGATCCGAAAGCGGATGAACCCACTATATCGGGGGCGGCGCTGGAAATCTCGGTTTGAAACGTCGGCTTACATTTGAAACAGATGGGCGGGGAAACTAGCTGGGGGAGTGAAACAGATGGGCCGGCCGCGCTGTCGGATTCACACGACAGCGGGCCGGCGCTGGGCACTCATCCGCGGCTCCCGTCGGCTTTTTCTTCGGCGGAAAGGCGCTTGGCGCTGACCGTCACGACGGCCATCTTACCGCCGCCTGCGACCTGTGCGGCGTCGGCGCTGTAGCTGCGGGCCTGGGCTTCCGGAACGCCGTCGACCAGGTAGCTGCCGGGGACTGCGAGTGCCATCGCGACGACGAAGACGGCTTCCATATTCTTCATGATGTTCATGGTGTTTCTCCTTGCGTGTGGGTTGTCGATGTGTGCACTGTAGGCCAAGCCCCCATGCCTCGCGAGCCGATTGCGACGAGACGCGAAAAACGCGGAATGAGCTGTCGAAAAGCCTTCGCGAATGTGCGCGCGCCACGCGGGTATGGATGGCTTTCACCGCCCCTCCGCTAGGCCTGCGCGAAGCGGTCCGCCCCGGGACCGCGCTTTGCGGACATCCTGATGAGCGCCACACTCGCACAATTCGCAGGCCACCTCGCCGCCAGCCGCACGGCCTGGCGGCGCGCCCGCAACCTGCGCGCCGGCGCGCGTCCGGCGGCCAGGGTGCGGCGCGGCTGGAATCCAATGGTCCCGCTGGCGCTGGCCGTCATCGCGGTCGGCGCCCTGGTGCTGGCCAATTCGGCGCGCTCGCTGTCGGCTTCCTCGCTTGCTACGCCTGCGGGCGCATCGGCGGCGGCGCTGGCGACGCTGCAGCCGCTGCTGGCCGGCGTCACCCTCCGGGTGCCCGATGCGCCCGCCGTGCTCATCGAACAGCATGGCGGAGCGGCGGTGGTGCTCGCGGCCGGGATGACGGCGCCCAGCCTGCTGCGGGTGGACCTGTGCACCCAGGTGCTCGACCCGGCCCGTCCGGTCTTGCTGCCGCTGCGGATCGGCTATCCGCTGCATGAGGCGGCAGGCAGCCCGCCGCGCAATGTCGTGATGGCGGCGCCGGGGTCGGCCATGCCGCGCATCGAACTGCGCGGCGACGCTCGCGGCCCCTTGAGCGTGCGCTGGCAGGCCGGCGCCGCCCAGGCCGCGTGGATCGGCGACGCGGGCGGCGGCGTGGCGAGCCGGGGCGCGAGCGGGGCGGGCGCCTTCCGCCAGACCGGCTGGCTGGCCTGGCGCGACGGCGCCCTGCGCCTTACCCGGCGTCCGAGCGCCGCCTGTCCCCAGCTTGGCGAACTGCTGTTGCAGCGTTACGCTGCCGGCGGCCCGGCCGGCGCCCTGGTGCAGGCCTTCGGCACGAATGCCGTCTCGCCGGCCCTGCGCCTGGCGCCCGGCGCCCACCCCGTGCCGGCAAGTGCGCCGCGCGGTCTCGAGGACGCCTTGCTGTTCGAACAACTGCAGGCCCGTGGCCTGGTGCGACTGGGCCCAGGCGGCCTGGCCGAGCTGGCTCCGCGCGACCTGGCGGCCTGGCAGGGCATGGAAGCGGGCGACCGGGCGCCGCTGCCCGGCTGGGAGCACCTGCGCCTCGACGAGGCCGGCCGCAAGCTGCTCGGCCGCCTGTATTACCGTGCCGACGGCGCTTTCGTGCGCGAGCAGGTGCGGATCCATAACAGCGAGCGGCGGCTGCTGGCCTGGCGCATGCGCCCCGGCAGCCACGCGTCCTGGCAGGCAAGCGTGGGCGGCGTGCCGGTGGCCGTGGATGCAGGCTTGCCGGTCGCCGCGATGCGCCTGTTCGCGCGCCTGCCGGAAGGCTGGGCGCCCTGGCAGCGCGTGGCGGCCTGGGACGCGGGCGGCGCGGCGTCGACGGCGCGGCTGGCGCTGCAGGCGAACGGCCCGGCCGAGCTGCTGCTGGCCGGACGCGTGCGCAGGATGACCGGCGCCACGATGCATGTCAGCTTCGAATGCGAAGGCCGCGCCTGCCCGGGGCGCGACGCGGTGCAGCGCGTGCTGTTGACGCCACTGCCGGGCGCGTCCCGGATCGAACTCGAGGTCGAGGCGCTGGACCTGGGCCAGCTGGCGCGCGGCGCCGATGCAGCCTATCGCCACCTGCGGGTCGATAGCGGCAAGCTGGCCTGGCAGGCCCTCCCGGCCGAGCAGGTCACGCAGCGCGCCGCCCTCGCCGAGGTCCGCCTTGGCGACCGCAATGGCGAGAGCCTGTGGGTCGACGGCAGCGCCAGCCCCCGGGCGCGCGCCGCCGGTCTGGGCCCGCTGCTGGGCGTGCACCGCGACCACGCGTCGAGCGTGGCCGGCATGCTGGCGCGCGTGCCGGGCCCCGTGCATACGGCGGCGCTCACGCTCGATCTGCGCCTGCAGGCGGCCGCCCAGGCGGCGCTGGACTGCATCGGCCTGCGCGGCGGCAGCTGGGACGGACAGCGCTGCAGCGGCGCGCGGCCGGCGCCGGCCGGGCGCCAGGCCGGCCTGGTGCTGCTCGATGCCGGCAACGGCGACGTGCTGGCGGCCGCGGGCGCCGGCATGGGCGCCGCCGATCCGGCGCGCTGGCCTGAAGTGCGCGATTTCGACCGCGCCGACCCGGCGCGCAGCCCGCTGCGCCTGCCGGCCTTCCAGCACGACGGCGGCGCGCACCGGGCGCCCGGCTCGACCTTCAAGGTGATCACGGCCCTGGGCCTGGAGCAGGCGGCGCGGCAGGACGCCAGGTTGGACCGTTTGCTGGACGGCATGCCGCTGGCCGCCATCGACCGGGCGGCGCAGGAGGGCGGCTACCCTTTCCGGATCGGTGCGCCGAGCTACCCGGAGGCGCACGGCGCCCGCATCACGAATTTCCGCGAACAGCTGGCGCGCGCGCGCGCGGTCGAGGGGCGCTTCGGCCTGCCGCAGGCGCTGGCGCACAGCGTGAATACCTGGTTCGCCTGGACCGCCGAGCTGGGCGACCGCAGCCTCGCTGGTGGCGTGCCGGGCGTGCGTGAACTCGAGCCGGGCGCGCTGGACGCGCTGCGCCCGGTGGCCGGCATGGCGCGCCGGCTCGGTTTCGGCGCGCCGCTGCGCCTGGATGGCGGCCTGCTGCCGGAAGAGTTCCGCTGGGGCGCCTGGGACGCCTTGCAAGCCACACCGAGCCGGATCGACCCCATCCTGACCCGCCACGAGGTGCGCCAGATGGCGATCGGCCTGCGCATGCAGGCCACGCCCCTGCAGATGGCCATGGTGGCGGCCGCGGTCGGGCAGGGCAGGGTGGTGACGCCCCGCTTGCTGCTCGAGCTGGACGGGCGCGCAGCGGAACAGCGGCCCGGCCCCGAACTCGGGGTGCGGCTCGACCGCCTGCGCGCCAGCATGAAGGGCGTGGTCGACGGCGGCACCGCGGCCGGCGCCTTCCGCGGCAAGCAATTCGATGGCCTGCGCCGTGGCCTGTTCGGCAAGACCGGCACGGCCCCAAGCGGCGGCGACGGACAGGGAACGGTCTGGTTCATGGGCTGGCTGGAGCCCGGCAGCCTGCCCGGGCAGACCCGGCGGCTCGCCTTTGCCGCCTTCGTCAGCCATTCCGAACTGACCGGCGGCGCCCATGCGGCGCCGGTGGTGGCTGCCCTGCTGCGCACGATGGCGGCGCAGTCGCTTGATAAGAAGGGGGATTAGCCATCTGCTGCGCGCCTCAAGAATGTGTTTCTATGGCATCATCTGTTGACACTCCGCCTGTGCGCGGATGCATTACTGGATGAGGAACACATGCGTTTGCCGGGAACCCGGTACCAGGAGCACGGTTGGGAGCAGGTCCGTAAATTGTTGGGGCAGTGCTCGCTGGCGGCGCTCGCGCGCGACAAGCATGCGCTGCTGCTGGAGCCGGACCAGGAAAGCGCGCTGGCGGCCTATGTCGATGGCGTGTCCCGCGTGCTCTACGGCTGCGGCCCGCGCGGCGCCGCACTTGGAAACAGTTACGGCGACACGGTCCTCGAGCTGGCCCTGAGCCTGGTTGTCGAGCTGCAGGCGCGCCCGGGCGACTGGGCCGGCCTGTGCGCCGCCGTCGCCGCCGAGCACGCGCGCATGGGGCCGTTCTGGAAGGCGCCGGGCGGCGACGCCCTGCTGCGCAAGAAATTCAATGACCTCTACGCCGTCCTGCGCGACAAGGTCGACAGCGACAACTACCAGGCCGCCTGCGGCCGTCCCTGCAGTCCGAACCGGATGTATGCCTACCGCATGCTCGACACCGCCTATGGCGAAGTGGCGCGCCTGTTCTTCGGCTGGCGCGAACACCGCGCCCAGGTCGGCGCGATCCTGGGCAGGACCATTGAGGCCGAACCGATCGAGGCGCGCCGCCTGCGCAGTATCGCCGACTGCCGCGCCGAATGGATCCTGCGCTGGAGCGAAACCCTGGAGCAGTTCAGCGGCGCGCCCGGCCCCCTGCATACCCGCTCCAAGCGTTTCGCCAGCCTGAAGACGAGTCCCGAGAAAATCGCAGCCATGCTGTGCGAGATCGGCGAGTACGAGGCGCTGTCCGCCAACGGCGAGCGCGACTGGCTGCAGGATGCGAACGATGCCGGCGCCTGGCTGGAAGACTACTGGCGCGTGCTGGACGAGTCGGAGCAGGGCGCGAGTCCCGGGCCCGACCATATCCTGGAAGCGCGCCAGGATGCGCTCGACCTTGCCGGGGCGGAGGACGGGGACGAAGCGCAGGCCGACATGCGCGCCCCGATGCTGGACGTGGTGCTGGCCGAGCGGGTTTCACTGTCCCCCCGCTACCTGGAGATGGCAGCTTGCGCGCAGGAAGGGGGCAGCTGGGCGCTGCGCACGATGGCGGACGATTCGCTGCCGGTGCGGCTGGCGGTGTATCTGAAACTGCTCGGTCCTTTCGACGACAGCTATCCGG
The DNA here is from genome assembly GCA_040758275.1 of Pseudomonadota bacterium. Lineage (GTDB taxonomy): Bacteria > Pseudomonadota > Gammaproteobacteria > Burkholderiales > Burkholderiaceae_D > Telluria. The sequence continues at coordinate 42,283 of JBFLVV010000006.1, forward strand.
CCGAATGGCTGGACCCGGCCACCGGCGAGCTGCCGACCATGGGGCAACTGGCACTGCTTGACGGGGTGTCGCTGCCGACCCTGCGCAAGCGGCGCGACGCCGCCATCGCCAAGCTGACTGCACGTGTCAATGCAGGCATGAAGGAGGAGACATGATGGGCATGACGGAACTGGACCGCAAGCTGCAGGCGCAGCTGCTGGCGGGACGCCGCGTCGAGGGCGACCGCCTGGTGTTGGCCGACGCGGTGCTGCTGGCCGCACTGGACGGCAGCCGCCCCTTGAGCAGCGGCGAGCGGGCGGCGCTGCAGGCTTCCCCCTTGACCACGCGGCGCCTGCGCCAGCTGGCCGAGGCGCGCCGCGCCCGGGCCGCCGCCCCTGGCTGGCGCGGCAGCGCCGGCATGCTGCGCGCGGCCGACAGCGGCGCGCCCTTCGAGGCGCTGGTGACCGACGACAGGGCCTGGCGCCTGCACGTCGTGGCCGGCCGCGCCATCCTCCAGCTCGAACCGGAATCCAGCCTGGCCCCCATGCTGCTGCGGTCGGCGCAGCTGCTTCGCGTGGTCGATGGCGCCGGCAACACCGTACTGGAGGGACGACTCGACCCGGATGGCGAGTGCGAAGGGCCATGGCCTTTCGCCGAGGGACCGGCCAGGCATTTCCGGCGCCACGGCGGTGGATTCACCGTGGAGCCGATCGGTCGCTAGCATGCTGAACCTGTTTACACGGCCCTTCCGCCAGCCGCCCCCTGACCTCGCCGGCCTCGGCGCGGCCTATATCGCGCTGCCGATCGCGCGTGGCTGCACGGTGCCAAGCGGACGCTTCGCCGTGCTGGCCAATGGCGAAGGCCATACCCGGCGCCTGAGCGAAGGCGCGCGCGTCAATGCCTTCGAGGGCGAAATGGCATGGTGCGTCCATCCCGGCCCCTATGCCTGCGAACTGACGCCCTTCGCGGCCGCGCCCGAGATCGGCCTCAAGGTCGCCTTCGCCATCGACGGCGCCGACCCGCGCGAAGCCCAGCAGCGCTTCGACCTGTTCCTGGCCAGCGAAGGCGGGCAGCAGGTGGCCCTGGACGCCTTCGTGGCGCAGATGGAGGCTGCCCTGCAGCGTGAACTGGCCCAGGGCAACCTGGAGCTGCCGCCATGCACGAGCTTCGAGGAGTGGAACCTGTTCCGCGCCGGCTTCAACCAGCTGCTGTACACCCGCTTCGGCGTCATGGTGGACGACTGCGTGCCGGTCGACTTCGGCGCCGCGCGCGACCTGGCGGCGCTTCTGGCTGCACGCCTTGCCGTGCAGCCGGCATCAAGACCGGTCGTGGCGCCGCCCCAGGAAGCCTTCGACGCGGCATGCGAAGACCGCAAGGCGCTGCGCCGCCTGTTCCTGGAGCTGCCGCGCGTGCTGTGCGGGCTGCGCCTGGCCGTGCTGCCGCCGGACTGCGCGACCTTCCGCCGCCACCAGGATCTCCTGCGCCGGCTCGACCTGGTGAGCCTGCTGGTAGCCACCATGCCGGCGCTCGCGCTGGCCGCGCCGAACGAAGCCCTGGCGGCGGCCGACCAGCTGCGCCGCGCGCGCCACAGCTTGCGCGCGGTGGCGGCGCTGGACGAAGCCTGGGCGCTGCTGGCCCGCATGAAGCATGCGGTCGCCGAGCTGCCGCAGGCCATCGCGCTGCTGGACGAGGCCGACCGCATCGTCGCCAACCTCGAATGCGATTGCGCCGCGCGCCGCGCGACGGGGGTAGAGCATGAATGATTCCCTCGTGCGCTGCCGCAGTATCGCGCAGGATGGCAGCTACCTGACCGTCACCGCCACGGTGCGCCCCCGCGACGGCCGCGCCGAGGTGAAGTGCAGCGTGCCGGACGCACCAGGCGTGGCCCAGCGCATGCAGGAGGTGGTGCGCCTGGCGCGCCACACCGAGGCGCGTTTCGACAGCCGCGCACAGGTGGTGCTCAGTCTGGACCGCGCGCCCGCGGCCGGGGAACGCGACTGGGAGCTGGCCGCCGTGCTGGCCGACCGCATGGTGCGGGGGCTGTACCAGAGCGCGGTGCCGGTGGTGGCGAACGGCTGGTCCGATGCCTGGCACCTCGGCCGCGTGGATGGTCACGGCCTGGCTGCCGTGCCGTTCGGCGTGCTGGCGGGCGGCGAGGGCGGCCTGCCGCACCTGGGCGCCCTCAGCGGCCACCCGGATCCGGCGGTCGGCGTGGCGAGTAGCCGCGCCTGGTTTCCCCTCGTGAGCGGCGGCGAGGGCGGCAGCCTGTCCTGGGTCGAGGTCCATGTGCGGCCAGGCCAGGCGGATGGCGAAGACGAAGAGTCCAGGATTGTGGTGCCTGGCGTCGACGCGGCCCTGCAGGCGCGGGTGCGCGCCGTGCTGGTCGCGGCGCGCCACCACGATGGCCGTGGCCAGGGCCAGTGGCGCACCACGGTCCGTTTCGCACAGGAGCGCTTCCAGGGCGCTTCCTTCGAGCTGGCGCTGGTGATGGCCGACCGCATGGCGCGTGGCCGCGATTTCCTGCCGCGCGGTCGCCTGCTGGCCACCGGCCAGTCTTCCAGCTGGCATGCGGGGCAGGTCGAGAACGTGGACGGGGTCGCGCCGAAGTGCGCGCTGCTGCTGCGCGAGGCGCAGGCCGGCGACCGCATCCTGCTGCCGCGTGCCTGGGAGGCGGAGCTGACACCCCAGTGGCGCGCGCAGCTCAAGGCCCAGGGCGCCAGCGTGGCCTGCGTGGACCGGATCGGGATCATATGATCGCGCCCTGGCTTTGCTAGAATCGTTGAAGCGGTTTGTTGTACGGATTGAAACGGAGTCGCATATGTTGCAGATGTTCGGATGGGGCGGCGCCAGCTGCCCGCGCTGCGAGCGCAAGAACGGCGGAGAAGCGCGCTACTGCGGCGGCTGCGGCCTGACCCTGGGCACGCGACGCAACGCGCCCGTGCTGGTCGAGAACCGCTGGGTGGCCGGCCCCGACGAACTGGCCGTCTTCTTCGGCGTGCGCGAACTGTCCGGCGTCTTCGTCAAGACGCTGCGCGTTCCCGCAACCAGCCGCGCCTACATCCTGCAGGGCATTCACGCCACGGAGGTGCCCCAGGGCGAATACGAGATCGAAGGCTTCTTCACGCGCCTGAACCACCTGCTGCGCGACCAGCATGCCGAGATCCTGGTCACCCGCAGCGGTGCACTGCCCGTTGAATTCCGCTTCGACGACGTTCTCACCAGCGAGCAGCTGGCGGTGACGGCGCGTTTTGCGGTCAGCGTGCGCATCGAGAACGTGCCCGCTTTCGCCCGCCACTTCATGACCCAGCCCGGCACCATCGGCACGCAGGAATTGCGCGAGCTGCTGTCGGCCCCGGTGCGCCAGCTGCTGGAAGAATTCGTCGGCGCGCGCTCGATCCGCGACATGGCCGGCAACAAGGACTTGCGCGAGCAGCTCGACGAACGCCTGCAGGGAGGGTTGAAACTCCTGCTGGCCGAATACGGGCTCGCCGTCGTGAAGGTCGACACGGTCGAACTGCGCCACGACAAGTACGACGCCAACCGCGCCAGGGTCGGCAGCCTCTGGCTGGCCGTCGACGAGCGCCACGTGCAGGTCGAGCACAGGAAGCACCTGGACGAGCTCTACGACGCCGAGGAATGGGCGCGCCTGCGCCGCGCCGAGCAGCAGGCGCGGGTGCGCCAGCGCGAGGCCGAGCTGCGCCAGGACGATGCCATCGCGCGCGCCGAACTGTCGCTGCAGGGCGCCGACCGCGCCCATGCGGTGCGCGCGCGCCAGATCGAACTCTACGCCCGCATCCTGGACGCCCAATCGCGCAAGCAGGCGCTGGAGCGCGGCGCCGGCGACGTGCTGGCCGAGCTCGAACACGAACTGGCCAAGAAGGGCGCGCAGCGCCGCGACGAAGTACAGGAGTGGCAGCACCTCCGCGCCCTGGCCCAGCTGCGCATGCGCAGCGAACTCGAGGTCGCCCAGCAGGACGCGCGCCAGGCGCAGGCAATCGCCCGCCAGCGCTTCTCGCACACCCTGCTGCAACAGCAGATCCGCTACAAGATCGAACAGGCCGCCTCGATCGAGGACGCCGCCCGCAAGCAGGCCGAACTCGTGCGCCTGCGCCAGGCCGAGGAAGATGCCGCCCGCCGCGCGCGCGCGATCGACGAGGAAGAACACGTCGCGCGCCACCAGCTGCTGCTGCTCTCCAACACCGCGCGCCGGCGCGAAGCCGAGCGCCTGCAGGAATGGGAAGACGAGCAGGCCCGCCTGGCCATCGAGACGGCGCGCAGCACCGCCCAGCAGGACAAGCTGGCCCGCACCATCGCGCTGGAAGCCCGGCAGGCGCGCGAGCAGCAGGGCGTTTTGCTGGAGGCCGAGGAACGCCGCCATGCGCTGCGCCTGGCCGAACAGCAGGCCTTCGCCGGCATGGACGACACGGCGAAACTCGCCCTGGCCGCGGCGCCCAACGCCGCGCTGCTGAACGACTTCATGAAGACACGCGTACATGCGACCATGGATGCGGACCAGCTCTCGAGCCTGGCCGCCGTGGTCGGCGCCGGCAAGCTCACGCCGGACGAGGCATTGGCACTGGTGGCCCGCGAGCAGGCGCGCCGTGACGGCGAAGTCGACAAGGACCGCCGCCACCAGGTCGCGCTGCTGGCCGCCCAGGCCGGTGCGGTCGCCGGTGTCGCGGCTAGCGTGCGCCAGTGCCTGCACGGCCACGCCGTGCGCGAGGGCGAACGCTTCTGCGGCGCCTGCGGCGCGCCCTTGCAGTCCTGAAGGAAGCGATGCAAACGGCCATCGACAAGATCCGCGAACTGCGTGCCCTGCACGAGGATGGCCTGCTGAGCCGCCAGGAATTCGACCTGCGCAAGAACGCGATCCTCGATGCCGAATACGCGCCCGCGCTGGACGCGCCGGAGGCCGCGCAGTTTGAATCCGCCCCCGCGCGCGCCGGCACCGAGATCGGCCTGATGGCCGGCCAGGAGGTCGGGCCGCAGAACCGCCGCTACCGCCTCGAACGCCTGATCGCCCACGGCGGCATGGGCCAGGTGTGGCAGGCGACCGACCTGGCCACCCATGCGGAGCTGGGCCACAGCGCCCAGGTGGCGCTGAAGATCCTGCCGCCCCAGCTGACCCAGTCGGCCAGCCACGCCAAGCTCCTGATCCAGGAAGCCACCCGCGCGCGCCGCCTGGCGCACGAGCACATCGTGCGGGTCTACGAATGGGCGCAGGACCCGGCCACGTCCAGCTATTTCATCATCATGGAATGCCTCGAAGGGGAGGACCTGGACAGCCTGCTGGCGCGCGAAGGCCGCCTGCCGCTCGAACGGGTGCTGGCCCTGCTCGACCCGGTTGCGGCGGCGCTGGACTACGCCTGGGACAAACATGGCCTGGTCCACCGCGACATCAAGCCGGCCAACGTCTTCCTCACCAAACGCGGCGACGTGAAACTGCTCGACTTCGGCATCGCGGCGCGCGCACGGGCGCCGTCGCCGCTGGACGCGCCGGCCAGTTCCGGCACCGCCGGCTACCGCGCACCCGAGGCGGGCAATCCGGACTGCGTGCCGGCGCCGAGCCTGGACGTGTACGCGGTCTCGATGATGGTCTGCCAGATGCTGGACGGCGCGCTGCCGTTATCGAATGGTCACATGCCGGCAGGCTTGAGACCGCTTCAGTGGGAAGCGCTGCGCGCGGGCTTTTCCCGCGACCCCGCCGCGCGGCCGGCCAGCGTGCGTGCGCTGCTGGAGAACATCCGCAAGGCCGTCGGCCCCACGCCGGAGGAAGTAGCCCGCGAGGAAGCGCGCGTCCGCGCCGAGCAGGAAAAGCGTGAACGTGAATTGGCCGCGCGGCGCCAGGTGGAAGAACAGGCCAAGGCCGCCGCCAAGCTGCTCGTCGAGCGCGAGCGACGGGAGCAGCAGCGCGCCGAACGGCTTGCTGCCGAGGCGGCGCGCGAGGCGCGCAAGGAGCTGCTGCGCCAGCAGCTGCTGGCCAAGCGCGAGGAAGAAGTCGCGAAGGCGCGCCTGGCCCAGGAAGAGGCGCAGCGCAAGGCGGCCCAGGCCAAGGCCGCGGCCGCCTACCTGGCGCAGCAGAAGCGCGAGCGCGAGCTGCAGGCGGCGCGCAGCGCCGACGAGCTGGCCAAGCTCATGCCGACGCCGGGCAGCCCGGTGGCCGACGGCGACGGCGTGCTGTGCGATCCTTTCCTTGACGGCGCCGGCAGCGGCCCGTCTCTGGTCCTGATCCCGACCGGGCGCTTCCAGATGGGTTCCCACGAACACGAGCGCAAGATCGCGATGGCGGCGGGCGCCCAGAAAAAATGGCTTGAGCGCGAGTCCCCGCAGCGCTGGGTCGGCATCGAACGTCCCTTCGCCATGGGGCGCTATCCGGTGACGGTGGGCGAGTGGCGTGTCTTCGTGCAGGCCACCGGCTGGGAACCGACGGGCGAGGTGAACTGGGCCGCACCCGGCTTCCCCCAGACCGATGCCCATCCCGTGGTGGGCGTGACCTGGCACGACGCCCAGAACTACCTGGCCTGGCTGTCCGCCGCCACCGGCAAACGCTACCGCCTGCCGACGGAAAGCGAATGGGAATACGCCTGCCGCGCCGGCACCAAAACGGCCTTCAGCTTCGGCGACACCATCAGCCCGGAGCAGGCCAACTACGACGGCACCTTCACCTATAACGGCGGGCCGCGCGGCGCCTACCGGGCCGGCACCACGCCGGCCGGCATGTTCCCGGCCAATCCCTGGGGCCTGTTCGACATGCATGGCAATGTGTGGGAATGGGTGCAGGACGTGGTGCACGACAACTACGAAGGCGCGCCCCTGGACGGCAGCGCCTGGGAAACGGGCGGCGACCCGGCGCGCCGCATCCTGCGCGGCGGCTCCTGGCTGTACAACCCGCGCTATCTGCGCTCGGCGCTGCGCAACGGTTTCTCCAGCGTGCTGTCGAACGATATCGTGGGCTTTCGCGTCGTGCGCGATCTCCTGTAAGCCGGGCCTGTCCTTCGGCAGGCACCGCAGGGGCGCGGATGGTGTACAGTTGCAGGATCGATCACACGCGGAGAAATCGCCATGGCCATCGCCCACCTGTTCAAATCGCATGACAAGGACCTCGGCGGCGGCTTCACCGTGCGGCGCATCCTGCCGGCCGCAAGCCGCCAGTCGGTCGGCCCCTTCCTCTTCTTCGACCACATGGGGCCCGTCGAAGCCGAGCCCGGCGCGCGCCACGACGTGCGTCCGCACCCGCACATCGGCCTGGCCACCGTCACCTACCTGTTCGAAGGCGCCATCATGCACCGCGACAGCCTCGGCACGGAGCAGCGCATCGAGCCGGGCGCGATCAACTGGATGACGGCCGGCAGCGGCATCGTCCATTCCGAGCGCACGCCCGAGGATCTCCTGGATCGGACGCGCCGCACCCATGGCTTGCAGCTGTGGGCCGCGCTGCCGCGCGAGTACGAAGAGGCGCCGGCTGCGTTCTCGCATACGCCGGCCGACCAGATCCCGGAAGTCGCCTTCGAAGGCGCGACCGTGCGCGTGCTGGTCGGCACGGCCTTCGGGAAGACCTCGCCGGTGCCGACATTCAGCCAGACCCTCTACCTGGACGTGCAGCTGGCGCCGGGCGGCGCCATCGCGCTCGATGGCCTTCCGGACGAGAGCGCCGTGTATGCGCCGATGGGGACGATCGAGGTCGATGGCGAGGCGATTCCCGGCAATACCATGGCGATGCTGGAGTCGGGCGCCGCGGTGCGGGTCTCCTCGAACGCCGGCGCGCGCTTCGTGCTGATCGGCGGCGCGCCGCTGGACGGGCGCCGCTATATCTTCTGGAACTTCGTTTCCAGCAGCCGCGAGCGCATCGAGCAGGCCGCGCGCGACTGGGAGGCGGACGCCTTCGTGCCGGTCCCCGGCGACAGCGAGCGCATTCCGCTGCCGGCCTGGCCGGCCGCATGGAAGCACGAGGCGCCGCGCGACTAGGCTTGCCCCTGTTGCCGGTTTGCTAAAATCGCGGGTTTCCATCCGACCCGCGTCCATGCCTGTTCTCGCTTTCGTCCGGCGTTTCGAGCGTCCCGTCCTGCTGTTGCTGTGCGCCCTGTTCGCCATCGTGTGCCTGTCCAAGGCCCGCATCATCGGCGACGGCCTGGAATACCTGGCAATGACCCAAGGTTTCGCGGCCCATGGCTCGCCCGAGCTGCGCCGCGCGGACGTCGCGGACTTCAGGGCGATGCCGCCCAGGGCGCTCGAACGCGCCCGCCTGCGCCCTGACATCATGGATGGCGCGATCAAGCGGATCGAAGGCGAGGGCGTGATCGAACTCGGCTTCGCCCGTGCACTGGACGGCAGCGTGCAGGCGATCCACTTCTGGATATACTCGCTGCTGGCCGTTCCCTTCTACTGGCTGGTCACGGCGCTCGGGCAGAATCCCTTCATGGCCCTGGTGGCGCTGAACCTTGCCATTCTCGGCATCACGGCGTGGCGCCTGCGCGCCTGGCTGCCCGCAGGCACGCCCGAGCTGGCCCTGCTGGGGCTCATGGGGCCGCTCTACTACACGGTCTGGATCGGCCCCGAGGTGATGGCCGGCTGCTGCGTGCTGTTGAGCACACTTGCCCTGATGCGCCGCGACTTCGCCGTGGCGGCGGCGCTGGCGGGCCTGGGCGCGACGCAGAATCCCTCGATTGCCGGCCTGATCCTCGCCGCGCCCTGCTACTGGGCGCTGTTGCTCTTGTTCCCCGCGAGCGCCTGGGGCGATGCGCCGCCGCGCCGCCCGCGCTGGGCACAGGGTGCGCTGGTCCTGGCCGGCGTCGCCGCCGCCTGCCTGCCTTACCTGCACAACCAGCGCCAGTTCGGCGTGCCCAGCATCATCGGCCGCTACTACAACGACGTGGCGCTGGCCACGCCGGAGCGCCTGTTCTCCTTTCTCTTCGACCTGAACCAGGGGCTCTTCGTCGGCTTCCCGGCGCTGCTGTCCTGCGCGGCCATCGTCGTGTGGCGGCTGGATGGCGCGCGCCGTCGCGCCTGGCTGCTGCACGCCGCGATCGCCTGCTCCCTGAGCCTGGGCCTGGCGCTGCCGACCCTGACGGCGATGAACTGGAACAGCGGCGGGCTGCTCGTTTCGCGCTATGCCTACTGGACGTCGATGCCGATGCTGGCCGTCTGCCTGGCCGGCCTGGTGCGGCTCGATCTGCGCAGCCGCTACCTGGCCCTGGGCCTGGCCCTGCTGCTGCAGGGAGCGAGCGCCGCGCAGGCCTGGCATAGCCGCATGCCATCCTTCCTCGCGCATGGAAGGGTGGCCAACTGGGTGCTAGACCATGCGCCGCGCTGGTACAACCCGGACCCGGAGATCTTCCTCAAGCGCGAGCGGCGCCGCGAAGATTTCGCGACCCACGACCAGGTGGTGCTGCACCGGGGGCCGCATGGCGCGACGAAGCTGATGCGCTACTGGTCGAACGCGGGTGACTCCGGCGGCCTGTGCGCGCCGGGCAGCTGGCTGGCGGCGGGCCAGGTAGTCACGCTGGCATCCGGCTGGCGCTACTACAATGCGCCGCTGCGCTGCGACACCGGGCCGGCGCCGGGGCTGCGCTTCGGTTTCGCGCAAGGGGAGCAGGCGCCCACGCTGGTCGCGGGCTGGTCGGGTGTGGAAGGCAGCTCGGTCTGGACCGACGCGCCCCGTTCCACCCTGCGCCTGACGCTGCCGCCGGGCCGGCGCGTGGCGCGGATCGCGATCGAGGGCCGCTACTACGAGGGCGTCAAGGCGACGCGGATGGCCGTCAACGGCGCGGCGCTGGGCGAGGTGAAGCTCGGACCGCGGCCGATCGCCATGCCGGCAGCGCTGGGCTCGGCCCCGGTGCTGGAGATCGTGCTGGAACACAGGGTGTCGGCGCCGCACCCGGGCGCGCGCGAGCAGCGCCTGCTCGGCTTCTTCCTGCAGGGCGTCTACGTCGAGTTCGCGGCACAAGAGGATTGATGGAAGGCTAGGCTGCGCGCCTTCCTGGCGGCCAGGCGTAAGCTGGGATTCCCGTACGGGTTTTTATGTTACGCAAACGAAAGGACGCGCCATGAAAATTCCAGAACACCTGAGGATCCCGGTCATCGTGTTCGCCCTGCAGGCGGCGCTGCTGGCCGGCGCCTCCCTGGTCTTCCTGATCCTGCGCCCGACCGGCCTCTAGGGAAGCATTGATTTAGTCTGGCGCCACGAATAAATTAGTGCTTCCCCAAGCCTCAAGCGTCGAGCCGGACCGGATGGACGCGCCGGCGCTCGCCGGCGCGGGCCACCTGTACGCGCGTTTCCGGATACGGCTGGGCAGCGAAGCGCAGCTGCTGGCCGAAGCCGCGCAGGCGCTCGACCAGCACGCCCGGCGCCAGCGGCGTGTCCTGCCCGCTGGCCGGGTCGCGGTGCCAGAAGCCGCCGTCGCGGTGGAACAGCAGCGGCAGGCCGGCCGCGCGCGGACTGCTCGCCGCCTGCTTGCCGATCTCGTGCGCCGGGTCGACTTCGGGCGCCAGCACCATGAAGGATTCCGCCTGCGCACCCGCATCCACGCGGTGCAGCACCACGCCGTGCGGGAGCAGGGCGGTGACTTCCAGCTCGACCACGCCGCGAATGCTCGCCGTGAGCGCGATGCGCATGCCCAGGCGCAGCAGCACCGGGGTATGCTTGCCCGGCCAGACGCCGTCCAGCAGCAGGCCGTAGCGCGACACGTCTTCGATCTCGAATCCGTGGCGGCCCTGGCGAATCGCGGCGTGGCGTCCGGACAGGCGGCGCGTCAGGCCGCCGCGTTCCTCGCCATGCTCGCCATGGTGCATCAGGAGCAGGTCGGCTTCCGGATCGATCTCTTCGAACCTGCCGAGCACGCACTCGTCGAGCGCGAACAGGCGCAGGTGGCGCTGGCTGCCCGAATCCGGCTCGGCCTGCACCAGGCAGGCGCTGTCCGCCGGGCAGGGATGCGCGGGGTCCGCCTGGGGCACGTCGATCTCGATCAGGTCCTCGTCCCAGGCGATGGTCGACATCGCGAGGTCGACCTTGCCGCTACTTTCGCGTGCGTCGCGCAGGTCGACATTGGCGATCGAAGCATTGCGGGCGGTGACGTCGATGTCGACCCGGCCGCCGCTAGGGGCCTGCACGCGCGCGATGCCGGCGTCGTCGGCGACGACGCGCACGTTCTTGTGGGTGGCGAGGAAGGTCTGGTGGATTTCACCCAGGCTGGCGTCCAGGCGCGGCACCAGGATCACCGGCGAGCAGGTCCAGGTACGGGAAGCATCGAGGCGCTGCGGATGGCGGCTGTGCAGTTCGATCTCGATGCGGTACTGGCCGTGTTCCAGCCCGCGCGAAGAGAATTCGAGGAAGACCGGGCGCCAGTCGCCGCGCGAGGTGCGGTGGAAAACGAAGTGTTCACCGTCGCGCAGGCGCAGGCTGGAACGCACCAGCATGCGCACGTCGGCCGCGCAATCCATGGGCATGCCGCGCAGCTCCAGCTTGATCGCCTGGCGACCGCCGGCGGCGCGCGGGTCGAAGCCGCTGATGTGCAGTTGCGGGCGCTGCAGGGCGGGCCCGGCGCTCGCGGCTTGCGGATGCGGGGACGCGGCCGCCGCGCGCTCGGCGCGCAGGGCGCCGATCACGTCGAAACTGGACGGCAGGCCGGGGCGCGGCGCCGGTGTTTCCTGGGCGTCAGGCTGCGGGTGCCCGTGCGCGCACGCGGCCTCGCCGGGCATGACCCAGACGGTGCAGTGCGGATGATCGGGATTGCGGCAGCGGCTCATGTGCGGACGTTGAAGAAGACCTTGCAAGCTTAGCCTGTTTTACGGCCGGGTGGCGCACCGGGTTCGTTGATTAGCAACATTATTTTCTGTTGGGAATATATTAACTCAGTGCATCGCTGGGCAAGGCGGTCTCATCCGGATGGCAGAGTAGGGGGCGCAGCACCAGGGCGGTCAGGTTGTCGGGCTGCAGGCCCTCGGGCGGCGCGCCGTCCATGGCGGCAAACAGGCGGCCGACCACCGACGCCGCATCCGGCAAGCCGCTCAGCAGTGCGGGCCAGCGGGCGACGAAGGCGCTTGGCGCCGCGCAGGACCAGAATCCGTCGGTGGCGAGCAGGTAGACGGCGTCCTGGCGCAGCGTGAGCACGCGCCGGTCGGCCAGGCCGCCAAGCCAGGACGGCAGGTTCCATGGCGCCAGCTCGTACAGGGGATCGGACAGCTGGGCCGGCTTGCTGAAGGCATTCCCGAGGATGAAGGCCTGGGCGATCTGGGGCGCGTGCTCGCCATGCACCTGCTTCCACCAGTCGCGCTCGTCGATCCGCCCGCCCATGGCGGCGGCGGTCGCCGGCACGTGGTCGACCGTGAGCGGACGCGCCTGCGTAGCGTCGATCTCGTACAGGCGGGAGTCGCCCACGTGATACAGGATGGGCGCGCCCCCCGCCGGCAGCTCCAGCATGGTGAGCGTGGTGCCGGGCCGGGCGCCGGCCTGGGAAGCGAACCGGCGCTGCAGCTGCGCATGCAGGACGTCGAGCTGCTGCGCCAGTGCCGCGGCCGTGCCGCAGGGTGGGATGGCAAGCAGGCCGCTCGCCACCGCCTCCGCCGCTTCGCGTCCGTGGCCATGCCCGCCCATCCCGTCCAGCACGGCGACCCGGCCATGTCCGGCCGGCCAGCCGGGCAGCGTCGTGCGCCGCAGTTCCTGGCCCTCCAGCCAGCTGGCCCTGCCAAGCGCGTCGATGACGAGGAAGTTGTCCTGGTTTTCAGTACGCTGCAGCGGGCCCGCGCCACGCCGGCTGGCCACGGCCACCTCAAAGCGCGGCGAGAACTGGAAGTCGGCAATTGGATCGAAAGCAGTCGGCATGGAGGGGCGATTGGTTGGCAATCCCGCTACTGTACACCTGAACAACAGCGCTTGAAGCCGCGATCAGATGGGGTGTTTGCGGCTTCCCGTCGCCAGGACCAGGGCGTTGGCGAGCACGCAGCCGCCGGCAAGGCCCAACGCGGCGCGCACGCCCCAGCGCTCGGCCACCTGGCCCCAGAACACGCTGCCCGCCGCGTAGCCGCCGGACATTACGAACAGGTAGATCGACAGCGTGCGCGCCCGTACCTCGGCCGGGAAGGACAGCTGGGCCGCCGCGTTCAGGGTCGACACCGTGGCCGACCAGGCCATGCCCCCGCAGACGATCAGCGGCACCAGCAGGAGGAGCGAGCGCGAGAAAGCCATCGTCAGCAGCATCGCCCCATACACGGTCAGCGCCGCAGCCAGCAGGCCGGTCTTGTCGACCCGCGCGCGTACCTGCGGCAGGAAGCAGGCGGCCAGCACCGCGCCGCCGCCCAGGCAGCCCATCAGCGTGCCGTAGGTGTTCGACTGCATGCGCAGCACCTCGCGCACGAACACGGGCAGCAGGCTGGCAAACGCGATGGTCGAAAAGAACACCCAGCAGACGTTGCGCAGGATGCGGCGGTAGCGCGCGCAGCCGAAGGCCGTGCGCAGGCCGCAGCGAAAGCGTTCGGCGAAGCCTTCGCGCGCCGGCTGCTGCGGCGTGCCTTCGCGCCACCAGGCCCAGTAGACGCCGAGCAGGCCGGCAAAGGACAGGGCATTGGCCAGGAACAGGGCGCCGGGGCCGATCCAGCCGAACAGCATGCCGCCGAGCGCCGGCCCGACGATGGCCGACAGGTTATACGACACGTTGTTGAGGGTGGCGGCGGCTTCCACTTCGCTGGGGTCGACCAGGCTGGCCATCGCCGCCTGCCAGGCCGGCCAGATGAAGGCGGTGCCGATGCCGATGGCGAAGGTCAGCACCAGCACAGGGCCGCTTGCCGCCCAGCCGGCCGCGACCAGCACGGCCATGGTGGCCGCGCACAGGGCCATGTAGAGGTTGCAGAAGAACAGGAACTTGGGCCGGTGGACGCCGTCCGCGACGACACCCGCCAGCAGGGCGAACAGGAAGACGGGAACGTAGGTGGCGGTCTGCACCAGCGAGGTAATGGCGGCCGAGCCGGATAGCGAGGCCACCAGCCAGGCGGAGGCAAAGGCCTGGATCCAGGTGCCGAGATTGGACACCATATTGGCCAGCCACAGGCGCCGGTAGCGGGCATGGCGCAGGGGCTGCGTCAGGGGCACCTTGCACCTGGGCCCGGCCGTCGCGCTTGCTGCGTGGGAGGCGGAAGGGGCGCTGGTGCTGGCATTCGACATGGTGAAGGCAGTGTAGGCGTGCTGTGCAGCAATGGTCAATTAAATTGCCGTACGGAAAAATTTTTCTGTGATATTGTGGCGTTCTCCAAACATATTTACAGTGATCGCCATGCTGATCCGACCGCTCGAGGCTGCGGACATTCCCGCTGTGGCAGGCTTGTTGCGCGAACTGGCGCGCGAGTACATCGTGCACGAGTCGCCGCCGGAGGGGGCGTCGACCTTCCTCGCCGAGAACGACGAGATGGGCGTGCGCGGCTTCCTGGCGCGCGGCCACGTCTACCATGTGGCGGTGGCCGACGGCGAGCTGGCGGGATTCGTGGCCGTGCGCGACAACAGCCACCTGTTCCACCTCTTCGTGGGCAAGCGCTGGCACCGGCGCGGCCTGGCGCGCGCCCTGTGGGAGAAAGCGCGCGAGGCCGCGATCGCGGCCGGCGGCGATGGCGTCTTCACCGTCAATTCATCGAACTTCGCGGTGCCGGTCTACGAGGCCTTCGGCTTCACGCGGGTCGGCCCGACCCAGTGCGCCAAGGGCCTGTACTTCAATCCGATGCGGCTGGACGAAGCGTGAGCCCGCTTCGTCGGCGCGCCGCAGCCACAGGCTGCTCGCCCAGCCATCCTGCCGGCGTCCGCCCACGAGGGCGCTGACCTCCCACCAGTCGCCCTGGTGGCGGCCGCTGGCCGTCACCCGCGTACCGGCCGGCAGCACGGCCAGCCGCTGCGATCCCACCCCGACATTCGAGCGCAGGTTCAGGTTGTCCCAGGCGCGGTAGCGCTGTCCCGCGACCGGCAGCTGGCCTCGCGCCTCCTGCGTCGATGCGGCCTGCGGCGGCGCAACAACCGCATGCAGCAAGGTACCGATCAGGAGGGTGCCGCCCGCCAGCACGGCGAGCGCGCGCGCATTCGCCCGCCGCCACCAGCTGCGCGGGGTGAACCAGGCTGCCAGACACAAGGTCAGCAGCAGGGCGGCGCCATAGGCCAGGATCGTCATCATGCGTCGAAGCGCAGCACGTAGTGGCCGGCGACGAGGTGGTGGCCGGACGGGATCACATAGGGCTGCTCCTGGGTCGCCACGTCGATCTGGCCGACCATCCGCAGGTCCGCGTCGAGGTGGAACAGGGCCTGGGTGTCGGACAGGCGCACGATGCGCAGTCCTTCGCTGCCGGCTTCCCAGCTGAAGGCATTGCGCGACAGGCCCAGGCGGTCGGCGCTGGCGGCCAGGCTGCCGTCCAGCTGGCGCAGGAAATGGGGCGCGTCGAGGACGCGCAGCTGGGCCAGCGCCGGCATGCCGCGTCCGAACACCAGGCGGGTGCCGGCAGCGGCCGGTTGGCTCGGGCCATGCTCCAGGCCGAGCAGGGCGGCGTAGCGCTCGGCCATCCCGCCCGGCGCCGCATGCAGCTGCACGGCGGCGCCGTCAATCGGCGCGAAGCGGGACGGCACGGCGACGCGCTGGCGGCCATCGGCCGTGATCGCATGGACTTCGTCGGCATCGTCGACGGCGAAGCGGATCAGGTTGTCCTTGCCCGGGGAACTCAGGGCCAGGTTGGCGCCCAGGCCGACTTCGAGCGCCTGGGCCCCGGTGTCGCGGTAGCGGCTCAGGCGCGGCAGGGCCAGGGCGGCCAGGGTGATGCGGTGGCGCGCGACCGGGGCGTAGGTAGCGTCGTTCTCCGGCACGACCGGCGCCGCCGCGGCCGGCGCGGCGAGCGGCATCGCCGTCATCTCGGTGTCCGGCGAGCTACGGGCCTTCCAGACGGCTGGCGGCCGGGCCGACGGCGTGGCGGGCGCCTTGTCCGGCGCGGCCGGCTGGGCCCCGGCGGCGCCTTCGATGCGCAGCAGCAGGCGCGGGCCGGCGCCGCCCCGGGCACGGATCACGTAGTAGTTGTTGGCGGCATCGAAGCGGCAGTCGAGGGCATCTTTCGGGCGCACCTGGATCTCGAGCGGCGCATCTAGCCCGTCGTTGATCAGGAGGATGCCGCCTTCGCCGAAGGTCCAGCCGGGCACCGCGTAGGTGGCGTGCTCCGCATCCTGGCCGACCAGGGTCAGACGCTGTTCCGGATAGATCGCGCAGACCGGCTGCCACACCGCGCTGTCGCGCGAGGCGCTGACCTGGTACAGCACCTGTTCGCCAGGTGCCGGCAGGTAGACGGCATGGCCGAACTTGACCTTGACTTCGCCTGCTTCCACGGCGTCGGTGCCCACCACGTGGTAGCGCACCTCGTCGCCCCCTAACAGGTCGCCGAAGTCTTTCTGGTGCAGGGCGGCGAGGGATTGGGCCAGGTCGCGCACGCGCGCGCCGCGGGTCAGGTGGCGGTCGTCGTCGACCTCGTCCTGGGGCAGCATCAGGGTCACGTGCGAGAAGCAGCGGGTGGCCGCGCGCCCGCGCTGCTCGCGCGGCGAGCGCTCCAGCAGATCGCGCAAGAGCGGCCGGCGCGAGAACAGCGACAGCCCCGGCGCCTGCCACAGCGCCTCGGCATTGAACACATCGTTGATCCTGGCTAGGACTTCGTGTTGGACATAGACCGGCATGATGAAATCTCCGTTGAAGGTTCAAGGCTCTGGATGCTCGCCATGCCGAACGCTAGCAGGGGGCAGATGAAAAACAGCAGGTGCGAGCCGCCGGCCGAGAGGAAACTCATCGGCTGGCCCATGATGGGAAAGAGCGCGAGGTTGGTGCCCCAGGAGAGCAGGAAGTGCCCGGCCAGGAAGGCCGCGCCGCCACAGAGGAAGAAGCACTGGAAGCGTCCCAGCCAGGCGCGCCGGAAATCCTTGGCCGCCGCGCCTGCGCGCCAGCCGCATGCGGCCGCGTGCAGCAGGGCGCCCAGCAGCAGGGCCTGCAGGATCCACAGCAGCAGGGCGCCGAGCAGGCCATGGCGATTGAGCAGGAAGGAGGGCGCGAAATCGTCCTGCACGGCCGGGATCCGCAGCGCCTCGCCCGCGGACTGGCCGAGCGTGGCCAGGCCCAGCAGGCCATCCATGCCCAGCCAACCACCCTCGCTCACGGCGCGCGCGCCCAGCAGCATCTGCTGGCCGGTATGCGGGTGGGCGCCCGGGTCGGCCCAGACCTGGAAGCGTTCGGTATAGAAGCCTGCCGCGCCCAGGCTCGGTCCGAGCGCCTGCAGCGCCATGGCGCCCGCCAGCACCGCGCAGCAGGCCGCGCCGAGCAGCCCGGCAGCGCGGCGCCGGCCGCTGGCCAGGCACCAGGCGAGCAGGCTGGCCGTGGCCCAGACCAGCAGCAGGAGCAATGGGGAATAGTCGTCGACCTGGACCAGGGCCACCGCGAGCAGCAGTACGAACAGCAGCACCGGCGCCAGCGCCCGTAGCCAGGCCTGCCAGCCCCCGCGTCCCTGGCTGCCGCTGGCCAGCGCCAGGCAGTGCGCGCTCAGGGCGGCCAGGGCAAGCTTGGCGAATTCGACCGGCTGCAGATCGAACACGCCGGTCTCGTCGCCGAACGCGACCTGCAGCAGCAATCCGGCCAATGCGACGAGCGCGAGCGCCACCAGCAGCCACTCGGTGGCGCCGCGCGAGACGTCGGCGCGGGCCACGCCCTGCAGGAGCAGCAGGCCGGCGGGCAGGCCGGCGCCCAGCAGCACGCAGCTGGTCTCGACCTGGCGCAGCCAGGAGGTATCGCGCGCGCCCAGGCCGAGTTCGAGCTGCACCAGCAGTCCCGCGCCGAGCAGCAGTACGGCGACGGCGCCGAGCAGCAGCGTGCGGCGTGGCCACAGCAGTGCGTACCACAGGGCTGCCCAAGCGACCAGGAGCGCCCAGCCGACGCCCGGCGCCTCGCCACCGCGCTGCATCACCAGCAGCATCACCGCAAGGCCCGTGATCACAGCGCCGGCGGCAGCACGGGGGATGGCGCTGCGCTGCAGCCCGGCAAGGGCAGCCAGCATTGCGGCCGCGATTCCGACTATCCACGCCGCCGGGGATGGCGGCGCGAACTGCCACAGCGAACGTTCGATCCAGGTCCATGCGACCGACGGCGCCAGTTCTGTACGCGGCTGGGCGAACAGCTCGACCTGGCCGCCCGGACGCAGGCGCAGGGTAGCGCCCGCGATCTCGACGCCCAGCCGGCTGCGGCCGACCGCGATGGTGTCCACGCCGTCGAGCAAGTGCTCGCGCGTGGCGGCGTCCTGCCAGCCGTGGGCATCCCATACCGGCACCGGCTGCGACCCGCGTACCTGGAGCGCGATGCCGCCGTTCGCTGCGCGCAGCAAAGATACCGCGCCAGTCTCCAGGCCGGGGGCGGCGAGGCGGTTGCCGCAGTACAGGTAGCCGCCCGCGCTGACGGGACGGCGTGCACTCAGGAAGCCGGGAGCGAACCGGTTCCAGAGCCCGACGAGGCGGGCGCCGGCGCTTGCATCCGGGCAGGATGGCTGGGCGGCGCCGTCGCGCTCCAGGTGAGCCCCGTCGTATTCCCACTGGTGGCCTTCGCTGCGCAGCAGCACGCGGCGCGCGTCGGCCTCGAGCACCTCGAAACGCGCGGCGCCCAGTTGCAGGCGCTGGCCGGCGGCAAGCGCCAGGGTTCCGCTTGCCTGCCGGGCCTCGCCGCGCAGCAGCACGGCCGGCTGGGCGGGATGGGTGTTGCGCAGCCACCAGCGCCCCTCCAGGTCGCGCCGCAGCAGGAACTGGCGCGCATCTGCGCGTGGCGCCGCGAGTTCCGCGCGTCCGAGCGTGGCCGATTCGCCCGGGGCCAGGCGCAGCGCGATGTGTGCAGGGAGGTGGCGTGTGGGCGTGTTCAGCAGCGCGGCGAGCTGCAGGGCGCAGACCAGGCCAAGGGCAAGGGCGGCCCACAGCAGGCGCGCGTCGAGGCGGGGCTTCACGCCGCCATCCTTGCGGCGCCGCCCGCCATGGCATCGCGCACGCTGCCGACCATGCGGCTGATGTCCAGCGCATGGCGCGGCCGGGCGTCCGGCTGGGGCGCCAGCAGGGCGCGCAGCAGGCCGAGGGCCTGGGCGGCGCCGCTTCCGAAGCGGGCGCCGAAGCCGGTGGCTTCGTCCGGCGCCAGGATCGGCGGCAGGCCGCCATGGCGCGCGCGCAGGGCGCCGGCGCCCGCGTGGCCGTGCAGGCCGTAGGCTTCGCCACAGGCCGCCCCATAGCGCAGCAGGCGCCCACACACCAGGTAGTAGAGCAGGGCCCCGAGCGAAAAATAGTCGCTGCGCTGGCCGGCAAGGTAACGGCCGTCCGGGCCCGGGAAGAACTGTTCGGGCGCCTGCCATCTGGCGGTGCCGGCATAGGAGTGGGTGGCCGCCTCGACCAGCGGGCGGCTGGTGCCGAAGTCCGCCAGCTTCAGGGTACGGGTAGCGCGCTCGAGGAGGAGGTTGGCGGGCTTGAGGTCGAGGTAGCGGAAGCCCGCCGCATGCACCTTGCCCAGGGCCTGGTTGACCTGGGCGCACCAGTCCAGGGCCTGGCAGGGCGTGATCGGGCGGCCGGCCGCCTGTTCGACGGCGAGCCAGGACGCCAGGTCGCCGTCCAGCAGTTCCAGGGCCATCGCCGGCAGGCCCGCATGGCTGCCGCTGTCGAGCAGGCGCACGATGTGGCGGCCGTCCCAGGGCGCGAGTGCGGCCAGGAAGGCGGTCTCGGTCCGCGCGCTGTCGGTCCAGTGGCCGCGCAGGCTGGCTGGTGCGCGCCCCATCTGTTCGGTATTGACCAGCTTGAGGGCGACCTGGGCGCCGTCCGGGGCCTCGGCACGCCAGACGATCCCGTAGGCCGAGCCGCCGAGCGGCGCGCACAGCCGGTAGTGGCCGCGGGTGAGGGAAACGATACTGCCTTGCTGGACCATGCTTGTCTCCGGATCGGCATCAGCGCCGTTGCCGGAAACAAGCGGGGGGAAACGAAAAAGCCGCGCAGTGCGCGGCTTCGTGTCAGCGGCCGTGGCGATCCCGGCGATCGCCGCGGTCCCAGTCGCGGCGGTCATGGCGATCATGGCGATCCCAGTCGCGACGGTCGTGGCGGTCCCAATCTCGGCGGTTCTCGACGTAGACCGGACGCGGCTGGACGTACACCGGGCGCGGTTGGACGTAGACGGGACGCGGCTGCACATAGACCGGGCGGGGCTGGACGTAGCCGCCGTGGTAGCCGTAGCCACGGTTGTCGTAATAGCGGCGGTCGTCGCGGGTCGAGATCGAGTTGCCGACTGCCGCGCCCACCACGCCGCCCACCAGGGCGCCGGTGCCGCCGCCGGCGCTGTGGCCGATTGCCGCGCCAACCACGGCGCCGATAGCGGTATTGACACCACGGTCGTCCGCCATTGCCGCAGGGGAGACGGCAACCGCGGCCAGGACCACCGCACCAACAATGTTAGATTTCCACATGGCTTTTCCTTTTTGCCGCAGCGGTGATCTGGATGATCGAACTGCGCCGGGCATGGAAGCACTATAGGCGTCCCGCACCATGCTGCCATCCGTTAATACAGAATTTTACAATCGGAACGGATGCGATACACCTGCCATCCCGCCCTTGCGGAGGAGACGGGCTGCCCCATCTAACAATTGTTACCGTTTACCCCGCCCCGAGCCCCTCCCGTGAACCGATCGTTTGCCACCATCCTCTTTCTTCTCGTTCTTTTGCAGGTGTACATCGGCATGCGCCTGCTGCCCGATATGGCCATGGGGCCGCTGATCAATGCCGCCGGCGTGCTCGTGTTGCTGCTCCTCACCGTGCTGGTGCCGGTCGGGCTGATGTCGGCCTCGCTGCGCCGGCACCGCTGGTCGAGCGTGGTGAGCTGGGCGGGGCTGCTGTCGATGGGCTTTTTCTCTTCCCTGCTGGTGACGACGCTGGTGCGCGACCTGCTGCTGATCGTCCTGCGCATCGCCGGGTGGATGACGCCGGAGGTCGTGCATCTGAGCGCGCTGGGCGTGCCACTGGTGGCATTGGGCGTGACGACCCTCGGTTTCGTCAACGCGCGCCGGCTGGCCCGCGTGAAGCGGGTCGACGTGCCGATCGCCGGCTTGCCGCAGGCGCTGCACGGCTATGCGATCGCCCAGGTCTCGGACATCCACGTCGGCCCTACCATCCGCCGTCCCTACCTGAACGCCATCGTCAACCGGGTCAACAAGCTGGGCGCCGATGCGATCGCCGTTACCGGCGACCTGGTGGACGGCAGCGTGCACCGCCTGGCCCTGCACACCCAGCCGCTGGCGCGCCTGTCGGCGCCGGACGGGGTGTTCTTCGTCACCGGCAACCACGAATACTATTCCGGCGCCGAGGAGTGGATCGCCGAGGTCCGCCGGCTGGGCCTCACCGTCCTGATGAACCAGCACGTGGTGCGGCGCCGCGCGGGCGCGGCCCTGATGATCGCGGGTGTGGCCGACTATACCGCCCACCATTTCCACCCTTCGCACAAGAGCGACCCCAGGCGGGCGGCCGCCGGGGCGCCGCCGGACGTGGGCGTGCGCGTGCTGCTCGCCCACCAGCCGCGCAGCGCCCTTGACGCCGCGGAGGCCGGTTTCCACCTGCAACTTTCCGGCCACACGCATGGCGGGCAATTCTTCCCCTGGAACCTGTTCGTGCCGCTGCAGCAGCCTTTCGTGGCCGGCCTGCACCGGGTGCGCGATATGTGGGTCTATATCAGCCGCGGCACCGGCTACTGGGGGCCGCCGAAGCGCTTTGGCGCGCCGTCCGAGATCACGCTGGTGCGCCTGGTGCCGGCCTGACACCGCTCAGGGACGCGCCTGGTAAGTACGGCAACATTTCCCTGCAAAAAGTTGGCGCTTGCGCTATCGTGGGCATCTACTCAACCCACGAAGGATCCGACGCATGAACCGCCGCACCCTCCCTGTCCTGACCATCCTCGCCGCCAGCTTGATGAGCGCCTCCGTCCTCGCCGCCAGCCCCGGCAACGATCCGGCCGCGCTTGCGAAGATCCGCGATGCGGCGATGCAGAGCGACTATGCCTGGGAGCGCATGGCGGACATGACCGACCTGATCGGTCCGCGCCTGTCCGGTTCCCCGGGCGCCGCTGCGGCCGTGACCCAGGTGGCAGAGGCGATGCGCAAGCTCGGCGCAAAGGTGACGCTGCAGCCGGTCAAGGTTCCGCACTGGGTGCGCGGCCAGGAGACCGGCGAACTGGTCGAATACAGCGGCCGTCCGAACGGCATCACCCAGCGTGTCGTGCTGACCGCCCTCGGCGGTTCCGGCGCGACCCCGGCCGCAGGCCTGACCGCGCCAGTCCTGGTGGTGAAGAGCTTCGATGAACTGAAGGCGCGCGCAGGCGAAGTCAAGGGCAGGATCGTGCTGTTCGACGTCGCTTTCGATCAGCACCAGGCCGACCGCGGCCTGGCCGGCCAGGCCTACGGACAGGCCTCGGCCTACCGCCGCGACGGACCGCGCATGGCGGCCGAGATGGGCGCCGTGGGCGCGCTGGTGCGCTCGGTAGGCGGCGCCAGCTACCGCCTGCCGCATACCGGATCGACCGGCCTGCAGGACAATGCGCGCATCCCGGCCGCGGCGGTAACTGCCGAGGACGCGATGCTGATGAGCCGCCTGGCCAGGCGCGGCCCCCTGAGCATGCGCCTCGTGCTCACGCCCAAGACCCTGCCGGACGCCGACAGCTATAACGTGATCGCCGACCTGCCGGGAACCGACAAGGCCGACGAGATCGTCATCGTCTCCGGCCACCTCGATTCCTGGGACCTGGCCACCGGCGCCCACGATGATGCCGCCGGCGTCGCCAGCGCGATGGCCGTGCTCGAGACCCTGAAAAAGCTCGACTACCGTCCGCGCCGCACCATCCGCATGATCGCCTGGATGAACGAAGAGAACGGCACCCGCGGTGCGCGCGGCTACCTGGCCGCAGAGCAGGCCAATGCCGAGAAGCACATCGGTGCGATCGAAAGCGACAACGGCGCCGGTCGGCCCTTCGGCCTGCGTACCAGCGTGCCGGCAAACATGACGAAGCTGTTCGCCCCGCTGCAGGCCGCCCTGCAACCGATCGGCGCGGGAGTGCTGCAGCGCCAGGACGCGCTGTCGACCGGTGATCTCTCCGGCCTGGAACGCGCGGGCGTGCCGAGCTTCGCGCCGCTCATCGACACCTCGAGCTATTTCGACTACCACCACACGCCGGCCGATACGCTCGACAAGGTCGACCCGGACCACCTGCGCCGCCACGTGGCGCTGATGGCCGCGACGACCTGGTTCCTGGCCAATATCGAGCAGCCGATCGGCCGCGCGAACGTCCCGGAGCGCTGACCTGCGCAGGCAGTCCGCAGGGCATCAGGGGATGGGGATGCGCCGTACCGCACGCGCGTGTCCCCGGTAGGGCCGGCCGTAGATGGTCTGGATGCCGCTGGCGAAATTCTGGCCCCAGACCAGCTGGGTGCGCGTTTCGTGCGGTTCGCTCGACCAGTACCAGCTGCGTTCGAAGCTGCTGCGCGCATTCGCGAACAGCAGCGCCAGCTCGCGCCGGGTCGGCAGCACGCCGCCCTGGGAAGACGCCCAGTCGGCGGCCGTCGGCCAACTGACGTCGGCGGCTTCGCCCGGCAGCAGGATCAGGTGGTAGTCGGG
Organism: Pseudomonadota bacterium; assembly: GCA_040758275.1. Classification (GTDB taxonomy): domain Bacteria; phylum Pseudomonadota; class Gammaproteobacteria; order Burkholderiales; family Burkholderiaceae_D; genus Telluria. The sequence goes on from JBFLVV010000006.1 coordinate 65,912, forward strand.
TTCGTCCTTGCCCAGGATGAGGCCGGCATAGGTTTCGCCTTCTTGCAGGGTGGCCCTGACTTGCATGTATTCGCCCATTTAACACGTCCCTCGGTTTGGTCACAGTCTGTATGAGACTGCTACGGAACGGTGTTGGTTGCGGCCTGGGCTTCGATCTAGATCATGCCTGTGTTTAGTTTCTCGCGAGTGAATGCCTTCGAGATCGATTTATTCCGGCATCGGCAGGGCCATTTGCGGGTCCTGAACGCCGGCGCGGTTGACGGCGGGCGTCACCTTGTACCACTCGAAAGCCTCTGGGGGCAGGGCGGCGCGGCGCGCCAGTTCCAAGGCCTGCTCGGTCGACAGGGAAGGATCCATCCACAGTTCGGCGTCTGCCGCTTCGACCACCACCGGACGGCGGTCGTGGATGTCCAGCATGCCCTCGCCGGCCGCGTCGGTGACGATCACGAAGCCGGCCTCGGCGCGGTTCTCCGTGAAACTGCCGAAATTCGCCAGGGCCAGCATGAACAGGGGCGCGCGGTCGCGCCGGTGGATGTGCCAGGGCTGCTTCGAACCTTTCTCGCCGGTCCACTCGTACCAGCCCTCGGCCGGCACGATGGCGCGGCCGTTCTTCAGCAGGCCGCGCCAGTAGCGGTTGTTCAGCTTGTCGAGGCGGGCATTGATCGTGATCGGCACCTTGCCCTCGGCCCAGCGCGCGCGGTAGCTCCAGAACACGTCGTCGATGCGGCGCTCGCCATCCTGCAGGTGCATGAGGGGACGGTAGCTGCCGGGAGAGACATTCCAGGCAGGCGTGGATTCGCTGTCGTAGACCGCGTCCGTCCAGCCGAAGACGCTGGCGTAGTAGCGAGCCGTCTGGCTCTGGTCAAATCGTCCGCACATGGGCGCATGGTAGCGCAGGCGCGCGCGAAGCGCGGCACGGTAGCGCGGCAGTGGAATCTTCCGACAGGAGCGCGCAATGGTATGCTCGCGCCTGACCCGTTTCAAGAATGTATACAGAGGAGAAGAAGCATGGCAACTGGCTGGTGGAGTGTCCTGAAAACCGTGCCGTGGAGCGAAGTGATCAATGCCGCGCCGCAAGTCGCGACCGGCGCGCGCAGGCTGTGGGACACGGTGGCGCGCAAGTCGAGCACGGCCCCGGGCCCGGCAATGGAGGCGCAGCCCGAAGAGGATGTGTTCGGCACGCTCGTGCTGCGCGTCGAGAAGAACGAGGCCAACCTGGCCGAGCTGCGCACCCAGATGCTGCAGGCATCGGAAATCATCGCCAACCTGGCCGACCAGAACGCCCAGCTGATCGCCAAGATGGAGCTGGCGCGCACCCGGCTGCTGTGGCTGGGCATGGCGACCGGTGTCTCGTCGATTCTGGCCCTGGTGGCGTTGGCCCTCATCCTGGCGCGCACCTGAAGGTTTCTATATGAAAGTCGTACTGATCCTGGCGACGCTATTCGTCTTCATCTCGATGCTGCTGAACGCAGCCCGTCGCAAGGGCAAGCTGAACGAGGATGCCAACCGGGCCGTGGCCGGGCTGGCCTCGTCGATGCGCTTCTTCGTGTATGGGCTGCTGTTCTTCGTCGGCATCGTCTGCCTCGCCGTGGCCTGGCAGAGCCTGAAATCCAGTGCTTGACCTAGACATTGCCTGACAAGCGTGCGACCAGTCTGACAAACGCGCGGGAAGAACCGGTGCTTGTATCGCCGGAGAGAAGCCCGATGTTCGTATCGTTCTCTGGTGGATAGTTCCACCTCTCTCCGCGTGTCTCCAACTCAGTGTTGACTGAGTCTTATGGCCGCTGTCCCATGGACAGCGGCTCTTTTTTGAACTAGCAGTATCAAAGTCCAAATGAACGCCATCCGGCGAGTGTCTAAGTCAATCTGCGCGCTATCAGCAGCTAACTAGACACTTCTTCCAACGTTCTGTGAGTGGTGCCCCGAGCCGGGATCGAACCGGCACGCCCTCACGAGCACGGGATTTTAAGTCCCGGGTGTCTACCAGTTTCACCATCGGGGCAGAGGGCGATATTCTAGCATATTGGCCGGTACCGGCTACACCATATTTAATCAACCTGGCCCATGAGCCTGCAGTCGACTCACTTGTAGCCCACTTGAGATCGTGTAACATAACAGTCGGAGCATGTTTACTAGTAGGCTGTGCTTACGTGGGAATCGGCGCTGGGGCAGTGCTATTTCGCGTGATAATCAATGTATACTCATAAGTAGTTGCGAATTTTTTATATGGTTGGGGACACGGTGAGCGACATAACATCATTTTTTGAAGAAGACGACGACGACGATGAACTTGGACTGACGGTCAGATTTGATGAGGCAAAGTCTCTCTTAGAAACACGCTGTAAGGCTGCGAATATCTCGCTAAAAGAACTAACTTATGAAGGCGAACAGTCTGCAGTCGAAATCCAATTAAAAAACGGGCGGCATACTCGGCCGATCAGCTTGGGCTCTGCGCAAGCAATCGATCGGTTGCTCTCGTTTCAATTTGAGAATTACGTATTCCTAGGCGACTTCGAGGCTATCTGTAATTATTCTGAGGGAGTGATCGAAGCTGGAATTCGGCCCTCTGGAACTAATATGATCTTCTCCTCGCGAACATTATTTCGTCGAATCGTCACTGAAGATAAAGGGGAAGCTGAATCCTCTAATGAAAGAATCGTAGTTTCTTCGGGGCAGGCCAGCTTACCGCGAATCGAAATTAGTCGCCTTAGCGTACCTTTTGCTACACTAACTCGAAGCCCCAATGTTAGTCGTTTATCTCTTAAATTGAGTGGATGCCAAATTAAAACGCATGATGGCGCGTTGCATTTGCTTCAACAAATCGCAGGTAGTGTGCTTTTTCAGATTGATCTGTTAGCAAACCTTCCGTTTGTCATGGAGCGCCGTCGAGTTAGGCCGGCACGGAAGAATATGGCAAAGAGTTATCCACTCGAACTCGAATACCCTCACACGCAATATGAGACGGCGCCACTCTCCTTATATAACTATGGGAGAAGTGCGACAGGTATGCCGTTGTTGCAGTTCCTGGCTTTCTACCAAGTTCTAGAGTTCTTCTTCCCCCGGTATTCGCAATCGGAAGCCCACCGCAAGCTCAAGTCAATGTTAAAGGACCCTGCATTCCGGTCGCACAATGATAGCGATATTACTCGGCTCCTCACGGCTATTCAAACGAATAGAAATGGGGCGTTTGGGGACGAGCGATCTCAGTTGAAAGCGACGTTGAATGAATGTGTAGATGCGGACGCCCTTCGCAATTTTCTACAGGTCGATACAGAGCGCGCAGAATATTTCCAAGGAAAGCCGAAGGCGCTTCATCACAAGATACCTATTAGTAGCCCTCAGGTTGATTTGCGTAATGATGTTGCTGAGCGGGTCTATCAGATTCGATGCAAGATTGTGCATACAAAGAACGACTCGAGGGATGCTTCGTTGGAACTCCTCTTGCCGTTCACTCAGGAATCCGAACAACTTTTGTTCGATATCGAGCTAGTTCAATTTTTGGCACAGCAGATATTAATTATGGACGGCGCTCCTCTAAATCTACATCTTTGAAATGATAAATGGTCCTTGTGATCATAGATCTAGTGCTGTACTGAATTGGTTCTAATGGAAAAGACTTTTGGTTGTTTTTAATTTAATTAAGAAGCATGCGTCCGATACAGATTTTCGGCTAGTCGCAAATCTATCGGCCTGATGTAGCATTGTAAGAGAATATAATTTGAACATTATTATTAACGACGAACTGCGTGCCTTCGTCGACCCGCTTACCGACATCGAATACGCCGCGCTCGAGCGCAGTCTCCTCGCCGAGGGTTGCCGCGATGCGCTGGTCCTGTGGCGCGACACCCTGATCGACGGCCACAACCGCTACGAGATCTGCCAGAAGCACGGCATTCCCTTCCGCACCGTCCACAACAACAACTTCGCCTCGCTCGAGGACGTGATGCTGTGGATGATCGACAACCACCTGGCGCGCCGCAGCGTCTCGGACTTCCAGCGCGGCGTGCTGGCCCTGAAGAAGAAGGAAATCGTCACGGCCCGCCTGGCCGAGAAGATGGCCGAGCAGCCGCCCGAGCCGGAAGCCGACGACATGGATTCGCGCCCGCCGCCGCCCTGGAACACGCGCGAGGAAATCGCCAAGGCCGCGCGCGTCTCGGCCAATACCATCAGCCAGATCGAGCGCATCCAGAAGGCTGCGACGCCCGAACTGCGCGAAGCGGTGCGCACCGGCACCATCTCGATCAACGCTGCCGCCAATGTGGCGCAGCTCTCCGAAGAAGAGCAGAAGGCGGCCGTTGCCGGCGGGCGCAAGGAGCTGCAGCAGGCCGCCCGCCAGGTGCGCGAGCAGAAGCAGGCGAGCCGTCCGAAGAAGGAAACGGTCCCGGTCGACCCCGAGGACGAGCGCGCCGCCCTGCGCGCCGAGGTGGCCAAGCTCAAGGACCGCGTTGCGACCCTGCTGACCGAAAACGAAGTCCTGAAGCAGAAACTGGTGCACGCCGGCCTGGCTTGAGGCGATAACAATAACGAAGGAGACCCGCATGATTGACACCCACCGCATCCTCCCGGCCATCCTGGCTGCCACGCTTGGCGCCGCCGTGCCGTCGATGGCCCTGGCCGCGGCGCCAACCGCGCAGCAGGCGCCAGCCAAAGCGGAGCTGGCCCGCTGGAAGAAAACCGCGGAGCGGGTGACCATCATGCGCGACAAATGGGGCATCCCCCACGTCTTCGGCAAGAGCGATGCGGACGCGGTCTTCGGCCTGATGTACGCACAGGCCGAGGACGATTTCAATCGCGTCGAGCTCAACTACATCAACGCGATGGGCCGCCTGGCCGAGGTCGAGGGCGAGAAGGAGATCTGGCGCGACCTGCGCATGAAGATGTACATCCAGCCCGCCGACATGCAGGCCAAGTACGCGGCCAGCCCGGCCTGGCTGAAGGAGCTGATGAATGCCTTCGCCGATGGCCTGAACTATTACCTGCACACCCATCCGGAAGTGAAGCCGAAACTGATCACACGCTTCGAACCCTGGATGGCGCTGAGCTTCAGCGAGGGCAGCATCGGCGGCGACATCGAATCGATCGACCTGAAGGAGCTGGAGCGTTTCTACGGGAAAAACACACAAGTTGCCATGGCGGCCCGCGACAAAGGCTTCGATGCCGAGCCGCGCGGCTCCAACGGTTTCGCCATTGCGCCCAAGCTCTCGAGCACCGGCAATGCGCTGTTGTTGATTAACCCGCACACCTCCTTCTACTTCCGTCCGGAAGTGCACATGGTGAGCGAGCAGGGCCTGAATGCCTACGGCGCCGTGACCTGGGGCCAGTTCTTCATCTACCAGGGTTTCAACGACAAGACCGGCTGGATGCATACATCCGGCGGCGGCGACGTCATCGACGAATACCTGGAAACGGTGACCGAACGTGACGGCAAGTTCTTCTACAAATACGGCAAAGAAGAGCGACCGGTGCGCGCCGCGCCGCTCACGCTGCCCTACAAGACGCCGTCCGGCGCAATAGCCGGCAAGACGATCACCGCCTACTTCACCCACCACGGCCCGATCGTGCGCGCGGTGGACGGCAAGTGGGTGGCCGTGAAAATGATGGACGAGCCGCTCAAGGCCCTGACCCAGTCCTACAGCCGCACCAAGGCGCGCGAGTACAACGCCTTCTACAAGGCCATGGAGCTGCGTACCAATTCCTCGAACAACACCGTGTATGCGGATGCGAAGGGGAATATCGCCTACTTCCACGGCAACTTCATCCCGAAGCGCGATCCGAAGCTCGACTGGACCAAGCCGGTCGACGGCAGTACCCCGGCCACCGAATGGCAGGGCCTGCATGCGATCAAGGACACCATTACCCTGTTCAACCCGGCCAGCGGCTACATCTCGAACACCAATAACTGGCCCTTCAGTTCTTCCGGCGCCAGCAGCCCGAAGCGCGAAGCGTATCCTGACTATATGTGGTCGCTGCCCGAGAATGCGCGCGGCCGCCATGCCGAGCGCGTGCTCAAGGATGCCAAGGGCTTCACCCTCGACAGCCTGATCGCCGCAGCCTACGACAGTCACCTGACCGCCTTCGAGCCCCTGGTGCCGCAACTGCTGAAAGACTACGAGGCCCTGCCTGCGAACGACCCGCGCAAAGCCGCGTTGGCCGAGCAGGTGGCCAGCTTGCGCGCGTGGGACCTGCGCTACGGCGTCGATTCAAGGCCGACCTCGCTGGCGATTTACTGGGGCCAGGACATGGTCGCCAAAAACGCGCCGCGCGCCCGCGCCCAGGGCACGCCGGTGGTCGATTTCATTACGCACAGCTTGAGCGCCGAGGAACGACTCGCTTCGCTGCAGCGCGCCAGCGAGAAGCTCACGAATGACTTCGGTACCTGGAAGACGCCATGGGGCGAGATCAACCGCTTCCAGCGCATCAGCGGCGACATCGACCAGCAGTACGACGACAGCAAGCCGAGCTTCCCGGTTGGCTTCGCCTCGGCCAACTGGGGCTCGCTGGCCTCCTTCGGCATGGTGGCCAAGCAAAAGACCAAACGCATCTACGGGGATCGCGGCAACAGTTTCGTGGCCGTGGTGGAGTTCGGTCCGAAAGTGCGCGCCAAGAGTATCCTGGCGGGGGGCAACAGCAACAACCCGGCCTCGAAGCACTTCGCCGACCAGGCGGAAATGTACAGCCGTGGCGAGTTCAAGGACGTGCTGTTCTACAAGGAAGACATCGAGAAGCATCTCGAGCGCAAGTACCACCCGGGCATGTGAACGATGAACGAGCGGGAGAAGATGCTGGCGGGGCTGCCGTATCACGCCAGCGATCCCGAGCTGGTGGCGCAGCAAGCGGCCACCGGCGCCTGGCTGGCCCGCTATAACGCGGCCCTCGGGCAACCAGCGTCGGTCTGGCGCCTCCTGCTCAGCGAGCGCCTGGGTGCAGTGGGGGAGGGCAGCATCGTGCGTCCGCCGTTTCACTGCGACTACGGCTGGAACATCCGGATCGGGCGCGGCGTCTTCCTCAACTTTAACTGCATCATCCTCGACGTCGCGCGGGTAGAGATCGGCGACGACACCCGGATCGGCCCGGCGGTCCAGATCTATACCGCCGAGCATCCCCTCGACCCCGCCATGCGCCGCAGCGGCCTCGAATCGGGGCGCCCCGTCACCATCGGCAGCAATGTCTGGATCGGTGGCGGCGCCATCATCCTTCCCGGCGTGACGATCGGCGACGACGCCGTCATCGGCGCCGGCAGCGTCGTTACCCACGATGTCGCGGCCGGTAGTCGGGTGGCCGGCAACCCGGCGCGTCCGCACGAGGATTGAGGCCCGGCCCACTGGTGTTGGCGAGAGCTCGCTTGTTATAATCCGGCAATTAACTTCGTGTGTGCAGGGCAGCGCCGTGGCAAAACTCTATTTCAGGTATTCGGCGATGAACGCCGGCAAATCGACCTCCCTCTTGCAGGTCGCGCACAACTACGAAGAGCAGGGCCAGCAGGTCAAGCTGTACACGGCGGCCATCGACAATCGCTACGGTGTCGGCCTGATCACCTCGCGCCTGGGGCCACAGCGCCAGGTCGACCTGTTCGATAGCGACACCAATTTCCTGAACGACGCCCCGCAGGTCGCCTGCATCCTGGTCGACGAAGCGCAATTCCTCACCACGCTTCAGGTGCAGCAGTTGCACCAGGTGGCGCAGGTGCGCGGCATTCCCGTCATCTGCTATGGACTGCGCAGCGATTTCCGCGGCGCGCCTTTCCCCGGTTCCGCCTACCTGCTGGCACTCAGCGACGACATCGAGGAAATCAAGAACATCTGCACCTGCGGCAAGAAGGCCACCATGAATATCCGCGTCGATCCGGAAGGCCGCCGCATCCGCGAAGGCGAGCAGGTCAGCATCGGCGGCAACGAGAGCTACCGCCAGGCCTGCGGCCGCTGCTTCTACGCGGCGTAACGCCCATGCCGGCCGGCTGCACCACTTGGCTGCCGGCCGCCGCCTGCGCCGGCGGCGATATGCTGCTTTACCTGATTCCTTCGGCGGCGCTGGCGCTGCTCCTGTGGATTGCGTCGGGCGCCCATCCCTTCTTCTTTCTCTTCACCGCCGCCGGCACGCTGTGCCATGAACTGGCCCATTTCTCGGTCGGCCTCCTGACCAATGCCGAGCCGGTCGGGATGAGCATCTTCCCGCGAAAGATCAAGAAACCGGGCAAGGGACACAACTGGGAACTCGGATCCGTCAGCTTCGCCAACCTGCGCTGGTACAACGCCGCGCCCGCCGCCCTGGCGCCGCTCCTCATCCTGGCCTTGCCCTTCGGCGTGGCCTGGTGGCGCACCCGGCACGGCTGGGTGTTCGAGCCGGTCGACCTGCTGCTTGCCTTCTTCCTCGCGCCGCAGTTCCTGTCCTTCTGGCCGTCGCCGGTCGACTGGCGCCTGGCGGCACGGTCCTGGCCCTGGATTCCCATCGGAATCATCGCCCTTGTAAGCAGCATGTACGGAAGTCAGCTGCTCGCTATTGCCAAAGGATGAATGCCGGCTTATGCCAGACTTAAGCTTTGTAAGGTTTCATCGGAAAAGCATACAAGCTGGCTCTGCCTCCTTGTGCCTTCCTGTAGAATGGCCCACAAAGGGCGTATTGTCCGGCAGAGGGCCGGAAGCGCCAGGCATCAAGAGTTCCCCGATTCGGAGAGACGACCAATGAAGAAACATCATCTGTTCATGGCCGCGATGGCCTTTGCCATGTCGGCCCATGTGGTCACTGCCCAGCCGGAGAAGGTTGCCGCCGTGGCCCCAGCGAAGGCCGCAGCAACGGCGGCCGGTCCGCTCCAGATGAAACCGCTCACCGAGCAGACCCAGGCCGCGCTCTGGGCCTCGCGTGTCCTCGGCCGCTACCACTACAAGGCCACGCCGCTCGACGACGCGATGTCGGTGAAGATCTTCGACAACTATTTCGAGAACCTGGACAGCGAAAAGCTGTACTTCGTCCAGGCGGACATCGATGGCTTCGCCTCGCTGCGCACCAAGATGGACGATGCGATCAACAACGAGAACCTGTCGGCCCCGTTCGCGATCTACAACCTCTTTCTGCAGCGCTTTACCGAGCGCATGAAGTACGCGCGCGAATTGCTCAAGACCAAGCCCGACTTCACCCTCGACGAGACGCTCGAACTCGACCGCGAAAAATCGCCCTGGGCGAAGAACGAGGACGAAGTACGCGAACTGTGGCGCAAGCGCGTCAAGAACGACTGGCTGCGCCTGAAACTGGCCGGCAAGGATGAAAAGGCGATCCGCGAGACGCTCGACAAGCGCTACGAGAACTACGTCACCCGGATGCGCAAGCTCAACAACGAAGACGTGTTCCAGACGTTCATGAACGCGTACGCGACCGCCATCGAGCCGCACACCAACTACCTGGGCCCGCGCTCGGCCGACAACTTCGACATCGCCATGCGCCTGTCGCTGGAAGGCATCGGCGCCGTGCTGCAGTCGCGCGACGAGTACACCGTGATCCGCGAAATCGTGCCGGGCAGCCCGGCAGCGCTGTCGGGCAAGCTGAAGGTGGGCGACAAGATCGTCGGGGTGGCCCAGGGCAATGGCCCATTCACCGACGTGCTCGGCTGGCGCATCGACGACGTCGTGCAACTGGTGCGCGGGGAGAAGAACACCACCGTGCGCCTCGACGTGCTGCCCGGCGACGCCGGTCCCGACGCCAAGCACGTGACCGTGACCATGGTGCGCAAGAAGATCAGCATGGAAGAGCAGGCCGCCAAGAAGTCGATCATCGAAGTCAAGGATGGCGCCTTCAAGCGCCGTGTCGGCGTGATCTCGTTGCCGACCTTCTACCTCGACTTCGAGGGCCGTCGCCGCGGCGACAAGGACTACCGCAGCGCCACCCGCGACGTGGCCCGCATTCTCGGCGAGCTCAAGAAAGAGAAGGTCGACAATGTCCTGATCGACCTGCGCAACAACGGCGGCGGTTCGCTGACGGAAGCCATCGAACTGACGGGCCTGTTCATCGACAAGGGCCCGGTGGTGCAGCAGCGCGACGCCACCGGCCGCGTCGAGGTCGAAGCCGACACCCAGGCCGGCCTGGCCTGGGACGGTCCGATGGGCGTCCTGATCAACCGCGGTTCGGCCTCGGCCTCGGAAATCTTCGCGGCGGCGATCCAGGACTATGGCCGCGGCCTGGTCATCGGCGAGCCGAGCTTCGGCAAGGGCACGGTGCAGACCCTGATCGACCTCGACCGCTTCGCCCCGGGCGAGAAGGTGCGCTATGGCGAACTGAAGATGACCATCGCCCAGTTCTTCCGCATCAACGGCGGCACCACCCAGCTGCGCGGCGTGACCCCGGACATCAAGCTGCCCCAGCTGTCCGACATGGAAAGCTTCGGCGAATCGTCCTATGACAACGCCCTGCCATGGGTGGCGATCAAGCCGGCTTCCTACACGGCGGCGGGCGACCTGAAGGAGCTGATCGGCCCGCTCCAGCAGCGTCATGAGGCGCGCATCTCCAAGGACAAGGAGTTCCAGTTCCTCAAGGAAGACATCGATGAGATCCTCAAGCTGCGCAAGGAGAACGCGATTTCGCTGAACGAGGCCGTGCGCCGCAAGGAACGCGACGCCCAGGACGCCCGCGCCAAGTTGCGTGAAGCGCGCCTGGCGGGCGCCACCGGTACCGCGACCGACGAGCCGGCCGCAGCGCCGGGCGGCAAGGAAGCGCGCGGCAAGGTGCCGGAGCCGACCAAGCCGGCCAAGACGGTAACGACCGTGCGCGGTGCGCCGCGCCAGGATGACGGCCTGCAGTACGATGAACGCGACCTGGCGGCGGAGATCGCGGCCGAGAAGGCGGCCAAGGATGCCAAGGACATCTTCCTGCAGGAAGCGGCCAACATTCTCGCCGACGAGGTGGGCATGCTGCGTACCGACACCCGCATGGCCTCGCGCGCCATGCCTTATATGGCGACGCCACGCGCCGGTAATTGACCGGCAGCAGGGGCGGGCGCCCCTGCAGGACAAGAATGGCCAGGCCTGCAGTTGCAGCCTGGCCATTTTTATTGCATAAAATGTTACTGGATACTTGTATTTTTAACCATGCATGTGTAGCGTGGATCTTGGTACGTAATCATCCCCGGTAGGATTGTTCCTACCGAATTACGCGCTATTTTCTGAGTGTCCTACCCCGCGCACGGTTGAGTTACGCAAGAAATTGCCTTTTTTTTACGTGTGATAGGATAACTCTACGGTTGTAAGAACAACAATTTCACACCATCCAAGGAGTTAACATCATGGCAATTCGTCACGTCGCTGCAGCTGCTCTGTTGGTTTGCGCAAGTGTCGCCCACGCTGATCCGATCGCGGCCACGTCCGCGCCGGCAAGCAGCTTCCTGAACAACTGGACCACCGGTAATGGGACCAATGTGCTTGGTTCCGGCGTCCTCGGTGGCGGCCTGAATCTGGTTGGCGGCGTGTCGTACGGTAGCGGGGCGATGGATGCCAGCCTGACCGATGTCCTGATGGGCAAGGCTTCCGCCAATCTCGCCCAGGTCGACGGCCAGACCCAGCTGTTCTTCTCGCGCGGCGTCGAGGGCACTTACCTGCTGGCCGCGGGCAATGGCATCCTGGCGGCGACGCTGGGTGACGGCAAGTCGGTGATCGGTACCGCGGACGGCGCGCTGATCGTGGATGGCGTCGACAAGCAGCTTGGCGGTGGCGGCGGCGGTGGCGGTGGCGGTGGCGGCAGCGGCGGTAGCGGTAGCGGCGGCTCGAACGGCTCCAGTGGAGAGATGGGCTCGGGCGGATCGAGCGGCGAGACCGGTTCTGGCGGATCGAACGGTTCCACCGGGTCGGGTGGTTCGAACGGTGGTGCTACGAACAATCCGGTCAAGGTCGATCCGATCGGTAACGGCGGCGGCACTGGACAGGCGCAGCTGCCGGTCGTGGACGCCGTCGACCCGGCCCAAGTGCCGGAACCGTCGAGCATCGCGCTGATGCTGGCCGGCATGCTCGGTGCGGGCGCATTGAGCCGCCGCAGCAAGCGCTGATCGCGGATCGCAGGTTTTACCAGCTGTTCCGCATGGCCGCGCCATGCGGCGATTTTCCCGCTTGGCAGCGAGTCCAATTCCTGTACAATCCTTGTGAACGGTCGTGCTTTTTCTGGCGACCGAATAACAAGGAGACGACATGGACCTGCACTACTCGGACGAGGACCTGGCCTTTCGCGACCAGGTCCGCGCCTTCCTGGATTCCCATTTACCCGAAGACCTGCGCGCCAAGGTGCTGGGTCACTTGCGGCTGAGCAAGGACGACTTCGTCCGCTGGCACCGCATCCTCGCCAAGCAGGGCTGGGTCGCTCCCGGCTGGCCGGTCGAATTCGGCGGCCCCGGCTGGACGCCGGTACAGCGCCACATCTTCGAGGAAGAGTGCGCCCGCGCCGGCACGCCGCGCGTGATGCCCTTCGGGATCGACATGGTGGCGCCCGTGATCATGGCCTTCGGCTCCCAGGAACAGAAAGACTACTTCCTGCCACGCATCCTGTCCTGCGAAGACTGGTGGTGCCAGGGCTATTCCGAACCCGGCTCCGGGTCCGACCTCGCTTCGCTCAAGACCACCGCCGTTCGAGGTGTGGACGATGAGGGCGAGCACTATATCGTCAACGGCCAGAAGACCTGGACCACGCTGGCCCAGCACGCCGACATGATCTTCTGCCTGGTCCGCACCGACAGCTCGGTGCGCAAGCAGGAGGGCATTTCCTTCCTCCTGATCGACATGCACTCGCCCGGCATCACGGTGCGCCCGATCATCATGCTCGACGAAGACCACGAGGTGAACGAAGTCTTCTTCGACAACGTCCGCGTCCCGGTCGCCAACCTGGTGGGCCAGGAGAACCGCGGCTGGACCTATGCCAAATACCTGCTCGGCCACGAACGCACCGGCATCGCCGCCGTCGGCCGCAGCAAGCGCGAGCTGGCCTTCCTCAAGCGCCTGGCGCGCCGCGAGCAGAAGAATGGCCGTCCGCTGCTGGAAGATCCGCTGTTCGCCGCCAAGGTCGCCGACCTCGAGATCGAGCTGATGGCGCTCGAGATGACGGTGCTGCGCGTGCTGGCCCAGGCCAGCAAGGCGCCGGGACCGGAAGCCTCGCTGCTGAAGGTGCGCGGCACCGACATCCAGCAGATGCTCACCGAATTGATGCTGGAAGCGGCCGGCCCGATGGCCCTGCCTTTCGACCCCGCCTTCCTGGAGGGAGAAGAGGAGCACAGCGTGGCCGCCGACGACCTGGCGGCGCCGCTCGCCTCCTATTACTTCAACTACCGCAAGACCTCCATCTATGGGGGCTCGAACGAGATCCAGCGCAACATCATCACCCAGATGATCCTGGGCCTGTGAGGAGGACACGATGAACTTCAACTACAAGGAAGAACAGCAGCAGTTCGCCGATGCGATCAAGCGCTGGATCGGGCGCGACTACGGTTTCGAACAGCGCCGCGCCATCGTCGCCTCCGAACAGGGCGTCTCCGACGAGGCCTGGGCCACCCTCGCCGAACTGGGCATGACGGCCCTGCCGGTGCCGGAGCAGCAGGGCGGCTTCGACGGCGGCGCCGTCGACCTCTTCGTCGTCATGCGCGAACTGGGCCGCGGCCTGGTCGTCGAACCCTACTTCGCCACCGTGCTCGGCGCCCACTTCCTCAAGCTCGGCGGCAAGCATGCCGACCTGCTCGAGCAGGTGGCGACAGGCGAACTGAAACTTGCCTGCGCGCTGGGCGAGCGCCAGTCGCGCCACGAGCTGCGCGACATCGCGACCCGCGCTGAAGCGATGGGCGAAGGCTGGCGCCTGAGCGGCGAGAAGAAGGCCGTCATCCATGGCGCCGAGGCCGATGTGCTGGTCGTGTCGGCGCGCAGCAGCGGCGAGCAGTGCGAGGAGGCGGGCATCAGCCTGTTCGCGGTGCCCCTCGATACGCCCGGCGTGCACGTCACCGGCTACCGCACCCTGGACGGCCTGCGCGCCGCCGACGTGCGCTTCGACGCCGTGGAGGTGCCGGCCGCCGCGCTGCTTGGCGAGGCCGGCGCCGGCTGGGACATCCTCGACGCGGGCGCGGACCATGGCGCGGGCCTCCTGTGCGCCGAGGCCCTCGGTGCGATGGAAGCGCTGTTCGAGGCCACCCTGGACTACCTCAAGACGCGCCAGCAGTTCGGTGTCCCGATCGGCAAGTTCCAGGCCCTGCAGCACCGCATGGCGGACATGTACATCCACCTCGAACAGGCGCGCTCGATGGCGCTGCTGGCCGCCGTCAAGCTCGACGGCGACGACGCGGGCGAGCGGCGCCGCGTGGTCTCTGCCGCCAAGTACCGGGTGGGCCAGGCCGCCCGCTTCATCGGCCAGCAGGCGGTGCAGCTGCATGGCGGCATGGGCGTCACCGATGAACTCGCGGCCGCCCACTATTTCAAGCGCCTGTCGATGATCGAACTGACCCTGGGCGACCGCGACCACCACCTGGCGCGCTTCATCGCCCAGCCAGGCTTCCAGGAGGCGGCGTGAAGGACGGGCGCATGCACTTTTACTTCGAGGACTTCTTCGTCGGCCAGGAGATCGACCTCGGGACGCGCACCGTGAGCGAGGACGAGATCGTCGCCTTCGCCCGCGAGTACGATCCGCAACCCTTCCACGTGGACCGCGAGGCGGCAGAAGCGTCGATCTACGGCGGCGTGATCGCCAGCGGCTGGCATACCTGCAGCATGATGATGCGCATGGTCGTCGACGGCCTGATGTGCAGCGCCTCGAGCATGGGTTCGCCCGGACTCGACGGCGTGCGCTGGCTGAAACCCCTGCGCGCCGGCGACACGCTCAGGGTCCGCTACCTGACGACAGGCGTCAAGGCATCGAACTCGAAGCCGGACCGCGGCGTCGTGTGGTCGAAGTGGGTGGCGAATAACCAGCACGGCGAGGAGATCTGCACGATCGAGGGCATGGGCATGTTCGGCCGGCGGCCAAAGGGAGGTGATTGATGCCTGAGCGCGTATCGTTTGACGGGCTGCCCGGCCTGGTGGGCCGGGAGATCGCCGTCTCGGACTGGTTCCTGGTCGACCAGGCGCGCATCGAGGGCTTCGCCGACGCCACCGAGGACCGCCAGTGGATCCACGTCGACCCCGAGCGCTGCGTACGCGAGTCGCCCTTCGGGGCGCCCGTGGCGCACGGCTTCCTGACCCTGTCGCTGCTGCCCGCGATGCTCGAGAGCGCGATCCTGATCGAGGGCATGCGCATGGGCCTGAACTACGGCCTGAACAAGGTCCGCTTCCCGGCGCCGCTGCCGGTGAACAGCCGGGTGCGCGGGCGCTGGGCGCTGGCGGCGCTTGACCCGATCGAGGGCGGTGTCCAGCTCACGTGGGCAGTGACGGTGGAGAGCGAAGCAGGCGGTAAGCCCGTGTGCGCCGCCGAGTTCCTCGTCCGCGCGTATTCATAACGTGGGCGGCGTGCAATGTGGTCCACTGGACCACATTGCCCCACGTTTCGGATCCCTCACCCTTTCGCTGGTGCGTACTTCGCCAGCTCCAGCTTGGCAATCGCATTGCGATGTACTTCGTCCGGGCCGTCGGCCAGGCGCAGGGTGCGGTTGCCCGCCCACTGGTAGGCGAGCGGGAAGTCCTCGGACACGCCGGCCGCGCCGTGGGCCTGGATCGCCCAGTCCAGCACGTCCTGGGCCACGGTAGGCGCCAATACCTTGATCATCGCGATTTCGGCCTGGGCGTGCTTGTTGCCGACCGTGTCCATCATGTAGGCGGTCTTCAGCGTCAGGAGACGCGCGGTGTCGATGCGGATGCGCGCTTCCGCGATGCGCTCGCGCCACACGCCCTGTTCCGAGATCTTGCGGCCGAAGGCCACGCGGCTGTCCAGTCGCCGGCACATCAGTTCCAGCGCACGTTCGGCCACGCCGATGGCGCGCATGCAGTGGTGGATGCGCCCAGGGCCCAGGCGGCCCTGGGCGATCTCGAAGCCGCGGCCTTCGCCCAGCAGCATGTTCGATGCGGGCACGCGCACGTTCTCGAACAGGATCTCGCAGTGGCCATGCGGTGCGTCGTCGTAGCCGAAGACGGGCAGGGGGCGCAGGATGGTGATGCCGGGCGTATCGGCCGGGACCACGATCATCGACTGCTGCTGGTGGCGGCTTGCCTCCGGGTCGGTCTTGCCCATCACGATGAAGACCTTGCAGCGCGGATCGCCCGCGCCCGAGATCCACCATTTGTGGCCGTTGATGACGTAGTCGTCGCCATCACGCTCGATGCGCGTGGCGATATTGGTCGCATCCGAGGACGCGACGTCCGGCTCCGTCATCGCAAAGGCCGAGCGGATCTCGCCGCGCAGCAGCGGTTCGAGCCAGGTGTTCTTGATCTCTTCAGGGGCGTAGCGCTCCAGCGTTTCCATATTCCCCGTGTCGGGCGCCGAGCAGTTGAAGACTTCGGGCGCCCAGGGCACACGGCCCATGATCTCGCACAGCGGCGCATAATCGAGGTTCGACAACCCCTCGGGAGCCCTGCTGGACTTCGGCAGGAACAGGTTCCACAGGCCGGCGTCGCGGGCCAGCGGCTTGAGGCGTTCGATCAATTCCAGGGGCAGCCAGCGCGTGCCCTTGTCGCGCGCATTAACCGCGATCTCTTCGTTGAAAGCGCGTTCATTTGGATAAATATGCTCGTCCATGAAGGCGAGCAGGCGCGCCTGCAATTCCTTGCAGCGCTCCGAATAGGCGAAATCCATGTGCGTGTCCTTTGGTATAAGCGTGCGTCAGCGGCTGCGCGAGGCGAAGCCCCAGGCCATCTCGGCCATCGGCCGGGCCGCCTTGCCGTTCTCCAGCGCCTGGGCGCTGGAGGCGGTGCCGTCGACGTAGCGCTTCATGATGCCCTGCATGATGCCGGCCAGGCGGAACATGTTGTAGGCAAGATAAAAATCGAAGTCCTCTGCGCGGATCGTCTTGCCGGTGCGTTCGCAGTAGCGCGCCACGTAGTCCTCCATCGAGGGGATGCCGAGCCCAAGCAGGTCCAGGCCCGCGATGCCGCGGAAGCGCCCCGGCGGGATGTGCCAGCTCATGCAGTGGTAGGAAAAGTCGGCGGCCGGATGGCCCAGGGTCGACAGCTCCCAGTCCAGCACGGCCAGGATGCGCGGCTCGGTCGGGTGGAAGATCATATTGTCGAGGCGGTAGTCGCCGTGGACGATGCTGGTGTCGTCACCCGGCGGGATGTGCTGCGGCAGCCATTCGATCAGGCGGTCCATGGCCTCGATCGGTTCCGTGACGGAGGCCTGGTACTGCTTGGTCCAGCGCTCGATTTGGCGGGCAAAGTAGTTGCCGGGCTTGCCGTAGTCGCCCAGGCCGATAGCAGCGTAGTCCACCGTGTGCAGCTGGGCGATGACGCGGTTCTGCTCGTCGTAGATGGCGGCGCGTTCGTCAAGCGTCATGCCGGGCAAGGACTGGTCCCACAGCACCCGGCCTTCGATGAACTCCATCAGGAAGAAGGCGCGGCCGATGATAGCCTCGTCCAGGCACAGGGCCAGCTGGCGCGGCACCGGGAAGCCGGCGCCGTGCAGGGCATTCATGACGCGGTATTCGCGGTCGATGGCGTGGGCCGAGGGCAGCAGCCTGGCCGCAGGGCCGGGCTTGGTGCGCAGCACGTAGCGCTGCTCGCCCGCGCTCAGCTTGAAGGTGGGGTTCGATTGGCCGCCCTTGAACTGTTCGACCTGGACCGGGCCGCCGGGGAAGCCGTCCACGTTGGCGGACAACCAGGCGCCCAACGCATCGACATCGAAGCGCTGCCGTTCGGACACGGGCTTGGTGCCCATCATTTCCTCGTACATGGTGTCTCCGTTCTTGTGTTTGTTCTTCATTCTAGCCCGAACCCGTCAAAAAATGTACGGGCGTGCTATTTCTGGCCGAAAAATCAGCGGCCCCGGCGGTATTGCTCGAACAACTGCTCCATCGTGGTGGTGCGCGCACCCGGCTGCAGCGGGGCAGGGGGGACGTAATTGACGAAGCGGACCACCCAGTCGGCAGCCTCTTTGCCCACGTCGAGCGCATTGATGCAGCCGGCCGCCTGCGACAGGCCGCCCAGGAAAAGGCGCTGCCCGGTCAGGGCCAGGGACAGGATCGCGCAGTTGACGCCGCCATGCAGGACGAGCAGCACCGTGTCCCAGTCCTCCTGGGCCCGCAGGCGCGCGATCGCCGGGTGGACGCGGTCCATCATCCCGCCCACCGATTCGCCGCCGAGGAAGCGCTGGTCCTCGTCGACCATGCCCTCGAAGGCGCCGGTGAAGGCGCGCCGCAGTTCGTCCGCCGGGATGCTGGACAGGCGCCCGCCCCGGATCTCGTGCAGTTCCGGCCAAACCTCCGCTTCGATCGCCTGGCCGCTTGCCAGCAGCACCCGCTGCGCCGTCTCGGTGGTGCGCGGCAGGCCGGACACGATGACGCGGTCGAAGCGCACGCCGGCTTCGCGGAAAGCGTGGCCGGCGGCCCCGGCCTGGGCACGGCCATCTTCATTCAGGGGGACGGTCTCGGGCAAGAAGGGTTTGCCGGTTTCGTCAAAGTAGGTGACGCTGCCGTGCCGCATCAGGTAGATGCGGCGGCGCTGTGCTGGTTCGCTCATCGAAATCCTTGATCCTAAGGGAAGTCTTGCCCATCTTACACCGCGATGCCATTTCGTCGAGGCGAAACGGCGACACTTCGCCTATGGAGAGCTAATTCCCGCAGTCAATTTCACTGGGTTCTGGCATAAAATGTTTACTGCAAGATATAACCAAAAGGGATGTTCATGGCAAGGCCGGAAAAAATTCGCCTCGGCGAGGTGCTGATCTCGCAGAAGCTGCTGTCGGAAGACCAGCTCAACCAGGCGCTGGCGGACCAGAAGCGCACCGGGCGCAAGCTGGGCCGCGTGTTCGTCGAGAACGGCTTCGTCACCGAGGAACAGATCTCGGGCGCGCTGGCACGCCAGCTGAACATCCCCTACATCACCCTCAAGTTCTACAATATCAACGCGGAACTCGTGCGCCTGCTGCCGGAGACGGCCGCGCGGCGCTTCCGCGCGCTGGTGCTGGAAGACCGCCGCGAGACCATGCTGGTGGGCGTGTCCGACCCGACCGACCTGTTTGCCTACGACGAGATTGCGCGCCTGCTGAAGAAGGGCGTGGAGCTGGCGGTGGTCAACGAGACCGAGGTGCTTGCCGCCATCGACCGCATCTACCGCCGCACCGAACAGATCACCGACTTCGCGCGCGAGGTCGAGCAGGACCTGGGCGACACTTCGATCGACTTCGGCGCCCTGGCCGCCAACCCGGGCCTGGAAGAGGCGCCGATCGTCAAGCTGCTGCAGTCGGTGTTCGATGACGCGGCCCAGGTCCGCGCATCCGACATCCACATCGAGCCGCAGGACGGCCGCCTGGCGATCCGCTTCCGCATCGACGGCGTGCTGCACCTGCAGACCGAGGCCGACATCAAGGTCGCCACGCCGCTGGCGCTGCGCCTGAAGCTCATGGCCGACCTCGACATCTCGGAAAAGCGCCTGCCGCAGGACGGCCGCTTCGCGGTGAAAGTGCGCAACCAGCGCATCGACGTGCGTATCTCGACCATGCCGACCCAGTACGGCGAGTCGGTCGTCATGCGTTTGCTCAGCCAGGTCGGGATGAACCTGCGCCTGGATGCGATCGGCATGCCGCCGCGGATCGTCGAGCGCTTCCGCGCCATCGTCCAGCGTCCCAACGGCCTGGTGCTGGTGACGGGCCCCACGGGTAGCGGCAAGACCACGACCCTCTACAGCGCCCTGTCCGAACTGAACTCGGTCGAGAAGAAGCTCATCACCGTCGAAGACCCGGTCGAATACCGCCTGCCCGGCATCAACCAGGTGCAGGTCAACGACAAGATCGACCTCTCCTTTGCCCGCGTGCTGCGCTCGGCCCTGCGCCAGGACCCGGACATCGTGCTGGTCGGCGAGATGCGCGACCAGGAAACCGCCCAGATCGGCCTGCGCGCCGCAATGACCGGTCACCTGGTCCTGTCCACCCTGCACACCAACTCCGCCGCCTCGACCCCACTGCGCCTGATGGATATGGGCGTGCCGCGCTATATGGTGGGCGGCTCCCTGCAGGCCGTGCTGGCCCAGCGCCTGGTGCGCGTGATTTGCGAGAGCTGCACCACGCCGTATAAACCGACCCCGGCCGAACTGACCTGGGTGCTGCAGGAACTCGGGGAGCGCGCCGTGTCCACCCAGTTCTTCCACGGGAAGGGCTGTTCGCACTGCAACGGCACCGGCTACCGCGGCCGTACCGGGGTCTACGAACTGCTGGAGATGACGCGCGCCGTCACCGAGGCCGCGAACCACCCGGACCCCTCGCACTTCCTGAAGGTGGCGCATGCCGAGATGGAAGGCGAGACCTTGCGCCGCCACGGCGTGAGCCTGGCGGTGCAGGGCCGTACCACCATCTCTGAAGCCATGCGCATCAGTAACCAGCTCGACGACTGATGCCATACTTTGCCTACAAGGCGCGCAATGCGCGCGGCGAGCTACTCACCGGGATCCTCGAAGGGACTGACAGTGGCGCGATTGCCGACCAGCTGTTCGGCAGCGGCGCGACGCCCATCGAGATCAATCCCAGCAAGAAGGGCCCGGCCTCCAGGGATGGGGAGGAGGGCCTGTGGGCGCGCCTGACGACAAAGAAGGTCACGTCGATGGACGTGCAGCTCTTCAGCCGCCAGATCTACACCCTGCTCAAATCCGGCGTGCCGATCATGCGCGGCCTGGCCGGCCTGCAGGAATCGGCGATCAACAAGTCCTTCGCCAGGGTGATCAAGGACCTGCGCGAGTCGCTCGACTCGGGCCGCGAGCTATCCGTCGCGATGGCGCGGCATCCGCTCGTGTTCAATACCTTCTACCTGTCGATGGTGAAGGTGGGCGAGATGACCGGCCGCCTGGAAGAAGTCTTCCTGCGCCTGTTCGATCACCTCGAGTTCGACCGCGACATGCGCGAACGCGTGAAGACCGCGCTGCGCTACCCCAGTTTTGTGATCATCGCCATGATCATCGCGATGGTGATCGTGAACATCTTCGTCATCCCGAGTTTCAGCTCGGTGTTCAAGCAGTTCGGCGCCGAATTGCCCCTGATGACCCGCATCCTGATCGGCACTTCGAAGTTCACGGTCGATTACTGGCCGTTGATGGCCGGCATGACGGTTGCCGCGGTGGTCGGCTTCGTCAAGTGGACCGCCACCGTCAAGGGGCGGCTGGCCTGGGACCGCTACAAGCTGCGGCTGCCGATCGCCGGCAAGATCATTCACAAGGCGACCATGGCGCGTTTCGCGCGCAGCTTCTCGCTGTCGATGCGCAGCGGCGTGCCGATCGTGCAGGCCCTGACCGTAGTGTCCCAGACCGCCGACAACACCTACCTGGCCTCCCGCATCGAGCAGATGCGCGATGGCGTGGAGCGTGGCGAGAGCATCCTGCGTACCTCGATGGCGGCCAATGTCTTCACACCGATCGTGCTGCAGATGATCGCGGTGGGTGAGGAATCCGGTTCCCTGGACGAATTGATGGACGAGATCGCGCAGATGTACGAACGCGAAGTCGATTACGAGCTGAAGACCCTGTCGAGCCAGATCGAGCCTATCCTGATCACCTTCCTCGGTGTGATGGTCCTGATCCTGGCCCTCGGCATCTTCCTGCCGATCTGGGACCTCGGTCAGGCCGCGCTGCACGGAGGGAAATGATGCGTTCGCGGGGATTCACGCTGCTGGAGTTTGCGGTCTGCATGTCGCTCTGCGCCGTGCTGGCTGGGGGGCTTCTGCTGCGGCTCGCGGAGTACCAGCGGGAATCCCAGCGGGTGGCTGCACAGGGCGTGCTGAGCGCCATGCGGACTGCGATGGCGGTGCGTGCAGCGCAGTTGCAGGGCGCGGGGAATCAGGCTGGATTGAATGCCCTGTATCAGGAAAATCCCTTCCGCTGGCTGGGGCGCTTGCCGGCCAATTATCAAGGGGAATACTATCGCCCGCGCGCCGGTATCGTAAAGGACGGCCATTGGTATTTCGACCCCTCTGATCGTACCGTCAATTTTGTGCAGTATCGCGACACTTTTTCCTCAGAGATACCGAAATTGCTGAAGTTCAAGGTAAAATTATTCCGTGAGCCTGACCCGACCAGCACTGGTGACCGGAGGGAGGCTGAACAAGGAATCACGCTTACCCAGATGACTGGGAAGCCTGCATCCACTAACCACTAGAACGCGGGTTTCCGCATCATTACTTCTTAACGGAGAAAGCTTCATGAACAAGAATTTCAAGGCCGGCCAGCAGGGCGGTTTCACCCTGATCGAACTGATCGTCGTGATCGTCATCCTGGGTATCCTGGCTGCCACCGCGCTGCCGAAGTTCGCCGACCTGGGCAATGACGCACGCAAGGCCAGCCTGAAAGGCGCCAAAGGTGCGATCGCGTCCGCATCGTCGCTGGTGCATGCACAGGCCCTGGTCAAGGGTGTGACCGATGGCAAGATTATCCTGGAAGGCGTTGAAGTCAATGCGAAGTTCGGCTATCCGGCTGTCGGCACTGAATTGGCTGCCGTGGCAGGCATCAGCGACGTCGACTACGACCTCGCTTCGACCGCGACTTCCCTGACCCTGAGCCCGAAGGGCGTCAAGACCAAGACCGACTGCCAGGTCGTGTACACCGCGCCGAGCGCCGCGAACAACGCACCGACCATCAAAGAAACGAACACCGACTGCAGCTGATCGCTACCGCCACCCTGACCTGATGAACACATGATGCCCATGCGCGCTCAACGCACCGGCCAGGGTGGCTTCACGCTGATCGAACTGATCGTCGTGATCGTGATTCTCGGGATCCTGGCAGCCACCGCGCTGCCGAAATTCGCGAACCTGGGCGGCGACGCCCGGGCAGCGACCCTCAAGGCAGCAAAAGGTGCAATCAGTTCCGCGGCCGGCATGGCCCATGCCTATGCGCTGCTCAATCCAAATGCCACAAGCGTCAGCACCGAGGGTGTGAACGTCGCGCTGACCAACGGCTACCCAGCTTCTGGTACCGATGCGGATGCACGCAAGTTTGCCCAACTCGCCGGCATTTCGGAAGATGACTACACGCTCGAAACCGGTAAAGGCGAACTGAAGGTGAGTCCGAAAGGCGTGGCTGCGGCCAATGCCGGCCACTGCTTCGTCAGCTACAAACCGCCCACCGTCGCGGGCGGTGCGCCTCGCATCACGGAAGGCGCGGCAACCTACAACTGCAGCTAGCTTTCGTAGTGTCAGGCTTGATTTCTTCCCAGCCGGTGGGATTATCCGGCCGTCTCACAATTCCCCGCTCCCGTGGTTTCACCATGGTGGAGCTGGTCGTGGTGATGATCCTGATCGGCATCCTTGCCGCCGTCGGCGCGAGCCGCTTCTTCGACCGTCCCGCGTTCGAAGTCCCTACCTACGCCGAGCAGGTGCGCGCCATGCTGCGCTACGCCCAGAAGGCGGCCATTGCCCGGAACACACCCGTGTTCGTGCGCTTCGAAGAGAACCGCATTTCGCTGTGCCACGCCATACCCCTGAACGGATGCAGCGCCGACAGGCAGGTCGCGGTTCCCGGTGGTTTCTCGGCCGGCGACGACGCCACCCGCAGCCAATGCGGCAGCGGCAACTGGTACTGTCTGGGCAAGCCGGCCGGCATTTCATGGACCGCGTCGCCGTCGCCGGACTGGCTGATGTTCGATGCGCTCGGCCGGCCTGTATTGCCCGGGAACGTCCCGGGCGGCCTGACCCTGAGCATCAGCGGCGGCAGGGATACGGCAAGCGTCTTCGTGACCGAGGAGACCGGCTATGTCCAGTAAACGCCTCGGTGCGCGCGGGCAGGGTGGCGTGACCATGATCGAACTGATCATCTTCATCGTCATCGTCGGCGTCGCGGTGATGGCGGTGCTCGGCGTGCTGTCGATGACGACCAAGAACAGCGCCGATCCCCTGCGCCGCAAGCAGGCCCTGATGATCGCGGAGGGCTTGCTGGAAGAAGTCCAGCAGGCCAAATTCACCTTCTGCCAGCCTACCGCCGGCAACGTCGACACCGCCGCGAACGCCGCCGCGTGCGAGAATGGCCTGGCCGAGAACTGGGGCGCCGAAGGCACGAGCCGCCCGCACGACAACATCAACGATTACGTCATCGCAGCGGGCAAGCCCGCGCCTGTGCTTGACCAGAACGGCCAGCTGACCGATGCCAATGGCAACCCGATGCCGGTGAGCGGCTACGCGGCCAGCGTGACGATCACGCCGCAGGTCCTGGGCGGCATCGGTGCGGGAGGCAGCAGCGCCGACACCGAGGTATTGCGTATCCGCGTCACCGTCAGCTACGGCAGCGAGCAGGTGGTGCTGGACGGTTTCCGCACGCGCTACGCGCCGAACTTCCCATGAACGCTCTTCTGCGCCACCGCGCCAGCCGCGGCTTCACCCTGGTCGAGGCGATCCTCGTGATCGTCATCATCGGCGTCGTCGCCGGCATCGTCGCCGTGTTCATCCGCGCGCCCGTGATCGGCTACACCGAAAGCGCCGAACGTGCTTCCGTCTCGGACGAAGCCGACCTGGCCCTGCGCCGCATGGCCCGCGACCTGCGCCTGGCGCTGCCGAACAGCGTGCGCGTCGCGGCCGACGGCAGCGCCATCGAATTCCTGCTCACCTCGACGGGCGGGCGTTACCTGTCCGTCGACGACGACGTGCCCGGCTTGCCTGCGCTCGACTTCGACGATGCAAGCCAGCGCAACTTCGCCGTCATCGGCGGCACCATGCGCCCGATCGAGCGCGGCAACTACATCGTGGTGTACAACCTGGGCGATGCCATCGTGCCGTCGGATGCCTATGGATTTCGCAGTGGCGGGCCAAACACCAATATCGCAAGAGTCGAGGCGGTCGCGAATCCGGCCGGCCCGATGCCCATCGTCACCCTCGAGAGCAATGCCTTCGCCATGCAGGAGGTGGCGATGGTCTCGCCGAACCGCCGTTTTCAGGTGGTGACGACGCCCGTCACCTACCAGTGCATGACGCTGAAGGACGGCAGCCTCGGCCTGGTGCGCTACTGGGACTACGACATCAACGCAGCGCCGCTGTTTCCTCCCCAAGGGAGCCCGCGCCAGGCCGTCATCGCGAGCCGCGTGGACAACTGCAACAATATTTTCCAGTACGGGACGGCGGCCACCCGCGCCAGCGCGCTCGTCATCCTCAACCTCTCGCTGCGCCCGCGCGGCGGCAATGGCGTGGTGAACCTGGTGCACCAGGTCCACGTCGACAATACGCCGTGAACGCCATGTCCGTGCCCGTCCATTCTTCCTTCCACCCACGCCGCCTGCTGCGCAGCGCCGGCATTGGCCTGATCACTGCGGTCTTCCTGCTGGTCGTCCTGGCCGGCATGGGTGTCGCGGCGGTGCGCATCTTCACCGCGCAGCAGGCCGGATCGAGCCTGGACCTCGACGGCGCGCGCGCCTACCAGGCGGCGCGCGCGGGCATCGAATGGGGCCTGTTCCAGCAACTGCGCAACAATAACTGCGCCAACGCCTCCTTCGCGCTGCCGCTCGACAGCGTGCTCGGCAACTTCACCGTGACGGTCACCTGCAACGTGATCAGCGGGCCGCCGGACGCCAACGGCAGCAATGCCAACACCACGCGCTGGCGCATCGAATCGGTCGCCTGCAACCAGCCGAGCGGCGGCCGTTGCGACGGCCAGCCCGGCGCCAGCCCCGATTTCGTCCAGCGCCGCCTGGAGGTGCAGGTATGAAGCCGGTCCTGCTTGCGCTGTATGCGCTGCTGCTGGCGTTCGCCGCGCCGGCCCGCGCCGATACGGGAATGTACCTGTTCAAGAGCTTCACCGGCAACGTCAACTTCGCCGGCACCCAGGTGACCATCCGCGACCGCAGCAAGAATGCCAGCCCCTGCCGCATCTACGGCGAAGGCGTCACGCACAGCGCTTCCCTGAACATGCCCGATGGCGCGACCGTCGTGTCGGCCCACCTGTACTGGGCCGGTTCCGGCAGCGCCGACACGGGCGTGACGATGAACGGCAAGCCGGTGAGCGCGAACAGCGACCGCGTCTATACGTCGGCGACGATCGGCGGCGGCTTCAATTATTTTTCCGCGGCCGCCGAGGTGACGGATCTGGTCAAGCTCAAGGGCAGCGGGAGCTATACCTTCTCGGGCCTGCGGGTCGCGAACGGCAACCCGTGGTGCGACCGCAGCGCGGTGCTGGGCGGTTATGCCCTGGTCGTGATCTACTCGCAAAAGGACGAGACCTATCGGACCCTGAATCTCTACGAGGGTTTCCGCGCCATGCTCAACAGCGAGGTGCGGCTCGACATGGCGAACTTCCGGGTGCCGGACAACGTCTCTTCGTCCTCGGTGGGGCGCTTCGGCCACCTGGTCTGGGAAGGAGACTCCGACATTGCGCAGCAAGGCGAGTCGCTGACCTTCTACAACTTCACGCTCACCCAGTCCACCTACGGACCATCGGGTAACAACTTCAATTCGAAGAGCAGCATCAACGGCGACACCAGTTCGCTCGGTATCGACTTCGATGCCTACAGCATGACCGGGTGGCCGGCCAAGCTGAATTCGGTCTCGGCGCTGTTCCGCACCGGCGGCGACCTGGTGATGCTCAATGCCGCGCTGCTCGCCGTGCCCAACACGCCCGCGGCCGACCTGCAGGTCGAACTGGTGCGTACCACCGACCTGCGCGTCAACTCCACGGCGACGTACACGGCCACCGTGACCAATCTGGGTCCGGGCACGGAAATGGGACCGTTCAGCGTGAGCTTCACGCTGCCTTCGGGGATGTCGTATTCCTCGGGCAGCGGCACCAACTGGAAATGCACGGGTTCGGGAACGACGGCGAACTGCACCTACAGCGGCCAGCTCGCGAAGGGCGCCAGGGCCGTGCTGACCCTGAACGCCGTCGTGTCGAAGACCGGAACGATGACGACCTCGGTGACCGTCACCGGCAATAACGACCCGGATACGGCCAACAACAAGGACAGCGATACCGCCTCGGTCGCGACCAGCGCCGGCCTGTCCTTCGACTATACGCGTCGCGCCTGCGTCGCGGGCGAACTGGTCGGCCCTGGCGCGGCCTGCCCGACCTTTACCGGCCCGGTCATCGCCGGCACCACCACCAGCATTTTCCTGACCGCGGTCGACAGCAACAACCGCGCGCGCACGCTCAGCAATACCCAGCGCACCGACGTCGCCCTGTCCGCTGCGCTCGGCTGCGTGAACCCTTCCGTGAACGCAGGCGTCAAAGCGACGTTCTACGATATTGCGCTCCCGGTATGCGAGAAGGACAGCGCAGTGCCGACGTCCACGACGGCGTGGATCAACGGATCGGTGCCGTTCGAGGCCAGGCAGGTATCCCTGCCGATCCCCTTCCGGTATGCGGACGTCGGATCGGTCAAGCTGTATATCCGTTCCGGAAACGTGACGGACTACGTTCAGTTCGTATCGATTCCTGAAAGGTTGCAGCTGACCGTGAGGAATGCCCAGAAGCTTGCGCCCAATCCGGGTAACCTGCTCCTCGGCGCGAATGGCTTCGTGCGGGCCGGCGAGCCCTTCACAATCAGCGTGACGGCGCTGTCCAGCGCAAATGCTTCCGGCGTGCGTGTGATTCTGCCGAACTTCGGTAACGAGACCGGCACCCTGCGTCCTGCGCCCGAGCACGTACTCGCGCGTCTCGACACGCCCAAGGACGTCCCGGCTGCGGAACTGGTGGGCAGCTATCCGGCAAGCGGCGCCTTTACGGGAAGCTTCAGCTGGAGCGACATCGGCAGCTTCAGCCTGGGCGCGACGCTCGAATCCTATCTGGGTGTCGAGCTCGCGGAGTATCTGCCCGGCGGGAAGCAGGCCGAATCTGCGCTCGTCAACGTGGGACGTTTCTATCCGGCCAGCTTCGCAACGACGGCTGGCCCGGGCTTCGACTGCCTGCCGCGCATGGGCTGCCCGACCGTCGGCCTGGCCAAGGTCAACGGCGCGGCGTATTCGCGCCAGCCTTTCAAGGCGACGATTGCGGCGCTGGACGAGAATGGCAGCACGCTGCGCAACTTCGACAACACCATCTTGCCTGCGCTGATTCCGAAGATTACCCTGGCCGCCGTGAACCAGCCGGGGACCGGCGCCGCTTTCGTAGCCGCGAACGAGCGTGGCTTCACGAATACGGCCGCCGCGACCATGAGCCGCGACGTCCGGTTCAGCCTCGGCCCCCTGTTCAATCTCGGCGCGCCCTTCACCACGACACCAGCCAGTAATGGCCGTCTTGCGCCGACTGCGGTCTACCTGCGTGCCACCGCCCCTGACGTGCGCGCCGGTATCAACCCCGCCACGAACGCGGTCGTGAGCGCCAACGTCGCGATTAGCTCCGTCCAAAGCGAGGTGGCCGAATCGGAAGAGGGCGGGATCATGGTCATCAGCGGGCGCCTGGCCGTCAGCAATGCGATGGGCTCGGAGCTGCTCAAGACGCCCATCCCGATGAATACCCAATACTGGACCGGCGCGAGCTGGGAAAACAACAGCTCCTTCAAGGCTGACAGCTTGCTGAGCTCCAGCCAGGCCAAATTCAGCAGTTGCCAGAACACCCTCAGCCTGAGAGGGACGGTGGGCGTCAACAACTGCAACACCCAGCTCGTGAAGCCGGCCAGCACGACCACGCTGGAGGTGAGCACCGGCAGCGCGCGCTTCACGCTGGCGCCGGTGGGAGCGGGGCAGTTCGGCAATTTCCGCATGTGGATGGACACTAAGGCGGCAGCGGAATGGCTGCCCAGTACCTACGGCCAGATCACCATCGGCGCCTACCGCAGCCCCGTGATTTACATCCGTGAAGTCTACTGACAACGGAAAATTATAAGAACGTCGATAAACCTGTCATTTTTTCTGAGCGTTAAGGCAATTTTTTGTTCGGTCTCCCTGCGTCTTGACTATAATCAAGGCTTCGCCCGACCCGATCATTCATTCGCCGACAGGACCCAGCTCGTTCGATGCGTTTCTTTAAGAAAGCCAGGAAAAAAGATGGGTGGCTGACCATTGCCGTCCAGCCTGACGGCGTGGCAGCCACCAGCGTCAAGCGCGGACTTGAAGGCAAGCCCTTCGTGCGCTTCGCACATTTCCTGCCGGGCCAGGCCGATGCGGGCGTGCTGGAAAAGGCCGGCCGTGAGGGCCATGCCAACGCTTTCCGCTGCGCGACCCTGCTGGGCGCCGGCGAGTACCAGCTCATCAGTGTCGAAGCGCCCAATGTGCCGAAGGAAGAGCTGCGCACGGCGATCCGCTGGCGTTTGAAGGACATCCTCGACTTCCCGGTCGACGACGCCACCGTGGACGTGCTCGAGATCCCGGTCGATGCCGGCTCGGGCGTGCGCGCCCAGCAGTCCGTGTTCGCGGTGGCGGCGCGCAACAGCGTCATCAAGCCGCGCCAGCAGCTCTTCCTCGACGCCAAGGTCGATCTGAGCGTCATCGATATCCCTGAAATGGCACAGCGCAATATCTCGGCCATGCTGGAGCCGGAAGGGCGCGGCGTCGCCATGCTGTCCTTCGGACGCGACGGCGGCCTCCTGACGGTGTCCTTCCGCGGCGAACTCTATCTGTCGCGCCGGGTCGACGTCAGCCTCGACCTGCTGCTCGATCCGGACCACGACCGCAAGCACGCGGCATTCGACCGCATCACCCTGGAGCTGCAGCGCTCGCTCGACCACTTCGAGCGCCAGTTCTCCTTCATCAGCGTGTCCAAGCTGGTGCTGGCGCCGTCCGAGGTGAGCGGCCTGGACGAATACCTGTCGAGCAACCTCTACATGCCGGTCGAGTCGGTCGACCTGGCGAGCGTGTTCGACTTCAGCCGCACGCCCGAGCTGCTTGACAAGGCCCTGCAAGGGCGCTTCTTCCTGCCGCTGGGCGCGGCGCTGCGTACGGAGCAGGCGCCATGAACCAGCCGATCCGTCAGCAGATCAATCTCTTCAACCCGGCCTTCCAGCCGCAGAAGCAGGTTCTCACGGCGCCGATGATGGGCGTGGCCATGCTGGTACTGATCGCCGGCATCGCGGGGCTTGCCGTGCTGGCCAATGCCCATACCGCGCGCCTGCGCGAGGAAGCGAACCAGGGCGCGAGCCAGCTGGCCCGCAAGCAGGCCCGCCTCACCTCGGTGAATGCGGAATTCGCGCCGCGCGTGAAATCGGCGGAACTGGAAGCGCAGCTGGTGGAAGCCGACGCCCAGCTGGCCGCGCTGCGCCACGTGTCCGGCGTGCTCGAACGCGGCGAACTCGGCGACAGCACCGGCTTTGCCGGCTACTTCAAGGCCTTCGCCCGCCAGAGCGTGCCGGGCCTGTGGCTGACTTCCGTGAGCGTGGCCGGCAAGGATATCGGGCTCAAGGGCCGCACGACGGACCCGGCCCTGGTGCCGGGTTATATCGGCCGCCTGACCCAGGAGCCGCTCCTGCAGGGTAAATCCTTCTCCAGCCTGCAGATCGGCCAGGCCGAGCCCGTGCAGACCCAGGGAGCGGACGGCAAGCCCGTGAAAAGCGCCGCGCCCTACGTCGAGTTCAGCCTGCAGTCGGTGCCGGAGACCAAGGCCGAGGTGCGTCCATGAGCGCGACCCTGAAACAGCGCCTGACCCAGCTGGCCGCGCGCGTCGACGCGCTGTCGCTGCGCGAGCGCGCGCTGGTGTTCGCGGCCGCGGTGGCCGTGGTCGGCTTCGCCGGCCAGCAGCTGGTGCTGGCGCCGATCTACCGCCAGCAGGACGAACTGCAGGAGCAAATCGACCAGCAGCGCAACAATATGATGGGCATCGATGCCGAGATCGCGGCCAAGGTGACGGCCTACCAGAACGACCCGGACGCCGCCTCGCGCACCCGCCTCGAATCCGTGAAGCGCGAAAGCGCCCAGCTGGCCGATTCGCTGCTGGCGATGGAGCACGGCCTGGTGCCGCCCGAGCGCATGGCGCCGCTGGTGGACGCCATCCTGCGCGCCAACGGCCGCCTGCAGCTGGTCTCGATGCGTACGCTGCCGGTGGAGACGATCTCGGGCCGCGCGGCGACCGCCGGCGCTGCTGGTGCGGTCCCGCCGGCCACCCCGGCTCCCGCGCCCGCCGCGGAAGCGGGCAAGACGCCCGACATGCTGTACCGCCACGGCGTCGAAGTGACCGTGCGCGGCAATTATCTCGACATGGTGAATTACATGAGCGCGCTCGAAGCGATGCCGACCCGGCTGTTCTGGGGCAAGGCACAGCTCGACGTGGAGGAATATCCGGCCTCCCGCCTGACGCTCACGCTCTATACCCTGAGCCTGGACCGGAATTGGATGAAGCTGTGAAAATCCTGAACGCGACGATCCTGGCAGCGCTTGCGCTGACCGCCACCACCGCCAGCGCCCAGGCGCTGCTCGACCCGACCCGTCCTCCGGCCTCGCTGGGCGCACGCCTTGACGCCGCAGCCGGCGATGGCCTGCCGCGCCTGCAGTCGGTGCTGATCGCGCCGCGCCAGGGCGGACGCCACATCGCCGTGATCGACGGCGAGACCGTGCGCCTCGGCGACAACTACAAGGGCGCGCGCGTGGCGCGCATGACCCAGACCGAGGTCGAACTGGTGCGCGGACGCGAACGCCAGGTGCTGCGCCTCGAGCCTTCGCCGCTGCCGCCCGTCGCGGGCGCCGGCGTCCAGGCGGCCAACTGAGGCAAGAACATGAGAATCCTTTTCCTGACCCCGCTCGCCCTGGCTACCGCCCTGATCCTGTCGGGCTGCCAGACGCCGAAGAACGATACCTATGACGCGATCGGCCGCGAGATGGCCAAGGCGAACAGCCAGCCCACCGCGACGCCGGCCGTGGACGACGCGGTCGCCAACGCGCTGCTGCCGCCGGCCAGCGCGCTGGCCACCCAGTTGCCCAAGGCGCGTCCGGCGCTGGAAGAGCGCTTCAACGTCTCCTTCAACAACGTCCCGGCCCAGCAGTTCTTCCGCTCGATCGTGGCCGGCACCCGCTACAACATGCTGGTGCACCCGGACGTCAGCGGCAGCATCAGCGCCAACCTGAAGGACGTGACGCTGCTCGAAACGCTGGAAGCGGTGAAGGAGATGTACGGCTACGATTACAAGATCGACGGCACGCGCATCACGATCCGCCCGCTGACCATGCAGACCCGGATGTTCCATGTGAACTACCTGGTCGCGCAGCGCCGCGGCACCTCGAACCTGCGCGTCACCTCGACCTCGGTGGCGGACATGGGCAACGGCAATAACGGCAACAACCAGAACAACCAGAACAGCAACAACACCACCAACAACAGCGGCACCAACAACAGCGGCAACAACGGCGGCGGCTCCAACCTGGTGCAGATGGAGCGCACCGACGTCAACACGACTTCGGTGAACGACTTCTGGGCCGACCTGAAGGCCGCCGTCGAGGCCATCGTCGGCTCGAAGGAGGGTGGCCGCAGCGTCGTGATCAGCCCGCAGTCGGGCGTGGTCGTGATCCGCGCCATGCCGGACGAACTGCGCAACGTCGACATGTACCTGAAGGCGACCCAGCTCTCGGTCGACCGCCAGGTGATCCTGGAAGCGAAGATCCTCGAGGTGGAACTGAACGACAGCTTCCAGAGCGGCATCAACTGGGCTTCCTTCGCGTCCTTCCGCGGCTCGCACGCCAACCGCGTCTCCGGCGGCATGATCTCGCCGGGCGCGAACCTGGCGCCGCTGCCGTACGACGGCAGCCAGCCGGCCGTGATCGGCAACGGCAAGGGCCTGTCCGCCAGCACCGGCTTCTCGCTGTCGCAGGCGGCGGAAGCGGCCGGCTCGCTGTTCGGCTTCGCCTTCCAGACCAATAACTTCGCGGCCCTGATCACCTTCCTGGAATCGCAGGGCACCGTGCACGTGCTCTCGAGCCCACGCGTGGCGGCGATGAACAACCAGAAGGCCGTGCTCAAGATCGGTATCGACGAATTCTTCGTCACCGGCGTGACCACCAATATCAACAACACGACCACCGGCAACACGATCACGCCGAGCGTGACCCTGCAGCCCTTCTTCTCGGGCGTGGTGCTGGACGTGACCCCGCAGATCGACGACAAGGGCAACATCCTGCTGCACGTGCACCCCTCGGTCAGCCAGGTCACCACCGTCAACAAGGGCGTGAACCTCGGCACCGCCGGCACGCTGAACCTGCCGCTGGCCGCATCGGCCACGTCGGAACTGGACAGCATTGTGCGCGGCCAGAACGGCCGCGTGGTCGCCATCGGCGGCCTGATGCGCCAGGCATCGACCGGCGACGTCGACCAGCTGCCGGGCGCCGACAAGATCCCCGTGCTGGGCGCGCTGTTCCGCAACAAGAACCGTATCAACCAGAAGCGCGAGCTGGTGGTCCTGATCAAGCCGACCATTGTCGAAGGCGCCAACGACTGGAGCCAGGACTTGCTCGACACCACGCGCCGCTTCGACGACCTGAAGCCGAAGGGTAAGCAGTAATGTATGCGGCACACTTCGGCCTGCGCGAGCTGCCCTTCGGGATCACGCCGGACACCAGCTTCTTCTTCGGCAGCCCGCGTTCGCAGGAAGCGCTGAACACGCTGCTGGTTGCGGCGCGCAGCGGCGAGGGCTTCATCAAGATCACGGGCGAAGTCGGCACCGGCAAGACCCTCCTGTGCCGCAAGTTCATGGCGACCCTGGGCGAAGGCTTCGTCACCGCCTACATCCCGAATCCCTACCTGGAGCCGCGCACCCTGATGCTGGCCCTGGCCGACGAACTCGAGATCGTGCTGGAACGCGACGTCGACCAGCACCAGCTGCTCAAGGCGATCAACCTGCGTCTGCTCGAGCTGGCGGGGCAGGGGCTGCAGACCGTGCTGTGCCTGGACGAAGCACAGGCGATTCCCGTCGAGAGCCTGGAGGCGCTGCGCCTGCTCACCAACCTCGAGACCGAGAAGCGCAAGCTCCTGCAGATCGTGCTCTTCGGCCAGCCGGAACTGAACCGCAAGCTCGAGCTCCAGCAGATCCGCCAGCTGGCCCAGCGCATCACCTTCCACTACCATCTCGGACCGCTGTCGCGCGACGACCTGGATTATTATGTGGCGCACCGCCTGCGCGTGGCCGGCTTCGGCGGGGCGCGCCTGTTCTCGCGCGCCGCGATCCGCCGGCTGTACAAGGCCAGCGGCGGCGTGCCGCGCCTGGTGAACATCCTCGCGCACAAGGCGCTGATGCTGGCCTATGGCCAGGGCAGGCAGCTGGTCGGCGCCGGACACGTCGGCACCGCGGCGCTCGACACGGTCGGCGCCAAACGCAGCTACTGGCCGGCCCTGGCCGCCGGCGGCCTGCTGGCCGGCGCCGTGGCCGGCATTGCATGGGCATTCGTACGATGAGCCTGATTAACAAGATGTTGCAAGACCTCGACGCGCGCGGCGGCCAGCCAGGCCTGGCTGCCGGCGCGCCGGAGATCAAGCCCGTGGCGCCTCCGGAGCGCAGCTTCCCCTGGCTGCGCGTGGCGCTCGTCGCCGCCCTGGTGGCCGTGCTGGGCGGCTCGGGCTATATGGCCTGGCGCCTGAAGCAGAACGGCGCTGCGCCGCCGGCTGCGGAGGTGCCGCTCGACCTCTCGAAAGCGCCCGCCCAGGCGCCAGTCGCGCAGGAAGTGCCGGTCCTGCCGGCGGCGCCCGCGCCTGTGGAACCCGCCGTGTCCGAAACGGCTCCCGAGCCGGTGAAAGCCGAACCCGAGCCGGCCGCACCCAGGGTGGCCGCAGCCGCGCTGAGACGGGAAGCGCCCGCCGCGAAACGCGAGCCTGCGAAAGCGGCGCCGAAACCGCCGGCCGCGCCGAAGGCGCCAACGGGCAAGGTCGAGACCACCACGCAGCGCGCCGAAAACGGCTACCGCCGCGCGATGGCCAGCCTGGAGGACGGCCGCGTGACCGAGGCCATCGGGCACCTGGAGGGCGCGCTGCGCGCCGACCCGCGCCACGAGGCCTCGCGCCAGACCCTGGTCAGCCTGCTGATCGAGGCCAAGCGCCCTGAAGAAGCGATCCGCCAGCTGGGCGCCGCGCTGGCGCTCGACCCGCGCCAGCCCGCCATGGCGATGCTGCTGGCGCGCCTGCAGCTGGAGCGCGGCAGCCCCGGCATCGACACCCTGATGCGCACCTTGCCTTATGCGACCGGCAATGGCGACTACCACGCCTTCCTGGCCGGCGCCCTGCAACGGGAAGAGCGCCACCGCGAGGCGGTCGAGCAGTACCGGCAGGCACTGCGCACCGCGCCGCAGAATGGCGTGTGGTGGATGGGGATGGCGATTTCGCTGCAGGCCGAGAAGCGCACGCCGGAAGCCGTAGTGGCTTACCAGAAGGCGCGCGACAGCGGCTCGCTGTCGCCGGAACTGCTGGGATTCGTGGATCGCAAGCTCAAGCAGTTCGCCCAATAACGCTGGATTTTCCGGTAGGGTGGGCGGGGGAATTTGGTCCAGTGGACCAAATTCCGCCCACGCGGTCCAGAGCAAGATCCGCCACTGCGGAAACTCACGATCGAACTATCACCGCGTGGGCGGAATCCGCCCACCCTACAACTGCAACAGCGTCTCTAACGCTTTGTGCAGCGTCTCGTCCTTCTTCGCGAAACAGAAGCGCACCACGCCTGACTCCGTAGGTTTGCCATAGAACGCCGACACCGGAATCGCCGCAACCTTCGCCTCCACCGTCAGCCACTTCGCAAACTCCGCTTCGGGCAAATCCGAGATGGCGCCGTAGCGCACGCACTGGAAGTAGGTGCCGTCCGCAGGCAGCAGCTCGAAGCGCGAGCCGGCCAGGCCGGCGCGGAAGAGGTCGCGCTTCTTCTGGTAGAAGGCGCTCAAGCCGAGGTAGGGCGCCGGGTCCGCCATATAGGCCGCGATCCCGTGCTGCATCGGCGTGTTCACGGTGAAGACGTTGTACTGGTGGACCTTGCGGAACTCGACCATCATGCTGGCCGGCGCGGCGACGTAGCCCACCTTCCATCCCGTCACGTGGTAGGTCTTGCCGAAGCTCGAGACCACGAAAGCGCGCTCGGCCAGCACCGGGTGGCGCGACACGGATTCATGCTGCTGGCCGTCGAAGACCATGTGTTCGTAGACTTCGTCCGACAGGATCAGGATGTCCGTGCCCTCGACGATGGCGCTAAGTAGGGCCAGGTCGGCGGCGCGCAGGATCGAGCCGGTCGGGTTGTGCGGCGAGTTCACGATGATCATGCGGGTGCGCGGCGTGACCGCGGCCGCGACCTCGTCCCAGGGGACGGCGTAGCCGTCGCTCCCCATGCGCATCGCCACCGGCACCACCACGCCGCCGCTCAGGGCGATCGCCGGCGCATAGCAGTCGTAGGCCGGCTCGATGACGATCACCTCGTCGCCCGGATGCACGCTGCACAGGATCGCCGTCTGGATCGCCTGCGAGGCGCCGCTGGTCACGGTGATCTCGGTATTGGCGTCGTAGTTGCGGCCGTAGAGCGCGGCGATCTTGGCGGCAATCGCCGCGCGCAGGGCCGGCACGCCCGCCATGAAGGGATACTGGTTATGGCCGGCGCGCATGGCCTCATCGACCAGTTCGATGAGCCTGGGGTCGCAGGCGAAATCGGGGAAGCCCTGGCCGAGATTGACGGCCTGCTGTTCGGCCGCGAGTTGGGACATTTCGGTGAAGATGGTCGTGCCAACAGCGGGCAGGCGGGTGCGCAGTACGGGAGTAGTCATGGTGGCAAGGAAGAAGACGATGGACTTATTCTAGCGTGGCTCAGGTGAGTCCACCTGCATGGGCCTTGAGCCAGGCCTCGGGCACCATGATCTTGAACAGCCCTTCGCGCACGGTGCGGCGGCCCAGCTTGAGCAGGGCCTTGTCCTTGGTGATCAAGACGGAGGCGCCGGCGTCGCGCGCGATTTCGAGGAATTTCTGGTCGTCGCGGTCGGTGCA
This sequence comes from Pseudomonadota bacterium, assembly GCA_040758275.1. Classification (GTDB taxonomy): domain Bacteria; phylum Pseudomonadota; class Gammaproteobacteria; order Burkholderiales; family Burkholderiaceae_D; genus Telluria. Next base: position 102,808 of record JBFLVV010000006.1, read on the forward strand.
CACCGGCAGGCGCACGTGCTTCGCATCGGGCGCGACCACGTGGAGGAGGGCGTCGAAACGGGCGATGGCCTCGAGGCGGCCGGCATCGTCGAGCGGCAGGTGCGGGTAGCGCAGCACGGCCAGGTATTCGTCCCGGCAGTCGGCGCGGGTCACGGCCGTGATGGCGCCGGATTCCAGCGCGCCCAGGAGTTCTGCCCAGTGCGGATCACGGAACACGAACAGGTCGAGGCAGACATTGGTGTCGATGACGATGGGAGTGGCTGAAACGGGTATCATGTAGGAAATTCTTTTAGTCTAGTAACGCTGTTTATCCGATGCTGATTGTCCTGTCGCCCGCCAAATCCCTCGATCTCGAATCCCCCAGCCCCACCAAGCTGCACACTACCCCGGAATTCATCCCGCGCGCCGCCGAACTCATCGGCGTTCTGCGCGGCTATTCGCCGGCCGGCATCGCCGAGCTGATGGACCTGTCCGACAACCTGTCCATGCTGAACGTCGCGCGCTATGCGCACTGGAGCGAAGACCACTCGGAAGCGCGCCAGGCCGTCATGTCCTTCGACGGCGACGTCTATGGCGGCCTGGAGGCGCGCACGCTCGGCAAGCCGGCGATCGACTACGTCCAGCGCCACGTGCGCATCCTCTCGGGCCTGTACGGCCTGCTGCGCCCGCTCGACCGCATGCACCCCTACCGCCTGGAGATGGGCACGCGCCTGAAGAACCCGCACGGCGCCAACCTGTATGCCTTCTGGGGAGACAGCGTGACCGAGGCCCTGAACCGACAGGTCGCCGAAACCGGGGCGCCGGCCCTGGTCAACCTCGCGTCGGAAGAGTACTTCAAGTCGGTGAAGCCGAAGCTGCTCGACGTGCCGGTGATTACGCCGGTGTTCGAGGACTGGAAGAACGGCAAGTACAAGATCATCTCGTTCTTCGCCAAGCGCGCCCGTGGCCTGATGGCGCGCTACGCCGCCGAACACGGGGTCAAGAAGCCCGAACAGCTGAAGGATTTCGACGTGGACGGCTACGCCTTTGACGAAGCAGCTTCCGGCGAGCGCAACTGGGTGTTCCGCCGCCGCGTGGAGGCTTGATGCCAAGGGCGGCGCACCGGGTGCGCCGCCTGTCGTCTTACTGCAGCGCGTCCTTGGGCGAGGGCTTCGCAGTGCCCTTGGACCAGAACTTCCACCACGGTGCATCGCCGGCGGCGTTCGGGTTCAGGAAGCGGCTGTTCGGATAGTTCAGGGTGAACACGCGCTGGGTGTCGTCGCGCAGCACCGGCATGCCGAGCTTGTCGTAGGAGCGCATCATGATGAACAGCGCTTCTTCGCGGGCCGGGGCGGTGCTGTACTCCTGCACGGCGGCCTGGGCGCGGTTCAGCGCGGCCAGGTAGGCGCCGCGGCGGTAGTAGTAGTTCGCCACGTGCACTTCGTACTGGGCCATCGCGTTGACCAGGTAGTTCAGGCGTGCGATCGCGTCCGGCGTGTATTTGCTGTTCGGGAACTTGTCGACCAGGACCTTGAAGGCGGCGAAGGCTTCACGCGTGGCTTTCGGGTCGCGCTCGGTCGGATCCTGTTCGTAGATGAAGCTCAGGAAGCCGATCTGGTCGTTGAAGTTGATCAGGCCGCGCAGGTAATACATATAGTCGACCTGCGGGTGGTTCGGGTGCAGCTTGATGAAGCGCTCGACCGCCGCCAGCGCCTGGGCCTGGTCCTGCGATTTGTAGTGAGCGTACGCAATTTCCATCTGCGCTTGCGCGGCATAGGTGCCGAAGGGATAGTTCGACTCCAGCTTTTCGAACAGCTTGATGGCCGTTTCGTAATGGCCGCCATTCATTTCATCGCGCGCCTCAGCGTATAATTTCTCGGCTGACCAGTTTTTGGTCTCGTCGCCTTTTTCCGGCAGCATGCTGCAAGCGGACAGGCAGGCGAGGGCGCAAGCGGCGACCAACACAGACAATTTTTTTTGCATAGCTCTTTGCAAGAAAGTTTTACCTAGATTCAACGAACGGCTGATTATAGCCGATGGGACTCACGTGATTTTAACTCCTGCGCCGAATTCGGCGGAAATGCCTTTTGACCCTGAACTCGACGACGAGTTTGAAAGCGGGGTCGACCTGACCGCCGGCCCGGACCTCTCGCCGATTACCCTGCACCTGGCGCCCGATGCCTGCGGCCAGCGCCTCGACAAGGTCATTGCCGGCATGGTGCCGCAATTCTCGCGCGCCCGCCTGCAGCTCTGGTTCGAGGGTGGCTTCGTCAAGGTCGACGGCAAGCCCGCCAAGGGCAAGGCGACTGCCTACGGCGACGAAACCGTCGTCATCGAGCCGCAGGCCGCGCCCGAGGACACGGCTTTCGCGCCGGAAGCGATGGAATTGAACATCGTCTACGAGGACGACGAGATCATCGTCATCAACAAGCCGGCCGGCCTGGTCGTGCACCCGGGCGCGGGCAACTGGTCGGGCACCCTGCTCAACGGCCTGCTGCACCATTGCCCGCAACTGGTGGGCGTGCCGCGCGCCGGCATCGTGCACCGCCTCGACAAGGATACCAGCGGCCTGATGGTGGTCGGCAAGACCTTGGCGGCCCAGACCGACCTGGTGCGCCAGCTGCAGGCGCGCACCGTCAAGCGCGAGTATTTCGCGCTGGTCTGGGGCACCCCGCATGCGCGCGGCACCGTCGATTCGCCGATGGGCCGCCACCCGAAGGACCGGGTCAAGATGGCCGTCTCCTCGAGCCCCTTCGCCAAGCCGGCGATCACCCATTACAAGCGCGTGGCGACCGGCACCCTGGACCGCCGCCCCGTGTCGCTGGTGCGCTGCAGCCTGGAAACCGGCCGCACCCACCAGATCCGCGTCCACATGCAGCACCTGGGCTTCGCCCTGGTCGGCGATTCGGTCTACGGCAAGCAGCACCTGACCCCGGTCTTCCACCGCCAGGCCCTGCAGGCGCGCCGCCTCGGCCTGGTGCACCCGGGCACGGGAGAGGACTGTGAGTGGACCGTGCCGCTGGCCGAGGACTTCGCCCAGCTGATCGCCCAGGCCGGCATCGAGGAGCCGGGCGACGACGTGGACGGCGACGAGGAATGATGGAGCCGCAGTTGCCCCATGCCGCGCTGGTGTGGCCCGACTGGCCCGACCTGCCGGCGGCGGTCAGCGCCCTGGCGACCAGCCGCGATGGCGGCGTCAGCCAGGGCCCCTACGATGACGGCAAGGGCGGCGGCGGGCTGAACCTCGGCCTGCATTGCGGCGACGATGCCGCGGCCGTGCAGGCCAACCGGGCGCGCCTGCAGGACTACCTGCCGGGCCGGCCGGCCTGGATCGCGCAGGTGCATGGCGCCGACGTGGTCGATGCCGGCACCGTCGGCCCGGACCAGCCGGTGCGCACCGGCGACGCCAGCATCGCGACGCAGGCCGGCTTTGTTTGCGCCATCCTGACGGCGGACTGCCTGCCGGTGCTGTTCGCCGACCTGGACGGCAAGGTGGTGGGCGCCGCCCACGCCGGCTGGCGCGGACTGGCGGGCGGCGTGCTGGGCGAGACGGTCAATGCCATGCGCGCGGCGGGCGCCGGCGAAATCACGGCCTGGATGGGCCCGGCGATCGGGCCGACGGCGTTCGAAGTCGGGCCTGAAGTACGCGAGGCGTTTCTTGCCGCGCTGCCGGGCTCGGCGACGGAGGATGCCTTCGTCCGGAAGGATTCGCAGGGATCTGGGCAACAGATTAAATACTTGGCGAATATGTTCACGCTGGCCAGGCTGATGCTGGCGCGCGACGGCGTCACCCGGGTCCACGGCGGCGGGCAGTGCACCGCCACGGCGCCGGAGCGCTTCTATTCCTACCGCCGCGACCACGTCACGGGCCGCCAGGCAAGTCTGATCTGGATCAAATAAACAGGGTGGCGAGCGGCGACAATGCTCAGTTGCCGCCCGGACCGCTCCCCTGTTCGGCGGCCTTGCGTCGCGCCAGCGCCTCGCGGCGCGCGCGTCGGCGTTTGCCACCGGTGAGGTATAAAAGGATGGATAATGGCACGGCGCAATAGAACAGGAACGTCATCAGGCCGTGCACGATCGTCGGTTCAGTCGCCGCCATCAGGACGACGACATAAATCCATGCAACGGCGACGATCCACATGCGCATTCTCCTGAAGCTAATCTGTAAAACCCCCGATTCTAAACAAGGGACGACGACATGAACATGCCTGACCCGCAAGCCTTCGCCACCTCCTGGATGAACCAGTTCACCGACCCGAGCGTGTGGCAGGGCTGGATGACGATGCCGGCCATGACGCCGCCCGGTGCGGGCAGCAACCCGCTGGCGGGCGTCCTGAAGGATTTCGGCGCCGGCATCGCACCAGGCAAGCTGGAGAGTATCCGCAACGCTTACCTCAAGAAGGCGGGCCAGCTCTGGCAGGATTTCATCAGCGGCAAGTCGCCGGAGCTCCACGACAAGCGCTTCTCGAGCTCGGAATGGCGCGAGCACCCGATGTCCGCCTTCTCGGCCGCTTCCTACCTCCTGAACTCCGAATTCATGCTGGCCCTGGCCGATGCGGTCGAGGCCGCCCCGCGCGAAAAGCAGAAGATCCGCTTCGCCGTGCAGCAGATGGTCGACGCCATGTCACCGGCCAATTTCTTCGCCACGAATCCGGAAGCGCAAAAAAAGCTCCTCGAGACCAAGGGGGAAAGCCTGACCAAGGGCCTGGCCAATATGCTGGCGGACCTGCAGAAAGGTCGCATCTCGCAGTCCGACGAGTCGGCCTTCGAGGTGGGGCGCAATGTCGGCACCACGCCAGGCAAGGTCGTGTTCGAGAACGAGCTGTTCCAGCTGATCCAGTACACCCCAAGCACGGCGACCGTCAAGGCCGTGCCGCTCCTGATGATCCCGCCCTGCATCAACAAGTTCTACATCCTCGACCTGCAGCCGGAAAACTCCCTGGTGCGCTATGTGGTAGAGCAGGGCAATACGGTCTTCATGGTCTCCTGGCGCAATCCGGACCGCTCGCTGGGGAATACCCGCTGGGACGATTACGTGGAGACGGGCGCCATCAAGGCGATCGAGGTGGTGCGCGAGATCAGCGGCCAGGACAAGACCCATGTGTTCGGCTTCTGCGTCGGCGGCACCATTGCCGCGACCGCGCTGGCGGTGCTCGCCGCGCGCGGGCAGCAGCCGGCCGCCAGCCTGTCCCTGCTTACCACGCTGCTGGACTTCAGCGATACCGGCGTGCTCGAGGTGTTCGTGGACGAGGCCCAGGTGGCCCTGCGCGAACAGACCCTGGGCAGCGGCGGGCTGATGCCGGGCCGCGACCTGGCGACGACCTTCTCGGCCCTGCGTCCGAACGACCTGGTGTGGAATTATGTCCAGCAAAACTACCTGAAGGGCAAGGAGCCGCCGGCCTTCGACCTGCTGTACTGGAACGCCGACAGCACCAACCTGCCGGGCCCGATGTTCTGCTGGTACCTGCGCAACACTTACCTGGAGAACAAGCTCAAGGTGCCGGGCGCGCTCACCGTCTGCGGCGTGCCGGTCGATCTGGGGAAAATCGACACCCCGGTCTTCCTCTACGGCTCGAAGGAAGACCACATCGTGCCCTGGGAAGCCGCTTTTGCATCGATGAGCCTGCTCAATCCGAAGAACCCCAAAGCCAACCGCTACGTGCTGGGCGCCTCGGGCCACATTGCGGGCGTGATCAACCCCGCCTCGAAGAACAAGCGCAGCTACTGGGTCAACGACAAGGGCGGCAAGCACCGTCCGAAGACGGCCGAGGCCTGGTTTGCCGGCGCGACGGAAAACAAGGGGAGCTGGTGGCCGGAGTGGGCGAAGTTCCTGGCCGAGAACGGCGGGGCGGACGTGCCGGCGCCATCTGCGTTTGGGACCGGGAAATTCCAGCCGACCGAAGATGCTCCTGGTCGCTATGTCAAAGCCCGGGCAGACTGAACCGTAGGGTGGGCGGGGAACCCGCCCACCCTACGAAAGCACTATTTGCCGACGATAGCAAAATCATCACGGAAGTTTGTAGTCTAATAATTGCTGCACCTGCGCGTCCATCGTGGTATGGTGTGGTGCTGTCCGTCCCGTCGGGCAATATTCCTGCTTGGCGGAACGGCCTCAAAGGCCGGTTTTTTTGGTAACCAATCAAGAAAAATAGCGCGCGGCGCCCCGCCGCAGCGCACAACGATGAGACAAGAGATGAGTAGTGCGAAAAAGAACGCCGAACGCCTGATCAAGAAGTACCCGAACCGCCGTCTGTATGACACCCAGACCAGTTCCTACATCACCCTGACCGACGTGAAGCAGCTTGTGCTCGACGCCGACGAGTTCACCGTCGTCGACGCCAAGAGCAATGAAGACCTGACCCGTAGCATCCTGCTCCAGATCATCCTGGAAGAGGAGGCGAATGGCGTCCCGATGTTCTCCAGCTCGGTGCTGGCCCAGATCATCCGCTACTATGGCCACGCCATGCAGGGCATGATGGGTTCCTACCTGGAAAAGAATGTCCAGGCGTTTACCGATATCCAGAACAAGTTCACCAGCAATGCCGCCGGCGCCCTCGAAGGCAAGCCTTTCAGCCCGGAGATGTGGACCCAGTTCATGAACGTCCAGGGCCCGATGATGCAGGGCATGATGAACAACTACATCGACCAGTCGAAGAATCTGTTCCTGCAGATGCAGGAGCAGATGCAGAACCAGAGCAAGGCCATGTTCGGCGCCTTTCCCTTCCCGGGCATGACGCCGCCGAACGATAAGAAGTGATCAACACAGTCGTTGTTTGACGACACCCGCCGGCCCCTTCCAGGGCCGGCAACGTCTCCCACCTGTTCCACCGTCCTACCTCATTCGGGTACAATCGCGGATTGCCCAGATTCTTTGTCGTCCGCCCATGACCGAACTTCGTCGTATCCCGTCCTCCGCCACCACCTCCGCCGCTCCGGCAGCGCCCGAACTCGTCATCCCGAGCCCGGCGCCAGGCGTGGCCGCGCCCAAGGTCGGCTTCGTGTCGCTCGGCTGCCCGAAGGCCCTGGTCGACTCCGAGCAGATCCTGACCCAGCTGCGCGCGGAAGGCTACCAGACCGCCAAGTCCTATGACGGCGCGGACCTCGTGATCGTCAACACCTGCGGCTTCATCGACGCCGCGGTGCAGGAGTCCCTGGATGCGATCGGCGAGGCGCTGGCCGAGAACGGCAAAGTGATCGTCACCGGCTGCCTGGGCGCCAAAAAGGACGCCGACGGCCAGGACATCATCACCAAGGTCCACCCGAAGGTGCTGGCCGTGACCGGGCCGCATGCGGTGACCGAGGTGATGGAATCGGTGCACCTGCACCTGCCCAAACCCCACGATCCTTTCGTGGACCTGGTGCCGGACCACGGCGTCAAGCTGACCCCGAAGCACTACGCCTACCTGAAGATCTCGGAAGGCTGCAACCACCGCTGCAGCTTCTGCATCATCCCCTCGATGCGCGGCGACCTGGTCTCGCGCCCGATCCACGAGGTGCTGCAGGAAGCCGAGAACCTGTTCAAGGCCGGCGTCAAGGAACTGCTGATCATTTCGCAGGACACCAGCGCCTACGGCGTGGACGTCAAGTTCCGCCTCGGGTTCTGGAACGGCCGCCCGGTCAAGACCCACATGACCCAGCTCACCGAGGAACTGGGCAAGATGGCGCGCCAGTACGACGCCTGGGTGCGCATGCACTACGTCTACCCCTACCCGCACGTCGACCAGGTCATCCCGCTGATGGGCGACGGCCATGTGCTGCCTTACCTCGACATCCCGATGCAGCACGCGCACCCCGATGTCCTGAAGCGCATGAAGCGTCCGGCCAGCGGCGAGAAGAACCTGGACCGCATCCTCGCCTGGCGCAAGATGAATCCGGACCTGACGATCCGCTCGACCTTCATCGCCGGCTTCCCGGGTGAGACCGAGGAAGAATTCGAGTACCTGCTGGACTTCCTGCGCGAGGCGCAGATCGACCGCCTGGGCTGCTTCGCCTATTCGCCGGTGGAGGGCGCGACCGCCAACGAGCTGGCCAACCCGGTGCCGGATGCGGTGCGCGAGGAACGCCGTGCGCGCGTGATGCTGCTGCAGGAAGAGATTTCTCTCAAGCGCATGCAGGCCAAGGTCGGCAAGACCATGCGCGTGATCGTCGACGAAGTCGGCGCTAGAGAAGCCATCGGCCGTACCGCGGCCGACGCGCCGGAAATCGACGGCGTGGTCCACATCAAGCGCGCTTTGGTGCCGGGCAAGGCCAAGCCGGCCGTGGGCCAGTTCATCGACGTGGTTGTCACCCGCGCCGACGCCCACGACCTGTGGGCCACTGTCGCATAAAGACGAGCGAGTAGAAAAAGCATGAAGAAGACCGCCCAGACCTCCCTGATCCACAGCGACTACGAGGCCCCGGGCGGCTTCGACGCCTTCCCGCCGGGCATCCACCGCGCCTCGACGGTCCTGTTCGAGAACGTGGCCGCAATGCGCTCCGGCCAGTGGAAGGACAAGAGCGCCTATACCTACGGCCTGCACGGCACGCCGACCACCTTTACCCTGGAAGCGCGCCTGGCCGCGATCGAAGGCGGCGAGCAGTGCCTGCTGGCGCCCTCGGGCCTGTCGGCGATCGCGATGATCAACTTCGCCTTCCTGAAAAGCGGCGACGACGTGCTGCTGCCGGAAAACGTCTACAACCCGAACCGCGAACTGGGGCGCTGGCTGTCGCAGGACTTCGGCGTCAGCGCGCGCTTCTACGACCCGATGGTGGGTAGCGGCATCGCGGACCTGATCCAGGCGAACACGAAGCTGGTCTGGACCGAGGCGCCGGGTTCGGTGTCGATGGAAGTGCCCGACCTCCCGGCAATCTGCCGCGCGGCGAAAGAGAAGGGCGTGCCGGTCGCGCTGGATAACACCTGGTCGGCCGGCCTGGCCCTGCGCGGCTTCGACGTCGGCGCCGACATCGTCATGCACGCGCTGACCAAGTACCAGTCGGGTGGGGCGGATCTTCTGATGGGCGCGGTGATCACCCGCGACAAGGCGATCAACGAGCGCTTGGCGCAGGCCCATATGCGCCTCGGTCTGGGTGTAGGCGCGGACGACGCCTACCTGGTGATGCGCGGCCTGCCGACCATGAAGCTGCGCTTCGAGGCCCACGACGCGGGCGCGCGCAAGCTGGCGAGCTGGCTGAAGGCGCGGCCGGAAATCGCGAAGGTGCTGCATCCGGCCTTCGAGGATTGCCCGGGCCACGCCAATTGGCAGCGCGACTTCAAGGGCGCCGGCGGCCTGTTCTCGGTGCTGTTCGACCCGCGCTTTAGCGAAGCGCAGGTCGACCTTTTTGTCGATGCCTTGACGCTGTTCGGCATCGGCTACAGCTGGGGCGGTCCGAACAGCCTCGTGATGCCTTACCGCATCCGGGCCATCCGCGACCGCTGGGTTGATGCGGGCGTGCTGGTGCGCTTCAATGTGGGCCTGGAAGACGTCGGCGATCTGGTCGCCGACATCGAGCAGGCCCTGGGACAGCTTCCGGCCTGATTACGGCATTGCGCGGTTGCTGTTCAGGTCGACGAAGCCGCGGATGATGCGGTAGGCGGCCCACAGCCAGGCGACGCCCCAGACGATGACGGCGAGCGGGATGCCGATGATGGTGATGGCCAGCACCCAGGCGACGATCGACCACACCAGGTACCACCAGAACGAGCGGATCATCCAGCTGTGGTGCGAATAGACGATGGTGCCCTGGGTCTCCGGACGCTTCACGTAGTTCACGATCAGCACCAGGATCGATAGCAAACCAGCGGAAAACAGGAAGGTCAGCGCGTGGGCGACGTAGAGGATGCGTGCGAACTGCTTCGCATCTTCGGTTCCGCGATCCATTACCAGGTCTTGCGACATCAGTATTCTCCTCAGAGGAAGCCGGAAACGCCCGGCTGGCGATGCATTGTAGCAGCCGATGCTGCCACTTTGCCAACATGAGGTCCCTTGCCGGTTTTTCAAGACCGCCCTGTGTTTACCTGAGCTGCGACTCCACCCAGGCGACCAGGCGGCCGGCGTCCATGGCCCCCGCCTGGCGCGCCACCTCCCGTCCGCCCCGGAACAGGGCCAGGGTCGGGATGCTGCGGATCCCATACTGCGCCGACAGGTCCTGGCTGCGCTCGGTATCCACCTTCAGCAGGCGCACGGCCGGCTCCAGGCGCTGTGCGGCCTGGGCGAAGTGGGGCGCCATCATCTTGCAGGGGCCACACCATTCGGCCCAGAAGTCGACCAGTACCGGGATGTCGTTGCGCGACACGTGTTTTGTGAAGCGGGCGCTGTCGACGTCCAGGGGACGGCCGGCGAACAAGGCCTGGGCGCATTTGCCGCAGACGGGTGCATCAGTCAGGCGCTCGGGCGACAGGCGGTTGACGGCATCGCATTGTGGACAGACGACGTGGATGGGGTCGCTCATTGGCTTCTCCTCGAATCAAGAAAACATGCCCACATTGTAAGCGACCAGCCATGCGCCGCCGAGGCAAGGCATTCCGTAGAATCGGGCCATTGCCATTTTTGCCATGTCGATGACCAAACAAGCCAACACGCCAGGCCGCCTCCTGGCCGGCTGCGCCGGCTGGAGTGTGCCGAAGGCCGACGCCGCATCCTTTCCCGTCGAGGGCAGCCATCTCGAACGCTACGCCGCCACCTTTCCGGCGGTGGAAATCAACTCGTCCTTCTATCGTCCGCACCGTCCGGCGACCTATGCGAAGTGGGCTGACTCGGTGCCTGAGGACTTCCGCTTTTCCGTGAAGGTGCCGCGCGCCATCACCCACGATGCGCGCATGGAGGACGTCGAGCAGCAGCTGGTGCAGTTCGCCCACGAGGCCGGAGAGCTGGGCGAGAAGCTTGGCTGCCTGCTGGTCCAGCTGCCGCCGAAGTTCGGCTTCGTCGACGAGCCGGCGCGGCTGTTCTTCCGCCAGCTCCACGACATCTTCGGCCGCACGATTGCTTTCGAGGCGCGCCACCCCAGCTGGTTTTCCGAGGCCGCCACCGAGCTGCTGGTGGACAGCCGCGTGGTGCGCGTGATCGCCGACCCGGCCGCCGGCCAGCCGGGACCGCACGTGCCTACCAGCAGCGACACGCTCTATGTGCGACTGCATGGCACGCCGCGCATCTATTACTCGCGCTATACGCCCGAGTACGTGGAATCGGTGCGCCGCGAGCTGGCGCGCCAGACCGCGCTCGGCAAGACCTGCTGGTGCATCTTCGATAATACGGCCGCCTTCGAAGCGGTCCCGAATGCATTGGAGTTGATGCACGGGCAGTACGCGCAGCCGGTGATCGAGGCTGCCATACTATCCTCACCATGGTGACCGCCACCTTCCGCTTCTACGACCAGCTGAACGACTTCCTGCCGCGCGAGCGCCGCGGGCGCGAGTTCACGACGCCTTGCGCGCGCGAAGCGACCGCCAAGCACATGGTCGAGGCGCTGGGTGTACCGCATACCGAGGTCGAGCTGCTGCTGGTGAACGGCGAGTCGAGCGGCTTCGAGCGCCTGCTGGCGGAGGGCGACCGGGTCGCCGTGTATCCGGCCTTCGCGGAGCTCGACGTGCATGCCCTGCAGCGCCTGCGCAGCTGGCCGGCCGGGCGCCTGCGCTTCGTGGCCGACGCCCACCTCGGCGGCCTGGCGCGGCTGCTGCGCATGGCAGGCTTCGACACCCTCTACGACAACGGCTACCACGACGATGACATCGAGCGCATCGCGCGCGAGGAAGGGCGTGTGCTGCTGACCCGCGACCGCGAACTGCTCAAGCGACGTACTGTCGAACTCGGATGCTACCTCCACGCGCTTGATCCACCCGAGCAATTGCGCGAGCTGTTCTCGCGCCTGCGCCTCAGCCAGGAGGTACGTGCCTTCACGCTCTGCCTGCACTGCAACCTGCCGCTACGCCAGGTCGACAGGGAAGAGGTGCTGGGGCAATTGCCGCCGCGTGTACGCGACACCCATGCGGAATTCACGACCTGCGATGCCTGCCGGCGCGTGTACTGGAAGGGCTCGCACTATGCGCGCATGCGCGCTCTGCTCGAGGGCGTGGCCGCACGGGCGGCTGATGTAGAATTGCCGCCGACCCCCAACCCGACATCCTGACAGCGTGACCGAGCCCGTTTCGCCGTTTCCATTCCCTGTCCGCACCGAATGCCCGCCCGGGGCCTGCGTGTGCGATCGCGACCGCGTTATGGCCGACCCCCAGGCCGACCACCGGCCGCTGGCCCTGACGCGGCTGCAGGAACAGAAGCTGCTCGAGCGTATCGAACGTATCGAGAGCTATGCGGACCTGCAGCACGTGCAGGCGCTGGTGCGCAAGAACCTGGGCGCCGAGCTGCGCGTCGAGCCGGGTCCGAACGAGGTGCGCACGGTGCGCGGCATCATCGTGGTCCTCGAGGAAAAGCCGGGCCTGTGCAAGAAGGCACGGCAATCGGTGCCGGCCGCGGTGCGCCGTCGCCTGAGCGAGCGGCCGGAAATCGCCTGGGCGCTGCTGGACGCGCACGATCTGTTCGGGTCGACTCAACGCACCTGACTCCGGCCTTGGCCTGGCCGAATGGCAGGTGCACCCGTTTGCCTTGGCTCTTATACAACAACCAGTCGGTGTCAGGTCTGACATTCCAGTCGGTGTCAGGTCTGACATTCAGACACGAACTCAGCATTTACTGCCGTCTAGGGATGAGGCCGTGTCCGATTGTCAGACCTGATAATCATATAGCCAGCCTCCCTCCGGCGAGAGCCGAGAGTAAAGTAAAGAAGTCAATGTCCAGTTGAACTTGTTTACAGGAGGCCAGCATGAATCAGTATAGCGGCATCGATCT
>JBFLVV010000007.1:0-102031 GCA_040758275.1 Pseudomonadota bacterium
CGCGGCCCGCAGGACACGCGGCCGAACCAGGCCGACCCGAACGCCCAGACCGGCGCCGGGCTCGGCACGCCGGAGACCGGCGGCAACCAGGACGCCTCCGACCTGCCGCCGCCGCGCTGAGCCTTACATGCGGATGGTGCCGTGCTCGGCGTCGACATCCGGCGTCGAGCCGGTCACGGCCGCTTTCGCCATCGCGAACAGGCGCACCATCTTGCTGTCGTTCGAATCCCAGTACTCGGCCGCATGCGGCATCACCCGCACCAGGACCACGTGCTCATCTTCCGGGCCGGCCGGGAACCAGGCCTGCACCATGGGGTTCCACAGGGCCTTGATCTGCTTGCGGTCGACCACGCGCTCGGCCTGGCCGCTCACCGATACATAGGTGCTGTCGTCGCTGTTGGCGAAGCTGACGTTGACTTCCGGCTCGTGGGCGATGTTCTCCCACAGTTCGGTGGTGCTGCGGGTGTAGAACCACAGGCCGCCTTCCTGGTCGATCTGCTGGTTCGTCATCGGCTGGCTGACCAGGTGGCCGTTGGCGTCGCGGGTGGTGAACATGGCGAAGCGCATCGAGCCGATCTTGCTGGATAAGGCATCGGCGTGGTCGCGGTTGTAGGTGCTAGACATGGCATTCCTCGTTGTTGAGTCCAGCCCCGATGGTGCAGCCGCGCCTTGTACCCGTCGGTGCGTCGCCGTACATTGACCAGGCTCTGTCCCTGGGGCCTTCCCCGGCGAGCAAGAGCAACATCGGCTATAGTGATGCCTCTGTACAAAATTGACATGCACATGAAATTTGACGTCGCTATTGTCGGCAGCGGTCTGGCCGGCCTGTCGGTGGCCCTGCACCTGGCGCAGACGCGCACGGTGGCAATCATCTCGAAACGCGAACTGCTCGACGGTGCGAGCAACTGGGCCCAGGGTGGTATCGCCGCGGTGCTCGATTCCGGCGACAGCCACGACCAGCACATCGCCGACACCCTGGTCGCGGGCGCCGGCCTGTGCGACGAGGCGGCCACCCGCTACATCGTCGAGAACGGCCGGGCGGCGATCGAATGGCTGATCGAACAGGGCGTGCCCTTCACCCGCGACGCCTCGGCGGAGCTGGGCTTCCACCTGACCCGCGAGGGCGGCCACAGCCAGCGCCGCATCATCCACGCCGCCGACGCCACCGGCCACGCGGTGCAGGTCACCTTGGAGCAGAAGGTGCGCGCGCACCCGAACATCACCCTGTTCGAGCACCACTGCGCGATCGACGTCATCACGTCCGACAAGCTCACTGGCAAGGGCGTGCATGGCGGCGCGCCGCACATGGTGGGCCAGCCGCGCTGCTATGGCCTCTACGTGCAGGACGAACGCAACGGCAAGGTGCTCACCTTCGAGGCCGAGCACACCGTGCTGGCCACCGGCGGCGCCGGCAAGGTCTACCTCTACACGACGAACCCCGACACCGCCACCGGCGACGGCATCGCCATGGCCTGGCGGGCCGGCTGCCGGGTCTCGAACATGGAGTTCATCCAGTTCCACCCGACCTGCCTCTACCACCCTTACGCGAAATCCTTCCTGATCACGGAAGCGATCCGCGGCGAAGGCGGCCTGTTGAAGCTCCCGCCGGAAGCGGGACCGGCCGCCGGCACGCGCTTCATGCTGGCCCACGACGAGCGCGGCGAACTGGCTCCGCGCGACGTGGTCGCCCGCGCCATCGACTTCGAGATGAAGAAGCGCGGCCTGGACTACGTCCACCTCGACATCAGCCACCAGGATCCGGAATTCCTGAAGGAGCACTTCCCGACCATCTACGCGCGCTGCCTGGAGCTGGGCATCGACATCACGCAGCAGCCGATTCCCGTGGTGCCGGCCGTGCACTTCACCTGCGGCGGCATCGTCACCGACCTGACCGGCCGCACCGACATCCCGGGCCTGTACGCGGTCGGCGAGACGGCCTGCACCGGCCTGCACGGCGCCAACCGCCTGGCCAGCAACTCGCTGCTCGAGTGCGTCGTCATCGGCCGCGCCTGCGCCCACCAGATCGCGGCGGCGCCGAAGATCGAGAACCCCTTGCTGCCGCCCTGGGACGAAAGCCGCGTCACCAATGCGGACGAAGAGGTCGTCATCGCCCACAACTGGGACGAGCTGCGCCGCTTCATGTGGAACTACGTCGGCATCGTGCGCACGACCAAGCGCCTGGAGCGCGCCCAGCACCGCATCGCGCTGCTGAAAGAAGAGATCGACGAGTACTACCGCAACTTCCGCATCACGCCGGACCTGCTGGAGCTGCGCAACCTGGTCGAAGTCGCCTCCCTGATCGTCAACAGCGCCCTGTCGCGCCACGAAAGCCGCGGCCTGCACTATTCGCGCGACTTCCCGGATACGCTGCCGAAAGCCCTGCCGAGCGTGCTCACGCCCGAACGCCGCTGATTTCCCGATGCCGGCCCCTCACCGGGCCGGCCGCCACGCCATGAACCGCCCCGCCCTCAGCCCGTCCACCATCTTCCTCCTGACCGTTCCGCCCGTGCTCTGGGCCGGCAACGCCATCGTCGGCCGCCTGGTGCGCGACGCCGTGCCGCCGATGACGCTCAACCTGATCCGCTGGGTGATCGCGCTGGCCGTGCTGGCGCCGCTCGGACGGGCGATGTTCAGGGAAGGCAGCGGCGTGCTCGCCAACTGGCGGCGCTACGCCATGCTCGGCCTGCTGAGCGTGGGCCTATACAACTCGCTGCAATACCTGGCCCTGCAAAGCTCGACGCCCATCAACGTGACCCTGGTCGCCTCCGGCGTGCCGGTCTGGATGCTGCTGGTCGGGCGCCTGTTCTACGGCGTGCCGGTCAAGCGCAAGCAGATCATCGGCGCGCTGCTGTCCATCCTCGGCGTGCTGGTGGTGCTGTGCCGGGGCGACGTGCACCAGCTGCTCGGCCTGCGCCTGGTGGTCGGCGACCTCTACATGATCCTCGCGACGATTGCCTGGTCTTTCTACAGCTGGATGCTGATGCAGCAGAAGGACGCACCAAGCCTGCGGGCCGACTGGGCGGCCTTCCTGCTGGCCCAGGTGGGGTACGGCGTGCTGTGGTCGACCGCGCTGGCCGGCGGCGAATGGGCGCTGCAGGGCGTCCATATCGACTGGAGCTGGTCGCTGGGGGCGGCCCTGCTGTATGTCGCCATCGGCCCGGCCATCCTGGCCATGCGCTGCTGGGGCGCCGGCGTGCAGCGCGCGGGCCCCAGCATCGGCGCCTTCTTCATCAACCTCACGCCCCTGTTCACCGCGCTGCTGTCGTCCGCCTTCCTGGGCGAGGCGCCGCATCTCTACCACGTGCTGGCCTTCGGCATGATCGTCGGCGGCATTGCCGTCTCCGCCCGCTGAGCTGTTCCGGTTCGGCCCGGAATCGTGTTCATCCGGGGGCGAGGGGAATGTTACGATCCCAGCCAATGGAGGTTCGCATCATGGCAGCAGTACTATCCGTTCACGACCAGGCCGACGCGCTGGCGGCGTTCCTCGAGCGGCATCCGCGCACCCTGGTCCTGACAGGCGCAGGCCTGTCCACCGCCTCGGGCATTCCCGATTACCGTGACCGCGACGGCACGCGCCGCGGCCGCATGCCGATCCAGGGGCCGGAATTTCGCCGCTCGATCGAGATCCAGCGCCGCTACTGGGCCCGCAGCATGGTCGGCTGGCCCATCATGGCCAGGGCAGCCCCGAATGCCGGCCACCGGGCGCTTGCCGCACTGGAGAAAGCGGGTCGCTTCGGCTACCTGCTGACGCAGAACGTCGACGGCCTGCACCAGCAGGCGGGCAGCCTGGCCGTGCTCGAACTGCACGGCAACGTGCACAGCGTCGTCTGCCTGCACTGCAAGGCCCAGTTTCCGCGCGCCTTTGTGCAGACCTTGCTGAACGAGGCCAACCCGGAACTGGCCAACGTCCTGGCAACGCCGCTACCGGACGGGGACGCCGCCATCGAGCCGGATTCCCTCGCCGATTTCCACCTGCCCAGCTGCATCCAATGCGGCGGCGCGCTTTCACCGGATGTCGTATTCTTCGGCGATGGCATCCCCGCGTCGCGCACCGCCTGCGCGCTGGCGCAGATGGAGGCGGCGGACGCCCTGCTGGTGGTGGGCTCGTCGCTGATGGTGTATTCGGGCTTCCGTTTCTGCCGCATGGCGGCCGAGAAAGGAAAGCCGATCGCGGCCCTGAACCTGGGCCGCACCCGTGCGGACGACATGATCGCACTCAAAATAGAAGAGTCGGCCGAGCGGCTGCTGCCGCGCGTCGCCGACCTGCTCCACGCGGAGGAGCCGGAGGAGTCGCACATTCAACTCGACCACAGGGGGATTTTGTGACCAAGCGCACCGCCTCGAATGCCGTATCCACCGCATCGCCCGGCCTGAAAGCCGGCGCCCTCCTCGCCGGCCTCGGCCTGGCGGCTTCATTCTTCTATGTCCGCGCGAAGGCCCGCCAGGCGGAACAAGACCATCCGCCGCAAGGGCTTTTCGTCGAGGTCGACGGGGTGCGCCTGCACTACCTCGAACGCGGCAGCGGCCCCGTGCTCGTGCTCCTGCACGGCAACGGCGTCTATACCGAGGATTTCGTGACCAGCGGCCTGCTCGACCAGGCGGCCGCGCATTACCGCGTGATCGCCTTCGACCGGCCGGGCTTCGGCTACAGCGACCGTCCGCGCACGACCATCTGGACGCCGGACAAGCAGGCCGCGCTCCTGCATCGCGCGCTGGAGCAGATCGGGGTCGAATCGGCCATCGTGCTCGGCCATTCCTGGGGCACGATGGTGGCGCTGGCCATGGGCTTGCAGCAGCCGGATTTCGTGCGCGGCCTGGTGCTGCTGTCGGGCTACTACTACCCGAGCGCGCGGCTCGATGCGGTGGCGATCTCGCCGCCGGCCGTGCCAGTGATCGGCGACCTGATGCGCTACACGGTCTCGCCCCTGTTCTCGCGCCTGATGTGGCCGGGCCTGAGCAAGAAAGTGTTTTCTCCGCGGCGCGTGGACGAGCGTTTCGACCGCTTCCCGGTCTGGATGGCCCTGCGGCCGAAACAGCTGCGCGCCAGCGCGGCGGAAAGCGCGCTCATGGTGCCGGCGGCGATCTCGCTGTCGAGACGGTATGCGGAACTGAAGGTGCCGGCGGTGATCATCGCAGGGACGCAGGACAAGATCGTCGATTGCGGGCACAATTCGGAGCGCCTGCACGAGCGCCTGCAAGGAGGGCCACACCCGAGCCGGCTCGAGCTTGCGCCGGGTGTCGGGCATATGACGCACTATGCGCAGCCAAGCAAGGTGATGGCGGCGATCGACGAGATTGCCACCCAGGTGGGAGAGCCGCTGCATCGGCGTACGCCGGAAGCGGAAGCGCTGGCCAGGGCCAGCGAAAGCGGGGTCTGAAGCCTCAGCCCTTGATCACGTACTTGATCACGATGCCCGCGGTCAGGGCGACGAAGATCACCAGCGACAGGCCGCCATGCAGCATCGGCGTGCCGATCGACACCTGGGCCGTGCGCGGGTCCATCTCCATGCGCATCGCCTTGCCGAACATGACCGGCCGCAGGAAACCGCGCACGCCGACCAGCACCATGCCGATCCCGAAGCACAGGTCGGCGGTGTTATTGGTCTGCAGGCCGTTCGACAGCGTCGGCAGGCCGAGCACGAGCCCGAAGACCAGCCACAGGATGCGTGCGCCCGTGGCGATGCGTACTCTGCTCCAGTCCATCATGCCGCCGCCCCGGTGATGCGCAGCGAATAGTCGGTCGCGCGCACGTCCTTGGTCAGGCTGCCGATCGAAATGCGGTCGACGCCCGTCTCGGCGATGGCCCGCACCGTGTCCATATTGATGCCGCCCGAGGCCTCCAGCAGCGCGCGGCCCGCGTTCACGCGGACGGCATCAGCCATCATGTCGAGATTGAAGTTGTCGAGCAGGACGGATTTGACGCCTGCCGCCAGCGCCTCCTCGAGCTGGGCGATGGTCTCGACCTCGATCTGCACCGGCACACCCGAATTCAGCGCTTCGGCCGCCTGCAGGGCCTTGGTGACGCCGCCGGCCGCTGCAATATGGTTTTCCTTGATCAGGATGCCGTCGTAGAGCGCCATGCGCTGGTTCTTGCCGCCGCCGACGCGCACCGCGTACTTCTGCGCCTGGCGCAGGCCCGGGATGGTCTTGCGGGTGTCGAGGATGGCCGCACGGGTACCCTGGATGACGTCGACGTACTTGCGGGTGGCCGTTGCCACGCCCGAGAGCAGCTGCATGAAGTTCAGCGCCGCACGCTCGGCCGTCAGCAGCGAGCGCGGATTGGCGGTGATGTTGCAGACGACGGAATCGGCCGCCATCACATCGCCCTCCGCATACTGCCAGTCGATCTCGATGTCCGGGTCGACCGCCAGCATCACGCCTTCGAACCAGGGCGCGCCGCACAGCACCGCCTGCTCGCGCACGATGACGCGGGCCCGTACGCGGGTGTCGGTCGGGACCAGCATGCCGGTCAGGTCGCCGGTGCCGACGTCTTCCAGCAGCGCGGCGAGGATGTTGGCTTCGAAAGCCGATTGCAGCTTCTCGTCGAAATTGTCGATAGCGTGGGGATTGCGCAGGGTCGTCATGCGGGGCCTACTCCATTGAACAGCTTGGTGTTCTGCTCGAGCGCGCCGCTCGGCAGTGCCTGGGCCTTCTTGGCGGCGGCGAAATCGAGCATGCGGTCGATCGCACGCTTGGCCTGGCGGCCAATCTCCGGGTCGACGTGGACCTCGTTGGCGCCGGTCTCGAGCACCTCGGCCAGGTTCTTCAGGCCGTTCATGGCCATCCACGGGCAGTGGGCGCAGCTCTTGCAGGTGGCGCTGTTGCCGGCGGTCGGCGCTTCGATGAAATGCTTGCCCGGGGCCGCGGCGCGCATCTTGTGCAGGATGCCGTTGTCGGTGGCCACGATGAAGGTGGTGGCCGGCAGGTTCACCGCCGCGTTGATCAGCTGGGTGGTCGAGCCGACCACGTCGGCCTGGGCCACCACATTGCTCGGCGACTCCGGGTGCACCAGCACCTTCGCGTCCGGGTATTCGGCCTTGAGCAGGTCGAGTTCGATGCCCTTGAACTCGTCGTGCACCAGGCACGAACCCTGCCACAACAGCATGTCGGCGCCGGTCTGCTTCTGGATCCAGGAACCGAGGTGGCGGTCCGGCGCCCACAGGATCTTCTTGCCCTGCTCGTGCAGGTGCCTGACGATGTCCAGGCCGATCGACGAGGTCACCATCCAGTCGGCGCGCGCCTTCACGGCGGCGCTGGTGTTGGCGTAGACGACCACGGTGCGGTCCGGGTGCTGGTCGCAGAAGGCCGCGAATTCGTCGGCCGGGCAGCCCAGGTCGAGCGAGCAGGTCGCGTCCAGGTCCGGCATCAGGATGGTCTTTTCCGGGCTCAGGATCTTGGCCGATTCGCCCATGAAGCGCACGCCGGCCACGACCAGGGTCTGGGCCGGGTGGTCGCGGCCGAAGCGGGCCATCTCCAGGGAATCGGAGACGCAGCCGCCGGTTTCCTCGGCCAGGTCCTGCAGCTCGGCGTCCACGTAGTAGTGGGCGACCAGCACGGCATTGCGTTCCTTGAGCAGGCGCTTGATGCGTTCCTTGAGTTCGATTTTTTCGGCGGCCGTCGGCGTGGCGGGCACGCGCGCCCAGGCTTCGGCCGTGGCGGGGTTGATGGTGCAGGCTTCGCCGACCTGGGGCCGGTCGTATTCGTAGGTTTTGATTGGTGCGGTGATCATAAAGGTGGTCTCCCTTCAACCTTGGACCGTAGGGTGGGCGGGTCCCCCGCCCACGCGGTCAACGCACGAATGCGCGCCACGGAGCGGGCCTGGATACGTGATCTGACCGCGTGGGCAGGAAACCTGCCCACCCTACCAATTCGAGACGGCGCCGATATCAGTCGATACCCTGGCTCTTCAGGTACTCTTCGTAGTTACCCTGGAAGTCGACGATCTCGTTCTCGCGGATCTCGAGGATGCGGGTCGCCAGCGAGGACACGAACTCACGGTCGTGCGACACGAAGATCATGGTGCCGGCGTACTTGTCGAGGGCGATGTTGAGCGACTCGATCGATTCCATGTCCATGTGGTTGGTCGGTTCGTCGAGCAGCAGCACATTGTGACGGCCCAGCATCAGCTTGCCGTACATCATGCGGCCCTTCTCGCCACCCGACAGCACCTTAACCGACTTCTTCACTTCGTCGCCGCCGAACAGCAGGCGGCCGAGGATGGAGCGCACCGCCTGGTCGTCGTCGCCTTCCTGGGTCCAGCGGCCCATCCAGTCGGTCAGGTTCTCGCCGCTGGCGAATTCCTCGGTCGGATCCTGCGGCATGTAGCCGACGTTGGCGTTCTCCGCCCACTTCACGCGGCCCTGGTCGGCGTCGAGACCGGTGATCTCCTGGCCGCCGATGCAGCGCAGCAGCGTGGTCTTACCCGCGCCGTTGGCGCCGATGATCGCGACGCGCTCGCCCGCCTCGACCATGATCGAGAAGTTCTTGAACAGCTGGCGGTCGTAGGCTTTCGACAGGCCCTCGGTCTCCACCGCCAGGCGGTGCAGCTTCTTCTCGCCTTCGAAGCGGACGAAGGGATAGGCGCGCGAGGACGGCTTGAATTCCTCGATCTTGATCTTGTCGATCTGCTTGGCGCGCGAGGTGGCCTGGCGGGCCTTCGATTTGTTGGCCGAGAAGCGGCGCACGAAGTCCTGCAGTTCGGCGACCTTTTCCTTGGCCTTGGCGTTGTTGGCCAGCTGCTGGTTGCGCGCCTGGGTCGAGGCCAGCATGTAGTCGTCGTAGTTGCCCGGATAGACCTTCAGGGTGCCGTAGTCCATGTCGGCCACGTGGGTGCAGACCTGGTTCAGGAAGTGACGATCGTGCGAGATGATGATCATCGTCGAGTTGCGCTGGTTCAGGATGTCTTCCAGCCAGCGGATCGTGTTGATGTCCAGGTTGTTGGTCGGTTCGTCGAGCAGCAGGATGTCCGGATTCGAGAACAGGGCCTGGGCCAGCAGCACGCGCAGCTTCCAGCCCGGCGCCACGGCGCTCATCGGGCCCTGGTGCAGGTCGGTGCCGATGCCCAGGCCCAGCAGCAGTTCGCCGGCGCGCGCTTCGGCCGAGTAGCCGTCGTACTCGGCGACCTTGCCCTCCAACTCGGCGGCCTTCATGTAGTCTTCGTCGGTCGCCTCCGGGTTCGCATAGATCGCGTCGCGCTCGGAGATGGCGTTCCACAGCTCGGTGTGGCCCATCATGACGACGTCGAGCACGCGCACGTCCTCATACGCGAACTGGTCCTGGCGGAGTTTACCCAGGCGCTCGCCCGGATCGAGGCTGACATTGCCGGCCGACGGTTCGAGGTCGCCGCCGAGGATCTTCATGAAGGTCGACTTGCCGCAGCCGTTGGCGCCGATCAGGCCGTAACGGTTGCCTTCGCCGAACTTGACGGAGATATTCTCGAACAGCGGCTTGGCGCCGAATTGCATCGTGATATTGGCTGTACTGAGCACTGTGTAAACCCTAAAGCGTGGATGTTGGAATAACCGCGCATTTTACCACTGTGGGCAGAATGGCGGGACAGCGGCTCAGGCGCAGCGATCCTGGGCGGCGTTCGCCCGGCGCAAGGTCGGGTAATCGGACAGCAGCAGGGTGAATCCCTCGTCGTCCGATTCCAGCCGCCCCTGGGCGCCGAAGGGGATGGTGACCCGCTTTGGTCCGTGGCCGAACGTCAAGCCGGTCAGCACCGGCACCGGCAGGGTGTCGCGCAGGTGGGCGACCATGGCGTCGAAGTCGTAGCCGTTGTCGTTCTTGCCGAGGGTGTAGCCGGAGAAGTCGCCCAGGATGACGGCGCGCTGGCGTTCGAACACGCCCGCCTGGTGCAATTGCAAGAGCAGGCGTTCGACCCGGTAGGGGTGTTCGGCAATGTCTTCCAGGTAGAGGATGCCGCCGTCGATGCACGGGAAGTACGGCGTACCCAGCAGTGAGACCACCATCGCCAGGTTGCCGCCCCAGACCCTGCCCTGCTCCTGCACGCGCGGATTGCCCGGGGCGCACTCGGTGATGGTGTGGGTCGGCCCCGCCAGGCAGTTCCAGAAATCATCCAAGGTAAATTGCACCGGCTCGCGGGCGCCGAAGTCGCCGGCCAGCATCGGTCCGGCATAGCTGAGGGCGCCGGTACGGTGGAACAGGCCCATGTGCAGGGCGGTGATGTCGGAGAAGCCGACCAGCAGCTTGCCGCTGGCGGCGATCGCCTCGAAATCGACCTGCGGCAGCAGGCGCGTGACGCCGTAGCCGCCGCGCAGGGCCATGATGATCTGGACGTCGGGGTCGGCAATCGCCGCGTTCAGCTGGGCCAGGCGCCCGGCATCGGTGCCGCCGAAGCGCTGGTGGATGGCGTTGTGGTCGTAGTAGTTGCGGACCAGGCAGCCCTGGGCTTCGAGGCGGGCGACGGCGCGGTCGATGGCAGCCGGGTCGAGCGCCTGGCCGGCCGGGGCCACGATGGCAATGCCGATTTGTTGGGTGATCACTGTTTTACGAAGAGCCGGGGTGTTGAGTCTGGCAACATCTTACCCCTGGCATGGGCGTCGATCAAGGCGAGAAGGCGTTCGGCCAGCTGGGGCGGCAAGTCGTGCCCCATGCCCTCGATGACCTCCAGCCTGGCGCCCGGGATGCGGCTGGCGGTGTCTTCGCCGCAGGCGAGCGGCACCAGCGGGTCGGCGGCCCCGTGGATGACGAGCGCGGGCGCGGTGATGGTGCGTAGCAGCGCGCAGCGGTCGCCCGAGGCGGCGATCGCCATCATCTGGCGCGCCACGCCC
This sequence comes from Pseudomonadota bacterium, assembly GCA_040758275.1. Taxonomy (GTDB): domain Bacteria; phylum Pseudomonadota; class Gammaproteobacteria; order Burkholderiales; family Burkholderiaceae_D; genus Telluria. Next base: position 10,794 of record JBFLVV010000007.1, read on the forward strand.
GAGGGGCAATAGCTGCGCCGCACGGAACGGGCGACCCGCTTGCGCAGCACGCGCTCGGGGGTCGGATAGGCCGGGCTGCCGATGGCGCGCAGCACCTCGACCCCCTGGTCGATGATGCTCTCGACATTGGCGGGATCGAGGGCGCGCCGGGTCATGAGTTTACGCACTTTCTTTTCAGGCCCGGGCAGGCCGCGCCGGCAGGAGCTCGACATGATCGAGGTCAGGCTGAGGATGCGCTGCGGGTAACGGGCGGCGAGGATCTGGGCGATCATGCCGCCCATCGAGACGCCGACCACATGGGCGCGGGCCACCCCGAGGGCGGACAGGACGCCGATCGCGTCCTCGGCCATGTCGTCGAGGCGATACGGGGCGCGCAGCGGCCAGCCGAGTTTGGATTTGATCCAGGCCAGGCCCAGGTTGGGAATGCCCGCCTGTTCGAATTTGGTCGACAGGCCGCAGTCGCGGTTGTCGAAGCGGATCACGTAGAAGCCGAGCTCGACCAGGCCTTCGACGAACTCCTCGGGCCAGGCCGTGAGCTGCATGCCCAGGCCATGCACCAGCAGCAGCGGTACGGACTTGGGGTCGCCCGCGGTGTCGAAGGCGATGCGGATTCCGTTGGCGTTCAGCGTAGGCATAAATCGAGTGGACTACCGCGGTTCGGACGACATGGTTCACACGGCCGCGGGGGGCGGCGCGAAACCAGCATACCACTTTCGCCGGGCGCGGGGCGCTCAGGCGCGCGCCGCGCCTGGAATCACGCCTCGGGCGCCGTGGCGTCCGGACCGGGGAGTTTGCGCGCGGCGGCGCGGCGCTCGGCGAAGAAGGCCTTGAGCAGGCCGCTTGCCTCCTCGGCCATCACGCCGCCCAGCACGTCGGTGTGGTGGTTGAGCCTGTCTTCGTCGAAGAGGTTGACGACCGAGCCGCAGGCGCCGGTCTTGGGGTCGGTGGCGGCGTAGACGACCCGCGCCAGGCGGGCATGCATCATGGCTCCCGAGCACATGATGCAGGGCTCCAGGGTGACGTAGAGCTCGCAACCCGGCAGGCGGTAATTGCCGAGCTTTTCGGCAGCCGCGCGCAGGGCATTGACTTCCGCGTGGGCGGTCGGGTCGTGGCGGCCGATCGGGCGGTTGTAGCCGGTGGCGATCACCTCGCCATCCTTGACGACCACGGCGCCCACGGGCACCTCGCCTTCTGCCCAGGCCAGGCGCGCCTGCTCCAGGGCAAGCGCCATGAAGCGCTGTTCGGGCGCCACGGCGTCCTCGCGCTCGGTCTGGACCAGATCCTCAGGCATCGGTGATTTCGGCCCAGCAGTTCGGGGTTTCGTGCAGCACCAGCTTGTGCAGGCGCAGACCGGTGCCGAAGCGGTCGGTGAACACGGTCTTCAGGATGCCGAAGGCGACGCGCGCGAGGTTTTCCACCGTGGGGATGCAGTCGATGACGACGGTCTTGTGGTCGGGCAGCGAGGCCAGGAATTCACGTACCTTGTCATCCTTTTCGTACACCAGGAAGGCATGGTCCCACACGTCGATCAGATGTTCCTTGGCCAGGGTCTTCACGTCCGAGAAGTCCATGATCATGCCGTTGTCGGAATTTCCTTCAGCGTCGATGACGTCGCCGGTCAGCGTGATTTCGAGGGTGTAGCGGTGGCCGTGCAGGTTGCGGCACTGGCTCTTGTGGTCGGGAATGCGGTGGCCGGCATCGAATTCCAGCTTGCGGGTAATGGTGAGCATCGGTGGTGGATCCTCAAGGGATCTGAAGCAGTTTGTGGGTCTGGAGGCTGAGCTTCCATTTCGGGTTGCGACGGCAGGTTTCGATCGCCAGGCGGGTGTTCTGGGCGGCCAGCGGCCCGTCCATCGGCTGCACGTAGAAGTTCTCGAAGTCGAGGTGCTCGTAGGCGGACAGGTCCTGTCCCAGCTGCGGAATCACGACCTTGATCTCGTTGCCCTTCGCAACGACCAGCTGGGAGCCCATCTTCGGGCTGACGCAGATCCAGTCCACGCCTTCCGGCACCGGCAGGGTGCCGTTGGTCTCGATGGCGATCGTGAAGCCGTGGGCGTGCATCGCCTCGATCAGGGCGGCATCGAGCTGCAGCAGCGGTTCGCCGCCGGTGAAGACGACGTACTTGCTGGCAGCGTGGGTAGCGGGCCAAAGGCTGTCGATCTCGCGCGCCAGGCTGTCCGCGTCGCGGAACTTGCCGCCGCGCTCGCCGTCGGTGCCGACGAAATCGGTGTCGCAGAAGGTGCAGACGGCAGCCGCGCGGTCGCTTTCCCTGCCGGTCCACAGATTGCAGCCGGAAAAGCGGCAGAAAACCGCCGGGCGCCCCGCATGGGCGCCCTCGCCCTGCAGGGTATAGAAGATCTCTTTGATGCTGTAAGTCACGGTAAACCTCTCGTCAACCTTCCATTATAGCGTGGCCCGGGCCGTCCGTGGGGACGCCCGCCTTCTGCCCGGGTCGCCGCCATGCGTTGAGAATGAGCAATATTCCCTGTAGGACATGGGTGTACCTTCATACGGAATGTTCCTAACGCCAGTAAGAAGGACGCCATGAACAAATACAGCTCATTCCTAGCCCGCGCCTCCGCCCTGCTGTGCGCCGCCCTGCCGGCGCACGCCGCCCTGCCGATGCCCCTGCCCCTGCGCGGCGCACCGCCGGAGCTGGTGGCTGCTACCGTGCTGACCCTGGCCGCGCTCGGCACGGCGCTTCTGCTGCAGCGGCGCAGCCGCGCGGCGGAAGAGCGCGGCCACTCGCTCGAGCAGCAGCTGGAGGCCGAACGCTGCGCCCATGCCGAGGTCGAGGACGCCCTGGCCGGCAGCCACGAGGTGCTGTGCCGCCTGGTGCGCCAGCAGGAAGGCGTGCGCGACGCCGAGCGCAGCCGCATCGCCCGCGAGCTGCACGACGAGCTGGGCCACCGCCTGCTCTCGCTGCGGGCCGAGCTGTCGCTGCAGCAGCTGGCCTCGCGCGGCGCCTCTCCGGCCGCCTTCGAACGCCTGGGGGTGGCGATCGCCAACCTCGATGCGGCGATCCGCTCGGTGCGCGCCATCGTCTCCGGCATGCGCCCGATCGCGCCTGGCGTCACCCTGCGCCAGGCGGCCGAACGCCACTTGGCCGAGTTCGCCCGCCTGCAGGGGCTCGACTACCGCCTCGACCTTGGCGTCGAGCAGGACCATGGCGGACCGCGCGATCGCGAGCTGGACGCCGTGCTGTTCCGCGCCCTGCAGGAGTCGCTCTCGAACGTGGCCTGCCACGCCCAGGCCAGCTGCGTGCGCGTCACCCTGGTCGAAAGCGCGCGCGAGCTCACCCTGACGGTCGAGGACGACGGGGTCGGCCTGGCCCAGCCGCTGCGCCAGGGCTGCGGCCTCGAGGGCATGCAGGAGCGCGCCGCGGCCTATGGCGGCACGGTGCGCCTCTCGTCCGGACGCCACGGCGGCGCCGTGGTCAGGGTATCGATGCCGACCCGGCCCGAACCGGCCCCCGCCTAGGGCCCTTGGCCGGCATCCGATGCCGGAAAGAAGACTTGCTTAAAATCAATAAGTTCGTTCCTGCACGGTAGCAGAATCGTTTCCTGTTGGCAGCCATTTCGGCGGCCGGACCGGAATGCAGAGGACGACCATGTTCAAGACAGCAAGCCATAGCGCCGCCAGCGGCATGCCCTCCCCGAGCGCCCTCATCAGCGATGGCGCCTTCGTCGGGCAGCTGATGGAATCGCTGTCGATTCCCGTCTTCGTGCTCGACCGCGAGGCCCGGGTCATGATCTGGAACCGCGCCTGCGAGCAGCTCACGGGCGTGCCGGCCATTGAAATCCTGGGGACGGGCGACCATTGGCGCAGCTTCTACGAGCACCGCCGCCCTACCCTCGCCGACCTGGTCCTGCAGAACCGCACCGACGACGTGCGCCAGATCCTGCCGCGCAGCGTGCCGCCCGGCCATGGTTCAGGCCTGTGCATCGAGAGCTGGTTCGACATGCCGCGCGCCGGCCGGCGCCGCTACCTGGCGGCCGAGGCGACGCCGATCTACGATGCCGAAGGCGGCCTCTCCGCGGTGGTCGAGACCCTGCGCGACCTGACCGACGAGAAGATGGCCCAGGTGGCGCTCGAACAGCTCGCCACCCGCGACGGCCTGACCGGCCTGGCCAACCGGCGCTGCTTCGACGACACCCTGCATGCGGAATGGGCACGCGCCCTGCGCCAGCAGCAGCCGCTGTCCCTGCTCATGGTCGACGTCGACAACTTCAAGGCCTATAACGACGCCAACGGCCACCTGGGCGGCGACGAATGCCTCAAGCGCATCGCCCGCGCCGTGGCCAGCGAGATGCGCGCCAACGACCTGGTCGCCCGCTATGGTGGCGAGGAATTCGCCGTGATCCTGCCGAACCAGTCGCTCAAGGGGGCGGCCATCGTCGCCGAGCGCATCCGCTGCCGGGTCGAGCAGCTGCAACTGCCGTCCACCGCGCCGACCCGCCACGTGACGGTGTCGATCGGCGCCGCCACCGCGATCGCCGGCCCCGACAACAATGCGAGCCAGCTGGTCGCCACCGCCGACGCCGCCCTCTACCGCGCCAAGCACCTCGGCCGCAACCGCATCAGCCTGCCCCTGAGCGAAGCGGCGTAGGCGACATGCATACCTGATTGAACTGTTCTTTCCTTGTCGAATAATCTATCCTGCGCGGACAGAATTATTCCTAAAAGGAGAGAACGTGTCTTCAATTAACTTGTCGCGCACCGCGCTCGCGACAATCGTCCCCGCCCTGCTGGCCTTCGCCTCGCCCACGATGGCCGCGCCCGCCTTGAAACCGGCCGCCGCGACGAGCGCCACCAAGGGAGGCGACGTGCTGCCCTTCAAGGCCACCGAGAAAACCCTGCCGAACGGCCTGAAGGTCATCGTCGTGCCGACCGGCTTCCCGAACCTGGTCTCGGTCCACATCCCGGTGCAGACCGGTTCGCGCAACGAGGTCGAGCCGGGCAAGTCCGGTTTCGCCCACTTCTTCGAACACATGATGTTCCGCGGGACGCCAAGCTATCCGCCGGAGAAGTACCAGGAGATCATCACGAAGGCCGGCGCGCGCCAGAACGCCTACACGAGCGACGACCTGACCAACTACTACACCACCTTCGCCAGGGAAGACCTGGAAACCGTCCTGAAGGTGGAGGCCGACCGCTTCCAGCACCTGTCCTATCCGGTCGAGGCCTTCAAGACCGAGTCGCGCGCCGTGCTGGGCGAATACAACAAGAACAGCGCCAACCCGATGCAGAAGCTGTTCGAGGTGCAGCGCGAAGCGGCCTTCAGCACCCACACCTACCGCCACACCACCATGGGCTTCCTGAAGGACATCGAGGACATGCCCAACCAGTACGCGTACTCGAAGGTCTTTTTTGAGCGCTGGTACCGTCCGGAGCGCACCGCCGTGATCATCGCCGGCGACGTCGACCCGGGCAAGGCCATCGCCATGGTCGAGAAGTACTGGGGCGGGTGGAAGCGCGGCAGCTTCAAGAACAATGTGCCGGTCGAGCCGCCGGCGAAAGGCGCCCAGTACCGCCACGTCGCCTGGCAAACCCCGACCCTGCCCCTGGTGACCGTGGCCTTCCGCGCCCCGGCCTTTTCGGACACCCAGAAGGACCAGGCGGCGCTGTCGATGCTGCTCTCGCTGTCGTTCGGCCGCACCTCGGCCCTGTACAAGCGCCTGGTGCAGGACGAGCAGAAGGTCGACCAGCTCTTCGACTTCGTGCCGAACCGGGTCGACCCGACCCTGGCCACCATCGGCGCGCGCGTCAAGAAGCCGGCGGATGCGCTCTACGTGCGCGACGCCATCCTGCAGACCGTGGCCAGGCTGCGCGACGAGCCGGTGAGCGCCGGCGCCCTGGCGGACGCCAAGTCCGCGAACAAGTACGGCCTGATCCGCTCGCTCGACAATACCGAGGCCATCGCCGCCACCCTGGCCTCCTACGTCCACTTCGAACGCTCCTACGGCACCCTGAACCGCTACTACCGGGTGGTCGACAGCCTGACGCCCGCCGACCTGCAGGCCGCGGCCCGTAAATACCTGGTCGACGACGCCATGGTGGTGACCACGCTCTCGCACGAGGCGCTGCCGGCGGCGATCGGCACGCTGCCGAAGCTGGCCGATCTCACGCCGAAGGCCGGCGACGCGACGTTCGACGTGCTGGTGCAGAAGTCCACGCTGCCGCAGATCCGCTTCAAGCTGCTGTTCGCGGCCGGTTCCGCGCACGACCCGAAAGGCAAGGAAGGCCTGGCGGCGCTCACCGCCGCCATGGTGGCCTCGAGCGGCTCGCGCGAGCGCAAGATCGACGAGGTGACCAAGGCGCTGTTCCCGCTGGCGGGCAGTTTCACCGAGCAGACCGACAAGGAGATGACCACCTTCACCGGTTCGACCCACAAGGACAACTGGGACCAGTACCTGGGCATCGCCCTGCCGCTGCTGGTCGATCCGGGCTTCCGCGAGGAAGATTTCCGCCGCCTGAGGGACGCCCAGAAGAACGCCCTGGTGCTGGACCTGAAGGACAATAACGAAGAGGAGTTCGGCAAGGAGCGCCTGCAGTCCAACGTCTTCGCGGGTACGCCGTATGCGCATCCGGTGCTCGGCACCGTCAAGGGGATCGAGTCGATCACCCTGGACGACGTGAAGGCCTTCTACCGCCAGGCCTATGCGCAAGGCGCGGTGCGGGTCGGCATCTCGGGCGACGTCTCCGACGCCATGGTCGCTTCGCTCAAGACCGCGCTGGCGCGCCTGCCGGACGGCGCGGGCCTCGCGGCCACGCCCGGCATCCGTGGCCGGATGCTTGACGGGATCGAAGTCGAGATCATCGAGAAGAACACGCGCGCGACCGCGATTTCCTTCGGCCTGCCCCTGGAGGTCACCCGTTCGCACCCGGACTTCCCGGCGCTGTGGCTGGTCAAGACCTGGCTGGGCGAGCACCGCGCCTCGAGCGCCCGTCTCTACCAGCGCATCCGTGAGGAGCGCGGCCTGAACTACGGCGACTATGCCTACATCGAAGCCTTCCCGCGCGGGATGTTCCAGTTCTTCCCGAACCCGAACCTGGGCCGCAAGGCGCAGCTTTTCGAGATCTGGATCCGCCCGGTCGCCCCGCAGAATGGCCACTTCGCCCTGCGCGCGGCCATGTTCGAGCTGGACAAGCTGGTAAGCAATGGCTTGACCCAGGACGACTTCGCGACCACCCGGGATTACCTGATGAAGAACGTGTTCGTCATGACGGCGACCCAGGACCAGCAGCTCGGCTACGCGCTGGATGCGCAGTGGTATGGCACGCCGGAATTCACGCGCATGATGCGCGAAGGCCTGGCGAAGTTGACGGTGGCGGACGTGAATGCGGCGATCCGGAAGCACCTGTCGTCGAAGAAGCTGTCGGTGGTGGTCATCACGAAGGATGCGGCGGGACTGAAGGAGAAGCTGGTGTCGGACGCCTTCTCGCCGATCGCGTATGACGCGAAGAAGCCGCAGGCCCTGCTGGACGAAGACCAGCAGATCGGCAGCATGAAGCTGGGCATCCGGCCGGAAGCGGTGCGCATCACGCCGGCGGCCCAGGTATTCGCCGAATGAGCATCGCAACACAGTAGTCACCATGAAAATCGGCGCCCGCGGGCGCCGATTTTTCTATGCGGGCAATCCCGGCATCAGGAGGTCATGCGATCCCAGCCCTGGCGCACCGCCGCCTTCATTTTTTCCCAGGTCGACTGACCGCCCCCGGCGTAGCGGCTGTCCCAGTCGCTACGCAGGTCGTTTTCCACCTCGTTCCACTGGCGGCCACGGTACTTCTCGCTGAGCGCCATTTCCGAACCATAGGAATAGGCAGGCTTGTACTCGTCGTAGCTGCCGGCGTCGGTCGCGGTGCTGTAGGTGGCGTTCCAGTGCGAGCGGTAGGCCGCGTCGTCGTCGTCCGTCATCCTGTTCCAGCCATGGCGCACGGCCGCCTTCATCCGGTCCCAGGCCCCGCCCACGGCCGCACCGGCGTCGCCGGTCACGCTGCCGGTGGTGCTGCCGCTGGCGGTGGTGCCGATGCGCGAATCCCAGCCCTTGCGCATGTCACCCTCGATGTCGTCCCACGGGCGGTTGCGATAGAGCTCGCTCTTGCGCATCTCGGCCCCGTAGCTGTAGGCCTGCTTGGCGCTGTCGTAGTCCACCCCGGAGCTTGCCAGGTGGGTGTCGTAATGGCTGCGGTAGTAGCTGTCGTCGTCATCGTCCAGGGTCATGCGATCCCAGCCGCGGCGTACGGCGGCCTTCATCTTTTCCCAGGTGGACCCGGTGCTGCCGTAGCGGGTATCCCAGTCGCTGCGCAGGTCGGTTTCCACCTCGTCCCACTTGCGGCCGCGGTACTTGTCGCTGCGGGCGCTTTCCGAGCCATAGCTGTAGGCCGGCTTGTAGTCGTCGTAGGCGGCGCCCGAGCTGCCGTAGGTGCTGCTGAAGTGGCTGCGGTAGATGGTGTCGTCATCGTCGCTGGTCATGCGGTCCCAGCCGCGGCGCACGGCGGCCTTCATGCGGTCCCAGGTGTCGCCCGCAGCGGCGCCGTTGCGGGTGCTCCAGTCGCTGCGCAGGTCGTTCTCGACCTCGTCCCACTGGCGGCCGCGGTACTTGTCGCTCCTGGCCATCTCGGAACCGTAGGTATAGGCCGGCTTGACCTTCTCGTAGTCGTCGCCGTCATAGTTGGCCAGGAAATGGTTGCGGTAGGCGTCGTCGTCGTCGCCGAAGAAGTTGCTGCCGATGTCCAGGCCGCTATGGCTGCGCGAATAGATGCGCGAACGGCCGCGCTGCACCTCGCTGAAGGTGGACGTCGCGGTGTCGCGCTGCAGCGAGCCGGTGGCGCCGCCCTGGTAGGCCGAGCCTTCGAGCGCGGAGCCCTGCAGGGTGCCGCCCTGGCCGCCCGAGCTGCGGATGCCGCGGTCATTTTGCGTTCCTTCCAGCGCCGAGGCCTGCACCGAGTTCTCCTGCAGGGTCGAGCCTTGCAGCGAGGTGCCGCCAGTGGCGCTCAGGCCGCTCTGGCCCTGCGGTTCCTGGTAAGTGGTGCCCATCGGCTCGGCCTGGTTCAGCGACTGCTGCTGGAAGATCTTGCGGTCGCCCGGGTTGTCGAGCTGCTGGCTGGCCGCGCCCGAGGTGGAGCCGATGCTGGAACCCGAATCCGAGCTGGCGGCGGAGCCGAGGCTGGCGCCGGCGCCCGATTGCGCCGACATCTGCGCGGACTGCTGCATGCCGCCCGCGCCGCTCGCGCGCATCGATTCGGACATGGCGCCGGTGGCGCCCAGCCCGCCAATGCCCGGACCGGAGGCCTGCTCGTCGATGTCGGTCGGGCCGTAGCGCTCGACGATGTCGGCGGCGCGCTCGACTTCGGGCAGGGAATCGGCGCGCACGGTCAGCACGTGGTGGCCGCGGGTGACGGCGCCCTCGTACTTGCTGACGTGGGTGCTGTTGTCGGCGCCGAAGAGGTCGGTGAAGAAGTGCTTGATGGAGGCGCCGATGCCGAGGCCGGTGCCGTCGGCATAGGTGTCGGTCTCGGTCGGCGTGGCGCTGCGGCCGGTGACGCTGTCGGTCATGCCGGTCGGGTCGGCGTTGGAGAGCTTGACCTCGTCACGCGAAAAGCCCGAGGACATCAGCTCGTTCATTGCATTCTGGGCGTCGGTCCGGTTGTCGAACACGGCTACGAGAGTGTGTTGCATGGTCATTCCTCCGTGGTATAGGTGGGCTCGCCTCGGAATGCGCGGCATCCGAGGCGCATGTGTTGAGATTACATGAATCCCGAAGCGGCAAGCGCGCGCCTGGCCCAGCCATAAAAAACGGCGCCCGAAGGCGCCGTCCCTGGGTTTAAAGCAGTTCCTGTCAGTAAGTCATGCCGCTGTTGCCGGTCGTAATGCGGTCCCAGCCGTGCCGCACGGCGGCCTTCATTTTCTCCCAGGTCGAGGCGCCGCCGCTGCCGTAGCGGGTATCCCAGTCGCTGCGCAGTTCGGGCTCGATCTCGTCCCACTGGCGGCCGGTATAGCGGCCGCTGCTGGCCATCTGCGAGCCGTAGCTGTAGGCCGGCGCGTAGTCGTCGTAGGCGGCGCCCGAGCTGCCGTAGGTGCTGGTGAAGTGATTGCGGTAATAGCTGTCGTCGTCGCGCAGGTCGGACCGGGCGCTGGTGCCATCCAGACGCTGCACGTCGACCTCGGTGTGCCGCACCGTATCCGAGATCTGCTGCTGGCGTTCGCTCACCTGCTTGCCGATCGTGACCTCCTCGACCACGCGCGCGGTCTTCTCGACCACCGCTTCCTCGGCGGTCTCGCGCATCTCGATGGTCTGCTCCTTGAATGCGCCGGCGTCGCCCGGGCTCAGGGGCTCGTCGACACGGCGGCGCTGGACGTCCACGTGTTCCTCGCGCAGGCCGACGGTTTCGTTGACCGGGGTTTCGATGATGCGCGAGAAGATGCGCACGCCGCCGCGCTGCACTTCGCGCTTGCCGACCTTGAGCTGTTCTTCCACCACGGGGATGGATTGGGTCGCGCTGCGCTCCATCGCCGTGTCACGCTGCAGCGAGGCGCCGCTGGCCACGCCCTGCTGCTGCACCGAGCCCGCCTGCTGGGCGCCGGATTGCGCCGACATCGCGCTCGAACCCATCGCACTGCCGCTGGAGAGCATGGCGCCGGCGCCCATGGTGCCGACCCCGGCCGAGTGTTCGTCGATGTCGATCGGGCCGAAGCGTTCGACGATGTCGGCGGCGCGTTCCACCTCCGGCAGGGAGTCGGCGCTCAGGGTCACCACATGCTGGCCGCGCGTGATGGCGCCCTCGTAGCGGTTCGTATGCTCACTGTTGTCGGTGCCGAAGAGATCGCTGAAGAAGTTCTTGATGCCGCTGCCGATGCCGGTGTCGCTGTCGGCGGTGCTGGACGCCGTACTCGAACCGGACAGCCGCACGTCGCTGCTGGAAAAACCGGATGTCAGCAGTTCATCATGTGCGCTTTGGGCGTCGGCTCGGTTGTCGAAGACAGCAATAAGCGTATGTTGCATGGTGATACCTCCAAAACTGTGGGTGTCATGGCGGAGGTGGCGCCGCGCCCTCGTCGAAGCGCTCCACCTCGACCCGTTCCGCCTTGAGCGGCACGGTGTCGTGGTAGCGTTCTTCGATGCGGTTGCGGGTGATGTGCAGTTCTTCCTTGACGCGCAGGCGGCGCTCGACCACCAGCACCTCCTCGAGCACGGGAACGATCAGCGTATCGCCTTCGTAGCGCGGCGCGGGCGTGCCGCTTCCCTCGACCAGCCGGTCGACGGGGACGCGCCGCACCTCCACCGCTTCGCGCACCAGGCGCTCGTCGATGGTCACGGGCTGTTCGCTCACGGTCTTGTGGATGCGCACCCCGCGGCCGGTCTCGACCACACGGGTCTCGAGCGCGAGTTGCTCCTCGACGATGGGGATCCGCAGGCCGTCCTGGCCCACGGGCGCGTCGGTATTGCTGGACATCTGCCGCCTCCTCGGAATCGCGAATGCGAGAGGACCAGCCTACCCGAATCGCGGCGAGGCTCGCACACCCTTGACGAGCGGAATGCTGAACCGGCGATGTCCCGGCGCTGTCAGGCGAAAGGGTTGTCGACGGTCTTGACGTCGGGCGGCGGCAGCTGGTCCGGCAACTCCCGCGACGCGAGCGCGTCGACCACCGCGCCCAGCAGCTCGTGCAGGCGGCGCGCATGCGCGAGGCCGGCCTTGTCGAGGGTCAGGTCGACGTCGCCCGAGATGGTGATGCGGTCCAGGCGGTTCTCCAGCATCAGGTTGCCGACTTCGAGCACGTCCGCCTCGTTGGCATAGGGCGTGAAGGACTTCTTCTTCGATGGCATGGCATTCCTTCTCTATCAGTGCCGGCGCTTGGGCTGGCGGATCTTCGGCAGCGCGAGCATGCGCTCCTTCTGCTGGCGCGTGAGCGAAGGCAGCAGTTCGATGCCGACGATGCGTTCGAGTTCGGCGACCGGGATCACGTCGATCTTCGCATCGGCGCGGTTCTCGACGAACCAGGCGGCGGCCGCCTTCTGGCGCGGACTGTATACCACCTTGTACAGGTGGGTGGGCACGAGCACGTTGCCGACCTTGCGCAGGCTTGTGCCGAGGAAGGCCGGGCCGGTGATCACGTAGAGCTTCCCCTCTTTCTTCGCCATCTTGCGCACCGCGCCCTCGATCGGCGCCCAGATGTGGCGGTTGTGATCGCGGTCCTGGGGCACCATGTTCGCCAGCGAGAAGCTTTCGCGCTGGGCGCGGCGGTCCGGCATGTCGCCGTTCGGCGCCAGGTGGCCGCGGTCGAGGCCGCTGCGCGCATAGTCGGACAGTTCGGCGCGCTGCGAGCGCGGCAGGCGCGGCTCCGCATGGAAGGCGTTGTCGCGGTCCAGGCCCTGGGCCGCTTCGAGATTGTCGGCGCGCAGGTATTCGGCCGACCACAGCGGTGTACGGGTCACGCCGGAATGCATCACGCCGAAGACGCCGTAGCACAGTTCGCGGGTGGCGGTGGCCAGCTTGGGATTGCGGATCTCGGGCGCACGGCCGTCGAGGTAGTGGACCGGGCAGTCGGCGGCCTGGGCGGCGCCGCCGAGGACGGTTGCCGCCAGCAGGGCGGTGGCGGCGCCGAGGCGGGCCAGAAGGGATTGCAGCATGAAACGTGGTGGTGATTAAGGACAGGCACATTGTAGCCGAGCCCATTTGATTGGCGTCAAGCTCAGCTATTGAGGGAGCGCGCACGATTGAAAATCCTTTCCAGCCAGAATTGATTTAAAATTGCGCCTTTCTCAACAAAAGATTCCTTTTGGGAAATTACATTCGGTACGCATGAACCGTCCGCCGATTCCCGAAGAACTGCGCCGTTTTATCCTGACGAGCGTGCCTTCGGTACCCTTCCTTGAGGCGCTGCTCTTGCTGCGCGCCAGTCCCGACCAGCGCTGGTCAGGGGCGACGCTCGCGCGCCGGCTGTATATTGCCGAGCGCACGGCGCAAGGCCTGCTGGACGAGCTGTGCCGCGCCGGCATGGCCGCCCCCTGCCCCGCTCCTGACGAGCAGTGTTATTGCTACGCGCCGGCCTCTAGCACGCTGCGCGAACGGGTCGACGGTCTGGCCGAACAGTACGCACGTCACCTCGTCGACGTCACCAACCTGATCCATTCTTCTCTCGACCGGAAGGCGCAGCAGTTCGCCGACGCATTCCGCCTGCGAAAGGATTCCTAAATGGGCGAACTCATCTATACGCTGTGCATGCTGACCTCGCTGGCCGCTACCTGGCTGCTGCTGGCCAGCTACCGGCGCACCCGCCACCGTCTCCTGTTCTGGAGCGGCCTGTGTTTTGCGGTCATGACCTTCAACAATCTGTTCCTGATCTTCGACAAGATCGTGTTCCCGAACGTCGATTTCATGGCGCTGCGTCTCATCAGCGCCCTGGTGGCCTGCCTGCTGCTGCTTTACGGACTGATCTACGAGAAGGAGTGAGACGATGACCCAGATGATGTATGGCGCGATCTCGATGGCGTCGGTGACCATCGCCCTGTTCTTCCTGCGCTTCTGGCGCAATACCGGCGACCGCTTCTTCCTTTACTTCGCCCTGTCCTTCTTCATCGAAGGGATGCACCGCATCTACTCGGCGGCGCTGAACGAGGCCGGTGAGGATTCGCCCCTGCATTACCTGATCCGCCTCCTGGCCTATGGCCTCATCCTGTGGGCGATCCTGGAAAAGAACCTGCCGCAGCGCGACCGGCGCGACTAGGTACCTAGCGTGCGCCCGGCCCGGCGGACGGGGGCGATAATGGGATCATGAAAAACCGTCAACAGGAGGACAGCATGGCCCAAGGTAATCAACAGAAAGACCAGAGCGCCCCGGTCGCCGGCGGCGGCCAGACACAGCGTTCCGACAATCTGCTGCCGGGCGAAGGCGGCGCGGAAGACGGCCGCTTCGACGTGGCCGAGGAAGTCAGCCTCGACCAGCATTCCGACGAAGCCCGGCGCGTCGGCCAGGTGCCGGAGAACGGCATCGCGGATTCGCTGCCGGAAGCGCTCAAGTCGCCCATCCCCTCGCAGCAGGTCCCGCCGAAAGAGTAAGGCCTGCGGGCCGCCGTGCGGCGGCCCGCTTCACCTCATCCCCCCATCGTCACGCCCATCTTCAGCCCTTCGATGGTATGGGCCTGGTAGATTGGCTCGAGCTCGTCCACCACGCGGCAGCTCAGGTGCTTGCGTACGCTGTCCGGCAGGCTGTCGTAATAGGCGCGCGACATCTGCAGGTCGTGCTTGATCGCGTTGGTCGCATCCGGCGCGTCGGCGCCGACCACCAGCACCGGGCGCGACACGTTCGAGCGGTTGGCGGTGCCGCGGTGGATGGTCAGCGCCGAGCGTGCCGAGATGTCGCCCATCTGCGGCAGCTTGCGCTGGGCCAGCGCATCGTAGCGCGGCCATAGCGACTGGTCGGGGAACATCGGGTCGCCCTCGTACAGGTCCCATTGCGTGCCGGGTGCGATCTCGAAAGGCCCCATCTCCTCGGTGACGTCGACGGTGGTGAGGTTGAATGCCAGTGAGCTCAGGCGCCGCCCCTGCACCGTTTCGGGCGGCGAGGCGAAGTCGCGGTGCCAGGGCTGGTGCATGGCGCCGGGGCCGGGCACGTCGAATCCGACCTCGACCAGGCGATACTCGGGGCCGAGCACCGCGCTGCATACCGCCACCACCCAGGGATGGGCGGCGATCGCGGCGAAACCGCGCAGCCGCTCCGGATGGACCTCGACGTAGAAACGGTTCGGGCCGCGGTTGAGCGCGCCGCCGGGCCGCGCCTGCGCTTCCGCGAACAGCTGGTCGATGTCGGCGCGCAGGTCCTGGATGAATGCGCGGCTGAAGGCGCCGCGCAGGCCGATGATGCCGTCGCCGTAGAGGCCGCGCATGATGTCGGCGATCTCGATGCCGGCGACCTTGTGTTGTGCTTCCATCTTTCTCCTCCGGTAGAGCCGCGCGGCCATGGTGTGGATGGGTGCAGCGCGGGTCCGGCCCATATTAGCGGCATTCTCCCGGGTGCGGCGCGAGCACGGCAGGCGCTGCCCCTACCAGGCCGTTGACAGCGCCGCCACACCCCCGTACATTGACGAATTGTCACAACAGCATCCGATCGACATGAAACCATCCTGCCGGCGCGTGTCGCGCGCCGCCCCTGGGCCGGCGCCGTGAACGCCCCGTCCGCGCCCTCTCCCAACCGCGCCAGCGTGCTGCTGGTATGCGGCCGACCGGACAGCGATCCTGCCGTCCTGCAGGTGATGGCCGTGATGGGAGAGGCTATCGTCCGGGCGCGCTCCCCGGTCGAGGCCCTCGAGCTGGTGCGCGAACAGGATTTCGCGCTGGTCCTGATCGGCTATCCCGGCGACCCCGATGCGCTCGCCGACACCATCCGCCAGGTGCGCGGCAACCGGCGCTCCACCCATACCCCGGTGGTGGCCCTGGCCCTGCCCGAGCACGCCGGCTTTTCCTTCGAGCCCCTGTACGAGGCCGGCGCCATCGCCGTCCTCACCGAGCCGCTCTCGCCCGTGATCCTGCGCGCCAAGGCGCGCTTCTATATCGAAGCCTTCGAGGCCATGGTGCAGCGCGGCCGCGCCGAATCGGCCCTGGTCGACACCCGCTCGCGCCTGGAAGCCATCATCGACGCGGCCGAACTCGGGGTCTGGAACTGGGACGTGCGCTCCGACCGCGTAAGCGGCGACGCCCGGATGGCCAGCATGTTCGGGATCGATCCGGCGCCGCCCGAAGGCTGCCCGGTGAGCGCCTATTTCGCCGCCTTCCACCCCGACGACGTGGCGCCGACCCGCGCCGTGCTGGCGCAGGCCCTGGTGCGCGGTGGTCTCTACGACGCCACCTTCCGCGTGCGCCGCCCCGAGGGCGGCTGGCGCTGGGTGATCGCGCGCGGCCAGGTCGAACACGACGCGCATGGCGCCGCGAGCCGCCTGCGCGGCGTGGTCATCGATGCGACGCGCCAGTTCGAGGCGGAGCAGCAGCTGCGCCTGAGCGAGGAACGCTATCGCACCCTGTTCGACTCGATCGACGAGGGCGTCTGCGTCATCGAGATGCTGTACGACAGCAACGGCCAGCCCTGCGACTACCGCTTCCTCGAGACCAATCCGGCTTTTGTCAAGCAGACCGGCCTGAACGACGCGGTAGGCCGCACCATGCGCCAGCTGGCGCCGGGGCACGAGCGTCACTGGTACGAGATCTACGGGCGCGTCGCCGACACAGGCGAGGCGGCGCGCTTCGAGAACGAGGCGCGCGAACTGGGGCGCTGGTACGACGTGTATGCCGCGCGCATCGGCCCGGCGGAGCAGCGCCGGGTGGCGATCGTGTTCAACGACGTCACCGAACGCCGGCTCGGCGAGAATGCGCTGCGCAAGATGGCTGACGACCTGGCCGAGGCCAACCGCCAGAAGACCGAATTCCTCGCCACCCTCGCCCACGAGCTGCGTAACCCGCTGGCGCCGATCAGGAGCGGCCTGCAGTTCATCCGCCGGGCGCCCGGCGACGCCGCCGCCGTGGCGCGCGTGTACGACATCATGGAACGCCAGTTGGGCCACCTGGTCAACCTGGTCGACGACCTGCTCGACGTGGCCCGCATCACGCGCGGCCAGATCGAGCTGCGGCGCGAACGCATCGACCTGGCCGCGGTCCTGAGCGCCGCGGTCGAGACCAGCATGCCGCTGATCGAGGCGGCGCGCCATCACCTCGACGTGCGCCGCCCCCCGGAGCCCCTGGTCGTCGACGCCGACCTGACCCGCATGACCCAGGTGGTCTCGAACCTGCTCAACAACGCGGCGCGCTACACCCCGCGCGGCGGGAACATCGTGCTGGCCGCGGAGCGCGACGGCAAGGATGCGGTGATCGCGGTGTCCGACAACGGCATCGGCATCGACCCGGCTTCCCTCGACGATGTGTTCAGGATGTTCACCCAGGTCGGCGAGAGCCGCCAGCAGGCCGCCGGCGGCCTCGGCATCGGCCTGTCGCTGGTGCGCAGCCTGGTCGAGCTGCACGGCGGCAGCGTCACGGCATCGAGCGCGGGCACCAATGCCGGCAGCGTGTTCACGGTGCGCCTTCCGCTGGCGTCCGGCGATATTCCGCTCCCGTCCAGGCCCGCAACGGGGGCGGCCCCCGCAGCGCCGGTGCGCGAGGGCCTGCGCGTGCTGGTGGTCGACGACAACCGCGACGCCGCCGAGACCCTGGCTGCCCTGCTCAGCCACGCGGGCCACAGCGCGCCGGTCGCCAACGACGGCCACCAGGCGCTGCGCATGCTGACCTCCTTCCAGCCGCACGTGGTCTTCCTGGACCTCGGCATGCCGGGCATGTCGGGCTACGAGGTGGCCGCCGCGATCCGGCGCGACCCCAGGAACGCGGACGTGCGCCTGGTGGCCCTCACCGGCTGGGGCGGCGAAGCGGACCGCGCGCGCACCGCACAGGCAGGGTTCGACCGCCACCTGACCAAGCCGGCCACCGCCGAAGCGATCGAGGGCGTGCTGGCCGGCCTGTAGCGCGGCGCCGCTACCAGGCGATCCCGAGCAGCACCTCGGCCATCCGCGGCCAGCACAGCGTGCGCAGTTCCGCGCGCGCGGCCCAGCGGTAGCCGTCCATCTCCGGCGTGGGCACACCCGTCACGTGGTGGGGGAAGGTGCTGGCGCAGTGGAGCTGTTCCAGGCTGCACGCTTCCTCGCCCACTTCGACGAGGAACAGGTGCAGGCTCTTGTCGCGCCGGTAGGCGAAGGGACCGAGCTCGCGGAACGCGCCGGCGTCGAACACCAGCCCCGCCTCCTCCACCAGTTCGCGCAGCGCCGCTTCGAGCTCGGTCTCGCCCGGGTCGCGCATGCCCTTGGGGATATCCCACTTCGGCGTGTGGGTGACGTGGCCGAGCAGCAGCTCGCGCCTTGGATTGACGATCAGGGTACCGCAGGAAACGCTGTGCTTCGCCATGCCGGGCCGCCTCCCATTCTCGATGGACTACTGTATCGGCCGCCGCCGCATGTCAACACGCCGGGCGCGCCATCAATTGTGCGCGCCACCTGCGCCCGACCCCGCACACTATCCCTTTGTCTTGTTTCGACCCTGGGAGTGGCGGATGGAGTTCTTATTGAATAACAACGATCTGGAAAACTGGATGATGGCCCTGGGCGTCTGCCTCGGTTCGACGGCCGCGCTGTACTTCATCCGCGCCATCATGCTGCGGCGCCTGGGCGACCTCGCGCACCGCACCGTGACCCGGGTCGACGACCTCGCGGTGCGCATGCTGCGCAAGACCTACCTCGTCTTCCTGCTGGCGATCGGCGTCCACCTCGGCAGCATCTTCCTCGTCATGCCGGACAGCTGGCGCCTCGTGATCTCGCGCATCGCCGTGGCCTCGCTCCTGCTGCAGCTGGCGATCTGGGGCGACACCGGCCTGCGCGGCTGGCGCGCCCAGCTGCTCGCCACGCCCGGCGATGGGGCGCGCAAGGCCTCCAGCACCATCCTGTTCTTCATGATGCGCCTGGTGGTGTGGACCGTGGCCTTCCTGATGATGCTGGATAACTTCGGCTTCAACATCACGACCCTGGTCGCGAGCCTGGGCATCGGCGGCATCGCGGTGGCCCTGGCCACCCAGAACATCCTCGGCGACCTGTTTGCCTCGCTGTCGATCATGCTGGACAAGCCCTTCGAGGTCGGCGACTTCATCATCGTGGGCGATGCGCTCGGCGCGGTCGAGTACATCGGCCTGAAGACCACCCGCCTGCGCGGCCTGGGCGGCGAACAGATCGTGTTCTCCAATGGGGAACTGCTGCGCAGCCGCATCCACAACCACAAGCGCATGCTGTCGCGCCGCGTGGCCTTTCTGCTGCGCGTGGCCTACGGCACCGCCGAATCCCAGATCACCGCGATTCCCGCCATGATCCGCGAGATCGTCACGGCGCGCAGCGATGTCGACTTCGAGCGCGCCCACTTCTTCCGCTACGGCGACTGGTCGCTCGACTTCGAGGTCGTCTACCACTTCAAGAGCCCCGACTACATGCTGCACATGGATGCGCAGCAGGACATCCTGCTGCAGGTCTACCGCGCCTTCCAGCGCGAAGGCATCCAGTTCGCCCATCCCCTGTCGGTGGTGCGGGTGGCGGATGCGAAGGATCCGGCCGGCGGCTGGCCCGCGCCCGGGGCCGGCGGTTCTCCGCTGCGGCATTGAAAAAGCCGGCCACGGGTTATTCCGTGGCCGGCCTTGTATCGTCGATCGGATCGACGCGGCCGCGCGCAGCGGCCGCATTCAGGGATGCTTACGCGGACTTCGCGACGCGCACCTGCGCGGTCTTCACCGTGGAGACGTCGGAATTCGCCACGCCCGCTTCCATTTCTTCCGGCTGGGCCGGGGTCAGGAGGCGTTGGGCCTTGTTGCCCGGCACGGCGCTGGAAATCAGCTCGTGCATGCGGGTGGCGGTGCGGTCCCAGGAGGTGCCGGCGACGACTTCGCGCATGCGCTTGGCCAGGGCCAGCTTCTCGTCCTCGCTAAGTGCCAGCATGCGCTCGCAGGCGGCGATATAGGTTTCCGGCGTGTCGGCGATCGCCACCACGTCGCCATAGGGCACGACCACGTCGGTAATCGGGGTCGAGACCGAAGGCAGTTCGGCGGCCATGTATTCCAGCACCTTGGTCGGCGAGATGAACTTGGTCGAGTCGTTCATGGCGAACGGCAGCAGGCAGACGTCCCAGCCGGCCAGGAACTTCGGCAGCTGCTCGTAGGTGCGCTGGCCCATGTAGTGCACGTTCGGCTGTTTCGGCAGTGTCGCCGGATCGATCTTCACGACCGGGCCGACCAGCACGATGTTCCAGTCCGGGTGCGCGTCGGCCATGCGCGAGACCAGCTCCACGTCGAAGCGCTCGTCGATCACGCCATAGAAGCCCAGGCGCGGATGCGGGATGTGGGCCTGGTCCGGGTGCGAGATCTCGCGGTCCTGAGCCTGGCGGAAGTGCTTCGCGTCGACGCTGCTCGAGAAGCAGTGGGCGTTGGCGTGGCGGTCGCGCTTGGACTGGTAGAGACTCGGGCCGCCGGTGAAGACGACATCGGCCATGTTCAGCAGCGCGCTTTCGCGTTGCAGCAGCTGTTTCGGCGCGTTCTTGAACATCGCCAGTTCGTCCATGCAGTCGTAGACGATCTTGGACGGGTGCAGGCCTTGCAGCAGCGGCAGGGCCATCGGGGTGTAGAACCAGACCACCGGCTGTTCGCCGCTCGGGACGAGGTCGGCCAGCAGGGTCTGCAGGGTCGGGATCTGGTCGTCGTGGAAGCCATGTGCATGGATGGCGGTATGCGGCTGGCACACCGTGATGTTCGGCGCAACCGCCGTCTTCTTCAGGTATGCCTGTCCTTCGCTATGCACCGGCTCCTCGACAAACAGGATTTGGTAGTGTTCCGCCAAACGCGTCATCAAATGTTGGGGACGCTGGAAAACAAAATCCCAACGCAGGTGGCAAAACACGATCAAGGTCGGCATATTCAGTTCCTTTCGCCTTCGTGGCGCTATTTTGTTGGCAAAGCCTGGCAGTTTCTCTCTCGATGCCAGCGCCGGCGACGCGCAAGCGCGCACCGGATTCTGGAATCGTAACATGCAAATTTCCCAATATTTTCATTTATGCATTGCAATGTTGATAATGGGAAATTGTTGCCTCGCCTCTGTCCCGACCTTGTCATAGAGGAGACCGTATGGATGAGCAGGCCCCTGTAAGGCGCGTCCTACAGCGATACAGGAAAATCCACTACGCGAAATCCGCGTGGTTTTTACCGCCCTCGACAGGTAAAACCGGCCCCTCGCAGGGGCCTTGCGCGGGCGTCAGCGCGCCTCGTAAGGTTCAGCGCCTTCCGCGTGGCCGTCCTCGCTGAAGCCGCTTGCGATCGACACGCCTTCCAGGCCGAGCGCCAGCAGCGCGTCGCACAGGTTGTCGACCTCGACGGCCAGGTCGGCGGCCAGGTCGACGACGGTCTCGACGCTGCCCCAGGGCCGGCCGCCGTCGAGCGCGTACAGGTTGATTCGCAAGACAATGTGCTCTCCGGCATCGATCGGCGCCACCGCGGCGTGCACCTGGTCGGCTTCCAGCTCCTTGGCCGACAGCGTGCGCGCGACCTCCGACAGGGTCGAGAGGGTGGACAGCTCGGACACGCCCTGCTCCTTGGCGCCGTAGAACAGGTCCTGGTAGAGGAAGTCGACGTGCACGCGCCCGGGGTCGCTGGCCAGGCAGCGGCGCAGCAGCGGCGCGACCTGGAAGGTCCAGGCGCGGTAGCGTTCCTCGCGCGCGGCATACCAGGCGTCGGACCCCGCCTCGTCATTGGGAATGGCATAGAAGGGATCGTCGGCGCGCTTGAGCGAAAAGCCCAGCAGGAAGCGCAGTTCGACCGCCGAATCGTCGGGTGCGAAACGCTCGCCGGTCCAGCCGCGGATGCTGGCCTCGATGGCCGGCGCCGGCTGCAGCTTTTTCTCCAGCATGGAATTGGCGGCTTCGCGCAGCATCTCCTGCAGGGTCGAGAATGCGATGTGGTCGACCTCGGCCAGGTCGTAGGCGTGCTGGATCAGCACCACCCTGCCGCTACCGCCTTCCAGGCCGCCGGCGTGGAAGCTGGCCGAGAGCGCCTCGAAGGCCTCGGGGTCCTGGAAGGTCTCCTGGGCCACCAGGCCGCCAGGGCTGCGAACGAAGAGCGGAATCAGGAAAGCATCGATCTCGTACTCCGCCTCGTCGCGGCGCACCCGCAGCGTGGCGGCCTCCTCCTCGATGCGTCCGCGCAGCAGGCGGCAGGCTTCCGGATCGGTGAAGCGGGCGGTCTCGATCGCCTCGTACAGGGCTTCGTCGCGCTTCTTGCGCAGCAGTTTCCTCACCGCGCCCAGCAATTCCTCCTCGCGCTCGTCCCCGCTCCCGAAGCCCGGCTCTTCCTCGCGCTCGGCGATGGCGAGGGCCAGGTCGGAAAGCATCTGGGCCTGGCTGGCGGTGTCGGGCTCGCGCGGGTTGTTGGAGGTGCGGGGCAGCGGACGTTTGTTTTTCGGCATGGCGATGATTCGGTAACAGTGGAATCGCCATGTTAGCGCATCAAGAGCACGCCGGGCTCCCGAGAGGAATTGCCACGCGCGCAGCCAGCGGGGCAGCCGCAGATGTTATGCTTCAGCCAAAACAACTACGGAGCGCAGCGCAATGCTCGAAAAACTCTTCAAACTCAGCCAGAGCGGAACAAGCGTCCGGACCGAACTGCTGGCCGGCCTGACCACCTTCCTGACGATGGTGTACATCATCTTCGTCAACCCTTCCATCCTCGGCGACGCCGGCATGCCCAGGGAGTCGGTCTTCGTCGCCACCTGCATCGTGGCGGCGCTCGGCACCGCGGTGATGGGCCTGTACGCCAACTACCCCATCGCGATGGCCCCCGGCATGGGCCTGAACGCCTATTTCGCCTATGCCGTGGTGCTCGGCATGGGGATTTCCTGGCAGGCGGCGCTCGGCGCCGTCTTCATCTCCGGCTGCCTGTTCATCGTGGTGACGCTGGTGGGGCTGCGCGGGGCGATCGTGAATGGCATCCCGCGCTCGATGCGGGTGGCGATCACGGTCGGACTCGGGATGTTCCTGGCCCTGATCGCCCTGAAGAACGCCGGCATCGTGGTGGCCAGCGAGGCGACCCTGGTCAAGGCCGGCGACCTGCACCAGCCCCAGGCCATCATGGCCGTCGTCGGCTTCCTGGCCATCGTCGCCCTCGACCGCCTGAAGGTCAAGGGCGCGATCCTGATCGGCATCGTGCTGGTGACCGTGCTGTCCTTCTTCTTCGGCGGGAACACCTACAAGGGCATCTTCTCGGCGCCGCCGAGCATCGATCCGACCCTGTTCCAGCTCGACATCCCGGGCGCGCTGTCCGCCGGCATCCTGAACGTGGTGCTGGTGTTCTTCCTGGTCGAGCTGTTCGACGCCACCGGCACCCTGATGGGCGTGGCGCGCCGCGCCGGCCTGCTGGTCGAGGGCAAGATGGAGCGCATGAACAAGGCCCTGCTGGCCGACAGCGGCGCCATCGTCGCCGGCAGCCTGCTGGGCACCTCGAGCACCACCGCCTACCTGGAAAGCGCCTCTGGCGTACAGGCCGGTGGGCGCACCGGCCTCACGGCACTGGCGGTCGCGGCGCTGTTCCTGGCCTGCCTCTTCATCGCGCCGCTGGCCGGCGTCGTGCCGGCCTACGCCACCGCCCCGGCCCTGCTGTTCGTCGCCTGCCTGATGCTGAGCGACCTGGGCGACGTCGAATGGGGCGACTCCACCGAGAGCATCCCGGCCGCCGTCACGGCGCTGGGCATGCCCTTCACCTTCTCGATCGCGGAAGGCATCGCCTTCGGCTTCATCACCTATGCCGTGCTCAAGCTGCTCACGGGCCGCGCGCGCGAGGTGGCGCCGGTGGTGTGGGTGATCGCGGCCCTGTTCGCTTTCAAGATCGTTTACATAGGAACCTGAGCGCCGGGCGGCCGGCATGTCGCTTGCGTAAAAAGGCATTAAACAGGCTCCAAATGTGTCCCAAAGCATCGCTTCGCGCTGCCTTTGGGATACAATGTCGCCGATCTTGCGAATACCAAGGTGGGCAATCCGATGCAAAAGACAACTCTCTCCCTGCTGGCGCTGGTTTTCTTCGGCGTGCACGGCGTGGCGCATGCCGACGACGACCTCCCCCAGATCATCGACGTGCATGGTCCGCTCAAGGTGGCGCTGCCGAAAATCCCCGAAGGCGGCTGGTTCACCTCGGCCGAACTGGGCGCGATCGCGACCTCCGGCAACACCACGGGTACCTCGATCACGGGCAAGATCGACGCCCGCCACGAGACCGCGAAATGGAGCCACGAGTTCGTCGTCAGCGGCTTCTTCAAGGAAGACGAGTACGAAGACGAGGAAGGCAACAAGGAACGCAGCAAATCGGCCGAGCGTTTCGCCGCCTCGGCCAAGGCTTCCTACAAATTCCTCGGCGCCGGAAGGCGCGCCTTCATCCTCGGCTCCCATGTCAACGACCGCTTCGGCGCCTATACCCGCTATTCCTCGCTGTCGATCGGTCACGGCAGGCAGCTGCTGAGCGAACCCGACAAGACGCTCGACGTCGAGATCGGCCCGGGTTACTTCCAGGGCGAGCGCGACACGGGGGAAGACGAGAGCGGCCTGACGGTGCGCGGCGCGGCCCAGTTCCGCTGGCGCGTGAGCCCCTCGGCCTTCTTCGCCCAGACGGTCAGCGTGGAAAAAGGCACCTCGAACACCCACTCGGTGGCCGAGACTTCCCTCAGCACCAAGATCAATTCGACCATGCAGATGAAGGCCGGTTTCAGCGCCCGCAACGACAGCAGTGTCACGCCGGGCAAGAAGAACACCGATACCCAGACCTCGCTGACGATGGTGTACTCCTTCTAGAGCAGGAACGCGGCCTGGCGGCCGCGCTTCGCACTCAGTGCGCTCGCGCAGGCCTGGCGGCGCTTCCCTTCCCGACCAGCAGCAGGGCCACGAGGCTCAGGATCGCGGCCGCGCTCAGGTACCAGCCGACCGACGGCAGGCCGTAGTTCGTCGCCAGCCAGGTCGCGATATAGGGCGCCAGCGAGGCGCCCAGGATGCCGGCGAAGTTGAAGGTCAGCGAAGCGCCCGTGTAGCGCACCTCCGGCGGGAACATCTCGGCCAGCAGGGTCCCGAGCGGGCCGTAGGTGAAGCCGACCAGGCACATCCCCGCGATCATGAAGACGGCGGCGGCTGCCAGCGTGCCGGCGCCGAACAGGGGGCCGAACAGCAGGCCGAAGACGGCGATCGCCGCGCTCACCAGGATCATCGCCGTGCGCCGGCCGTAGCGGTCGGCCAGGATGGCCGAGGGCGGAATCGTGAGCCCGAAGAACACCACCGCGACCAGTTGGAGGGTCAGGAAGGTCTGGCGCGAGAAACCGAGCCTGCTCGTGCCCCAGCTCAGCGCGAACACCGTCATCAGGTAGAACACCACGAAGGTCGCGAGCGCGACCAGGGTGCCCAGCACCAGTTCGCGCCGGTGTTCGCGCAGTACCGTGAGGGCCGGCACTTTGACCCGCTCGCCCCGGTCGAGGACCTTCTGGAAGTCCGGCGTCTCGGTGATCTTCAGGCGCACGTAGAGCCCGACCACGACCAGCAGCGCACTGGCGAGGAAAGGAATGCGCCAGCCCCAGGCGAAGAATTCCTCGTCCGCCATCAGCTGGCCGAGCAGCAGGAAGGTGCCGCCCGAGAGGAAGAAGCCGAGCGGCGCGCCCAGCTGCGGGAACATGCCGTACCAGGCGCGCTTTTCCGGTGGCGCGTTCTCGGTGGCGAGCAGCACCGCCCCGCCCCACTCGCCGCCCAGGCCCAGGCCCTGGCCGAAGCGGCACAGGGCCAGCAGCAGCGGCGCCGCGGTGCCGATGGTGGCGTAGGTCGGCAGCAGGCCGATCAGGATGGTCGAGATGCCCATGGTGAGCAGGGCCGCGACCAGGGTCGCCTTTCTGCCGATGCGGTCGCCGAAATGGCCGAACACGGCCGAGCCGACGGGACGGGCGAAGAAGGCGATGGCGAAGGTCGCCAGCGACTGCAGGGTGGCGGCCGCCGGGTCGGCGGCCGGGAAGAACAGCCGCGGGAAGACCAGCACCGCGGCGGTGGCGTAGATGTAGAAGTCGTAGAACTCGATGGTGGTGCCGATGAGGCTCGCGAAGAGGACGGTGCGGGGCTTGTTGGCTGCCCTGGCCGGTACTGCAACACTCATGCGGCGCCCGCCTGGGCCAGCGCCACACGCACCTCGTCGCTCGAGACGGGACGCACGACGCGCGCCACTTCCTGGCCATCCCTCAGCACGACGACCGTCGGCCACAGCTTGATCCGGAAGGAGCGGCCGAGCGGGCGGCCCGGGCCATCCTCGACCTTGATGTGCCTGGCCTGCTGGCCCCCGGCCAGGCCCTCGTTGATGAGTGGCTCGGCGGCGCGGCAGTAGCCGCACCAGTTGGCGCCGAAATCGAGGACGACGATGCCGGGCAGCGCGTCGATCGCGCTGCGTTCGGGCTGGGCGGTTTCGTAGGTCATGCGGATGCTCCTCCATTTGCCGATATGGCAAGGTTACCTCAAAACCCCATGGAGGAGCCAGCGGCGAATGCTCGCCCTCAGTGCGCGTGGCCGCCTCCCTCGGCACAATGCACCGGTTCAGTGCGGCAGTACGCTTCCTGGGCCGCCAGGGCCTGGCGCCGCGCCGCCAGCTGCTGCGGCGTGCGGGCGGGAGCCAGGATCTCGTCCACCGTGATCACCCGGCCGTTCTTGACCACGAACTGCACGGCCGCCGCCGCCCGGATGTCGGCCAGCGGATCGCCACGCACCGCGACGAGGTCGGCCAGCTTGCCCCGCTCCACCGTGCCCAGGTCCTCGCCCACCAGGGCGATGCGCGCCGCGTCGCGCGTCACCGACTGCAGGGCGGCCAGGTTCCCCTGCACCATGGCGGCCCCGCGCATGTTCAGGTGCAGCGAGATGCCCGGCACCACCAGCGGCGAATCGGTCCCGTTGGCGACCAGGGCCCCGGCCGCGCGTACCTTGGCCTGCTGGGTGGCGTCGTTGATGATAGAAGCGATCTGGGCAGGCGTCGGCGGCTGGGCGTTCTGCAGGCCGGTCACGAAGTTCGGCGGTACCAGGATGAAGCGCGGATCGCTCACGATGCTAGGATCCAGCCCCGCCAGCGCGCCGGCGGAGAACAGGGTGTCGATCAGGTGGAAGTCGCCCTTGCCGTAGACGCTTGCTGCGTCCTGGTAGGTGATGGCGCGCGCGAAGGACTTGGACAAGCCATAGCCCATGCGCTGGGTGGCCGACAGGTGGGTGGTCCCGGCCAGGCCGGTGGCGGCGCCCGGCTGCACCATGTGGGTGCCGCTCGGCACCCGCAGGTCGAGCGCGCCCTGGGCGATGCGCTCCATGATCGGGATCGGCGCCCGCA
Source organism: Pseudomonadota bacterium (assembly GCA_040758275.1). Lineage (GTDB taxonomy): Bacteria > Pseudomonadota > Gammaproteobacteria > Burkholderiales > Burkholderiaceae_D > Telluria. The sequence goes on from JBFLVV010000007.1 coordinate 37,723, forward strand.
CATAGCTCTTCAGGAAGTCGGCGTCCATGCGCTTGGCCTTGGCGATCTCGATGTCCGCCACCTCCGGCGTGCGCAGGGTGCGCGCGAAGTTGTAGAACAGGCGGTTGCCCTCCCACAGCGGCGGCGAGATGAAGAGGCGCGGCCCCAGCAGCCTGCCGGCGTCCAGGGATTCGCGCATCTCCAGGCTCTGGTGCAGGGGCCCGGCCACCGACTGGGCGCTGGTGATGCCATAGGCGAGCATCAGCTGGGCGATCTGGCCGAACTGGCCGCCCTGGTACAGGGTCAAGGGGTGCAGGTGGGTCTCGATCAGGCCCGGCATCACGGTGAGACCGCTGGCGTCGACCACGTTCACGCCGGCCCGGTGTTCGCGGTGCGGGCGCACCGACACGATGCGGTTGCCCTCGACCACGATGTCGACCTCGTGACGCAGGTGACTGGCCTTGCCGTCCCACAGGGCGCCGGCGTGGATCAGCGTGCGTCCCTCCGGGATGGCCTGGCGCCAGGACAGGTCGACGGGCACCTCGCGCGTGCCGCTGCCGTCGAGGCGCACGGTGCGCACCCGCTCGGCCGACTTGTACAGGATGGTCTGGGAATCTCCGCCCCAGGACGGCAGGTCGGCCATGTCCTCGCTGACCTGGCGCGCGGGTCCGGTGGGCGCGCCGTCCGGACCCACGGGAATCACGTGCAGGCGCGAATCCATGATGAAGGCGACCGTCCTGCCGTCGGGCGAGAGCGCCGCCGCCCCTTCGTCGCGTTCGGCGATCTGGCGCGGCGCCGGCGCGACCTCGTGAAAGCGCGCCTGGCGGGTGGCCAGGTCGATCACGCGCAGCTTGTTGTAGCCCTCACGGAAGCGGTTGTTGATGCGCTCGTTGTCGACCAGCAGGATGCGCGCGCCGTCCGGCGTCCACTGCGGCGTGCTGACCTGGGTGCTGACGGAAGGGATGATCAGTTCGAAGCTGCCGCTCGCGCGGGTCCAGACCTCCAGCTGGCCCGACAGCGTGGTGTAGGCGATGCGGCCGCCGTCCGGCGACAGCCTGGGCGTCGCCATCGATCGGCCCGGAATCGCCGCCAGCCGGGTGCGCGTGCCGCTGGCCAGCTCGACCTGGTCGACGGCAAGCTGGCCGGCATTGCCCCGTTCGGACGAGAAGTAGACGGCGCTGCCGTCGGCCGTCCACTGCGGGTTGAGGTCGCGATCGAGGTCGTCGGTCAGCCGGCGCGGGGCCTCGCCGATGCGCATCACCCAGATGTCGTTCAGGGCGCCGAAGGCGATGCTGCTGCCGTCGGGCGAGAGCACCGGCGCGCTGATGCCCGCGACCGTGCGGGCGCCGCCATTGTCGAAGTGGCGGTCCTTGCCCTTGCGGATGGCCGGGCGGCGCAGCAGCAGGGGCGCCCGGAAGCCGATGTCGCTTGGTGCGGCGCCGTCGGGCGCGCGGGTGCGGATCTTGCCGTCGGCCGTGTACAGGAAGCGGCCATCCGGGAGGTAGCGCACCGGGAAGGGGAAGATGTCCTCGTTGCTGGTCACCTCGATGCCGTTCACCACCAGCTGGCGCGCGGCGTTCTGGTAGACGAGGCCGGATCCGTCCGGCGTCCAGGCGGGGGCGGCGCCGGGCGCCACGATGGTCGGGGCGCCTCCGCCGATGGGGGCGGTCACGACGTTCGCGCCGTCGACGTAGGCCAGGCGCGCGCCGTCGGGGGAGACCACCGGGTTGCTCTCGGCGCCCGGACCCGTGGTCAGCTGGGCCGGCGCGCCGCCGGCAAGGGAGACGCGCCAGATCTTGTACTGGCCGTCGCCGCTGCGGTCCGACGAGAACACCAGGCCGCTGCCGTCGGGCAGCCAGGCCGGCTCGCGGTCGTCAAAGGGGCCGGTGGTGATCTCGCGGGCGTCGCGGCCATCCGGCGCAATGGTCCAGATGTGGAAGTTTCCCTCGGACGCATAGTTCTGGAAGGCGATGCGCTTGCCGTCGGGTGACCAGACCGGGGCCGTCGGCTCGAGCCGGTAGTCGGTGATGCGCAGGGCGCGTCCGCCGCCGGCAGGCATCACCCACAGGGCGCCCTGCGCGGAGAACACGATGCGGCGGCCATCGGGCGAGGGAGCGGCGGCCATATTCGTTCCTTCGCGCAGTTCGACCGCGAAGTCGCGCACGGGGCCGCGCAGATCGTTGAGCTGGTCGACAGGGCCACCGCGCGGCCACTGGCAGCCGGTCAGGACAGCGGCGCCGACCGCCAGGGCGAGGACGGTGCGCACGGGCAAGCGCTGGATGAAGCGGGTCTTCATGGTTGGTCTCCAGGATGGGTTGACCCGTCGATGCTCTGCCCGCCGTCTGACGAATGGCTGACAGATGAGTTTGGCTGGAAAGGGATTGGCGCATAAACGCCGGCCGTCTGACCCGGGTCAATTCCCGAGCAGTCCTGGAGGGGAACTTTTTCGCTTTTCCGCTGCGGGCAAGAAATGATGCCGCAAGGTGAAGTGTCTAACGGACTACGCACGGGGCCGCTGGCATAGTCAGGTCAAACCCGTTACAAGGAGGCCATCATGTCCGACAATCTGCAAAACCGTGGCGCGCAGGACCGTGCCCGCATCAATATGAGCGAAGACTGGGAAGTGCGCCACTGGACCGAGGCGCTGGGCGTGAGCAAGGAAGAACTCGAGCGCGCCGTCAAGCAGGTCGGTTCCAGCGCCGACGCCGTGCGCGAGCACCTGAAGCGCCATTGAGCGCAGCGAAACGCCCCCTGCCCTGACGGCGCTCGCGGCCGTCCCGTTTCTCCCACGCCGGCCGGTTCTGCACGATACCGGCCGGCGCCGGGCAGCGCCGTGTCCGGCGTTGCCGCATTCCTGCGCCGCATGCCGCGCTTCGCCCGCCTCCCCCTACCAGTCCGGCTGGCGCGGCCGGCGCCGGTCTTCCCGCAAAGGAGCCCGGTTTGAACTTTCACATCATCGATTTTTTCCGTTCCCTGAACATCACGCTGCCGAACGCCCTGTTCGCGCTCGGCGCCGCCGTCGTCAGCTACATCCTGATGCACGGGGCCCTGATTTTGCTGCGCAAGCGACTCGGCACCCTGAGCAGCGACCGCCAGCACGGCACCGTGGCCCAGGTGCTCAGCAAGACCCTGGCCCATACCGGCGCGCTGGCCATCGTCGCCACCGCCATCCTCATCGGCCTGTCGGTGCTCGACCTGCCGGAGCCCTGGAACACGCGCCTCGGCCACCTGTGGTTCTTCACGCTCGGCATCCAGATCGCCATGTTCCTGCACCGCGCCGTGAAGATCGGCTCGCGCCGCTACTTCCTGGCGCACAGCCACGGCGCGGACGACCAGCAGGTCACCGTCGCCCACACGGTCGTGATCTGGCTGCTGCAGACCACCGTCTGGGTGGTGTTCGTGCTGGCCATGCTGTCCAACCTCGGCATCAACGTGACCACCTTTGTCGCCAGCCTCGGGATCGGCGGCGTCGCCATCGCGCTGGCGGTGCAGAACATCCTGGGCGACCTGTTCGCCTCGATGTCGATCGCCGTCGACAAGCCCTTCGAGGTCGGCGACTACATCTCGGCCAAGGACTATGCCGGCACCGTCGAACACGTGGGCCTGAAGACCACCCGCCTGCGCGCCCTGGGCGGCGAGCAGATCGTGGTCGCCAACGCCGAGCTGCTGCGCAACACGGTCTACAACTTCCGCCGCATGACCACCCGCCGCATCCAGTTCGCGCTGCGCGCCAGCCCCTCGACGCCGCCGCAGCTGGCCGCGAAGGTGCCGGCGATGCTGGGCGAGATCATCAGGCGCCGCGACAAGGTGCGCTTCGACCGCGCCCACCTCAAGACGGTCGACCAGAACTGGATCGAGTACGAGATTGTCTACACCATGCTCGACGCGAACTACGACCTCTACATGGATACCCAGCAGGCGATCAACCTGGCGGCGATGCAGATGTTCGCCGACCTGGGCATTTCGATGGCGCCGCGGCCGCAGCACGTGCTGCTGCAGGAGGCGCCGGATACGCGGGCCGACGTCCGCGGTGAAGAAAAGGCGGCCGCCAACGAGTATGTGGACGGCGCATCCGACACGGCGGGCCATGGCGGCGAATCCAGGGACGCCGGCTCCCGCTTCCACAAACACTGAAGGGATAGCAGATGAACCAGCCAGCACAGCAGCAGACCCCACCGGGCACCGAGGCGCAGCTCACCCCGAAGGCCGACCACGGCGAATCGAGCTACGTCGGCTCCGGCAAGCTCAAGGAAAAGGCCGCCGTCATCACCGGCGCCGACAGCGGCATCGGCCGCGCCGTCGCCCTGGCCTACGCGCGCGAAGGGGCCGACGTCCTGATCGCCTACCTGAACGAGCACGAGGATGCCGAGGAAACCCGGCGCCTGGTCGAGGAAGCGGGCCGCAAGGCGGTCCTGGTGCCGGGCGAGCTGGCCGACCCGGCGCATTGCCGCGCCATCGTCGACCGCGCTGTCCATGAATTCGGCCGCATCGACATCCTGGTGAACAATGCGGCCTTCCAGATGAGCCGCGATTCGCTCGAGGAGATTCCCGACGAGGAGTGGGACTACACCTTCCAGGTGAACATCACCGCCATGTTCCACATCTGCAAGGCCGCGGTGAAACACATGCAACCGGGATCTTCGATCATCAACACCACCTCGATCAACTCGGACAAGCCCAAGCCCACCCTGCTCGCCTACGCGACGACCAAGGGCGCGATCGCGAACTTCACGGCGGGCCTGGCCCAGCTGCTGGCCGACAAGGGCATCCGCGTCAATTCGGTCGCGCCGGGCCCGATCTGGACGCCGCTGATTCCCGCCACCATGCCGCCCGAGGAAGTGGAGAGCTTCGGCCAGCAGGTCCCGATGAAGCGCGCCGGCCAGCCGGCGGAGGTCGCGCCCGTGTATGTGATGCTGGCGTCAAGCCAGGCCAGCTACATCTCGGGCGCTCGCATCGCCGTAACGGGCGGCACGCCGATTCTCTAGGGCGCCTCAGCGCGCCTGGGCATCGCCGGATGCCCGGGCGCCGGCGCTCGCGGACATCCCGAGGCTGAGGGAGCCGGACGCGCCGCCACGCGCCTCGCCGCCGCCCTGCACCTCCTTGTCGGCCGCGAAGGACGGGCGCGCCGCTCCTTCGGCGGCGCCACGCGTTCCGTCGGCAAGGCTGCCTGCCCGGTCGGCGGTGAGTGCGGCAGCGCCGCGGCCCGAGGCGGCGGCACTGCCGCCGGCCTGGCGGGCCCGGCCCGCCAACGCCGACATGCGCTCGCCCGCCGCCGTGGCGCCCCCGCGCGCCTCGCCGATCATGGCGCCGGAGCCCTGCAGGGAGCCCTCGATGCCGAGGCCTGCCTGCCCTTCGGTGCGCGCCGAAGAGGCGGACTGGTTTTGTGGCGCAAGCTCGCCAGCGGCGGAACGCGCACGCCGCGCGCCGCCACGCGCTTCGCCGGCCACGCTGCCGGCCGCGTCGATCGCACGGCGCCCGGCATCGACATCGAGGCGGCTCGTGTTCCGGAGGCTGCCCATGCCGTCCATGGACCCGAGGCGGCCGGCATTGCCGGCGCCGCCGATCATGCCGCCCACCGAACCGCCGAGGCCGCCGCGCATGCCGCCTCCCAGCAGTTGGGCATGGGCGGAAGCGGCGGCGCCGAGCGAGAGAGCGAGGACGAGGTGTTGAACGAGTTTCTTGGCTTGCATGGTGGTTCTCCTTGGTGTGGGCGCGGTCCATTCCGTCGCCGATACAAGGAAAACGTTCGCTCAGCCGTTTTTATTCCATGTGTCGAAAAAAATCTTTATCGCATGGTCGCGGGATCGATGCGCACGGCGGCGCCAATGGCGCCGTAGCCGACTGCGTCATCGCGCCCCTCGCCTGCGTTTGGTCCGGCTTCGCGGGCCAGCGTAGCCAGCGCATTGCGTGCGGCATCCGGATCGGGATGCGGCAGGCGGGGCGCCAGAACGGCTGCCACGATCGGCGCGGCGAACGAGGTGCCACGGACCTGGCGGTACGGCGGCGTTCCGGATGCGGCGCTCACCATCTGGCTCCCGGGCGCCGCGAACATCACCTGCGGACCGCGCGCCGCTTCCGGCAGCGGGCGGCCGCGCCGGTCCACGCCGGTCACGCCCACCACCCCGGGGTAACTCGCGGGATACAAGGCAGGCGCGGCCGGTCCGTCGTTACCCACCGCCGCCACCAGCAGGTGCCCGCGCGCCTGCATCGCCGCCACCGCCCGCGCCAGCGCGGCATTGCCCGGGCCGACCAGGCTGATGTTGATCACGCCCACCCGCTCGCGCGCCAGCCAGGCCAGGGCCGCCGCGATCCGCTCGACCGAGCCGCCCACCGGGCTGTCGCAATAGACGTCGGCTGCATACAGGCCGGCGCCCGGGGCCGCGCCCCGGAAGGCGGCGGACTGGCCGACCATCAGGGCGGCGACGGCCGTGCCGTGCGGGGCCGGATGCGCCCGGCCCGCGCAGCCCCAGAGCTGCAAGGCGGCGTCTGCGAACACTTCGTGCCGCCGGTCCACCCCGCTGTCGATCAGGCCGACGCGCGCACCAATCGCCGGCGCCGCTGCGCGGCTATCCGGTGCGGCAAGCGGGCCCGGCGCCGCGAGCCCGGCGCCTAGATAAACGTGGTTGAAATCGTAGCTCCCGTCCGGATCGGCGCGGCGCAAGGCTGCCAGGAGGGCCGCGGTGGCGGCGCCTGCTGGTGTGCGCAGCACCACCAGGCGCTGGTCCAGTTCGGGATAGGCCTCTTCGCGGCCCACGGCCAGGCCGGCATCGCGCGCGGCGCGCAGGCCCTGCTCCGATGGATTCCAAGCGAGGATCTCGCCGCGCACCGCAGGGTTGCCGAGCGGGTCGGCCTCGATCAGTTGCGGGTGCCGCTGCAGCAGTGCGCCGACCTGCTCGAGACGAAGGCGCCCGAGCTCCGGCAAAGGCGTGCGGTCGAGCAGGCGTCCCACCGGGGCGCGCAGCGCGTCGAGTCCGGGACTGCCGAGGCTGCCCGGCAGGTTCAGGGAAGGCAGGCCGAGCTGAGCCCAGGCAGGTGCGACCGGCATTGCCAGCAGCAGGACCAGGGCGGCGCGTTTGAATAGCGTTGAAGCAAGTTTCATGCGTCGATCATATATGATTGTGGTCAATACAGATAAAACGACGGACAGTGGGAAGAAAATCCCTGGCCCGGTCGTTTTCCTCAATGAAGACCATGCTAGCGAACGAGATTGCTACCCTGCTGCCGCGCATGCGGCGTTTCGCCCGCGCGATCACCTACCATCGCGAGGATGCCGACGACCTGGTCCAGGTCGCGATGGAACGCGCCCTCGACAAGAGCGAGCAATGGATTCCCGGGACGCGGCTGGACAGCTGGATGTTTCGCATCATGAAGAACGCCTGGATCGACGAGGTCCGCAGCCGGACGCGGCGCGACAGCCTCTTCGTCCCGGAAGAAGCGGGTGAACACGTCGGCGACGATTCCGCCCAGGCCCAGCAGCAGCGGATGGCGATCCAGCAGGCGGTCAGCCGCCTGAGCGAGGAACACCGGCTGGTCGTGGGCCTGGTGCTGGTCGACGGCATGGCCTACAAGGACGCGGCCGAGGTGCTCGAGATACCGATCGGCACCCTGACGAGCCGCCTGGCGCGGGCGCGCGAAGCACTGCAGCAACTGTTATCCGAGAAGGCAAGGACATGAGCAAGACATTCGACGACGAGATCCTGATGGCCTACGCCGACGGCGAGCTGGCGCCGGCCGAGCGCGCCGCCGTCGAGGAAGCGATGCGCAGCGACCCCGGGGTTGCGGCCGCCGTCGCACGGCACCAGAACATGCGCGGCGATGTCTTCGGCGCGTTTGCCGGCATCCTGGCCCAACCGGTCCCTGAGCGGCTGCAGCCGGCGCCCGTGGCCGAGGTGGTGCAGCTGGACGCGCACCGGGCGGCCCGCGCCGGCGCGGCGGCGCAGCGCCGGCGCGGGCCGCAATGGGGGGCAATGGCGGCGTCGCTGGCGGTGGGCGTGCTCGTCGGCGTATTCGGCGGCAGGGGCGAGCTGGCCGTCGAGCGCGATGCGGGCGGCGCGCTGCTTGCCAGCGGCAGCCTGGACCGTGCGCTGGACCGCCAGCTGGCGGGAGCGGCGGCCGATGGCGACGTCCAGGTCGGCATGAGTTTCCTGTCCAATACCGGCAGCTATTGCCGCACCTTCAGCCTCGGCGCCTCCGCCGGACTGGCCTGCCGCGAGGACGGCGCCTGGCGCATTCCGGTCCTGGCGCAGGCCGAACGGCAGGACACCGCCTACCGCCAGGCCGGCGCCGCCCTGCCCGCCGCGGTACTGGACGCGGTCGACGCCCGTATCGCCGGCGCGACCCTGGACGCGGCGGCGGAGCGCAAGGCGCGCGACGGCGGCTGGCAGGCAAGCGCCGCGCACGGCAAAACAGTTCCTTAAAGACAATGGTTCTGTTAAGCTGCGGCAGCTGAACGTTACATTGTCCACTACCTGACCCGCCGCTCTTGGCAGCGCCGCCCATGAAAACCCGCACCTACCTGTTCCTGATGGCGGCCGCCATCCTGATCCCCGTCGTCCTGGCGTTCTGGATCGGGGTGTCCATGTTGCTGGACTGGGAGCGCGAGTCGCGCATCCGGCGGGTGCAGGAAACGGCGCGCGCCACCGCCCTGGTGGTCGACCGCGAGATCGCGGTGGCCGAAGCCCTGCTGCGCACCATCGCCAATTCCGAGAGCCTGGCCGACCAGAATTATCCGCGCGTGTACCGGCTGGCCAAGCGGCTGAACGGCCAGGCCGGCACGACCTGGACCACGCTGGTCGACGAAGAGACCCGTCCGATCTTCAACACCCTCATGCCCCTGGGCACCCAGCTGGCCGGTACCACCCGCCCCTTTGCCGCCGACATGCTGCGCAGCGGGCGCACCCGGGTGTCCGGCTATTTCCGGGGGCCGACCTCGGGCCGCGCCGTGGTCTCGGTGGACGTGCCCTCCCCGCCCGGCAACGGCAAACGCTACGTGGTCAGCCAGATCTTCGACGCCCGCTATTTCGAGCGGGTGTTCGCCAACAGCGCGCTGGAGCCGACCTGGCTGGTCGGCATCTTCGACGCCGACGGGGTGACCATCGCGCGCAACCGGGCCGGCGCACACAGCGCCGGCAAACCCATGCATCCGGAGATGCGCGCGGCTGCCTCGGCGGTCGGCAGCGGCGTCCTGCGCCACACGACCCACGAGGGTATCGAGGTCTACGGCATCTATACCCGCTCCGCCGTCTCGGGCTGGACCATCGTGGTCGGCGTGCCGGTGGCGGAAATCGAATCGGCGGCGCGCACCGCGGCCCTGTACGCGACCATGGCCCTGATCGTGCTGATGGGCCTGGCCATCTTCGTCGCCGTTTTCCTGGGTAACAAGCTGTCCGCCGCCCTGCAGCAGGCCGGCAGCGTGGCCAATTCACTGGCGCGCGGGGCCGTGGCCCGGCCGCGCCCCACCCGGGTGGACGAGGTCGACGCCCTGCTCGACGGCCTGCACTTCACCAGCCAGGCATTGAGCCGCGAGAGCGCCGCGCGCCAGGCCCTGCAACACGAGCGCGAGCAGCTGCTGCTGAGCGAACAGCGGGCGCGCCGGGTCGCCGAAGCCCAGAGCCGCGCCAAGGACGGCTTCCTCGCCATGCTCGGGCACGAGCTGCGCAACCCGCTGGCGGCCATCTCGGGCGCAATGAGCGTGCTGGAAATGCAGAACCTCAAGCCCGAGCTGGCCGCGAATGCGCGCGACATCAGCCGCCGCCAGATGCGCCACCTGACCCGCATCGTCGACGACCTGCTCGACGTGCAGCGCATCCTCTCGGGCAAGATCGTCCTGCAGCAGGCGCCGGTCGACCTGGGCGAGGTGCTGCGCGCCTGCGTCGAAGCGAAACGCCTGGTCGACAACGGCAGCCACCACTGGGACGTGGAGCTGGCCCCGGCCTGGGTCGAGGGCGACCGCACCCGCCTCGAGCAGGTGGTCGACAACCTGCTGCACAACGCCATCAAATACACCCCTGCCGGCGGCAGCATCGCGGTACGCTGCCATGTGGACGGCAACGTGGTGCTGGTCGAGGTGCGCGACACGGGTGTGGGCATCGCGCCCGAGGTGCTGCCGGTGATCTTCGACGTGCTGGTCCAGGGACCGACCAGCATCGACCGCGCCCAGGGCGGACTGGGCCTGGGACTGGCCCTGGTCAAGGAACTCACCGCCCTGCATGGCGGCAAGGTATCGGTGCACAGCGACGGCCACGACAAGGGCTGCACCTTCACGGTCGGCTTCCCGCTGCGCGCCGGTGGCGCGCCGGAGACCGGGGCGGGCAGCCAGGCCGCCACCCCGCGTCCCACGCTCGACCCGGCCTGAATTCGCGGGCGGCGCTTCCAATCCGGCCCAGCGCCCATACCTGTGCGCTATCCTTCCTGAACGGAACGCCGCCATGCGAATCTTCCTGCGCAGCCTGCTCATCGCCGTCCTCCTGATCGCCGCCTGGGGCCTGCTCGGTCCCTGGCTCAGGCATGCCGTCTATGCAATGCGCCTGACGGCGATGCCGGCCCCCTCCAGCCTGGCGATGCCCGTGAGCGGCATCAAGCCGAAGGGCTTGCGCGATACCTGGCACGCTGCGCGCAGCGAGGGACGCAAGCACGAAGGCATCGACATCTTCGCCAGGCGCGGCACCGCGGTGCTGTCGAGCACCGAGGGCATCGTGCTGCGGGTCGGGACCAACCGGCTGGGCGGCCTGGTCGTCTGGGTGCTGGGGCCGGGCGGCCAGCGCCACTACTACGCCCACCTGGACCGCTACTCGGACGTGGCGCCCGGCATGCGGGTCGAGGAAGGCCGGGTGCTGGGTTATGTCGGCAACACCGGCAATGCCGCGGGCACGCCGCCCCACCTGCACTACGGCGTGTATGGTGTCGGCGGCCCGGTGAACCCCTATCCGCTGCTGCGCGCCGACCTGCCGCCGGGCGTCACGGCCGCTAGATGATGATCTCGTCGCCCTGAGGGGGCGGTTCGACAGGCGCCGGTTCGGGCAGCGGCGCCGGCTGGATCGGCTGGATCGGTTGTACGGGCGGCGGCGCGGGCTGGACGTCCAGGGCCGGATCCGGGTCCGGTACTTCCATCTCGTCCTCCGGCATCTGGCCTTCCATATCGAGTTCGCCCGGCAGCTCCTCGATCTCTTCTTCCGGCTCCTCGATCTGGCGCGGCGCCGGCGGACGCCCGCCCGGCAGCAGCGCGTTCGGATCGAGCTTGCCGGCCTCCAGCGCGGTGCGCATGAAGTCGCCGACCAGCAGCAGGGCATTGTGGCCGCCCTGCCCCCAGTAGCTCGAGCGCATCGTCACCCGGTTGTCGTTGAAGCCGACCCAGGCCCCCGCCACCAGCTGCGGGTGCATCAGGATGAACCAGCCGTCGGTATTGTTCTGGGTGGTGCCGGTCTTGCCGGCCACGTCGCCGTAGACGCCGAAGCGGTAGCGCACGCCGCCGCCGGTGCCCCGGTTGACGACGCCGCGCAGCATGTCGATCAGGGCGATCGACGCGTCCTGGGACAGCGCGCGCTCGGGCGCGCCGGGCGCGAAGTCGGCGATGACCTTGCCCTCGCGGTCGGTGATGCGGCGCACGAACACGGGTTTGCGGTATTCGCCGAGGGCGGCGATGGTGCTGTAGGTGCTGACCATTTCCAGCAGGGTCACGGGACTGGTGCCGAGGGCCAGCGACGGAACGGATTCCAGCTTGCTGTCGCGGATGCCCATGCCCTGGGCCAGCCGCACGATGGGGCTCAGGCCCACTTCCTGCATCACCTGGGCGGTGATCGTGTTCTTCGAGAGGACCAGGCCGTCGCGCATGGTCATCATGGCGCCGGTATTGCCCGACATATCGGTCGGGCGCCAGGCCTTGCCGCGCCCGTCCCCGATGCGGATGTCCTGGACGGCGTCGCGGTAGGTCCGGTCCGGCGGGATGCCGCGCTCGAGCGCGGCGGCGTAGACGATGGGCTTGAAGGTCGAACCGGGCTGGCGCGCCGCCTGGGCCACGTGGTCGAACTGGTCGCGCTCGAAACTGCGGCTGCCGATCCAGGCCCGCACTTCGCCCGTGGACGGGTCCATGGCCACGAAGCCGGCTTCCAGGCGCGACTTGGCTTCCTTCAGCTCCGCCATGAAGCCGCGCTCGCGTTTCAGTCGCTTGAGGGCGTCCTCGGGCGCTTCGCCATCCTCGACCGCGCGGCGATAGCTGGCGGATTCGCGCACGAAGGCGTCCAGTTCGCGCTGGTGCGAGCTCCAGTAATAGGCGAAGGGATCGACGTCGCCGCGCATCGAGGTGTACATCCCGGTGGACGTCGAGCGCGGCATGCTTGACCACGCCCATTCGACGTCGGCGATCGCCTGCAGGGTGTTGGCCTGGCGTTCGACCGCGCGCCGGGCGGCGTCCTGCAGTTCCAGGTCGAGCGTGGTGTGCACGACCAGGCCGTCGAGCGCGAGGTCGTAGTCGTTCTCTTCGGCCCACTCGAGCAGCCACTTGCGCACATGGGCCGTGAAATGGTCGTCCTTGCCGCTCCTGTCGTTCAGGCGCGCGAAACGCGTCCGCAGCGGGCGCTTGGCGAGCGCCTCGTAACGCGCCTGGCTGAAGGCGCCGTGCTTGGCCATCTGGCCCAGCACCACGTTGCGGCGCGCCTTGGCGCGTTCCGGGCTGGTCACCGGATTGTAGTAGTGGGTGCCCTTGAGCATGCCGACCAGGGTCGCCGATTCCAGCACGTCGAGCTTGAGGGCCGGCTTGCCGAAATAGGTCCGGGCGGCCATCTCGATGCCGTAGGCGTTGTACAGGAAAGGCACCGTGTTCAGGTAGGCCTCGAGGATCTCGGTCTTGCTGTAGGTATTCTCGATCTTGATCGCGGTGATCAGTTCCTTCATCTTGCGGTTGATGCTGCGCGCCCGGCCGATCTCCTCGGGGAACATATTGCGCGCCAGCTGCTGGGTGATGGTCGAGCCGCCCTGGGCGTCGCCCTTGGCGGTGGCGACCAGGGCCCCGGCCACGCGCCGGAAGTCGACGCCATGGTGGTCGTAGAAACGGTGGTCCTCGGTCGAGATCAGGGCCTTGATCACGTGCGGCGAGATCTGCGACAGCTTGACGCGCTCCTGCAGGCCCTTTTCAAAGGTGCCGAGCTCCTTGCCGTCGGCGGACAGGATCACGCTGGGGCGCGCGGTGCGGGCCTGGTGCAGGTCGCTGATGCCGGGCGTGAGCGGAATCAGGGCCACCAGGTAGATGAAGAAGGCCATCAGGCCGGCCGCCAGCAGCCACAGGCCGACGAGCAGGGTCTGCTCGACGCGGGAGCGGCCGCTCAGGCGGGCGAAAGCCCTGGCGCCGGCCAGGGAAAGGACGGCGCGGGCGCGTTCGCCGGCGCTGCCGAGGATGCGCCGGGCGCGGCCGCCGGCGCTGTGCTGTTCTTGGTTCGGGTCGTGCGGGTTGGTCTTCTGATCCACTCTGGAAAGTCCTTGCTGCCGTTTGTCTTGCGTATGTGATCAGTATAGCCGACCGGCCCCGGCCGCACGGGCGGGCCGCGCTCAGGCGTGCACCGGGACCGGTTCCACCCTGCTCCGGCGCAGCAGCGGCTCGACCGCCTCCCTGGGTTCCGGGCGGGCAAAGAGGTAGCCCTGCACCTCGTCGCAGCCGCAGTCGCGCAGGTAGTCGAGCTGTTCCAGGGTCTCGACGCCTTCGGCGATCACGTGCATGCGCAGGCTGTGCGCCAGAGAGATGATGGCGTCGACCATGGCCGCGCCGTCGCGGTTGCCGACGATGTCGCGGACAAAGGACTGGTCGATCTTGAGCACGTCGACCGGGAAGCGTTTCAGGTAGGCCAGGCTCGAATAGCCGGTGCCGAAGTCGTCGATCGAGAGCTTGATCCCCATCGCCTTCAGGCAGCACATGGTCTCGATGGCGGACTCCACGTCCATCATCATCATGCTCTCGGTCAGCTCGATCTCGAGCGACCCCGGCGCCAGGCCCGTTTCCTCGAGCACCTCGCGCACGGTCTGGACCAGGCCGGGCTCGGCAAACTGGCGCGCCGACAGGTTGACGGCGATCCGCAGCTGGCCCAGGCCGGAGCATTGCCATTCGCGGTTCTGCACGCAGGCCGAGCGCAACGCCCATGCGCCGATCGGCACGATCAGGCCGGTTTCCTCGGCCAGGGCGATGAAGCGGTCAGGCCGCACCGTGCCGAAATGGGGATGGCGCCAGCGGATCAGGGCCTCGGTGCCGACCACCCGTCCGCTGTGGAGGTCGACCTGGGGCTGGAAGTGGAGCTCGAACTGCTGTTCGCGCAAGGCGCCGCGCAGGGCGCCTTCGAGGGCCAGGCGGTCGGTGGCGTGGGCATTCATGTGGGGCGCGTAGAACTGCACCCCGTTCCGCCCGGTCTCCTTGGCGCGGTACATGGCCACCTCGGCATGCTTGACCAGGGTTTCCGGGTCGCCCCCGTCGTTCGGATAGCCGGCCACACCGGCGCTGGAGCCGAAGACCAGGAAGTGGCCGTCGATCTTCAGGGGTTCGGCGATGGCATCGCGCACGGCCTGCACCTGGGCCGCCGCCTGGCCTTCGTCGCCGCAGCCGCACAGCACCAGCATGAAGTCGTCGCCACCCGCGCGCGCCGCCGTGTCGGCCTGGCGGATGGCGCCCGCGATGCGGGCCGCGATGGCGCGCAGGGCCTCGTCGCCAAGGCCGCGTCCCAGGGTGTCGTTGATCAGCTTGAAATGGTCGATATCGAGCGCGACCGTCCACACCGGCGTGCCGTTCGCCACCGCGATGGCGCGTTCGATCCGGTCCGACAGCAGCGCGCGGTTGGCCAGCCCGGTCAGGCTGTCGTATTTGGCGCGGTGCGCGAGTTCCGCCTCGTAGCGCTTGGCCACCGTGACGTCGTAGGTGGTGACGACGAAGTGGGTGGTGCGCCCGGCTTCGTCGTTGACCGGGGCAATATAGACCTCGCTCACCAGCTCGCGTCCGTCGCGCGTGGCCTGGCGCACCAGGGCATGGCCCTTGCGCCGCTCCAGCAGGGACTGACGCAGTTCCACCAGGCCGGTCTCGTCATGGGGCGAGCCCGCCAGCTCCGCGATCGGCAGGCCGAGCAGCTCGCCCGGGCCATGGCCGAGGATGCGTTCGCAGGCCGGGTTCGCGTACTCGATCGGGTAGCCGTGCCGCGTCGCGCTGATCAGGAGGATGGGGTTGGCGGCCGACTCGATAGCGCGCCGGTACAGGCGCAGCTCGCCCGCCGTCATGGCCAGGTCCGCCGTGCGGCGGTCGACCAGGGACTCGATGCGGCGGGTGCGCACGCTGCGCAGGTGCACCAGCCAGCTGGCGGCGATGCTGAGCAGGATCCCCGAGGCCAGGATGGACAGCGACCCGGTCTGGCTGTCCAGGCGGCGCGCCAGGCGCACCGTAGCGAACTCCCAGCGCGTGCCGGCCACTTCGAAGCCGCGCGCGATGGTTTCCGGTCCGCCGCCCAGCAGGCGTTCGAGCCAGGTGACCGGCTCCGGACTGCCTTCGTGGTGGAACACCGGCACCCTTTGGCCCTCCCGGGTATGTCCGTAGAGGGTCAGCGCATAGTCGCCCATCGCCAGCAGGCGCGTCGCCGCCAGGCTGCCGCCGACCAGCAGCGCCGCATCGATGACCACGGTGGTGCTGCCGAGCGCCGCCGCACGCCTGGCGGCCGGGCTGGACAGGTCGGCGCCGCTGCGGTAGACCGGCATCGCCACCAGCATGCCGCGCAGGGCCCCGTCGCCCTGCACCAGGCGCAGCACCGGGCTGGCGGTAGGCTGACCGCTGTCGATGGCGCGCTGCATATAGTGACGCTGGTCGGGATTGGACCAGGCGTCGTAGCCGTAGATCTGCGCATTGCTGAAGATCGGCACCACGTAGTCGTTGACGAGGTAGCGCGGCCGGCGCGCGGCCTCGACCAGCCCGGCGGGGCCACGTTCGAGGATGGCGAAGCCGGGCCAAAAGCGGGCGCGCTCGGCTTCGAAAGCGGCGCGTTCGCTGTCGTCGACGAAGCGCTGGAACTCGAGCGCGCGCAGGTAGCCGTTGCGGGCCGCCAGCGGTTGTGCAAAAGCGTCGAAGGTCTCGCGCGAAACGTTGCCGCCGCTGGCCGTGAACAGCAGGTTGAGCGCACGCAGGTCGGTGACCGCGTCGGTGAAGGCGCGCGAGACGGCGGCCGTCCGCACGGCGGCGCGTTGCTCGAAGTCGGCGCGTGCCCGGTCCGCCTCCAGCTGTCGCGCCACGCCGAACAGCAGAGCAGTCAGCGCAAGCCCGGTCAGGAAGGTTGCCACGGCGGCGCGCGACACCATGTGCCGGCGCCGCAAGAGCGGATATGCCAGCAGCCGATTCATGCGACCCATGCTAGCAAAACTCGCCTGGCGCCGCGCCACGTTTCGGCTGCGCAAAGGATGGGTCCGCTTCCTGCACCGTATCGGTGCGCCGAAACCAGGACAGGCTCGGTTCCGGGCAGGCGGCGTGGCGGATTTCGGCTATGATGCGCGCATGCCCGATATCCTTCCCGAAAACCAGCCCGCCGGCGCCGACAGCAACGCGCCGATGCGCGTGCTGCGCCAGTTCCGCGTTGTCTTCAACGCCGTCAAAACCCATTTCCGCCAGGTCGAGCGCGAAGCCGGCCTGGGCGGCGCCCAGCTATGGGCGCTGTCCGTGATCGAACGCCAGCCCGGCATTGGCGCCACCGGCCTGGCGCGCGAGCTCGACATCCACCAGTCGACCGCCAGCAACCTGGTGCGCGCCCTGGTCGAGCGCGGCTTCGTCACCGCCAGCCGCGAAGGCGCCGACCGCCGCGCCGTCGCGCTGCGGGTCCAGCCCGAGGGCGCGGCCGTGCTGCGCAGCGCCCCCATGCCCTTCGCCGGCGTGCTGCCCGACGCCCTGGCCAGCCTCGACGAGGCCACCCTGCTGCGCCTCGAACAGGATCTCGGCCGCCTCATCGCCGAGCTGGCGGCGGACGTCGACGCGGCCAAGGTGCCGCTGGCCCAACTTTAATTCCTGCCCAGCCCTTCGCCGGCCTCGAAGACCTCGCTCGCCATCCGGGCCAGGTCGTTCATGCCGCCGCCGGCAGCCAGGTGGCGTTTCAAGAGGCCGGCCTGGCCGCCCTCCTTCATGAGGTCTTCGATCACCACCCGCGCCTGGGCGAAGTCGGGATCGAGCGACCTGTGGGCCAGCCGTTCCAGGTCGGCCCGGATCACCTCGGCCACCGGCAGAGAAACGCCGGTTTCGGGATCGATCCAGCTTCCGTCGACCCCGTCGCGCGCCGCGTTGAAGCGGTTCCAGGTGTAGAGCTCGCGGCTGCCGTTGGACGGCCAGCGGCCCGGCTGGCTGGCGAATTCGAGGCAGAGTTCGCGCGCGTAGCAGGCCAGCGCGGCCGCGTACACGGGTTTCAGGGGCGTATCGAGCACGCGCAGCTCGATGGTGCCGTATTCCGGCTTGGGCCGCACGTCCCAGTAGAAATCCTTGATGCTGTTGACGATGCCAAAGCCCGCCAGGCGATCGAAATAGTCGCGGAAGTCCTGCCAGCTGCGCAGCTCGGCCGGCTGGATGCCGCTCATCGGGAAGGCCCCGACCACATTGCTGCGCGAGCTGCAAAAGCCCGAGACCTCGCCCTGCCAGCATGGCGAATTGCTCGACAGAGCGATGAACAGCGGCGCGCGCTGGGTCAGCCAGGCGCACAGGCGCACCGCCTCGTCGGCGCTGCCGGCGCCGATGTGCACGTGCATGCCGAACACCGTGAACAGCTTGGCCAGGTAGCCGTACTTGCGCTCGGATTCGAAGTAGCGTTCCTTCGGATAGATGCGCTGCTCGTTCCAGCGCTGGAAAGGATGGGCGCCGCCGCCCGAGATCGCGGCGCCGACTTCGAAGGCCGCGCGCTGCACCGTGGAGCGGATGTGCTCGAGCTGCTTGCGCGCCTCGCCGAAGGATTGCAGGATCGAGGTCGCCACCTCCAGCATCGAGGTCGTGATCTCGGGCGTGTGCACCCAGGGCTTGTCGTGCTTGTCGAGCACGCGCAGGATGTCGGGCGCGGCCGGGAACAGGTCGTAGGTCAGGCGGTCGAGCACCATCAGCTCGAGCTCGATGCCCATGGTGCCCACGGTCGAGGTCTTGAACTCCGGCAGGAAGGCCGGGCCCTTGCCGCTTACCGCCTGCGCCTGCGCGGCGGCGGCGTCCATCTTCAGGGTCTCGTTCATGCGACCTCCTTGATTTTCTCCAGCGGCGTGGTATCGATGCCGCCGGATTGGTAGGTTTCGCCCGCCAGGCGCAGGCCGAGCCAGGTCAGGCCGGGCGCCAGCAGCACGTTCAGGGCCAGCAGCGCGCCCATCAGTTCGGTCGACGCGGGGTCCAGGCCCGTGTAGGCGTTCAGGGTGTTGTCCACCACCAGGCCGCCATAGCTCACCAGCGAACACATCGACAGGGCCATCGCATGCTTCTTGCGGCCGTCCCAGGCGCTGGCCGGCCACAATGCCAGGCGGGTGACGGCGATGCGCACCGCGAACACGAGCAAGGCGGCGCCCAGGGTCCAGCCCTTGGCCAGCTCGCCCAGGTCGACCAGGGCGGCCGACATCAGGAACAGCAGCACGTATCCGATGTCCTGGGCCGTCTGCAGCTGGGCTTGAAACACATTGTCGCGCTTTTCCACATTGCGCAGCAGGACGCCCATGAGCAGCAGCGAGAGCAGCGCGCTCGCGGCCGACACCGAGCACAGGCCGAGGTCGATCAGGAGCGCCGCCAGCAGCATGCCCGGACGCATGCGCGCAGGCACCCGGCACAGCCGGGTCGCGGCCGCGTACAGGCCATAGGACAGCAGGGCGATGCCGGCGCCCAGCACGAGCTTGCCGCCCTGGCGCATCAGCTCGCCCGCGAAGTCGCCGCCGGCGTCGATGCCGTGGCTGCGGGTCCAGGCCATGGTCACCGCCAGGATCAGGAGCGCCACCAGCGAACTCAGTCCCACCATATTGGCGACCGCGAAGGTGCCGGTGCCGCTCGCGTTCTCGTCGGCGACCATGGAGTTGACGATGACCGGGTTCACCGCGATCAGGATCGAGGCGATGAAGATGGCCGCGCCCCATTGCAGGCCGAGCAGGCGCAGCGTGACCGCTACCGCCACCCAGCGCGCCAGCGTGGCCAGCAGCAGGCTGCCGCCCTGCCGTCCGCTTTTCAGGAGCCAGGCCAGGTCCATCTTGCGTCCCACCTCGAACAGCACCAGGGCCGCCGCCGCATTGAGCAGCTCCTGGAACTGGGTCAGGAGGGCCCGGTCGATCAGGCCGCCGCCGGTGGAACCGAGCAGCAGGCCGGCCAGCACGGCGCCGTAGAGCTTGGGCACCTTGAATCGCTGCAGGGTCAGGCCGATCACGAGGGCCAGCATCAGTCCGCCGCCCAGCATGGCCAGCGGCGAGAGCAGCCACAGCGGGGTGTTCAGTTCTTCATTCATGACGCACCTCCCAAGCGTGGGCCAGCGCCGTCAGTTCGCGCTGGATGAGTAAGGCGCGCTCCCTGGCCGGCTCGTCGCTGCGGGCCGCCGCAAGCACACTGGAAATGCGGGCGCGTACGATGCCGCCGTCCCCCGGCAGCGTGATCCAGAGCTGGCCGTTGAGCACCGCGCCTTCGCGCCACACCGCAGTGAATTTCGAACCGCTGCGTGCGCCCGGCGTCGCAGGGTCAACGAGGGAGAAGGATTGCAACCAGTCGGCGTTCGGATAGCGGCGCGCCAGCTGCACCTGCATCGCGCTGCGCTGTTCCTGGCGCACGTCGTCGCGCGAATGCGGCAGGTGCAGGCGTGCCTGGCCGATGCCGGCGGTCTGCAGGCTCAGGCAGGCGCCGTCGGAAATCCAGCGCGCGGCGTCCGGCTCGCGCAGGCGCGGCTTGCCGCGCGCGGCGTCTTCCCAGGCGGCCAGCAGCGGCGAGGATGGCGGCGCCTTGGCGTCGGCGGCGGCGGTGCGCACGGCTTGCACCACGTCCTTCCAGTGGCCGAACTGCCAGGCGCGCGTGTCGTTTTTTTCGGAGGGCAGCCAGCGCCACAGCACGGCCGACCACTGGCCGTCCTCGCGACGCCACAGGGCACTGGCCTGCTCCACGCCGCCCTGCTGGGACAGCACGCCCTGGGCGGTCCACGCGTTGCTCCAGGGAGTGATCGGGGCGCGCATGCCGCTGCCCAGGCGGTGCCAGGCCAGGCTGGGGGGCGGCAGGCAGGCATTGCCAGCGTTCGGGACGGTTTCCCAGTACAGCATCTCGACGCGCTGGCTCCAGGCGCAGCGCCGGGTCGTCGGTTCGCCAAGGCCGCCGAGGGCGGGGTCGATGGGGCCGCTGCAGCTGGCCGGGTTGGAGCCGCTCAGTTCGGCGAAGTCCGCGAGCGGAGGCGTGACCGGCTTGCGCGCCGCGGCGGCATGTGGTGCAACGGTGATGCTGGCCAGCAGGCCGGCGCACAAGGCGGCAGCCGGCAATCGTCTGACTGGGAATCTGGGGGAATGCGTGTCGCTCATGGGTCCTCCGGTGGCGCCCAGGCGAAGCGTTGGTCAGCCTCGGCCTGTGCGGTGGGCCGGCAGGCGCGGGTCGCGCCATCCACGGCAAGCTGGGCCGCGGCACCGAAAAAATCCCCCGGCGTGATGCGGGGGACAAAAAGAAACGGTTTGAACCGCCTCATCGCTGATCGGACACACGGTCCTGGCGGACCGGCGTCACCCGCCTATGATGACTGATAAATGTAACGGATGCAAGAAAATTTGTCCGAATGTATTTATGCCTAAAGGAAATTCGCTACCTTTTTAATCCTGGCACATGTGCAGCAAGGGATAAGGCCGCCCCGCGTCGTCATGCGGGCTGCGGCCGGTCCTTCGGAAACCCATGCGCTCGTAGAAGCCGACCGCCTGCGGGTTCTGCTCGTTGACGTCGACCGTCAGCTTCCCCTCCAGCCGGGAGGCGTGCGCGATCATGCTGCGGCCCAGTCCCTGGGCGCGGCGGCGCGGGTCGATGAAGAGCGCGTCGACATGGGCGCCGCTCAGGCCCATGAAGCCGGCCGGGCTGCCGTCGACCTCGATGACCCAGAGCGGCGCGTTCGGCAGGTACTGGTGCGCGACCAGCGCCTCGATTTCAGTGAAATGCGCTTCGCTGAGGAAGTCGTGGGTGGCGCGCACGCTGGCGCGCCAGATGTCCGCGAGCACCTCGGCGTCTGCGCGCGTGGACGGGCGGATGGTGGGCATCGGACCTCCTTAACTTGTGAAACCGTTAATTGTGCCGGATAAAACTCTTGTTGTCGCGATATGATGCCGCCATTGGGTAATAGGAGGGAGGACCGATGGGTGGCGTGCCCTTGTGGCTGCAGGCGGGTTTCTGGGGACTGGTCGCGGGCGGCGCCCTGCTGCTGGGCGCCTTCATCGGCTTTCGCCTGCACGTGCCGCAGCGGCTGATCGCGGCCATCATGGCCTTCGGCAGCGGCGTCCTGATCTCCGCCCTCTCCTTCGAACTGATGGAACACGCCTTCCACACCGGCGGATTCGCCTCTACGGCGATCGGTTTCCTGGGCGGCGCAAGCGTCTATACCGCAGCCAACTGGAAACTGTCGCACCACGGCGCCAAGCACCGCAAGCGTTCCGGCCGCCAGCCGAGCGCCAGGGACAACGGCAACAGCGGCGCCGCGATCGCCATCGGCGCCCTGCTCGACGGCATTCCGGAATCGATCGTGATCGGCCTGTCGATGCTGGGCGGCCAGGGCGTGAGCATGGTCGCGGTGGCGGCGATTTTTCTGTCGAACATTCCGGAAGGCCTGTCGAGCGCCGCCGGCATGAAGCAGGCCGGGCGCTCGGCGCGCTACATCTTCGGCATCTGGGGCGGCATCGTCGTCGCCTCCGGCGTCGCCGCCCTGCTGGGCTTCGCGGTATTCCGCCACTTCCCGCCCGAAGTCGTGGCCGCCACCACGGCCGTCGCGGCCGGCGGCGTGCTGGCGATGCTGGTCGATACCATGATTCCGGAAGCCTTCGAAGAGACCCACGATTTCGCCGGCCTGATCGTCGTGACGGGCTTCCTGGCGGCCTACGCGCTCAGCAAGCTCGGAGGCTAGCAACAGTATGAACAAAACCTCGGTGTCAGGTCTGACATTCGGACACGAGCCCATCTGTAAGAACAAAACCTCGGTGTCAGGTCTGACATTCGGACACGAGCCCATCTGTAAAGTCGAGAACTGCTGAGCTCGTGTCTAAATGTCAGACCTGACACTCCGGGTTGCTCGGGCTCGAAGGCTAGTCGAAGAAACCGGCGCCGTCCCAGCGCGGCGCAGGGTCGGATGAGCTGGCTGGCACGGCGCGCGCGGCGCGATCCAGCCCAAGCTTCGGCAGCGCGCGCGGGAAGGCACGGCAGTAGCTGGCCTGGACGCCCGCCACGCGCGCCAGGTCGGCGTAAGCGATCACCATTCCCGGCGGAACGGCGTCGAGGACCAAGGCAAGGCGCTCGTGCCAGTCATCGGGAAGGAAGCGGCTGCGCGCATCGAGGATGGTGACCGGGTCGCCGATCCGGATCTCGCCGCCATTCTCCACGCGCGCCAGGATGCCGCGCCGCTGCCGCAGCGAGCGCGAGGACGCGCCCACCCGCGCCGTGAGCGCGCCGCAGGCTTCGCACTGAAAAGTCAGGCGCAGGATCACCTCATGGCCGACACGCAGCAGCATCCCGGACACGAGGTCCGCGGTATCGAGATCGAGGAGCAGGTTTTCGCGCAGCGCGTGCGGCGGCAGCCCGAGCCTCTCATAAGCGCTGCCGCCTGCGAGCAGCAACTGGCGCGGCGAGCGCGCATCGGCGTGCCGGTCGTCCTGCAGGCCGAGGCCTGCGATGGCCGTCGCCCTATGGACCTGCGTGGGAGCCGGCGCCTGTGCGGCGCGCAGCGCGATGGAGATGACCTTCCCTGTCGGCTGCGCCAAGGATCAGCCCTTGGCCGCGCGCAGGTAGGCCAGCAGGTCGGCGATCTGGCGTTCGCTGCGCAGGCCCCAGAAACGCATCTTGTTGCCCGGGACGACGGCGTCCGGGTCGCGCAGGAAGGCGCCAAGGCGCTTCTCGTCCCAGACGAAGCCGGCCTTCTTCATGGCCGGGGAATAGGCGAAATCCGGGGCCGCCCCGGCACGGCGGCCGATGATGCCGTTGAGCTGGGGTCCGAAGTGGCTGGCCGCGCGGGGCCCGACCTGGTGACAGTTGGCGCAGCGCTGGAAGGCCGCACGGCCGGCGGCGAGCGGATCGGCGCCGTAGGCGGGCGCAATGGAGAGGCAGGCCAGCAGCAGGAGCAGTCGCACGGGCCGGCTCCCCTACTTCACCCGCTGCTTCTCGAGCTTGCGCGCCAGCGTGCGCCGGTGCAGGCCCAGGCGGCGCGCCGCCTCCGAGATGTTGAAATCGGTCTCGGCGAGCACGGCGTGGATGCGCTCCCACTCGAGTGTCTTGATCGAGGTCGAGCGGGCGGTGAGTTCGACCTCGGTATTGCCGGCCACGTGGCCGAAGGCGGCCTCGATGTCGTCGGTATTCGAGGGCTTGGCCAGGTACTGCACCGCGCCCAGCTTGATCGCTTCCACGGCGGTGGCGATGCTGGCGAAGCCGGTCAGCACGACGATCAGCATGTCCGGGTCGTGCTCGTGCAGCAGCTGGACGCAGGCCAGGCCGGAACTGTTCCCCTTGAGCTTGAGGTCGACCACGGCGTAGCCGGGCGAGTGACGTTCCAGCAGCGCGGCCGCCTCGTCGTGGCCTGGGGCCACCAGCACGCGGTAGCCGCGCCGCTCGAAGGAGCGGCTGAGGGTGCGGGCGAAGGCCTCGTCGTCTTCGATGATGAGCAGCAGGCGCTCAGGGCTTTCGGTCAATGCTTGCCTCTTTCCGTTCTTCTTCAATGGCGATACTCGACAGCGGCAGGCTCAGGCTCACCTGCGCCCCGCCTTCCGGACGGTTGGCCGCCGTCACCGCGCCGCCCAGCTTGCGCGCGACGTTCACGGCCAGGAACAGGCCGAGCCCGTGGCCCGGATCGGCCTTGGTGGACTGGTAGGGCTTGCCGATCTGGCCCAGCATGGCCGCCGAGAAGCCGGGGCCACGGTCGGTGACGACGACGTGCAGCACGCCGTCCTCCTTGCGCACATCCAGCCCGACCCACTCGGGCGAGGCCTCCAGCGCATTGTCGAGCAGGTTGTCGATGGTCTGCTTCAGGGCCGAGTCCGACGCGACCGGCACGTCCTCCAGCACCTGGTTATTGTACTGGAAGCCGGCCACCGGCCGGCTCGCGCGCCAGGTCGCGACCAGCCCGTCGAGGAAGCTGCGCACGGTGGTGCGCACCGCCGACTCGCCGCGCGCCTCGCCGGCCGACAGCAGGATGCCGCTGACGATGCTCTTGCAGCGCTGGAGCTGGGTCTGCATTTCGTTCAGGTCTTCGAGCAGTCCCGGGTCGTCGCGGAACTGCGGCATGCGCTTCCAGTCGCCCAGGATCACCGACACCGTCGCGAGCGGCGTGCCCAGTTCGTGGGCGGCGCCCGAGGCCAGCAGGCCCATGCGCACGATGTGTTCTTCCTCGACCGCCTGCTGGCGCAGCAGCGCCAGCTGGGACGCCTTGTCGCGCAGGGTGTCGGAGATGCGCGAGATGAACATCACCAGGAGGGCCGCGTCCAGTGCGAAGCACACCAGCAGGCCCTGGATGTAGAGGCTGGAGATGCCGCGCGCATGGTCGAAGGGCAGCGCGAGCGGCTGGGCATACATGGCCAGGCCCGCCAGGCAGAAGGTCGTGATCAGGACGATGACCCAGGTCCACAGCACGTCCAGCAGCACCGCCGACAGGATCACCTGCAGCAGGTAGAGGAAGGCGAAGGGATTGGTGATGCCGCCCGACAGGTAGAGCAGCACGGTCAGGCTGGCGACGTCGACCAGCAGGGCCATGAACATCTCGCCGTTCGACACCGGCCGCCGCTCGTGCCAGCGCATGTGGCTGGCGACGTTGAAGGCGATCAGGCAGGCCAGCACCTGCAGCATGTGCACCAGCGGCAGTTCGATGCGGAAGATCAGGATGGCGGCGGCGATCG
Organism: Pseudomonadota bacterium; assembly: GCA_040758275.1. Lineage (GTDB taxonomy): Bacteria > Pseudomonadota > Gammaproteobacteria > Burkholderiales > Burkholderiaceae_D > Telluria. The sequence continues at coordinate 62,737 of JBFLVV010000007.1, forward strand.
TGGTGATCTGGCCGATGACGGCGATCCAGCGCAGCTCGATCAGCTGCAGCATGTTCTTGTGGCCGGCCGCGAACTCGACGTTCGCCGCTGCCGCCTGGGGCGAGCTGCGCGCTGCCTTGGCGAAGAAATCGAGGGGGTTCTGGATCATCGGTATATGCGTTCAGTCGTCGTCGCGGATTGTACCGCCATGACGGCTGACCCACCACCAGGCGGCGCCGGCCATCAGGGCCAGGGCGAACCAGGTGAGCGCATACACGAGATGGTTGTTGGTGAAGGAGATGACGGTCAGGCCGCCGACGGCGCGCTCGGGCGCGCCTTGCGGATCCTGGCCCCTGCCGGCATCGATGAAGTACGGCGCCACGTTGGACAGGCCGCGCGCGGCCGCCAGTTTCACGACGTCGCGCGAGTACCAGCGATTGTTCGCCGGGTCGTTTTCGCGCAGGAAGCCGCCTTTCGGCTCGTTGATGCGCAGCAGGCCGGTGACTTCCACCTTATCGCCCGGCGCGGCGCAGGGATTGGCGCCGGCGCGGCGGGCCGGATAGCTGCCCGGCTTGTTACTTGCCGCGGGAATGAAGCCGCGGTTGATGAAAATGATATGGCCCTCGTCCGTACAGAACGGCGTGAGCAGCCAGAAGCCCGCGCCCAGTTCGGACAGCGCCTGGACGGGGGTGGTGAATGCGTAGAGGTAGTGTCCGGACACGCGCACGCGCCGGTATTCGTCGGATTCCTTGCCGACCTGTGTCCAGCGCGCCGCGCCGGGGGGCGGCACGGGGTCCGCATGCACGCGCGCGTCGACCCGCGCGATCAGGTCCAGCTTCCACTGCAGGCGCACGACCTGCCAGGTGCCGAGAGCAAGAAAAAGCGCGACCAGCAACAGGAGCACCATTCCGAACACCCGCCGCGCAAGATTGCTGCGTGGCGGATGGGAGGTGGGTCCTGCTTGCTGGTCGCGCTGGTGCTGCATTGACTACTTGCTTACTGCATGTCGTGCATGCCGTGGGTGGTGTCGCTTGCGCCACCCATGGCCGGCATCATGTTGGCGTTCATGTGCGCCATGACCCAGATCGAGCCGGCCAGCACGATGACCAGCAGGACGACGGTCAGCAGCAGCGCCATCATGTTCCAGCCGCCTTCCGACTTCGAGTTCATGTGCAGGAAGTAAATCATCTGCACGACGAACTGGACGCCGGCGAAGCCCATGATCACGTACTTCGTCGTTTCCGGCGGCAGCACGTGGCCCATGACGAGCCAGAACGGAATCGCGGTCAGGATCAGCGACAGCACGAAGCCGATCGCGTAGTCCTTGATGCTGTAGTGGGTGACGAAGCTGGTGTGGCCGTCGTGATCGTGTTCGTGGTGGTGGATGTGATCGCTCATGGCAGCACTCCCATCAGGTAGACAAAGGTAAACACGCCGATCCAGACGACGTCCAGGAAGTGCCAGAACAGCGACAGGCACTGCAGGCGACGGAAGTTCTCGGTGGTCAGGCCGTGTTTCGACAGCTGGACCATCAGGGTCACCAGCCAGATCGCGCCGAACAGCACGTGCAGGCCGTGGGTGCCGACCAGCGAGAAGAACGCGGTCAGGAAGCCGCTGCGGCTCGGGCCCGCGCCCAGGTGGATCAGGTGCAGGAACTCGTAGATTTCCAGGGACAGGAAGGCCACGCCCAGCAGGCCGGTAACGGCCATCCAGACCAGGGTCGCTTTCAGTTTCTTGGCTTGCGCCGCCACCATGGCGAAACCGAAGGTGATCGACGAGAGCAGCAGGAAGCCGGTGTTAATGGCGATCAGCGTCAGGTCGAACAGTTCGGCGCCGGTCGGACCGCCGGCGTAGTTACGGCCCAGCACCGCATAGGTGGCGAACAGGGACGCGAAGATGAGGCAGTCGCTCATCAGGTAGATCCAGAAGCCGAGCAAGGTGCCCTGCTCCGGATGGTGTTCGCGCACCAGGTAGCGCGCGGTCACCTCTTCGGCGGTCAGGCCGCCGGGAATGGTTGGATTATTTGCCATGGTTGTTTCAGACGTAGCTCTTCAGCAGACGGGTATGCGCTTCCTCGGTGCGGGCCACTTCTTCCGCCGGGATGTAGAAATCGCGCTTGTAGTTGAACGTATGGATGATGATCGCGGCCATCATGGCGATGAAGGCGACGCCGACCAGCAGCCACATGTGCCAGATGATGCCGAAGCCCACCACGGCCGAGATTGCCGAGATCACGAAGCCGGCCCAGGTGTTCTTGGGCATGTGGATCGCGACGAAGTCCTTCAGGGGACGCTGGTAGCCGTTCTTCTTCATGTCGGCGAAGGTGTCGTTGTCGTGCACCACCGGGGTGAAGGCGAAGTTGTAGTCCGGCGGCGGCGACGAGGTCGCCCACTCCAGCGTACGGCCATCCCACGGGTCACCGGTGATGTCACGCAGCTTGGCGCGGTCTTTCCAGGTGAAGAAGCATTGCAGCAGCAGCGCACCGATACCGCCGGCGATCATCAGGGTGCCGGCCAGCGAGATCTGGAACAGCCATTGCACCGACTGGTCTTCGAAGTGGCTCATGCGGCGGGTATAGCCCATGAAGCCCAGGATGTACGGCGGGGTGAAGGCGACCCAGAAGCCGATCGACCACAGCCAGAACGAGACATGGCCCCAGAACTGGTTCAGCTTCACGCCGAACATCTTCGGCGCCCAGTAGTTGAAGCCGGCGAACAGGCCGAACACCACGCCGCCGATGATGACGTTGTGGAAGTGGGCGATCAGGAACAGCGAGTTGTGCAGCACGAAGTCGGCTGCCGGGATCGCCAGCATCACGCCGGTCATGCCGCCGATGACGAAGGTCAGCATGAAGGACACGGTCCACATCATCGGCAGTTCGAAGCGGATACGGCCGCGGTACATCGTGAACAGCCAGTTGAAGATCTTCGCGCCGGTCGGGATCGAGATGATCATCGTCGTGATGCCGAAGAAGGAGTTCACGCTCGCGCCGCTACCCATGGTGAAGAAGTGGTGCAGCCAGACCAGGTACGACAGCACCATGATGACGCAGGTCGCGTACACCATCGAGGTGTAGCCGAACAGGCGCTTGCCGCAGAAGGTCGAGACGACTTCCGAGAAGATGCCGAAGGCCGGCAGGATCAGGATGTACACCTCCGGGTGGCCCCAGATCCAGATCAGGTTCACGTACATCATGGCATTGCCGCCACGGTCGTTGGTGAAGAAGGCGGTGTCGAACAGGCGGTCCATGCCCAGCATGGCCAGCACGGCGGTCAGGATCGGGAAGGTGATCACGATCAGGATGTTGGTGCACAGCGAGGTCCAGACGAAGACAGGCATCTTCATCAGGCCCATGCCCGGTGCGCGCATCTTGACGATGGTGACGATCAGGTTGACGCCCGACAGCAAGGTGCCGACACCCGCGATCTGCAGCGACCAGATGTAGTAGTCGACGCCGACGCCTGGACTAGCCAGGATGCCCGACAGCGGCGGATAGGCCAGCCAGCCGGTGCGTGCGAACTCACCCACGAACAGGGAAGCCATCACGAGCACGGCGCCCATGGTGGTCATCCAGAACGAGAAGTTGTTCAGGAAGGGGAAGGCCACGTCGCGGGCGCCGATCTGCAGCGGCACGACGTAGTTCATCAGGCCGGTCACGAAAGGCATGGCCACGAAGAAGATCATGATCACGCCGTGGGCGGTGAAGATCTGGTCGTAGTGGTCCGGCGGCAGGAAGCCGTGGTTGGAGCCGAAGGCGAACGCCTGCTGGGCACGCATCATGAGGGCGTCGGCGAAGCCGCGCAGGAACATGATGATGCCGAGGATCATGTACATGATACCGATTTTCTTGTGGTCGATACTGGTGAACCAGTTGTTCCACAACATGCCCCACTGGCGGAAGTAGGTGATCAGGGCCACCAGGCCCAGGCCACCCGCGATGACGCCGGCGAAGGTCGCGATCAGGATCGGCTCGTGGAAGGGAATCGCGTCCCAGCTGAGCCGACCGAAGATAAGCTTCGTCAAGTCGAGAGATGAGTCTTGCATGATTACTTCTTCACAATATTATTAGGAGTGGTCTGACCGGCGGCGGCCTGGACTTCCGGGGTCACGCAGATCTCCACCTCCGCATTGGCGACCTGGGAGGCAGGCGCCTTCTGCAGCTTGCGGATCTCGGCGGCCATCTGGTTGCGCTTGTGGTCGTCCGCCATCTGCTGGTTCATGCAGACGGCGCCTTCGGCCACGCAACGGTTCAGGACACGGTTGAACAGGGCCGGCTCCACCGAACCGTAGTAGCGCACCGGCTCACGCACGGACGGCTTTTCCAGGCTCAGGTAGTCGGCGCGGTTCAGCACGCCCGGATTGGTCTTCATCTTCTGGACCCAGGCGTCGAAGTCGCCCGCGTTCACGCCCTTGTACGCGAAGTACATGTGCGAGAAGCCTTCGCCGCTGAAGTTGGCGGAAATGCCCTTGTAGTCGCCCGGCTTGTTCAGCACGGCGTTCAGGGTCGTCTCCATGCCCGGCATCGCGTAGATCATGCCGGCCAGCGTCGGGATGTAGAAGGTGTTCATCACGGTCGAGGACGTGATCTTGAAGCGGACCGGGACGTCGACCGGGGTGACCAGTTCGTTCACCGAAGCGATGCCCTGCTCCGGATAGATGAACAGCCATTTCCAGTCCAGCGCCACGACCTGGATCTCGAGCGGCTTGGTCGAGGCCGGGATCGGACGGTTCTCGTCGATGCGGTCGAGCGGACGGTAGGGGTCGAGCTTGTGGGTCGAGACCCAGGTGATCAGGCCCAGGACGATGATGATGAGGAGCGGTGCGCCCCAGATCACCAGCTCGAGCTTGGTCGAGTGGTCCCAGTCCGGCTCGTATTTCGCATTCGCGCTCTTGCGATAGCGCCAGGCGAACAGAACGGTCAGGATCATCACCGGGACGATGATGATCAACATCAGCAGGACCGAGACCGTGATCAGGTCTGCCTGCTGCTTTGCGATATCGCCGGTGGGATTCATCACGACCGTGTTGCAGCCGGAAAGCAGCGCAAGCAGAAGTAATGGCAGTCCGCGGCGGACAATTTTAGGAATCATGCTAGGTATCTAACGTTACATGGGAATAAGAACATGCTACTGTAACGCCAACGGCCTACGGCAACCATTGGACACTTTGTCCCACCCTTGCTATATTGCAATTACAGCATTGCACTACAAGCAATGCCCCGGAGGTGCTGCGGAGGCCGGGCAACCCAGGAGACGAAGATATGCAAAGCACGACGACGTACGGCGGCGCAGGTGCCGCTCCCATCACCCACCCAACCAGTGGGGCTCGTAACATCAATGCCCGGGACGGTGAAATCCACCCGGGTGAAATAGCCGTCGGCGTGGTCATCGGCCGCGCTTCGGAATATTTCGAATTCTTCGTCTATGCCATCGCCTCGGTTCTGGTCTTTCCCGCGGTATTTTTCCCGTGGGCTGACCGACTTGAAGCGACACTATACTCATTTACCGTTTTTTCGTTCGCATTCATCGCGCGCCCCCTCGGCACCGTGATTTTCATGTGGCTGCAAACGCGTTTCAGCCGGGAAATCAAGCTCACCATTGCCCTCTTCCTGATGGGCACCTGTACCTGCGTGATTGCCTTCCTGCCGACCTACAGCCGGATCGGCGTGGCCTCGATCGTGATCCTGTCGCTGATGCGCATCGGCCAGGGCATCGCCCAGGGCGGCTCCTGGGACGGCCTGCCCTCGCTGCTTGCGCTCTCGGCGCCTGAAAACAAGCGCGGCTGGTATGCGATGCTGGGCCAGCTGGCGGCGCCGATCGGTTTCCTGATCGCGGCCGGCCTGTTCGCCTACCTGCTCACCAACCTGTCGCAGGACGACTTCCTGGTCTGGGGCTGGCGCTTCCCCTTCTTCTGCGCCTTCGCGATCAACGTGGTGGCCCTGTTCGCCCGGCTGCGCCTGGTCTCGACCAGCGAGTATTCGCGCCTGCTCGACGCCCACGAACTCGATCCGGCCCCGGTCGGCGAACTGGTCAAGAGCCAGGGCAGCAATATCGCCATCGGCGCGCTGGCCGCACTGGCCAGCTACGCCCTGTTCCACCTGGTGACGGTGTTCCCGCTGTCCTGGATCCAGCTTTACGACACTCGCCCGATGGACGAGTTCCTGCACGTCCAGATGTGGGGTGCGGGCCTGGCGGTCCTGGCCATCCTGGTTTCCGGCTACATCGCCGATAAAGTCGGCCGCCGCACCACGCTCGGCTCCCTGGCGGTCCTGATCGGCCTGTTCTCGCTGTCCGTGCCGTCCCTGATGGACGGCGGCGTCACCGGCCAGAACACCTTCATCCTGGTCGGCTTCGCCCTGCTGGGCCTGTCCTACGGCCAGGCCGCCGGCGCCGTGACCGCGAACTTCAAGCAAAGCTACCGCTACACCGGCGCGGCCCTGACCTCGGACCTCGCCTGGCTGGTCGGCGCGGCCTTCGCCCCGCTGGTCGCCCTCGGCCTGTCGGCCCACTTCGGCCTGGGCTATGTGAGCCTCTACCTGCTCTCGGGCGCGGTCGGTTCGCTGGCGGCGCTGAGCCTGAACCGGGCGCTGGAGATTCGCGACTGAGTTGTATTCGCGCATAAAAGAACGCCCCGCAGCGCAAGCTCCGGGGCGTTTTTCGTAGGGTGGACGGGGACGCCTAGTCGGGTTCCCCGTCCGCGCGTTCAACCAGCCTTTGAAAACACGATACGTCTGACCCGAGGGGATTTGAACGCGCGGACGGCAAAGCCGTCCACCCTACGAAAGAAACCCGACGATACGTTCGACGGCCGCGCTGTCACCACTGATCTTCCGGTGCCCCACACCATTGGCCGCCTCTAGCTGCGCGCCATCCCACGCCTGCGCCAGCGCCGCGGATTCCGACCAGTGCACTTCCGGATCCAGCGGATCGTGCAGCAGCAGGGCCGGATGCCGCATGCCCGCCGCGAGGCGTTCGAGCTCCATGTCCGCTGCATCGAGCCCTGTCCGCGCCTCAAAACGCGCCCGCAGCGCGGCGCCATCGACCTTGACGTCGCAGGCGGTCCGGTTCAGCGCTCGGATCAACGAGGACGGCCCGGCCAGGTGCACGCTGGCTCCGGTGCGCAGCCCGTGGGCGAAGGCGTACAGGGCCGCCGGCGAGCCGAGCGAATGCGCGACCACGGCGTCGACCGGCCCCAGCCACTCCGCGACGGCCAGGACTGCCTTGCCCATCGCCACCACATCGCTCAACTCGCCGGCGGATTCGCCATGCGCCGGCGCATCGAACGCCGTCACGTGCCACCCCTCGGCCACCAGGGCGCGCACCAGCACATGCCAGGCCGCCGCGCGGCTTTCCCAGCCGTGCACGAGCAGTGCACGCCGCCGCGGCGCGCCGGTTCCGGCATCGGGGCGCGCGTCGCCGAAGGTGTAGGCGACCAGCATCCGGCCCTCGTGCCACACCTCGTCGCGCACGCCTTCGAGCAGCAGGAGCCTGCCCTCCTCATCCAGGGGCTGGCGGCGCGGCCGCGTCATGCGCGCGGCCACCTGCCCGAGGAGCGGGAGGTCCATCACGGTTGCGTCAAGCATGTTGACCTGCCTCAGCGAGCCAGGGTATAGATGCCCGGTTCGGCCGACAGCCCGCGCTTGACGGCGCGCGTGAGCTCGTCGACCAGCACCTCGCTGTCGCCAGCCTCGAGCGCCGCGAACACGCGCTCCACGACCGTCTCCGTCGTCAGCTTCGGCGCATCGAAGCCGCGTGTCAGGTCGGTATCGATCAGGCCGACGTGCACGCCAAGCACCTGGGTGCCCTGGTCGCGCAAGGCGTCGCGCAGGGCATTCGTCGCGCTCCAGGCGGCGGCCTTGGTGACGCCATAGTTAGCCAGCACCGGGTTGCTGACCCAGCTCGCCACCGACAGCACGTTCACCACCGCGCCGCCGCCATGGCGCGCCAGCACGGGCGCGAAGCCGCGGCTCACGTTCAGTAGGCCAAAGACATTGGTTTCCAGCATCCAGCGCAGCGAATCGAGGCCCTCGGCATCGAGCACGCTGCCGGTGTTGGCCACGCCGGCATTGTTGATCACCAGGTCGACGTCGCCGAGCTCCGCGGCCAGGGCGGCGGCCTGGTTCGCATCGGTCACGTCCAGCCGCACCGGAACCAGGCCGGCAGCAGCGATCGTCGACGGGTCGCGCGCCGCCGCGTAGACCTTGCGGGCGCCGCGGGCGAGCGCCTGGCGCGCGAATTCCGCGCCGAGGCCGCGGTTGGCGCCGGTAATCAGGGCAGTTGCGTTCTGGACCTTCATGATGAATCCTTTCAGCGTTGATATGACGGCCATGCCGTCGAATTTATGATAACCATCATATGATCATCATCATATTTGTGAGGCGAAAAAAGCCGGCAGCGCCGGCCTGGATGAATCAGGAAACCTCGGCAAACACGGCCACGAGCGTCTCGCGCGCCGCCGCCAGCACCGCCCTGCCCTCCGGATTGTCACCCTGGATCCGGGCCAGCTGCAGGTTGCCGATCAGCGCGCCGGCAATGACGCTTGCCAGGCCGGGCGCCGCATCGTCCGGCAAGGCCAGGGCCACGCGCCGCACCAGGCGGTCGACCCGCTGGACAGAGGCTTCGCGCACCACTTCCTGCTGGCGCGGAATCTCGCTGGCCAGCGCCCCGACCACGCAGCCGTGTTCGGTATGCGCCAAGTGCTCGTCGGAGAGATAGAGTTCGATCAGCGCTTGCAGGGGATTGCCGGTCTCGCGGGTGCGCGCGGCGATGCGCTCGTCCAGCAGGGCGCTGCTAATGGCGCCAGCATGCTCGATGGCCTCCACCAGCAGGGCTTCGCGCGAATCGAAGTGGGCGTAGAAGCCACCATGGGTGAGCCCCGCCTCCTTCATGACCTCGGCCACGCCGACGCCCGCATAGCCATGGCGGCGCACTGCGCGGCTGGCGGCTTCGACGATCCGGTGGTGGGACTGCTCGCGCTTGCTGGACTTGGCAGAGTTGCTCATGGCGACACCTAAAATATGATGAACGTCATATTACGCCCATCATATTTTTCATGTCAAGCGCTTTTACGACAGCGCCGTGTCGAGCACCGTCATCAGGATGAAGCCGATCAGCAGGGCGATGCTGGCCCAGGTGCCGTTACCGCTCTGGCGCGACTCGGGGATCACGTCGTTGACGATCACGAACAGCATGGCGCCGCCCGCCGCCGCCAGGGCAATCGGCAGGAGCCCCGCCGCGATGCCGATCAGGGCCACGCCGAAAGCTGCCGCGACCGGCTCGGCCAGGCCCGAGGCGATGCCCAGGCCGACCGAGGTCAGGCGTCCGTAGCCCACGGTGCGCAGCGCCAGCGCCACCACCAGGCCTTCCGGCACGTCCTGGATCGAGATCCCGGTGGTCAGGGAATTGGCCTTCTCGAGGTCGATCCCGGCATGGGCGACGCCAATGGCCAGGCCCTCCGGTACATTGTGCAGGGCCACGGCCCAGACGAAGATCCAGGCGCGCCGCAGCGACACTCCATCCACGCCCGACTCGAGGATGCCTTCGGCGCGCACGGCGCGGCCCAGCAGCAGGATGGCCATGGCCCCGGCCATGATGCCGGCGCCTGCCAGCAGACTGGCTTCCCAGTTGCCCGCCCCGGCCGCCTTGGCGGCGTTCAGCGCCGGGATGACCAGGGAAAATGCGGTGGCGCCCAGCATCACGCCGGCGCCGAAACCGAGGAAGCAGTCGTAGGTGCGCTTCGAGAAATTCTGTGCGAACAGGACCGGCAAGGTGCCCAGCGCGGTCGCGGCGGCGGCCGTCGCGCCGCCCAGCAGGGCGCGGTGCATCTTGGGGTCGGCGTTCATGATCTGTTCGGCCAGGCTGCCGAGCAGGAGGATGCAGCCCACGCTGCAGATGAGGAGTCCGACGATGCGTCGGAAGGTCAACATGCGCAGCAGGGAGCGCAGCGCGAAGAGACGGTTGTCCTGCGGTTTGTCCAGATGAGAATCCATGCAATACCCAAAGTGTGCCGCGCAAATGCGATGGCGCCGCAGCGCCATCGCATTGCTGCGGCGCGTGCTTACTTCTTCATGGCCTTCATGCCCTTGGCGGTTCCCTTGTCGGTCGGCTTGGTGATGCCGGTGTCGTCGAGCTGGCCGCCCTTCGAGCCGACTTCGGGGCTGCCCATGGCGCTACCCGACTGCCCTGCCATCGTACCACCGCCTGCCGATTGCATGCTCATACCGAGTTCGGCGCCGGTGCGCGGCGAGGACATCGGGTCGGACATGGTGCGCATCGCCATCTGCTTGAGGATGTCGATGTCGCCGCTCGGCAGCGCGACTTCGGCTTCGCCGGTGCCGCCGTCGACCGCCATCTGCTTCTCGCGGTCGGTGACGAAGTCCCAGTCGGCGCCCTGGTTCCAGGGGCCGCGCATCTCGCCCGGGCCCTGCGACATGTTGTAGTAGACGCTGGCGAAACGCGGGTTGGCCGGCATCTTACCTGCCGGGAAGTTCGGCTCGATGGCGTAGAGCGCCTTTTCGAAGGACTTCTGGTGCGCCACTTCGCGGGTCATCAGGAAGCCCAGCGCTTCCTTGACGCCCGGATCGTCGGTCAGCGCGATCAGGCGCTCGTAGACGATCTTGGCGCGCGCTTCGGCCGCGATGTTCGAGCGCAGGTCGGCGGTCGGCTCGGTGATCGAGTCGATGTAGGCCGCGGTCCAGGGCACGCCGGCCGAGTTGGTGAGCGGGGTGCCGGCGCCATACAGCACCTGGGTGATGTGGCTGTCGTTGCCCGGCCCGGTGATCGACTTGTACATATCGGCCTCGCTGTCCACCGCCTCGGCCAGGCGGCCCTTGGCGCCCTTGTTCAGCATCGCGACGATGTGGCCGATCACCTCCAGGTGGCTGAGCTCCTCGGTGGCGATGTCGAACAGCATGTCCTTGCGGCCCGGATCGTCTTCCGATACGGCCTGGGTAAAGTAGCGCATGGCGGCGGCGAGCTCGCCTTGCGGACCGCCGAACTGTTCCAGCATCAGGTTCGCCAGTGCCGGGTTCGGCTCGCTGACGCGGACCGTGTACTGCAGGCGTTTGTTATGAGCAAACATGAACGTCCCTCCGATGTTTGAGTAAGGGCGCGAAAAGCGCCTCGGGTGACTGCGGCAGTGGCCGGCAGCACGTACATCCCATGTTCTTCTTTTGGCCCGGCAGTTGGCATCAGGTGTTTGCGCGTGCCCTTGTAGGACTAGGTCGACAATTAATGAACTTGATGGAAATGTTGAAACCGATAAAGATTATCTAATGCAAGTTCATCAACATTTTGCCCAGGATGCAGGGCCAGACGGGCCGCCCGCTGGGGTCCATGCCGACATGGGTACGGCACGCGCTCCTACAGTAAAGTCGAGCCGCGCCGCACTACCATGTTGGTTATATGACCATAAAGGGGGTAACCATGTTTAATCTGAGTAAGCTGAGCCCGACGATCACCAATATGATTCGCTTCGACCACTCGCACGTGATGGTGACCTTCCACCAGTACGAGAAGGACAAGCCGGCGCGCGTGAAGAAAGCCCTGGCGGACACCATCTGCGACGCGCTGGAGATCCACGCCACACTCGAGGAAGAGATCTTTTATCCGGTGATGCGCCAGCGCGATTCCGGCGAGCCCTTCATGCACAAGGCGGAGCCCGAACACGACGAGATGCGCCGCCTGATCGCCGAACTGCGCCGCACCAGCGGCAGCGATCCGCGCCACGACAAGCTGGTGATGGAACTGATGCGCGACGTGATGCACCACGTGGCGGACGAGGAAACCACCCTGCTGCCGCATGCCGAGGCGAAGCTGAGCAAGGAAGCCCTGTCGGAACTGGGCGCCCAGATGAACAAGCGCCGCATGCAGCTGGTCGGCCCGAAAGCGGGCAAGCTGGCCAAGGAACACGCCGTCGGCTTCGGCGGCAGCGCCACCGCGGTGCTGGTCGGCCTGGCCGGCGCCGTCTTCGCGGCCAAGGCCTTCGGCCCGAAAAAGACCTGGAAGTCGACGCCGGCCTGAGCGAAGCGAAACTGAACCCGACACCGGCCCGGCGCCATACGCCGCGGCCGGTTCTTCTATGGGCGCTGCGTACCGAAGACGGCGGCGGGATCGAGGGTGCTGCGCAGACCGACGTCATCGAAGTGCCGCGCCAGCCACGCATCGGCCGCCGCCACGCCGCGCTCGCGCAGCTGCTCCAGGAAGGCCGGCTCGGCGTTGAACTTGCTCGAGATGCTGTAGTCGGCGAGGAAATCGATGGCCGTCACCAGGTGCAGGCGCGTCGGGGCATAGGTGATCGCCGCACCGCCCTCCTCGCTCGGCACGGCCTGGGTGTGCAGCAGCGCGTTTACTTCACGCACGAAGCTCGTATTGAAGGCGATTTCGTTGGCGCGGTTGCTGATGTCGGCCATGCTGCGCGGGATTTCCTTGCGCTCGATCGGATTGATCTGCACCACCAGCAGGTCCTGGGCGCCGCCGTGTTCCACCAGTGGCGCGAGCGGCGGATTGGCGGCGAAGCTGCCGTCCCAGTAGGCCTCGCCCTCCACCTGCACCGCGGCGAACACGGTCGGCAGGCAGGCTGATGCCATCAGGCGCTGCACATCCATCTCCTGGCGCACGAAGATCTTGCCGCGCCCGCTGCGCACTTCGGTGGCGCTGATGTAGACGCCGAACTCCTCGCAGGCGCGCACCCGTTCGAAGTCGATCATCGCAGTCAAAAAATTGCGCAGCGGGTTGACGGTGAAGGGCATCTCCAGCACCGGCCCGGCCAGGGCGCCGGCCATCTCCAGCATCTGGTAAGCCGGCGAGTGGCGCATGGTGTAGCCGCCAGCGAGGTGGTCGAGCGGGGTGCGCTGCAAGGGGCTGAACAGCGCGGTGCCGCCGAGAGCGCGCCAGAATCGGTCGAGCGCCCGCCTCGCACCCTCCCGTCCGCCGCCGCGCGCATAGCCGTCGGCTACCACGGCCGCGTTGATGGCGCCGGCGCTCGAGCCGCTCAGCGAGCTGATCTGAAGCCGTTCTTCCCGTAGCAGACGGTCGAGCACGCCCCAGGTAAAGGCGCCGTAGGTGCCGCCGCCCTGCAGGGCGAGGCTGATTCTCTTCGTGGTCGTGGACAAGGCTGGACTCCGTGCAATGCAATCCCATCGAGTCTAGCAACTGAGGTCAATGTCCGGCGCTACGCATCCTTCAAGAACGATTATGCGAGCCAGGCGATGACCAGCGGCACCAGCCAGGGCGCCAGCACGGCCGTCATGGCGCCGTTCAGGCCCATGGCCAGGGCCGCGAAGGCGCCCGACTCCGGGCTGACCTGGAAGGCGCGCGCGGTCCCGATGCCGTGCGCCGCCAGCCCCATCGCGAAACCGCGCGCGGCCGGCGCCTTCACGCCCAGCACATTGAAGACGTAGCGCCCGACGATCGCCCCGAAGATGCCGGTGCCGATCACCAGCGCGGCCGTGAAGGCCGGAATCCCGCCCAGGCGCTCGGAAACGGCCATCGCGATCGGCGAGGTGGCCGACTTCGGGCCCAGGGTGGCCGCCAGCTCCGGCGTGGCGCCCAGCAGCAGCGCGACCGCCACCGCCGCGACAATGGCCGTGACGCAGCCGAGCAGCAGGGCGCAGGCCAGCGGCAGGAAGGCGCGCCGCAGCCGCGGCAGCTGGCGCACCAGGGGCACGGCCAGGGCGACCGTCGCCGGCCCGAGCAGGAAATGGACGAACTGGGCGCCGGCGAAATAACGCTGGTAGGACATCCCGGACAGCCACAGGACGAGGGCGATCAGGGCAACGGCGATGGCCACCGGATTGGCCAGGGTCGAACCCTTGAAGAAGACGTGCACGCGCTGCGCGGCCAGGTAGGCGCACAGGGTCAGCGTGAGGCCAAGCAGCGGCGACGCTGACAGGTAGACCCAGAACTGGGCGAGTTGGGTGGCGCCGGCGAATTCAGGCATCGCGCTTCCCTTCCCCCTTGCCGATGCCGCGCAGGACCAGACCTGTCACCGCCATGGCCAGCACGGTGCTGGCCACGACCGACACCAGGATGGCCAGCCAGTGGCCGATGCCGCTGCTCGCGGTCGCGACAATCCCGGCGCCGGCCGGCACGAAGAGCAGCGAGAGGTGGGAAAGCAGCGAATTGGCGGCTTCCTCGATCCGCTGTTGCAACGCGGGCCAGATGACCAGCGCGGCCATCAGGAGCAGCATGCCGGCGACCGGGCCGGGTAGCGGGAGGTGCAGGAGGAAGACAATGCCCTCGCCGAGGCATTGGAACAGCAGGAGGATGGTGAAGGCGGCGAGCATGAGGCGATGCGCTTGGCGAAAAGCGCACAGCATAACAAAAGCGGGCGGGCCCCGCAGGAGCCGCCCGCTTCAGTGACTGCCGGCGAGGATCAGGCCTCGGCAGTCGCGCCGGCGATCGCGCCGCGCTTGAGCTGGTCGCGCTCGATCGACTCGAACAGGGCCTTGAAATTGCCTTCGCCGAAGCCGTCGTCGCCCTTGCGCTGGATGAATTCGAAGAAGACGGGTCCCAGCTGGGGCACGCCGAAGATCTGCACCAGCAGGCGCGCCTTGCCGTCGGTAACAGCGCCGTCGAGCAGCAGGCCGCGCGTCTTGAGCGCTTCGACGTCCTGGCCATGGCCCGGGATGCGCTCGTCCAGCATCTCGTAATACGTCTCCGGCGGTGCGGTCATCAGGGGCACGCCGGCCGCGCGCAGGCCGTCGACGGTCTTGATCAGGTCGTCCGTCAGCAGGGCGATGTGCTGGATGCCTTCGCCGTTGAACTGCATGAGGAATTCCTCGATCTGGCCGCCGCCGGCCTTGCCCTCTTCGTTCAACGGGATGCGGATCATGCCGTCGGGGGCCGTCATCGCCTTCGAGGTCAGGCCGGTGTACTCGCCCTTGATGTCGAAGTAGCGGATCTCGCGGAAGTTGAACAGCTTCTCGTAGAAGCCGGCCCAGAAGGCCATGCGGCCACGGTAGACGTTGTGGGTCAGGTGGTCGATGATCGAGAGGCCGTGGCCGGGCGGGTGGCGGTCGACGCCGTCGATGAATTCGAAATCGATGTCATAGATCGACTTGCCTTCTTCGAAGCGGTCGATCAGGTAGAGCGGCGCGCCGCCGATGCCCTTGATGGCCGGCAGGCGCAGTTCCATCGGGCCGGTCGGGATCTCGACCGCCTGGGCGCCCAGCTCCAGTGCGCGCGCATAGGCTTTATGGGAATCCTTGACGCGGAAGGCCATGCCGCAGGCCGAGGGGCCGTGTTCGGCCGCGAAGTAGGCGGCGTAGCTCTTCGGCTCGTTGTTGATGATGAAGTTGATGCCGCCCTGGCGGTACAGGCTCACGGCCTTCGAGCGGTGCACGGCCACCTTGGTGAAGCCCAGGGCCTCGAACACCGGCTCCAGCACGCCCGGGGTGGGCGACGCGAATTCGACGAACTCGAAGCCCATCAAGCCCATGGGGTTCTCAAACAGGTCTGCCATTTTCTCTTCCTTGTCGTGTGTCGTTGGTCATCGGCCAGTCTCCATGGCCATTCAAATTCTCTATTCGGCGAACACTTCCGCCAGCAGGCCGCGCAACCACTGGTTGCCCGGATCCTGGTTGTAGCGCCGGTGCCAGAACACATTCGTCTGCAGCGGCGGCAATTCCAGCGGCGGCGCGATCCACTCCAGGCCGAAGGGCAGCGCCGCGCGCTCGGCCAGCTTCTGCGGCACCGTCACCACCAGGTCACTCGTGGCCACCATATACGGCACCGCGGTGAAATGCGGCACCCGGAAGCGCACGTTCGGCCCGATTCCGGCCCGCGCCAGCAGGCCGTTGATGCGCTCGTAGGGGCTGTCGTGCGAATCGACCACCATGTGCTCGGCCGCTAGAAAACGCGCCAGGTCCACCTTGCCCCGCCCCAGCGGATGCCCCTTGCGGAACATCGTCACATAGGGCTGGCGGAACAGCTGCCGTTGGTACAGCGCCTCCGAAATATCCTCGAAGGGGCCGATCGCCAGGTCCACCCGCCCGCCTTCCATCTCTTCCTTCAAATTCACCGCCCCGGCGCGCACCGAGCTGATTTCCACCAGCGGCGCGAGCACCCGGCAGCGCTCGATCAGCGCCGGCATGAAGTAGATCTCGCCCACGTCCGTCATCGCCAGCGTGAAGCGCCGATGGCTGCTCGACGGCTCGAAGCGGCTGCGCTGGTTCAGCGCCAGGGCCACCTGGGCCATCGCCACGCCGATCGGCTCGGCCATCTGCGTCGCCAGGGGCGTCGGCTGCATGCCGCTCGCCGTCCTCACGAACAGCTCGTCCCCGAAAGCGCGCCGCAGCCGCGCCAGCGCATTGCTCACCGCCGACTGGGAGAGTCCTAGCCGCTTGGCGGCCGAGGAGATTTGGCGCTCCCGGTAGACTTCCTGGAAGACCGAAAGCAGGTTCAGGTCGATGGTGTGCGGCTCTATCATGGATCTTTCATGTTCGTCGCGGCTGCATTGTGGGCGTGCGGCCCGCGCGCGAACAGCAATATTTAGGTGATGAATAGTCTACATTTTTCTATTCATCTCGTAAAACATGGTGTTTTCTTCTAGAGTGGCGCCATTCGATATCGCGTATCCAGCCAGGAGAACAGAAGCATGAGCCAGCACCATGGCGAACCATCGGCCTATATGAGCGGATTCGGCAACGAGTTCGCCACCGAAGCCCTGCCCGGCGCCCTGCCCCGGCACCGCAACTCGCCGCAGCGTGTGGCCTACGGCCTGTATGCCGAGCAGATTTCGGGCACCGCCTTCACCGCCCCGCGCAGCCACAACCGCCGCTCCTGGCTCTACCGCATCCGCCCGGCCGCCGTGCACGGCAGCTTCCAGGCCATCGATGCGGGGCGCATCGTCAGCCGCTTCGACAATCCGGCCCCGCCCGACCAGCTGCGCTGGAGCCCGCTGCCCATGCCGACCGTGCCGACCGACTTCATCGACGGCTGGGTCACCATGGCCGGCAACGGTTCGCCCGAATCGATGACGGGTTGCGCGATCCACCTGTATGCCGCCAACAGGGACATGGGGGGCCGCTACTTCTACAGCGCCGACGGCGAGCTGCTGGTCGTGCCCCAGCTGGGCCGCCTGGCGATCGCCACCGAACTGGGCCTGCTCGAGGTGGAACCGCAGGAGATCGCCGTGATCCCGCGCGGCGTGCGTTTCCAGGTGTCGCTCCCGGACGGCGAGGCGCGCGGCTACATCTGCGAGAACTTCGGCGCCCTGATGCAGCTGCCCGACATGGGCCCGATCGGCTCGAACGGCCTGGCCAATCCGCGCGACTTCCTGACGCCCATCGCCCGCTATGAAGACGTCGAGGGTGACTTCGAACTGGTCGCCAAGTTCTGCGGCGGCCTGTGGCGCGCCTCGATCGGCCATTCGCCGCTCGACGTGGTGGCCTGGCACGGCAACTACGCGCCCTATAAATACGACCTGCGCCACTTCAACACCATCGGCTCGATCAGCTACGACCACCCGGATCCCTCGATCTTCCTGGTCCTGCAGGCGCCCAGCGACACCCCGGGCGTGGACACCCTGGACTTCGTGATCTTCCCGCCGCGCTGGCTGGTCGGCGAAGACACCTTCCGTCCGCCCTGGTTCCACCGCAACGTGGCCAGCGAGTTCATGGGCCTGATCCACGGCGCCTACGACGCCAAGGCCGACGGCTTCAACCCGGGTGGCGCCAGCCTGCACAACTGCATGAGCGGCCACGGCCCCGACGCGGCGACCTTCGACAAGGCGAGCAGCGCGGACACCACGAAGCCGCACAAGGTGGGCGACACCATGGCCTTCATGTTCGAGACCCGCCACGTGATCGTGCCGACCCCGTATGCGCTGGCTTCGCCGCAGCGCCAGGCCGACTACCAGCAGTGCTGGGCCGGCATGACCAAGCATTTCCGCCTGGTACCCTGAGCCCGGCCTTCACATTTGTGCGGCGGCGGGAGGCGTCGGCATGCGATGATGTGCCGTACGCCTTTGTTGTCGTGCCCGGTCCCGGCCCGGTGTGTCCGAAGGAGGCCCCGCCTAAGTGCTGACCGACATACTGATCATCTCCGTCCTGATTCTCATGAACGGGGTGTTCGCCATGAGCGAGCTGGCGCTGGTGTCGGCCAAGCGCATGCGCCTCGAACGGCGCGCCGAGGAAGGCAGCCGCGGCGCGCGCACCGCGCTCAAGCTCGCCGACGATCCCAGCAACTTCCTCTCCACCGTGCAGGTCGGGATCACCCTGATCGGCATCTTCAACGGTGCATTCGGCGAAGCCTCGCTGGTCAGCCACCTGACGCCGCACCTCGAGACCGTCCCCGTCATCGGCCCCTATGCGCGCGAAGCCGCCCTCGCCGTGGTCGTGGTGTCGATCACCGTCGCCTCGATCATCTTCGGCGAACTGGTCCCCAAGCGCATCGCCATGGCCTATCCGGAAGCGATGGCGGTGCTGATCGCGCCGCCCCTGCGGCTGCTCTCGAAGATCATGTCGCCCTTCGTGAAGGCGCTGTCGCTGTCCACCAATGCCATCGTGCGCATCATCGGCATCCACCAGGCCAAGGAAGAGGCGCCGACCGAGGAGGACATCGCCGGCATGATCAAGGAAGGCGCCGACACGGGCGTCTTTGAAAAGACCGAATACGACATCGTCTCGCGCGCCCTGCGCCTGGACGACCAGCACCTGAAATCCCTGATGACGCCGCGCGTGGACCTGGTGATCCTCGACCTCGAGATGGACCGCGCGGCCAACCTCGAGATCATCGCGAACAACCCTTACAGCCGCTTCCCGGTATGCCGGGGCGACCGTTCCCACATTCTCGGCTACGTGCTGGTGCGCGACCTGTTCGGCCAGGCCGCGCGCACCGGCGCCGTGGACGCCATCGACATCGACGGCGCGGTGCAGGAGCTGCTCTACGTGCCGGAAACCGTGAGCGCCATGGCCCTGCTCGAGATGTTCAAGAAGAACCGCGCGGAACTCGCCCTGATCGTCGACGAGTACGGCGACATCCAGGGCATGGTGACCCTGAGCGACGTGATGAGCGCCCTGGTCGGCGACGTCACCGTGATCGGCGAGGAGCACGATCCCGACGCGGTGCAGCGCCAGGACGGCAGCTGGCTGCTCGACGGCGGCGTGTCGCTGGACCGCTTCCGCGACCTGCTCGCAACCGGCATCGCCTTCCCCGGCGAGGACGAAGGCGCCTACCACACCCTGGCCGGCTTCCTGCTCTACCAGCTCGGCTACATCCCCAAGGCCTCCGAATTCGTCGAGTGGGAGAGCTTCCGCTTCGAGGTCATGGACATGGACGGCAACCGCATCGACCGCATACTGGTGTCGCCGCTGGCGCCTTCGCCATCCGCAGTGCGGGCCGACTGAAGCAGGGTTCAGGCGGCGAGCCAGGCCTCGGTATCCACCACGGTCGCATAGGCGAAGGCCAGCGCCGACATCTGGGCGGCGTGGACCTGGGCGGCCGGCACGGTCTGACCGCGGAATTCGAGGTCGCGCGTGGCGCAGGCATCGTCCACCACGGTGACGCGGTAGCCGAAATCCGAGGCGCCGCGCGCCGTCGCGTCGATGCACATATGGCTCATCGCGCCGACGATGGTGACGGCCTCGATGCCGGCGGCGTCGAGCTGCTCCTTCAGGTCGGTCTTCAGGAAGGAATTCGGAGAGTGCTTCAGGATCACGGCTTCGCCCTCCTGCGGGGCGACCGCGGGATGGATCTGCGCGCCTGCGCTGCCGGGCGCGAAGAAGGCCGCGTCGGCCTGCAGGAACTCGTGGCGGACGTGGAAGACCGGCTCGCCCTTCGCGCGCGCGCCAGCGATGACGCGGGCGGCATTGCCCAGCGCCGCGTCGATGCCGGCCAGCGGCAGCTTCCCGGTGGGCAGGTAGTCATTCTGCAGATCGACGACGATGACGGCATTCTTGCTCATGGTATTCCTCTAAAAACAGGGTGGTTGGGATGGTGAATCGTGCATCCCGGTGACGGGACGGAAGACATTGTCGAGCCTCGCCGGACTCCACGACAGTGGCCCGAAGGCCCACTTTCGATATAATCGGGCCATGCATCCACACGAACACGCTCCTCCCGCGCCCAAGGTGGCCGTCGTCGCCTTCGACGGCATCATCCCCTTCCATTTGTCGGTCCCCTGCCTGGTCTTCGGCAGCCAGGCCGTCCGCGCCGACGACCCGTGCTTCGAGATCATCGTCTGCGGCCTGCAGGCGGGCCCCTTGCGGACCTCGGCCGGCTTCACGATCACCGCAGAGCGCGACCTTTCCGCACTCGAGGAAGCCGACATCGTCGTCATGCCTTCCTGGCTGACGGCGGACAGCGAGGCGCCGCCCTGCCTGCTGGACGCCCTGCGCCGTGCGCACGCACGCGGCGCCACCGTCGTCGGCCTCTGCCTGGGCGCCTTCCCACTGGCCCAGGCCGGCCTGCTCGATGGCCGGACCGTCGCCACCCACTGGGAGGCGGCAGGGCTGCTCGCCGAACGCTACCCGAAGGTGAAGGTCGACCAGCACGTGTTATATGTCGACGAAGGCCGGATCCTGACCTCGGCCGGCGTGGCCGCGGGCCTGGACTGCTGCCTGCACCTGCTGCGCCGTCTGCGCGGCGCCGACTACGCCAACAAGGTGGCCCGGCGCATCCTGATCGCGCCCCACCGCGACGGCGGCCAGGCCCAGTTCATCGACAGGCCGCTGCCGGTGTCCGCGTCAAGCGGCCGGTTCTCGGAACTGCTGGCCTGGATCGACGCGCACCTGATCGAGGAACACAGCATCGACGCGCTGGCCGCCCGTGTTGCGATGAGCCGCCGCAACTTCACCCGCCACTTCCGCCAGGCGACCGGCACCACGGTCAAGCAGTGGCTGCTCAAGCAGCGCCTGCTCCACGCCCAGCGCCTGTTGGAGACCAGCGAGGCCTCGGTCGAGCGCGTCGCACAGGCGGCCGGGTTCGGCAATGCGCTCGCGCTCAGGCAGCATTTCCGCAGCGCTTTCCGCACGTCGCCGAGCGACTACCGCAAGCGTTTCCGTCCCGCCGCCTGAACACGCCGCCGGCACGAAGCCGGTTAATGTTCTGTTAAGCCTCCTGCGCTAAGCTGCGCACATCCCAACAGAAAGTGCGCCGCCATGGATGCCGTCCGGCTCGGTCCCCTCGTTTTCTCCGTTCCGACCCTCCTGGCACTCGCCGCCATCCTCGCTGCGACAGGCATTGCCGGCCTGTATCGCCGCCGTCGCGGCATCGACGCGGCGGGCGCCGTCTGGACCGTGATCGCGGCCGGCTTCATCGCCGCCCGCACCGTCTTCGTGCTGCGCCACCACGACCTCTTCCTTGCCAAACCCTGGACGGCCTTCGACATCCGCGACGGCGGCTTCGACCGCCCGGTCGGCCTGATGGTGGCCTGCGTGGTGGCCGCCGAGATCATCCGGCGCCATGCGCTGCTGCGCCGTCCGCTGCTGGCCAGCCTGATGCTTGGGGGCGCCGTCTGGCTGGGCGGCGCCTTTGCCGCCCAGGCTCTGGCCCCGAGCGCCGCCCCGCTCCCCGACCTGACCGTGCGCCGCCTGGACGGCACCGAGATCCCTTTACATAGCCTGGCCGGCAAGCCCATGGTGGTCAACCTCTGGGCCACCTGGTGCCCGCCGTGCAGGCGCGAGATGCCGGCCCTCGAGGCGGCCCAGCGCGCCCATCCCGACATCGCCTTCGTCTTCGTGAACCAGGGCGAATCCGCCGCGGCGGTCGCCGGCTTCCTGGCCGCCCAGGGACTGCGCATGGAGAACGTCGTGCTCGACCCGGCCGCGCGCCTGGCCGCCCGTACCTCCTCGCCTGGCTACCCGGCCACCCTGTTCTACGACGCCAGGGCCGTCCTGCGCGCCCGTCATACGGGCGAGCTGTCGGAAGCGACGCTGCGCGAGAAGCTGGCAAGCCTCCGAAAGCACTAAGCGAAGGCTCTTTCGCAACGCGCAAGGCTGTGGTACAACGTCGCGATTGCCCGGAGAGCCCATGCAGATCAATCCCATCCAGCTGTTCGACGCCGAGTCGTCCACCTACACCTACATCCTGACCGCCCCCGACAGTCGTGACGCCGTGATCATCGACCCGGTCGACCACAACCTGGAACGCGACCTGTCCCACCTCGAGCGCCTCGGCCTGCGCCTGACCCACGTGCTCGAGACCCATGCCCACGCCGACCACGTCACCTCGGCCGGCAAGCTGCGCGCCCTCACCGGCGCCAAGGCCTGCGTGCCGAGCGGCTGCGGGATCCCGCCGGCCGAGGTCCAGCTGGAAGACGGCGACGTGATTCCCTTTGGCCAGCGCGAGCACATCGCCGTGATCCACACCCCCGGCCACACCGCCGGCAGCATGTGCTACCTCTGGCGCGGCAACCTGTTCACGGGCGACACCCTGCTGGTGAACGGCTGCGGGCGCACCGACTTCCAGGGCGGCTCTGCATCCGCCCTCTACGACAGCGTGACCCGCAAGCTCTTCGTGCTCGACGACGCCACCCGGGTCTGGCCCGGCCACGACTACAAGGGCCAGTCGGTGTCGAGCATCGGCTGGGAGCGCCGCCACAACGCGCGCCTCGCGAATCGCTCGCGCGCCGACTTCGTGGCCCTGATGGGAGCCCTGAACCTGCCGCGCCCGAAGCTCATCGATGTGGCGGTCCCGGCCAATCGAAACCTCGGCCTGGCCCATAGCGTGTAAGCTGCCTGAAGCGGGCCCGAAACTCCTGGTTCATGCGGCTCGCATGACAAACGCGTGTCATTACGCTAGAATATTGCGTTTTATCAATTTCTAGTGCGCAAAGGAAACGTTTCGAGCATGCGTACGGGGCAGCCGCATGAAACAGTTCTACGATATCGCACACTGGCGCACCCGCATCTTTCGCGGGCTGATGTCGACCACCCTGTTGCTGGGGACGGCGACCGCCATCCCCAGTTCCCTGTTCGCGCTCGCCGACGGCATCTGGCCGCTGGCCGTGCTCGACGTCGTCGCGCTGGCCTGGATCTTCGCGATCTGGTGGTTCGATCGCCTCCCCTATGCCCTGCGGGTCTGGAACTTCCTCGCCGTGCTCTACGTGGTCGGCATCGGCCTGCTGCTGACGGTCGGCTCGATCAGCCAGATCTACCTCATCGGCCCGCCCGTGATGGCGGTGATCCTGCTCGGCACCCGACAGGCCCTGATCATCCTGGTGCTGACGGCGCTGAGCATCTTCGGCCTGGGCGTCACCGGCCAGGCCAGGCTGGTGGTGATCGGACTGGGCGAGCAGCACATGCTGGCGGCCGTGGCCGTGACCATCAACTACCTGTGCGTGGGCGCCGTCATCACCGTCACCTGCGGCACCCTGCTCAAGGGCCTCTCGCAGACTTTTGTCGAGATGGAGGGCTTCGCCGAGTCCCTGGAGGCCAAGCAGGACAAGCTGCATGAGCTGAACGCCGAGCTGCGCCTGACCGCGGCCGCGGTGGCCCGCCTCAACGACATGGTCCTGATCGCGCGCGCGGTCGACGTGCCGGGCGCCGAACAGCCGATCATCTTCGCCAACGACGCTTTTGTCCGCCGCACCGGCTACGCCAGGGAAGAAATCATCGGCCGCAGCATGCGCCTGCTGCACGGGCCGGACACCGATTCCGACGAGATCGCGCGCATCCTCGCGGCGGTGGCCAACAACCAGGCCGTGACCGCGGAGATCGTCAACTACACCAAGGACGGCGAGCCCTACTGGGTCGAGATGGAACTGGTGCCCTTCGCCAGCGAAGGCGGCCGCAACACCCACTGGGTCGCAGTCGGCCGCGACATCACCGAGCGCCGCAACTCCGCCAAGGCGATCCACCGACTGGCCTTCTACGACGTGCTCACCGGCCTGCCCAACCGGCGCCTCCTGACCGAGCGCCTGGACGCCATGGTCGCGGCCCGCCATGCCGGCGGCATGCTGGGCGCGGTGCTGTTCATCGACCTCGACAACTTCAAGACCGTCAACGACGCGCGCGGCCACGCCACCGGCGACGCCCTGCTCAAGCACGCGGCCGCGCGCCTGCTGTCGGTGGTGCGCAAGGGCGACACCGTGGCGCGCCTGGGCGGCGACGAATTCGTCGTCCTGCTGAACGACCTCGGCCACGAAGCCGATGCCGCCAGCCGCACGGCCCTGGGCGTGGCCGAAAAGGTACTGGCCACCCTGGGCGAGGAAGTCACGATCGAGGAGCACGTCTACCGCTCCACCGGCAGCATCGGCGTGGCCCTGCCGCTGCGCCCGGGCCAGACCGGCCACGACCTGCTGCGCGAAGCCGATACCGCGATGTACCAGGCCAAGGCGGGTGGGCGCAACGGCGTGGCCCTGTTCGAGAACAATATGCTGGCCGACGCCGAGCGCAAGCTGACGCTCGAGCGCGACCTGGCCCTGGCCCTCGAGCGCCAGGAGATCGCCGTGCACCTGCAGCTGCAGGTCGACAGCGAGCACTGCCCGGTGGGCGCCGAACTGCTGCTGCGCTGGCGCCGCGCCGACGGCGTGCTGGTGCCGCCCGACGTCTTCATCCCGATCGCCGAGAGCAGCGGCCTGATCGTGGTGCTGGGCGACTGGGTGCTGCGCCAGGCCTGCGAAGCGTGGCTGAGGCTCGACGCCGCCGGCCATCCGATGCCGCTCTCGGTCAACGTCAGCCCGCTGCAGTTCCGCCAGCCCGATTTCGTCCAGCGGGTGCGTGCGACGCTGCTGGACACCGGGGCGCCGGCCGACCAGATGATCTTCGAAGTGACCGAGGGCCTGCTGGTATCGGACCTCGACGCCACCATCGCGCGCATGCACGAGCTGAGCGCCATGGGCATCCGCTTCTCGATCGACGACTTCGGCACCGGCTATTCGAACCTGGCCTACCTGCGCAAGATGCCGCTGTACGAGCTCAAGATCGACAAGAGCTTCATCCGCGACACCCCGAACGACGTCAACGGCACCGCCATCGTGCAGTCGATCCTGGCCATGGCCGACCACCTCGGCCTGCGCGTGGTGGCAGAGGGCATCGAAACAAGCCAGCAAGCCGACTACCTGGCCGATCACGGCAGCCCCTGCATGCAGGGCTACCTGTTCGCGCGCCCGGCCCCGCTCGAGGACCTGCTCGCACGCCTGGCGCAGCCGGACACGCTGGCCCGAAGCTGCTAAAGTGCCCGGCATGGCGCACCAATCCATCCTCGCATTCTCCACCCGCGGCCGCGGCACGCGCGACATCACCCAGGACGTCGCGGACGTTGTGCGCCAGTCCGGCAGTGGCGCAGGCCTGGCCCACGTCTTCGTGCAGCACACCAGCTGCTCGCTGATCATCACCGAAAACGCCGACGCCGACGTCCGGCGCGACCTCGACACCATCCTGGCCCGCCTCGCGCCCGACGGCGATCCGGCCTACCGCCACGATGCGGAAGGCCCGGACGACATGGCGGCCCACGTGCGCAATATGCTCACCGGCTCGGCCGTTACCGTGCCGGTGAAGGACGGCCGCCTGCTGCTCGGCACCTGGCAGGGCATCTACCTCTACGAGCACCGCACCAGTCCCCACCAGCGCCGGGTCGTCGTCACCGTCCTCTAGGCTTGCTCGAATCCCCCCCCGCCGTGGGGGAAGACCGGGCTGCCCCCTTTGCCTACACTTGCGACCAAGCCGTCACGCTGCACCCGCGGGGAGCAGCACAACGGCTACCGAATTTCTGGCAACAAAGGTTCCCCGCCATGGACTACCTCGACGACATCCTGGACCTGCGCAGCGCCCGCCTGCGCCAGTCCGCCCTGTGCAGCTTCATGGCCGACCGCAGCGTCGACCCGCAGCAGCGCCTGTCCTTCATCCCCGCCATGATGTTCTTCACGATGGGCTTCAAGGACATCCTGGCCGCGCTGCGCGACAACAGCGACAAATCGCCCCTGCAGGTGAGCGTGCACCGCCACTGCGACGAGGACGGCTTCCACTGGCTCTGGTACCTGGAAGACCTGGACGCCATCGACCACGGACGGCGCCTCCTGCAGCTGCCGGCGGCCCAGGCCTTCACCGACGTCTGGTCGCTCGAGAACCACGCCACCCGCGAGGCCGTGTACCACGCCATCCATTTGGCCAAGACCTGGCGCACGCCCTTCTACCGCATGGTCCTGATCGAGGCGCTGGACGCGACCTTCAACTGCTTCAACGAGCCGATGTACGCGCTGGTGGACGAACTCGGCCTGGTCGAGCGTCTGCACTACTTCGGCCAGTTCCACCACCGCGTGGGCAGCCGGCGCGCCAGCGAGCGCCTGGGCGCGACGCTTGCCGGCTACCAGCCCTGCGCGGACGAGCGCACCACCGCGGTCTTCCTCGTCAACCAGGTCTTCGACGCCTTCAAGCGCATGTTCGACTGCTGGTACGCGGCGCGCCTGACGAACGACCTGCTGCGCCCGGCCGCCTGAGGCCATATGCATCCGATTGTCGTGGACAAGGGGCGCCTCTCCCTTTAGGCTGGTGTGACGTCCTAACGATCGAGGTGCCACGATGCCTGCCCTGTTCTCACGCCTGTGCCTGGCTGCGGCACTGATGCTGCCGCTTGCTTGCCAGGCGGCGGCGCCGGCCGCCGACCACCACCAGCACCTGTTCAGTCCCGGCATCATCGCCTTCCTGGCGCCAAAACCGGGCCCCGACGCCTTGCGCGAGATCCCGGTCGACGAACTGGTGGGCCTGCTCGACAAGGCCGGGATCCGCCGCGCCGCCATCATGTCGGTGGCCTATATGTACGGTCGGCCGACCCGCGTGGTTGAGGACGAGTACAAGAAGGTCCAGGGTGAAAACGATTGGACCGCGGCCCAGGCCGCGAAGTATCCCGGGCGGCTGCGCGCCTTCTGCGGCTTCAATCCACTCAAGGACTACGCGCTGAAGGAACTGGAGCGCTGCGCCGCCCACCCCGGCTTGCGCCATGGAATCAAGATGCACTTCGGAAACTCCGATGTGCAGCTGGAGAATCCCGGGCACGTCAAGCGCCTGCAGGAAGTCTTCCGCGCCGCGAACCGCCACCGCATGGCCATCGCCGTGCACCTGCGCGCCAACATCGGCCTCAAGCGCCCCTACGGCGAGGCGCAGGCGCGCGCCTTTCTCACCCAGCTGATGCCGCAGGCGCCCGACATCCTGGTGCAGGTGGCCCACTTCGCCGGCACCGGACCCGGCTACGAAGACCCGCCGGCCAATGAGGTGATGCGCGTGTTCGCCGAAGCCGCCGCGCGCAAGGACCCGAACACCCGCAACCTCTACTTCGACGTGGCCTCGATCGCCACCCCGGACATCTCTCCCGAACACACGCGCGAGATGGTGGCCCGGATCCGCATGGTCGGCGTGGACAAGATCCTCTACGGGTCCGATGCGGCCACGCCGGGCAATATGAAGCCGCTCGAGGCCTGGGCCGCCTTTCGGGCCCTGCCCCTGACGCGGGAAGAATTCGGGCGCATCGCCGGCACGGTCGCACCCTATCTGCAGTAAGCCGAACACCGCATGGCCGTGATATCGTTGAGCCGTCCTCACGACCCGACGTGCGCGCCATGCATCCATCGAATATCGTCCTGCTGGAATTCCATCCTGAACGCGATGACCTCAGCCCCGGCAAGGAACTGCGCGACGGCCTCTCGGTGGCCCTGCGCATGGGCCGCACCCTCTGGCTTGCCAACGACGAGTCGGTCAGCATCGAGCGCCTGACCCTGTGCGAGGCCGACAGCACCGGCCAGAGCAGCTTCGCGCGCGAACACCGGCAGTACGCCCTGCACGACTACCTGCCCTTGCCGCTGCCACCCCATGGCGAAACGCGGGAAGACATCAACGAGGCCGACATCGAGGGCCTGGCCTGCGACGGCAAATACCTGTGGGTAGTGGGCTCGCACAGCCGGCGCCGGCGTCAGCCCAAGGACGGCGACGGCGTGCGCAAGGCGCAGAAACGCCTGGCAAGCGTCAGCGCCGACGGCAACCGCTACCTGCTGGGGCGCATCCCGGTGGTCGAGGAAGACGGCGGCTACACGCTCGCCCGCGAGCACGCGGGCAAGAACAGGCTGCGCCGCGCCGCCATGCTGCGCGGCGACGAGCACGGCAACGAACTCACAAGCCTGCTGCGCGACGATCCCCACCTCGCCCCTTTTCTCTCCATCCCCGGCAAGGACAACGGCTTCGACATCGAAGGCCTGGCGGTGGCCGGCGAACACCTGCTGCTCGGCCTGCGGGGCCCGGTGCTGCGCGGCTGGGCGCTGGTGATCGAAGTCGCGCTGGTGGACGATGAAGAGGAAGGCCGGCTGCGCCTCGCTCCTGTCGACAAGGACGGCGCACTCTACCGCAAGCACTTCCTCGACCTGCATGGCCTCGGCATCCGCGACCTGTGCGTGCAGGGCAAGGACGTGCTGGTGCTGGCCGGGCCGACCATGGACCTGGACGGCCCGGTCCGCGTGCTGCGCTGGCGCGGCGGCACGACGCCCCGGGAAGAAGCCGTCCTGCACGCGCACGCACTCGAGACCGTGCTCGAGCTGCCCTTCGGCCAGGGCGTCGACCATCCGGAAGGCATGAGCCTGTTTCCGGGCAAGGACGGCAAGGAGACCGAGCTGCTGGTGGTGCACGATTCGGCCTCTCCCAGCCGGCAGATCGGGGACAGTACCCTGGTGGCGGACGTCTACACCATTCCGCGCAAGAGCACGACACGTTGAACCGGGCCAAGCCTGCGCCGCTTCCGCTCCGAACTCGCTAAGCTGGGACCGTTCTTACCTTCCCACGATAGGAGATTTCGATGCGCAAGATGATCATGATGGCCATTGCCGGCCTGCTCTGGAAGAAATTCGGCGGCAAGTACGCCCGCCGCTCGGCCTATAGCCGCAACTGGCGCGGTTTCTGAGCGCCTGCCGCGGGCGGCGGCCGCGATTTATCCCGCAGCCGCCGTCCACGGCCCAGTTCCATGCAGTAGAATCGCTGGCTTTAAGGCAACCTTTTCCTTAAGGCCGACGATGGACAACCCGCAGCACGCCCCCGCGCACGAACTCAAGCGCGGACTGAAGAACCGCCACATCCAGCTGATCGCCCTCGGCGGCGCGATCGGTACCGGCCTGTTCCTGGGCGTGGCCCAGACCATCCAGCAAGCCGGCCCCTCGGCCCTGCTCGGCTACGCGATCGCCGGCCTGGTCGCCTTCCTCATCATGCGCCAGATGGGCGAAATGATCGTCGACGAGCCCGTCGCCGGTTCCTTCGGCTATTTCGCCAGCAAATACGGCAGCCCGATGGCCGGTTTCGCCTCCGGCTGGAACTACTGGGTCATGTACATCCTCGTCAGCATGGCCGAACTGTCGGCGCTCGGCATCTACGTCCAGTACTGGTTCCCCGAGGTGCCGACCTGGGTCTCGGCGCTGGCCTTCTTCGTGCTGGTCAACGCCCTCAGCCTGCTGAATGTGAAGGCGTTCGGCGAACTCGAATTCTGGTTCTCGATCATCAAGGTGGCGGCCGTGGTCGGCATGATCGTGTTCGGCCTCTACCTCCTGATCAGCGACACCGCCGGCCCGCAGGCCGGCGTGGCCAACCTGTGGCAGCACGGCGGCTTCTTCCCGAACGGCTTCGCCGGACTCGCGCTGTCCATGGCCGTGATCATGTTCTCCTTCGGGGGACTGGAAATGATCGGCATCACCGCCGCCGAGGCCGACAACCCGGGCCGCACCATCCCGCGCGCCATCAACCAGGCCATCTGGCGCATCGCCATCTTCTACGTCGGCGCCCTGGCCGTGCTGCTGATGCTCTACCCCTGGTCCAAGGTCGCCCTCGGCGGCAGCCCCTTCGTGCTGATCTTCGCCGCGCTGGACAGCAATGCGGTGGCCAACGTCCTGAACCTGGTGGTACTGACCGCCGCCCTCTCGGTCTACAACGGCTGCGTCTATGCCAACAGCCGCATGCTCTTCGGCCTGGCAGAACAGGGCAATGCGCCGCGCGCACTGTTGAGGGTGTCGCGCCGCGGCGTGCCGATCGCAGCCCTGGGCGTGTCGGCGGTGGCCACCGGCATCTGCATCTGCATTAACTACTTCTACCGCGATGAAGCCTTTGGCATGCTGATGGGACTGGCCGTTTCCGCCCTCGTCATCAACTGGGGCATGATCTGCTGGAGCCACCTGCGCTTCCGCCGCCAGAAGGCGGCCTCCGGCCAGGCAACTGCCTTCCGCAGTCCCTTCTTCCCGCTGACCAACTACCTGTGCCTGGCCTTCCTGGCCGGCATCATCGTCGTGATGTACCTGACCCCTGGCCTGCGCCTCTCGGTCTGGATGATCCCGGCCTGGCTCCTCGTCCTCGCCCTGGCCTACCGCCTGCGCAAGGGCGCAGCCCCCGCAACGGCTTCCGCCTGAGGTCGCCCGCTACAAACCCAACCCGGAGTGTCAGGTCTGACATTTAGACACGAGCTCTGCCTTCAGGCATGGCTACTGTCGGGTCCGTGTCCGAATGTCAGACCTGACACCGAGCGTTGGGTTAGTCTCACACGCACGCCGTAAAGACGCCAAGAAACATCAGTCGGGGCGTGCGACTCCCCTCGAATGGTCGAAATGTCATGCCGCGCTGGCTCAAGCGGCGTGCTCTTGATAGAGTAGCCAAGCTGCAACAAACCGGGCGGCAGGATGGATCCGCCGCCGATCCAATTCCATAGCAGAGGGGGAATCAGCTTGAAGAAGTTAACCGCCAGTCTTGTCGCCGTTGCACTCCTGACGTCCAGTGTCGCGCCGATCGCCGTCGCCCAGGACTTTGCCAAATTCAGCCCGGAAGCCCAGGCCCGGGCGCTCGGGGAGATCGCCAGCTCCAGGCAATCGGTGATGGTGCGCATGCGCGATGGCGTGTCGCTGTCGACCGACATCTACATGCCGAAGAATGCGAGTGGCAAGCTCCCTGTCATCCTCTGGAAGACGCCCTATAACGAAGGCAAGCTGAAGGGCTCGACGATGCGCTACGCGCTCGAGTCGGTCAAGCGCGGCTACATCTTCGTCGTCCAGAACGAACGCGGCCGCTATTTCTCGGAAGGCAAATGGGAGATCCTCGGTAACCCGCAGACCGACGGCTACGACACTCTGAGCTGGATCGCCGCGCAGTCCTGGTCGAACGGCAAGGTCGGCACCCTGGGCTGCTCTTCCTCGGCAGAATGGCAGTTGGCCCTGGCCGGCCTGAACCACCCGGCCCACGCGGCCATGGTGCCGATGGCGTCTGGCGCCGGCATCGGCAAGGTGGGTCGCTTCCAGGAGCAGGGCAACTGGTACACCGGCGGCGTGCCGCGCAACCTCTTCTTCGTCTGGCTCTACGGCGTCGACAATCCCCTGCGCGCCCAGCTGCCGGCAATCGCGGACGAGAAGATGCGCGCCCGCATCGAAGCCTACAACGACCTCGACCCGGGCAAGCCCAAGGTCGACTGGAACAAGCAGATCAAGCACCTGCCCGTCGACCAGCTCCTGAGCTCGCTCGGCGAGCCGGCCGGCACCTTCGAGGAGCTGATCAAGCGCAGCCCGGCGGACCCGGCCTGGAACAAGGGCGGCCTCTACCACGAAGGCATGGGCTGGGGCGTGCCGGCCCTGTGGTTCAACAGCTGGTACGATGTCTCGATCGGCCCGAACCTGGAACTGTTCAACCACGCACGCGTTGCCGGCACCGACAAGGAGGCCAGCGCGAACCAGTACGCCGTGGTCGCCCCGATCCCGCACTGCCAGTTCGCTCGCCTGGGACCGAACACGACGGTCGGCGAGCGTTCCATGGGCGACACCAGCTTCGACGTCGACGGCGCCGTCTACGGCTGGTTCGACCGCTGGCTCAAGGGCGACACCAAGGCTTTCCCCTCCACCACCCCGCACGTGCGCTACTTCGAAATGGGCGCCAACAAATGGCAGAGCGCCGGCACCTGGCCGCCGCAGAACGCCAAGCCGATGCGCCTTTACCTGCGCTCGGGTGGCAAGGCCAACTCGCTCTACGGCGACGGCCGCCTCACCAGCGAGGCGCCGAGCGCGAACGAAGCGGCCGACCGCTACCGCTACGATCCGATGAACCCGGTGCAGACCGTCGGCGGCGGGGACTGCTGCAATGGCGGCATCGTGATCCCGGGCGCCTTCGACCAACGCGCGGTCGAGGCCCGCAATGACGTGCTGGTCTACACCAGCGACCCGCTGCCGAAGCCCGTCAGCGTGGCCGGCTTCGTGGACGCCGTGCTGAAAGTCTCGTCGAACGCCAGGGACACCGACTTCGCCGTGAAACTGGTCGACGTCGCGCCGGACGGCACCGCCTGGATCATCGGCGACACCATCTTCCGCGCCCGCTACCGCAATGGCTACGACAAGCCGGAAATGCTCAAGGCCGGCGAAGTGGTGACGATCCGGCCGACCCCGATCGCCACTGCGATCCAGTTTGGCGCCGGCCACCGCATCCGGGTCGAAGTGAGCTCGTCGAACTTCCCGAAATTCGTCCGCAACCTGAACACCGGCGGGCAGAACGAAAGCGAGAAGACGGGCGTGGTGGCGGATAACGCCCTGCACCACGACAGCACCAACCAGAGCTATATCGAGCTGCCGGTCGTGCGCTGACGCCCTGCCTCAGCCGGCCGCGCGCACCGGGCCGGCCTCGTGCGCCGCCTCCTCTTCCAGGTGGCGCACGATCTCCCAGAATGGCATGGGTCGGCCGAACAGCCAGCCCTGCCCGTACTGCACGCCCTGGCGGCGCAGGTAGTCCGCCTGCGCCAGGCTTTCCACCCCTTCCGCGATCATGCACAGCCCCAGGTCCCTGGCCATGCCGATGATGTGCCCCACCACCTGGCTGGTCGGCGCGCCGGTGCCGATCGCCTCGATGAAGCTGCGGTCGATCTTCAGGTAGTCGAGCTCGAGCGACTCCAGGTAGGACAGGCTCGAGTAGCCGGTGCCGAAGTCGTCGATCGCGAGCAGGAAGCCGTGGCGGCGCAGCGCACCGGTCGTCTCGCGTGCGACGAGCGGGTCGAGAAGGCCGCGCTCGGTCACTTCCAGCATCAGGTTCGCCGGGCGCGCGCCCATTTCATGCAGCGTCTGCTGCAGGCTGTCGAGGAAGCCACCCGTATGGAAGTCCGCCGGCGCCACATTGATGCCGACGTGGAAACCCGGGTTAGCCCGCAGGAATGCGCCCGTATCCGCGCACACGCGCTCGAGCACCATGCGCGTCAGCTTCACGATCAGGCCGCTCTGCTCGGCGAGCGGGATGAACAGGTCAGGCAGGACGACCTCGCCCGTCGGCCGGCGCCAGCGC
The DNA here is from genome assembly GCA_040758275.1 of Pseudomonadota bacterium. Classification (GTDB taxonomy): domain Bacteria; phylum Pseudomonadota; class Gammaproteobacteria; order Burkholderiales; family Burkholderiaceae_D; genus Telluria. Next base: position 95,918 of record JBFLVV010000007.1, read on the forward strand.
ACCAGGGCCTCGACCCCGGTCCAGCGGCCGCTGCGCAGGTCGACGATGGGCTGGTATTCGAGGAAGAACTCCTTGCGCCGCATCGCGGTCTTGAGGGCGACCGGCAGCGACATCTGCTGGCGCGCGAGGTAGATGATGGCGAGGGTCAGTGCGATCCCTGCCAGCAGGCCGACGGGCACCAGGCGCGCGGCCAGGTCCTTCGAGCGTCCCTCCATGTAGTGCGCCGGCACCGCGGCGAGTCCGACGATGTTGAAGGCGCCCGAGCGCACCACGGCGACGACATGCCCGTCTTTCTCGAACACCGCCTCGCGCGCCGAACCGAGCCGCGCCGCCCAGCCCGGGTCGATGTGGCCGCGCCAGCTGACCGGCCGGTTGAAATCGAGGGGAATGACTGCCAAGGCCACGTCCGGCTCGCTCTTGGCCGTATCGATCGGCAACTGGTCGTGCAGGATGGCAGCGAAACTGCCGTACTGCAGAACGATGAAGGACTTGTGCGGCGCAAAATGGAAGCGCACCCCTGTCCTCACCACGGCGTTGATGTCGCTGCGGAAGGCTGGCGGACCGAGTTCGAGGACGCTGGCCGGGCCGCCGATCGACGAGCACAGCATGCGGTTGCCTTCGACATAGCCGACCGCCTGGATATAGGTCGAGCCCAGGTCGATCTCGCGCATCAGGTCGAGCGCACGCGGGGAACAGGGCATGCGGGCATGGGGTTCGAGCTGCGTGATGCCAGCGAAAACTTGCCTGCCCGTCTCATCGGCGCGCAGCACGACGTCGCGTGCGTAACCGAGGGCGTGGGCGCTCTCGGACTTGTAGGCCTGGCGCTCCGACTCCTCTATCGCGAACCGGATCGGCAAGCCGATCCCGGCCATGGCCACCAGCACGGTCAGTACGACGGTAAGGGTTTTTTTCATGACTCCCTGCGGATCGGCATGAATCGGGCATCGCGTCGATACCATACTAGCGAGGCGGCGCGCGCCCGGCAAATGGTGCACATTCCGCGCGGGAACAAAACCATCTGCTGACGGGCCCTGGCACGACGCTATGCTGCATAGCAATATGAAAATACTTGCGCAATCCCTTCGTGCGACGCGTCCTTGGTCTCATAATACTTGCCGCAATTCACCTTACAAAGGGGTAGCGTTTATGAGTCAGAGTCATCCTCTGTCGCTGCATGTACCGGAGCCTACCGGCCGCCCGGGATGCAAGACCGATTTTTCGTACCTGCAATTGAGTCCCGCCGGTTCCGTCCGGCGTCCGCCCGTCGACGTGGCGCCGCTCGAAACGAGCGACATCGCGACCGGCCTGATCCGCGTCCTGGACGAGAACGGCGATGCCGTCGGTCCCTGGGCGCCCGAGGCCGATCCCGAACTGCTGCGCTTCGGCCTGCGCACCATGATGAAGACGCGCATCTTCGACGCGCGCATGGTCATCGCCCAGCGCCAGAAGAAGATGTCCTTCTACATGACCTCCCTCGGCGAGGAAGCCATCGGCACCGCCCAGGCCCTGGCCCTGGAAGACGGCGACATGCACTTCCCGACCTACCGCCAGCAGAGCCTCCTGATGGCCAAGCAGATCCCGCTCGTCGAGATGATCTGCCAGCTGCTGTCCAACGAGCGCGATCCGCTCAAGGGCCGCCAGCTGCCGGTCATGTACTCGGTGCGCCGCGCCGGCTTCTTCACGATTTCCGGCAACCTCGCCACCCAGTACCCGCAAGCCGTGGGCTGGGCCATGGCCTCCGCCATCAAGGGCGATACGAAAATCGCCTCGGCCTGGATCGGCGACGGCGCCACCGCCGAATCCGATTTTTCGACTGCCCTCACCTTCGCCCACGTCTACCGCGCGCCGGTGATCATGAACGTGGTGAACAACCAGTGGGCGATCTCGACCTTCCAGGCGATTGCCGGCGGCGAGAGCGTCACCTTCGCCACCCGCGGCATCGGCAGCGGCATCGCTTCGCTGCGCGTGGACGGCAACGACTTCCTGGCGGTCCTTTCCGCCTCGCGCTGGGCCGCAGAACGCGCCCGCTCGAACCTCGGCCCGACCCTGATCGAATGGGTCACCTACCGTGCCGGCCCGCACTCGACCTCGGACGACCCCTCGCGCTACCGTCCGGCCGACGACTTCCAGCACTTCCCGCTGGGCGACCCCGTCGTGCGCCTGCGCCAGCACCTGACGAAAAACGGCTGGTGGTCGGACGAAGAGCACGACAGGGTCCAGGCCGAGCTCGAGGCCGAGATCCTCGCGGCCCAGAAAGAGGCCGAATCCTACGGCATCCTGGGCGACGAACGCGCCCCGAGCGCCGCGACGATGTTCGAGGACGTCTATAAAGAGATGCCGGAGCACCTGCGCCGGCAGCGACAGGAACTGGGAGTATGAGCATGGCACGTGACGATCAAACGAAGGACAAGGATCGCGAAACTGCGACCATGCCGATGACCATGATCCAGGCGCTGCGCTCGGCGATGGACGTGATGATGGAACGCGACGGCAACGTCGTGGTGTTCGGCCAGGACGTGGGCTTCTTCGGCGGCGTGTTCCGCGTCACCGATGGCCTGCAGGCCAAGTATGGCAAGTCGCGCGTGTTCGACGCGCCGATCTCGGAAGGCGGCATCGTCGGCACCGCGGTGGGCATGGCCGCCTATGGCCTGCGCCCCGTGGTCGAGATCCAGTTCGCCGACTATTTTTATCCGGCGACCGACCAGATCGTGTCGGAAGCGGCGCGCCTGCGCTACCGCTCGGCCGGCGAGTTCACCTCGTCGATGGTGATCCGCATGCCTTGCGGCGGCGGCATCTATGGCGGCCAGACCCACAGCCAGAGCCCGGAAGCCTTCTTCACCCACGTCTGCGGCCTGCGCACCGTGATGCCGTCGAACCCCTACGACGCGAAGGGCCTCCTGATCGCCTCGATCGAGAACGACGACCCGGTGATCTTCCTGGAACCGAAACGCCTGTACAACGGCCCCTTCGACGGCCACCACGACCGTCCGGTCGTGCCCTGGTCCGGCCATGCGCTGGGCAACGTCCCGACCGGCTACTACAAGGTCGACCTGGACAAGGCGGCCATCGTCCGCCCGGGTAACGACGTCACCGTGCTGGCCTACGGCACCATGGTGTGGGTCTCGGAAGCGGCGGCGCGCGAATCGGGCGTGGACGCGGAAGTCATCGACCTGCGCAGTATCTGGCCGCTGGACCTCGAGACCATCGTCAACTCGGTCAAGAAGACCGGCCGCTGCGTGATCGTGCACGAAGCCACCCGCACCAGCGGTTTCGGCGCCGAGCTCGCGGCCCTCGTGCAGGAACACTGCTTCTACCAGCTGGAGGCGCCGATCGAGCGCGTCACCGGTTGGGACACCCCGTATCCGCATGCGCAGGAATGGGCTTACTTCCCGGGGCCGGACCGCGTCGGCGCGGCCCTGAAACGTGCGATGGAGGGTTGAGAGAATGGGCATTCACGTCATTAAGATGCCGGACCTCGGCGAAGGCATCGCCGAAGTCGAAGTGGTGGCCTGGCACGTTCAGCCGGGCGACACGGTCAAGGAAGACCAGGTGCTGGCCGACGTCATGACCGACAAGGCGACCGTCGAGATTCCCTCGCCGGTGGCAGGCGTCATCACCTCGCTGGGCGGCGCGGTCGGCCAGTCGCTGGCCGTGGGCGCGGAACTGATCCGCCTCGAGGTCGAAGGCGCCGGGAACTTCTCGGGCGAGAAGGCGAAGCAGGAGCCGGTGAAATCGGCTGCCGCGACCGCCCCCGCGGAAGAAGTGGGCGACCCGCAGCTGGAGGCGGTTGCCGCTGCTGAAGTTGGCGCGGCGGCGCAGGCCGCAGTGTCGGCGCCGCCAAAAGCGCCGGCCAAGCCTGCGCAGGCGCCTGCATCGCGTGCGCCCCAGCATGTGCCCGGTCCGATGCGCGGCGAAGGCGAGAAACCGCTGGCCGCGCCGGCCGTGCGCCACCGCGCCTGGGACCTCGGGATCGAGCTGCAGTTCGTGCACGGCTCGGGCCCGGCCGGCCGCATCACCCACGCCGACCTGGACGCCCACGTGTCCGGCCGCCGCGGTGGCGGCACGGGTGGCGGCGCGGACAAGCGCTACGCCAAGCTGGAAGGCGAACACGCGGCGCCGGTGATCGGCCTGCGCCGCAAGATCGCCGAGAAGATGCAGGAAGCCAAGCGCAACATCCCGCACTTCACCTATGTCGAAGAGATCGACGTCACCGAACTGGAAGCCCTGCGCGCCCAGCTCAACGCCAAATATGGCGCCGAGCGCGGCAAACTGACCTTCCTGCCGCTGCTGATGCGCGCGGTGGTGCTGTCGCTGCGCGCCTATCCGATGATGAACGCGCGCTTCGACGACGACAACAACCTGCTCACCACCTACGACCCGGTCCACCTGGGCATCGCGGCCCAGACCGACGCCGGCCTGATGGTGCCGGTGGTGCGCCATGCCGAATCGCTCGACCCGTGGGCGGCTGCGCTCGAGGTGGCGCGCCTGGCCGATGCGGCGCGCAGCGGGAAGGCCACGCGCGACGAGCTGACGGGATCGACCATCACCATCACCAGCCTGGGCCCGCTGGGCGGCATCGTCACCACCCCGGTCATCAACCGTCCGGAAGTGGCGATCATCGGCACCAACCGCATCGTCGACCGTCCGGTGATCAAGGACGGCGCCATGGTGGCGCGCAAGATGATGAACCTGTCGTCCTCCTTCGACCATCGCGTCATCGATGGCCAGGTGGCGGCCAAGTTCATCCAGACGATCCGCGGCTACCTCGAAGCCCCGGCGACCATCTTCGTGGAGTAAACGCGCATGGAGACCATCAACACAACCCTGCTCATCATCGGCGGCGGTCCCGGCGGCTACGTGGCCGGCATCCGCGCCGGCCAGCTGGGCGTCCCGACCGTGCTGGTCGAAGGCGCCTCGCCCGGCGGCACCTGCCTGAACATCGGCTGCATTCCCTCGAAAGCCCTGATCCACGCGGCCGAGGAATTCTGCAAGGCGCGCAGCTATGCGGCGGAGACTTCGCCGCTAGGCATCAGCAGCGCGGAGCCGCGCATCGACCTCGAGCGCACGGTGGCCTGGAAGGACGGCATCGTCAAGAAGCTCACGGGCGGCGTCGGCGCACTGCTCAAGAAGAACGGCGTCAAGCTGGTGAACGGCTGGGCGACCATCCTGGACGGCAAGACCGTCGAAGTGCGACCGGAAGGTTCGGATGAAGCCACCGTGCGCATCCGCTGCGAGCACATGCTGCTGGCCAGCGGTTCCGAAGCGGTCGAGCTGCCCTTCATGCCGTTTGGCGATCGCGTGATTTCCTCGACCGAGGCCCTGTCGCCCGGCGAGATCCCGCAGCGCCTGGTCGTGGTCGGCGCCGGCTACATCGGCCTCGAACTGGGCACGGCCTACCGCAAGCTGGGCAGCCAGGTAACCGTCGTGGAAGCGGCGGACCGCATCCTGCCGGCGTATGACGCCGACCTCGTGAAACCGGTGGCGGCCGCCCTCGGCCGCCTGGGCGTGGAAGTGCGCCTGGCGACCTCGGTGCAGGGTCTCGACGAGGAAGGGCGCGTCCGGGTGCGCGATGCATCCGGCGTGGAGGCCCTGCTGGAAGCCGATCGCGTGCTGGTGGCCGTGGGCCGCAAGCCGCGTACCACCGGCTGGGGCCTGGAAAACCTGATGCTCGACATGAACGGGCGTGCGGTCAAGGTCGACGACCAGTGCCGCACCTCGATGCGCAATGTCTGGGCCATCGGCGACCTCACGGGCGAACCGATGCTGGCCCACCGCGCGATGGCGCAGGGCGAGATGGTGGCGGAGATCGTCTCCGGCAAGCGCCGCCACTTCGCGCCGGCCGCCATTCCCGCGGTCTGCTTCACCGATCCCGAGATCGTGGTGGTCGGCATGTCGCCGCTGGACGCCGACAAGGCAGGTGTCGAGATCGTCACGGCCAGCTTCCCCTTCAGCGCCAATGGCCGCGCCATGACCATCGAAAGCACCGATGGCTTCGTGCGCGTGGTGGCGCGGAAGAGCGACCACCGCATCATCGGCTGGCAGGCCGTCGGCGGCGCCGTATCGGAGCTGGCGGCGGGCTTCACCCAGTCGATCGAGCTGGGCGCCCAGCTCGAG
>JBFLVV010000008.1:0-100689 GCA_040758275.1 Pseudomonadota bacterium
GATCGACTTCAACGACATCCGCACCACGCTGCAGGCGCTGATCGCGATCTACGACAACTGCAACTCGCTGCACACGAATGCCTACGACGAGGCGATCACCACGCCGACCGACGAATCCGTCCGCCGGGCCTTGGCGATCCAGCTGATCATCAACCGCGAATGGGGCCTGGCGAAGAACGAGAACCCGAACCAGGGCGCCTTCATCATCGACGAGCTGACCGACCTGGTCGAAGAGCAGGTGATGCAGGAGTTCGAGCGCATCGCCGAACGCGGCGGCGTGCTGGGCGCGATGGAGACCGGCTACCAGCGCGGCAAGATCCAGGAAGAGTCGATGCTCTACGAGCACCAGAAGCACGACGGCACCCTGCCGATCATCGGCGTGAACACCTTCCGCAACCCGAAGGGCGCCGGCGCCCCGGCGACGATCGAGCTGGCGCGTTCCACGGACGACGAAAAGCAGTCGCAGCTGACCCGCCTGGAAGCCTTCCATGCAAGGAATGCCGACAAGGCCCCGGCCGCCCTGGCCGCCCTGCAGCAGGCCGCGATCGACAACGAGAACGTGTTCGCGAAACTGATGGACGCGGTGCGCGTCTGCTCGCTGGGCCAGATCACGACCGCGCTGTTCGAGGTCGGCGGCCAGTATCGCCGCAATATGTAAGTCCTCCCGCCGCCCGCGCCCGCGGGCGGCACATCTGTGCAAACCCGTGGGCCAGGGCGCCCACTTCCGCCTAGAATGACTTCACACCCACCCGTGGAGTTCATGCATGCCCATCCAGCCCGAACAGCTTGCCGCCCTCATGCACGAGGTCGAACAGGAAGACCCGATCGACTTCGCCGACCTGCCCTTCCCCGAGGACGAACTGCGCACCCTGGTGGCCACCCACCTGTGCGAGATGGCCGCCGCCATGGAGAAGTTCAGCACCGAGGACCGTTTGATGACCCTGCTCGCGGTATCGGCCAAGCTGGTGCTCGAAAACCTCGTGCTGCACGTGCAGCTGCTGCGCCGCCACGGCCTGCCGGTGGGCGACAATGTCGAGGCCCTGTTGGGCCGCCTGCGCAAGGGCGAGGCGCCGGAATAGGCCGACTCCTGCTGCTTCCTGTATTGCTATTTTTTGCGAGCAACAGTTGGGAAGAATCCGCAACAAACCCTCAACCTTGTTGCGTTGGCACACGATTCCATCATGTATTATTGTTAGCGAGTTAATTCGCATCAATATGCGATGCTCCAGACAACCCACAAGGAATCACGATGCCGCGCCACGCCTCCAAGCTCAACAAGCTTTCCGCAGCCCTTCTTTCCAGCGTTTTCCTGATGGCGGGCCTGTCGGCCTGCAGCAATAACGAGTCGACCGCCACCTTGCTGGCTGAAGCCAAACAATACCAGCAGAAGGGTGACCTGAAGGCCGCCATGATCCAGCTGAAGAACGCAGTGGCGAAGAGCCCGGAGGATGGCGAAGCGCGCATGCAGCTGGGCATGCTGCACCTGGAAGTGGGCGACGCCGTCTCGGCGGACAAGGAATTGCGCAAGGCGCGCTCGCTCGGCATCGACGCCGGCCGTGTCCTGCCGCTGCTGGGCAAGGCGAACATGCAGCGTGGCCAGGCCCAGGCCGTGCTGGAAGACATCACTGCCGAGCAAGCCAAAGGGTCGGCGCCTCTCCTGACCCTGCGCGGCGACGCCCTGCTGGTCACCGGCAAGCCGGACGAAGCCAAGGCGGCGTTCGACGCCGCGCTTGCGGCCGACCCGAATTCCGGCGCTGCCCTGCTTGGCCTGGCGCGCCACGCCATGCGAAGTGGGGACAAGATTGTGGCCGAAACCTTCTTGGCGCAGGCGCTTGCCAAGGATCCGAAGAACCCGGACGTGTGGATGGCGCAGGGCACCGTGCACCGCATGGACGGCAAGCAGGACGAAGCCGTCGCGGCCTATAACGAAGTCCTGAAGCTCAAGCCGAACCATCGCGATGCCTTCATCGAGAAGGCCTATGTCGAAATCGCCCGCGGCAAGTTCCCGGAGGCGAAGGCGGCCATCGAGGGCGCCGAGAAGGCGGCCCCGGGCAACCTGCTCGTGACCTATACCCGCGCGCTATATGAATTCTCGCAGGGCAAATACGCGGTGGCTCATGAGTCGCTGCTGAAGATCCTGAAGGTGGCCCCGGACCACATGCCGACCCTGCTGCTGGCCGGCGCGTCCGAGATGAACCTCGGCCAGATACAGCAAGCCGAACAGCACCTGCGCAAGTACATCGAGAGCAACCCGAACAATATTTACGCGCGCAAGCTGCTGGCCCAGACCCTGCTCAAGAGCAGCCAGCCTGCCGATGCGGCCGCGGCCCTGGCTCCGGTGCTGAAGGACGGCAGCGAAGACGCGCAGCTGATGGCGCTGGCCGGCCAGTCCTATATGCAGGTGCGCGACTTCGACAAGGCCACCGGCTACCTGGAAAAAGCAGCGGAACTGGCGCCCAAGGCGGCCGGCGTGCGCACCTCGCTCGGCCTGTCGAAGCTGGCGCAGGGCGACCAGGCGCGCGGCCTCAAGGAACTCGAGATGGCGACCTCGCTCGACCCCAAGTCGGCCGAAGCCAGCATCGCCCTGGTCCAGACCCAGATGGGCATGAAGCAGTATGACAAGGCGCTGGAGACCATCGCCGGGATGGAGCAGCGCCAGCCGGACAACCCGCAGGTACACAACCTGAAGGGCATCGTCCTGCAGGCCAAGGGCGACGCCGCCAAGGCACGGGCCGCTTTCGACAAGGCGGTGGCGCTGCAGCCGACCTTCATGGCGGCGGTCGCCAACCTGGCGCGCCTGGACCTGATGGAAAAACAGCCGGAGGCGGCCAAGGGCCGCTTCCTGAAAGTTCTGGAAAAGGACAAGAATAATCTGGAAGCGATGACTGCGCTGGCCGAGCTGGCCGTGGCCCAGAAGCGCCCGGAAGAAGCCACCTCGTGGCTGGAAAAAGCCAGCAACGCCAATCCGGAAGCAGTTTCGCCCGCGATCAATCTGGGCATGCACTACTTGCGCACCAGTCAGCCGCAGAAAACGCTGGCGCTGGCGCGCAAGCTGCAGACGGCCAATCCTACCAATGCCGCCCTGCTGGAAATGCTGGGCCAGGCGCAGATGGCGACCAAGGATACCGCAGGTGCGCTGGACACCTATGGGAAGCTGGTAGCCATCATGCCGAAGTCGGGCATGGCCCAGATGCGCCTGGCCGGCGTCTACAAGGCCATGAACAATGAAGCATCGGCTGCAACCCATCTCAAGCGCGCGGTCGACCTGCAACCGAATTTCATTCCCGCCCGCCTGGCCCAGATCGAAGCGGCAATGCGCGGCGGACGCCCGGATGAGGCTTTGCAGATCACGCGTGAGGTGCAAAAACTCGATCCCAAGGCGGCGGTCGGCTATATGCTCGAGGGCGACGTGCTGCTGGCCCAGCAGAAGCCGGCCCTGGCCGCGCAAGCTTACGAAAAGGCCCAGTCGCTGGGCAACGCGCCGGAACTGTTCGCCAAGACCCTGCAGGCCCTCGGCATGGCCGGCAAGAGCAAGGAAGTCAAGACGCGCGGCGCCCAGTGGCTAAACCAGAATCCGGGTGACGTGCGCGTCGCCCTGATGGTGGCGGAGGCCAACCTGGCCAGCAAGGAATACAAGCCGGCGATTTCCGTGCTGGAGCGCGCACTCAAGGCCGCGCCCAACAGTCCGTTGGTGCTGAACAACCTGGCCTGGGCCTACCAGCAGGAGAAGGATCCGCGGGCGCTGGCGACTGCGGAACAGGCGTTCAAGCTGGCCGGCGACAACCCGGGCGTCATGGACACCCTGGGCTGGCTGCTGGTGGAGAAGGGCGATACCGCGCGTGCCGTGCCGATGCTGCAAAAGGCTGTAGAAAAAGCGCCGAACGCGCCGGAAATCCGCTATCACCTCGGCGTGGCGTTGCATAAGAGCGGCGACAAGCAGGGGGCCCGCAAGGAAATCGACAAGGCTCTCGCGCAAAACCTGCCGTTTAACGATATCGAAGCCGCGCGCGCATTGCTCAAGACCCTGTAAGTTGATAATATATTGATACCAAACTGTCGAGTTTCCGTTTCGCTGCAATGCTTGCATTGCAGCGGAAAAGCCTCCTCGGACGGGGCTGCGGGAAGCGACGCACAAGCCATGCCTCAATGTAAGGACATGGCAAGCCAAAACCCGGCGATTTCCTGAAACCTTCCCATGCCGACACCCGGCGCGGGACGGAGTTTTCCTGCGCTCCTTTTCCGGCCGGGCTTAATTGGCTGCTTCCCTAGCGAACGCGCGATTTACGTCGATCGCGCTACTATGGCAGCCTCATCTTTTGAGGAAATTTATCGTGAATGACGATTCGTACGGAATTCGTCTCACCGATACTGCCGAAGGCCGGAATTCGGCCAGCATGCTGGTGAAACGGATGTATGCCCGTCGCGGGTATACTGGCACCGGCACGCGTCATGTCCTAGATGAGAGCAACCGCGTGACGCTGACCGCGACCGACCGTGGCGACGTGGTCGGCACCGTGACGATTGGCATCGACTCCGAGCGCGGCCTGATGGCCGACGAGCTGTTCAAGGACATCCTGGACGAGCATCGCGCCCGTGGCGCGCGCCTGTGCGAATGCACCAAGCTGGCCTTCGACCTGTCCGAGCGTTCGCGCGTGCCGCTGGCCAACGTCTTCCATCTTGCGCTGATCTATGCGCGCGACCTGTACGACTGCACCGACGTCGTCATCGAGATCAATCCGCGCCACCGCCGCTTCTATGAACGGATGCTCGGCTTTCGCCAGCAGGGGGAACTGAAGATCAATCCACGCGTGAATGCGCCGGCCTATCTGATGCACCTGACCCTCGAGTATGTGAGCGAGCAGGTGGAGCGCTTCGGCGGCACCTTCGATACCGCCGCCGGCAGCGCGGAGCGCTCGCTCTACCCTTATTTCTTTTCGCCTCGCGAGGAACGCGGTATCATCAATCGCCTGTTGCGCATGGACGAGCAGAATACCTCCCGATAACAAGGCAAGACTTCGCCGTTCATTGGCGATCAAGACAGCTGCCACTGTCCATCAACCGTTTCCAACCTTTCGATGAATAACCCGTTTCGCTACGAACTGGCATTTGCGCGCAATATCGGCTGGCTCACCCCTGAAGATCAACAAACCCTGCGTGGGAAACGCGTCGCAATTGCCGGCATTGGCGGTGTGGGCGGCGTCCATTTATTGACCCTGGTGCGCCTGGGCATCTCGAAATTCAATATCGCCGATTTCGATTCATTCGATATCCCGAATTTCAACCGTCAGGTAGGTGCGATGATGTCGACGCTCGGCCAGCCGAAAGCCGAGGTATTGGCGCGCATGGCGCGCGACATCAATCCCGAGGTCGATATCCGGGTTTTCCCGGCAGGTGTCGATGAAAGCAACCTCGATGATTTCCTGGGCGACGCCGACCTCTACGTCGACGGTCTCGATTTCTTCGCCTTCGATGCGCGTCGCCTGACCTTCGCGCGCTGCGCCCAGCTTGGCGTACCCGCCACCACGGCAGCGCCTCTGGGAATGGGAGCTGCTCTGCTGAACTTTATGCCAGGAAAGATGACCTTTGAAGAGTATTTCCAGTGGGGGAACCTACCGGATATTGACAAGGCAATTCGTTTCGCCGTCGGCCTGGCGCCAGCAGGGTTGCACCGCGCCTACTTGGTGGTGCCGGAATCGGTGAATTTCGACGAGCAGCGTGGCCCGTCCACCTTCATGGCCTGCCAATTATGCGCCGGCATTATCGGCACCGAGGCGTTGAAGATCCTGCTTGGCCGCGGCAAGGTGCTGGCAGCACCCCATGGCATGCAATTCGATGCCTACCGCAATAAGCTCAAGCAAACCTGGCGCCCAGGCGGCAATAGTCATCCGATCCAGAAACTGGCGATCGCGATCGGCAAATACCAGTTCGGCAAGCTCAAACCGACCTGATCCTCCCAAAAAAAATCCACTGCATGACAGTGGATTTTTTTTGTCCAGCCCAGCAAATGCCGGGCAAGGAGAATTACTTGGCTTGCTTGCGGCGCTTGCCGGCGGCACCCAGACCCAACAGGCCCAGACCCAGCAGACCAAGCGAAGCCGGTTCCGGAACTTCGCCGAATACCACGTCCATCGAACCATCGATCACCACAGTACCAGTCGGGCTGAAACGGTTCAGCTGGCCCGACTGGAACGACAGGTTGTAGAACGGGTTCGGCGCGACGAAGTAGTCTTTGCCGTCCAGGCCAGTAGCGTTATCATACAGATCGAAGCCGGTGGTCGAACCGAAACTGCCGCAGTTAATGCCGCCATCGCCTGGGTTGCCGACTGGGCATTCCTTCTTGGCGAGGTCCAGGGTGCCGCTGCCCGACAGCGCCTGACCGGTCGCCAGGATGATGTCATCGCTGATACCAGTACGGCCGAAGGCTTGCGTACCATCGCCCGGATTGGTGAATACGGTGTTCTGATCCAGGTCCATGTAGACGGTCAGACCGCCGGAACCTTGGGTGAAGTTGAAGGTGGTCTGCGTGCCGTTACCGCTGAAGGTGCCCGAAGCGGTGTAAAGCGCGTAGAGTCCATAACCATTTGGGTTCTCGAAAGCGTTCAGCAGAGAAGGAACGGCGTTCGGGCCACCGTTGAAGAATGCCGAAGCACTCCACTTCAGGGAAACGTCGAAGGTGCCACCTGCTAAGGGATTAAGCGGATCAGTCGGGTTAAAGGTGATCACTTCGGTGTAGCCACCAATGATGCGGTCAGCTTGGAAAGCCGTGCTACGGGTCGGCTCTTTGATTTCAAACTGGTTATAAGTTGAAGCGCTTGCGCCAGCGCTAGCGAACAGGGACAGTGCAGCAGCTGCACCAGCAATCACCTTCTTCGACAACAGTGCCTTCATTATATTCTCCTAAGTGGGTCTGTACGGACACTACATGTTTAGCAAAGACCGTGCCAGAAAAAAAATACCTATATTTTTCAATAACTTAGAAGATAGACTCGATTTGAAATTCAAGAAGTGTAAAAGAACCCGACAATAGATCGCAGCTGTTCAGACGGGCTTGCGCGCCACCACGTTCCAAGTATTGCCAGATTTAAATTCCGAGGCGATTTCATAGCCCGCCGTCAGTATCTTCTGGCGAATGTCTTCTTCGCTGAACGGACTATACAGGATGCCCTTCCTGATGCCCCAGTCGTTGATCTTCTGCGCCGCCCAGCGCAGCGGGGCGAAGCCGCTCGGATACAGCAGCACATTGGCCGCCAGCGTGCCGCCTGGTTTGAGCACGCGCCGGATGTCGCGCAGCGCCCCGTCGACGGTCGGGAAGCAGTGGATCGAGTTGGCGATGTTCGCCGTATCGAAATGGTTGTCCGGGAAAGGCAGGTCAGCCGCGTCGGCGTGCTGCACCTTGACCTGAGGATCCTTGGCAAAGCGTCGCTTTGCGCCTGCCAGCATCGACGGCGCATAGTCGATGCCGACCACGTTCACCTTCGGCAGCTTGCGGCGGCGGCGCCAGTTCAGGATCATTTCCAGCAGGGTGCCGGTGCCGCAGGCCACTTCCAGATGATCGGGACCGAAATTCGGGCCGAAGAAGCGCATCTGGGTGCCGATCGTGCTGTTGTAGGCAAAGGTGAGGATGAAGAAGCCACGTATGTCGTACCACCATGGCTCGGAGGAATAGGCTTCGGCGATTTCATCGCGGGTCTTACCGATCGTCATGGATAGTCCTTGTTAGTGGAAATAGAGCTGGGACAATTGAAGGAGCGAATATAGGTGGTTCCGGCAGGCCAGGCAAGTCATGCCGGCCAGCTCCCCCTCCCCAAGGGGGCGTGGACTCAGCCGATACGCTTCAGGCGGGCGATGATGCCGGCCTCTTCGCGCGGCGAGAAAAAATAGGGAAAGAGCGAGCGGTCGCCGACCGCGTGGTCACCCTGCCCGGCCACCTCGGCGATGCGGCGGGTGCCCAGGGCGGTATTGCCGCGCAGCAGGACCGCCGGCGCATCGACCCGGGGATTCGGGCGCGATTCGCATTCCACCACGAAATCCAGCATCGCTTCGTAGAAACGGCGGTGGCGTGGATTCACTTCGATGAAGATGTCACTGCAGCCGTGCAAGTCACGGGCATAGATGAAGGCCACATGGAACAGGGAGCCCAGCACCGCCTTCGACTTTACGCCAGGATCGATCGCCAGCTTGATAAGCTCGCATACCTTGCCGCCATTAGCGCGGTAGGGATCAATATGGTCCTTGAACACCTGGTCGCACAAGAGGCCGACGTCGGAATCCAGGTTCAGGCTCAGGGTGCCGATCACCTCGCCCTTGCTGGTGGCCGTCAGGGTGATGCGGTTTGGATCTTTATCCACGGTGTGATTGCCGCTATAGCCGCGCCAGGTGTACATCTTGCTGATGAGCATGCTGGCCGAGTTGCGGTGTTCATCGACATCCGCCGCGCGGATGCCAAACACACTCTCGTTGATGGCGACGTCAACGATATTGGGCGAATACGACTCGCTGCCGCGGTCAGCCGTGCTGCTGTGGCTGACTTCTTCTGTCACTACGGTATCGATCATCGGTATTCTCCAGGCGGATGGACAGGGCATGCCGCAGTCGGGACTGCCTCATATCATAGCACTTGGTATTCCAGCGTATCAATAAATTAATACAGGCAACATTTCTTTCTATCATATCCACTACGTGTGTACCGTTCCACCCCCTCAGATGGTGGCAATAATCACAACACAAGCACCACGCAAATATTGCAAACATTGCAATCAAGTGTAAAGAATTCCGACACCTCCCAAAAGCTTGTCAGAGTTCAAGCCGCTTGTCCTTGTTTTTTTCCTGCTGAATATCTTGATGCAATTGGCCGATCAGCTCGGAAGCAGCCGCGACAATGTGTGCCGATCCGAAGCCGGCGCGCGTCATTTCCCGGAACAGGGAGCGGGCCAGGATCCTGGCCACGTCCTCGGGGTTGCGGTAGGATAAGCGTTCGTCCTCGGCATCCGGTTTGCTTTCCTGCAGCAGCGCCAGCTGCGCGAAGCGTGAATCGAGCAGGTGTCGCAACTGACTCAGCTGCAGGGATTTCCCGATGAATGCAGCAGCCACTTCGAGCAGGCACAGCGCTGCTTCGTCGAAGGGCGCCGTCCCGCTGCCATTGGCGGCATTGATGACGCCGGCGACCCTGCCCTCGACCCGGATCGGCGCACTCATGAGGCTGGCGCCAAGCGCCGTCCCGCGTCTTGCCAGGGCGGCGAACTCGGAATGCGCGATATCGTCCACCAGCACCGCACTGCCCTTGGCCAGCACGCGCCCTGAAATGCCTTCGCCGCGCCGGATCGCCGCCTGCAGGGCCGCGTCCGGCAAAGGACCGTGATGGGCCTGGATGCTCATGCAGGCATCGCCTTCGCCCTGACTCCCCAGCAGCATGACCGAACAGCTGGCGGCGCCGACCAGCTCGGCCACGCGCCCGACCTGCCGGTCCAGTTCCTGTTCCGGCGTCTCGTTCGCCAGCAATTGCCGGAGGACCTGCAAACGGTTCGGGGGGATGTGCGCTGCTTGCATGCATACCTCGGGCATCGGCCAGGATGAAGTGTGTTGATTTCAACACAACTCTTGAATCTTATGCAATCCCGTTGCGCTATCGCCCCTGTGCGCGCGCCGAGCGCGGCGAAATGAATGCCTTGTGAAACAAGTGCCGGGCAAGCATCAGGGGCGGCATGCGCAGCCAGTTGCCGCGCACATACAAGGCGAATCGCGCGCAGGCCGTGAAGCGGCCGGCGCAGCTCTCATGGTCGGGCTGCAGGGCGCGCTCGAACAGGGCGTCCATCAGCCGCAAGAGGACCGGATTGGGCCGGCCCCGCCCTGCCGCCGCCAGCGCCTGCGGGGGAACGGCGGTGCCGAACAGGCGCCGGCTGTAGCGCAGGGCATAGAAGAGCGGGCGGGCCAGCTCCAGCTCGTATGCGCGCGCCGGCAGCGCGTCCCAGAATCCCGGCTCGGCCCCGAAATGCAGCAGCAGGCGGTGGATGTCGAACAGGTCGCGCAGCCCCTTGTCGAACTCGCCGTCATGGAACAGGTGGGTGGCGCTGTGCAGGACCATGTCGACCGGCGCCAGCGTATGCCAGCCGGGATGGCCGGGCAGGGCCACGGCGGCGGCGCGCAGCTTCTCCGGATCGGGATGCGCGCGCGCCGTGAGCGGCAGGATGGCGTGGTGCACGTCGATGGTGTTGCCCCGCTGCATATGCTGCATGGGCGGCAACTCGTGCATCCAGTCGCGGTAGTAGCGCTGGTCGTAGGCGTCGAGCGCCGTCACCTTCCAGCCGGCCAGCATCAGCGCCGCTTCGGCCTCGTCCAGGCGCGATTGCGGGACCAGGATGTCGATGTCGGAAAACAGGCGTCCGCGCGCGGCGGGCAACCCGGCCATCAGGTAGGCCGATCCCTTGAGCAGGATCAGCGGGATACCGGTGCGTGCCAGCGCATCCGCGATCTGCCTGGCTTCGAACTGCGCGGCCTGGTGGTGGCGCCGGCCGCTCACGGCGGCCCATTCCAGGTGGGCCCGCGGCCCCGCCGGCACGGCGTCCAGCAGCCCGTGCTCGCTCGCCAGCAGGTAGAGGCTGAAGGCCAGCCTGGCCGCCGCGGCCTGGCGCAGCAGGAGGTCCCAGTCGGCCGGCGCGAGGCCCTCGAGTCGCTGCGGTTCGCGCAGCACGGCAAGCAGGATCGGCACGCCCTTCACGCGCCCTCCCCGGCCAGCCGGTCGAAGGCCGCCACCGCATCGTCCAGCGCGCTGTAGGTGAAATCGTAGGTGGCGGCGGCATCGACGAGGCGGGCGACGCTCGAGAAGCCCTGCGCGCCGAGCAGGCTGTAGTTGAAGGCGTTCTCGGCGACGCGCAGGAAGGCGCGGGTGGAGGCGAGCGCTTCCAGGCGGGGCGCGGCGTCCGACTGGTAGCGCGGAAAGATGACCCAGCCGGGCCGCGCCGTTTCCGCGGCGCGCCGCACGCTGTCCAGGGGCGCCTTCAGGTGCGCGATCGTGCCCTTGGCGGTATCGACCGAGGGCCGGCTGAAGACCGGATCATCCGCGAACCCCTTGATCAGTCCGATCGACGCGTTCTTCAGGCTGATCGGACGCGGCAGCGGCGTCAGTTCGCCGCTCGCGGTCGATATCAGCGCCAGTTCGTCCGACAGCAGGCGCCAGCCACGGCAGACCAGGGCGGCGCACAGCGTGCTCTTGCCGGAACCGGAAGGGGCCGGCAGGATCGCCGCCCGGCCGTTCTTTTCCACCACCGCGGCATGGAGGATCAGGTAATCGTGGGCGCGGCTCGAGACGCACCAGTTCAGCGCCCATTCGAACAGCGAGAAGGCATGGTCCGCGGGCAGGGGCAGGAAGGGCGCCACGCCGTCGAGGTCGAAGCGGGCCTGGGGACGCAGCCAGCGCCGCAGGCCGCCGGAGGGGCGCAGGTTCAGGTGGAAATCGGCGAAGCCGGCCGGGTCGGCCAATGGGTAGGCGCCGTACAGCAGGGCGATGCCTTCCGCCACCGCCGGCAAGGGGCTGCGCACGCTGGCGACGAAAGGCCCGGTGGCCAGGCGCAGGCCGGGGCCGGCCAGGCGCTCGCACAAGGCGCGGTAGGAGAGACTGCCGACATTCATGCAGGCTGCACCAGCATCAGGTCCTGCAGTTCGGCCAGCAGCGCGGCGATATCCTCGGGCTCGTCCGCTGCGCCGCACAGGCCCTGCAGCTCGGCCGGCGTCAAGGGCCCGGCCTGCAGCGCGCGCAATACCTGCATGGCCTGCGCGTCGAGCAGATGGGTATCGCCCGACAAATCATTGAAAACGAGGTATTCATCGCCTGCGCCGTGATGCAGGAGGGCCTGGCCGGGAACCAGGCGCCAGGCGCCCGGGAATGCTTGCAACACGCCTGCGGCCCTTACTTCATCGTGCTCTTCAGGTAGATGACGATGTCCGCGCCGTTCCACACCACGTCTTTTTTGGGCGAATAGGTCTGGGTACGGGCATAGCTGTTCCAGATCTCCATCACCTCGCGCTCGGGCAGCTGCGGGACCTTGCCGGTACGCGCATTCAGCAGCGCCGCCACGAGGTGGCGCGCCACATTGTCCTGATCGATATTAGTCTTGGGTCCCTTCGACTTGCCGGTATGTTTGGGCCCCATATCCTGGTCAACGACTTCGAGCAGCGTTTGCGTAGCAAGTGGCACGGTGAAAGTGCTGCCGCAACTGAACACCTTGGAAAATTCGGTTTCCGTACTCAAGCCCGCCTTCTCCCACTCCCCCGTCCATCTGGACCAGTAGCCGGGCGAACGGCCGCTGCAACTGGCGCCGGGTGAAATACTTGCGTTCGGCCCGGAGGCAAAACCCGACGTCGTGGTGCAGGTCATCGCCATGCCCGGCTTGCTGACCAGGGTCAAGATGACGCCACCGGCAAGACCGGTTCTGGCGAAACGCCGGCGCGCGGCGCCCTTGCTGCCGATTGCTTGCGCAGCAGGCAGGTCAGTGGAGACGGGCGTTTCAGGGTCGCGATGGTCTTGAGGAGTCACGATCGTGTCTTTCATGAGGCGGAATGAAGGCAGGGGAACAACAAATGACAAAAAGCAATTTTTATGCCAAATGCAGACGCCGTCTATTTCTCATTCTAAATCAAAAGCTTAGCCTTCTACCGTTTAGGCAAGCTGATGGTGTTGTAAGAATTGTCGACAGCGTCCCTGCACTACCCGCTTAGAAGTAGCTTTCTGGAATGACGAGCACGTCGCCCGGCCGCATTGGCATATTGGCCGAGATGTCGCCGCCGCGAATCAAGTCATCCAGGCGCACGTTCAGCTTTTCCTGCTTGCCGTCGACGTTGCGGATGATGCTTGCCTTGTTGCCGGCAGCGAATTCCGTGATGCCGCCGACGGTGATCAGGACATCCATCAGCGACATGTCACGACGGTAAGGCAGGGCCTGGGGACGGGACGCCTGGCCGATCACGCGGATCTGGTCGCCGTAGTTGCCGACGAAGTTGGTGACGATGACGGTCACCACCGGCTGCTGGATGAATTTTCCCAGCGCCTGCTCGATATCGCGCGCCAGCTGGGTCGAGGTCTTGCCAGCGGCCGGCAGGTCTTCGACCAGCGGGGTCGTGATCTTGCCATCCGGGCGGACAGGGACTGAGCTCGACACTTCCGGATTGCGCCAGACCGTGACAGTCACGTTGTCTCCCGGCCCGATCAGGTAGTCAGCATTGACCGGCGCCAGCGCCGCAGCGCTCGGCGGCGTGGGCGTGGCGCAGCCGGCCAGGGCCAGCGCGGCGGCCAGCATCAGCGCAATCTGTTTCATCATGTTCTTCATGCTCACGTCAAATCCCTTCCCGACAGCTTCAAAATTGTTGTTTTGCCATGAATGGCCGAGTTGTATTGTATAACGACTATTTCATAAAAAGCCGAGTGTCGCGTGCGGTGCTCACTTCTGTTGCAATAATGCGTGGACGTAGCGCACCGGGATGGCATAGGTGATGCCGCTGGGGGCGCTGATCGCCGTTTCCTTGAGTCCCTTCACGAACACCATATTGATGACCGCTTGGACGACGCCGGTATCCGGGTCGTAGACCGGGCTGCCGCTGTTGCCCGGATAGGCCGTGCCGTCGAGCTGGTAGATGTCGAAGCGGGAGCGCGCCAGCTGGGTGATGGCGCGCGCGTCCAGCTTGCGCGAGCTGAGCGAAGGCATCACGATCGGCGTGATCGCGGCCAGGGTGGCGCGGTGGGTGGCAGGGTGCAGGCCCAGCACCATGCCAAGCGGGAAACCGGTAAAGGCCAGCGCCGAACCTTCCAGCACCTGGTCCGGCTCGCCCAGCTGGAGGGCCGGCAGCGGCTCGCCCTCGAGCCGCAGGTGGGCCAGGTCGTGCTCGCGGTCGATCGCCACCAGGCGGGCGGCCCGGAAGGCGAGGCCATTGCGTTCGCGCAGCACGATGCCGAGGGTTTCCTTGCCCGCCTCGCCGCTCACCGGCGGCACCACGTGGGCATTGGTAACCACGCTCAGGCCGTCGCCGACCACGAAGCCGGTGCCGAAGAAGGCGATCGCGGGGCTCCGGGTTCGCAGTTCGGTACCGATTCCGACCACCGAGCGCTTCACCAGTGGAATCGTCTTCGTCAGCTCGGCCCGGGCTGGCGCCAAGGGCGCGAACAGCAGCGGCGGCAGCAAGCAGGAGGCTACCAGCAGGCGGCGCTTTCTTGTCATCGTCATATCACATTCGTCGTGTAAAGAACGTATTCAATTTGCAATCAATCGTGCAAGCTATTTCGGGTAATCAACACTACAATAACAAAATTCAAGGTCGTCGATGGGTCTCTTCGGGTTACCGGGACGCGAGAAAAAGTTAAAATAATGCAATCTCCGAAGGGAACTTTTATTTTCGAGAATGCAATTTTATGCTGAATTTGATGGGTTTTTAAGCACAAAATGTCTTGCCTGATGGAATTTGTGTTGCAAACTCGGTGTATTTGGCGAGGAAAGTGTCGAATTTTCCGAAGCGCAATTGCAATTGCTTGATGTACAAGCGATCATGCAACACGTTTAATGATTGTTGAATCCGGACTCCCCGGACATTGATGTGAGATTGACAAGATGGCAGAACTGACAGCGCTGGTCCTGAATTTCCTGAAGGCGATCGGAAAATATCGCTGGCATGCGATCGTGATCACCTGGATCGTCGCCCTGTGCGGCTGGGCGGTCGTCCTCAAGCTCCCCAACCAGTACGAAGCCTCGGCCCGGGTCTACGTCGATACCCAGAGCATCCTGAAACCCCTGCTGTCCGGCATGACCATGATGCCGAACCTGGACCAGCAGGTCATGTTCATGCGCCGCACCCTGATCAGCCGCCCGAACGTGGAGCGGGTGATGCGCATGGTCGACCTCGACGTCAAGGCCTCCACCCCCAAGGAGCACGACGCCATGGTGGATAATCTGATGTCGAAGATCAAGATCGCCGGCACGGAGCGCGACGACATCTACACCATCAGCTACACCGCGCCGAGCGCCCAGCAGGGCAAGGACGTGGTGCAGGCCTTCCTCACCATCTTCGTCGAAGGCAGCTTCGGCGGCAAGAAACAGGACTCCGAAAAGGCGGTTCAGTTCATCGACGACCAGATCCGCAACTACGAGGAAAAGCTGGCCGCCGCCGAGAACTCGCTGAAGGAATTCAAGATTCGCAATATGGGCATGTTGCCGGGCGAAGGCGGGGGTTTCCATGCCCGCGTCGGTACGACGACCGAGGCACTGAACCAGGCGCGGCTCGAATTGGCGGAAGCGGAGCAGGCTCGGAACGCAATCCGCCGCCAGATCTCCGGCACGCCTGCAGCGCCAGGCGAAAAGCCTGCGCCGGTTCCGGTTGATCCCGAGCTGGAAGCGCGCATTGCCACCGTCACCAAGAACCTCGACGCCCTGCGCCTGCAGTACACCGAACAACACCCGGACATCATCGCCAACCGGCGCCTGCTCGAGCAGCTGCAGGCGCGCAAGGTCGAAGAAAGCAAGCGTCCACGCGAGACGCTCGATCCGGGCGCCAGCTACAGTCCGATGCTGCAGCAGCTCAAGGTGTCGCTGTCCGACGCCGAAGCGCGCGTCGCGTCGCTGCAGGCGCGTGTCTCCGAGTACTCGACACGCCTGGCACAGCTGCGCGCCCAGAGCGCCTCGGTGCCGGAGATCGAAGCCCAGCTCACCCAGCTGAACCGCGACTACGAGATCAACCGCGAAAACTACCAGCAGCTGGTGCAGCGCCG
This sequence comes from Pseudomonadota bacterium, assembly GCA_040758275.1. Classification (GTDB taxonomy): domain Bacteria; phylum Pseudomonadota; class Gammaproteobacteria; order Burkholderiales; family Burkholderiaceae_D; genus Telluria. Next base: position 15,746 of record JBFLVV010000008.1, read on the forward strand.
TGAATCGGCCAAGCTGTCGGGCGACCTGTCGTCGGCCACCGACATGCTGACCTTCCGCGTGGTCGATCCGCCGATCGCGCCCACTCTGCCGTCCGGCCCGAACCGCATGCTGCTGTTCTCGGCCGTGTTCGCCGGAGCGTTGCTTGCCGGCCTGGCCGGCGCTTTCCTGATGAGCCAGTTCCGCCCGACCTTCCTCAGCCAGTCCACCCTGCGCGAGGCCACCGAGGTCCCGATCCTGGGCTCGATCAGCATGAACTGGACCGCCGCCCAGACCGTCCGCCGCAAGCGCCGCCTGATGGCGCTCGCCGCCTCGGTGCTGGTGCTGTTCGGCACCTATGGCGCCGGTGTCGCCGCCATTCTCGTGCGCCCGACGCTGTAAGCGGCGCCCCAAGGAGTTAAAACGTGAGCATTATCGAAAAAGCAGCAAGCCGCATCGACCGCCAGCGCAGCAGCGCCATGGCCGCCCCCGTCACCGCGCCGATCGACAACGCCGACGCATCGCTGGCGCTGGCCGCACCGGGCGCCGAGGCAGTCGCCGTCCTCGAAGCACCCGCAGCCGCAGCACCTGCGGCAGCACCTGCCGTCGTCCATGGTGCGGGCGCGGATGCGGGCTCCCCTGCCCCTGCCGCCGCGCCAGCTTCCCGCGCCAATCCGCGCATGGTCGAACTCGACCTGGCAAAGATGCGCGACATGGGCATGGTCACCGCCGCCGGCGGACGCACCACCCTGCTCGAGGAATTCCGCATCATCAAGCGCCCGCTGCTCAAGCGTGCCTTCGGCGAGCGCGCCGAAGGCGAGATGCCGCCGAACCTGATCATGATCACCAGCTCGCTGCCGGGCGAAGGCAAGACCTACTGCGCCATCAACCTGGCGATGAGCATCGCGATGGAACTCGACCATACGGTGCTGCTGGTCGATGCCGACGTCGCTCGCCCCTCGGTGCTGCGCACCCTCGGCCTGCCGGCCCAGCGCGGCCTGATGGACATCCTGGTGGACGACAAGCTCGACCTGTCCGAGGTCCTGCTGCGCACCAATGTCGACACGCTGTCGATCCTGCCGGCCGGTACCAGCACCCCGCGCGCCACCGAGCTGCTGGCCAGCTCGACGATGAGCAGCCTGGTCACCGAGATCGCCAACCGCTATCCGGACCGCGTCGTGATCTTCGATTCGCCGCCGCTGCTCCTGACTAGCGAATCGCGGGTGCTGGCCAGCCACATGGGCCAGATCGTAGTGGTGGTCGAAGCGCAGACCACGACCCAGCACGCGGTCAAGGAAGCTCTCCACAAGCTGGATGGCTTCAAGAACGTCAACCTCATCTACAACAAGACCAGGGACATTCCTGGCATCGAAGAGACGTATGACTACCACTACGGTTGAGCGACGGGCCTTGCGCCTCGCGCCGCTCGCCGCGGCGCTCGCCAGCCTGCTCGCGGCTCCCTCGTGCTGGGCGGACTGGCGCTTCACGCCATCGCTGAACATTGTCGGAACCTATACCGACAACGTCGACCTGCGGAGCGGGGATGATAAGCACAGCGACCTGATCACCGAAGTCGCGCCGGGCTTATCCCTCGCGCACGATAGCCGCCGCCTGAAGGTCTCCGCGCAGGGTTCCCTGCGCCAGTTCTTCTACCTGAAAGAGGCCTCGGCGCGCAACCGCAGCGAGCGTTTCGTCCAGTATGGCGCCGACCTGCAGGGCATCCTGGCCGAGGATCTCTTGTACGTGGATGCCAGCGCCAGCTCCGGCCGCCAGAGTACGTCAGCATTCGGCCCGCGGGCCGAGGAACGGCCCTATTCGAATTTGAACGGCACCGAAGTCAGGACCTGGCGCATCAGCCCTTACCTGACGCAGAAGTTCGGCCGCAGCGCGCGCGCCACGCTGCGCTATACCCGGGACTCGGTCGAAAGCGACCAGCGCAGCCGCTTCGGCGACAGCCTGGCCGATACCGTTACCGCGAGCCTGGACAGCGTGCCGGGCGCCGGCAAGCTCGGGTGGGGCATGAACTACAACCGCCAGGACCTGGAGCAGGAATTCGCCGGCGAGTCCTCGACCGAGAACGTCAGCGGCCGGCTTCGCTACCAGCTGGTACATTCGTTCGCACTCACCGCGAACCTCGGCTACGACCGTTACGACTACCAGGCCTTGGGCGGGCGGACCGCGGGCCGCAACTGGTCCACCGGTTTCGCCTGGACGCCGTCCCAGCGCACCACGATCGAGGCGTCGATCGGCCGTCACTTCTATGGCACGACGGGCTCCCTGCTGGCCAGCGTACGCAGCCGGAAATCGGTCTGGCTTCTCAGCTATAGCGACGCGATCACGACCAGCCGCTCCCAGTTCACGCTGCCGTCGGCCATCGATACCGCCGCCATGCTCGACCGGCTATTCCTCGCTTCGATCCCGGACCCGGTGCAGCGCCGGCAGGCGGTGGAAGCGTATATCCAGGCCAGCGGCTTGCCGCCCAGCCTGACCGACAGCGTCAATTACCTGACCAACCGTTACATGCGCCAGAAGCAGCTGCAAGGCTCGGCCGCGTTCCGGGGCCTGCGCAGCAGCGCCGTCCTGAGCGTGTATGGCAACGAACGCGTCGCCCTGTCGAGCCAGGAAACCGACAGCGCCCTGCTCGGCGGCCAGCTCGCCTCGCTCAACAACAATGTGCGCCAATACGGCGCCAGCGCCAATACGACCTATCGCCTGAGCCAGCGCTCGAACCTGGTCGGAAGCGCGAACTTCAGCCGCAGCGAATCGATCAGCACCGGGCTCGAAAGCCGCCAGCGCCTGCTGCGCCTGGCATTTAACACCAAGCTTGGCCGCGACCTGCGCGGTTCGCTCGAGCTGCGCCGGCGGCGCGGCGACATCGATCCGGGCAACGGCAGCCTCGCGCTGCGCAGCTATACCGAGAACGCCATCGCGGCAACCCTTTTCATGCAGCTTTAAGCAGGACCGCGCACGATGTACGAAACCTACTACGGACTGTCCGCCAAGCCCTTCCAGCTCCGGCCGGACCCCCACTTCTACTTCGGCTCCAAGGGCCACAAGCGCGCCATGGCCTACCTCGAGTACGGCCTGTCGCAGGGCGAAGGCTTCATCGTCATCACGGGCGAAGTCGGCGCCGGTAAGACCACCCTGGTGCGCAACCTGCTGAACAAGATCCCGACCGACCAGATCGTCGCCGCCCACATCGTCAACACCAGCCTCGATCCGGAAGACACGCTGCGCATGGTCGTCTCCGCCTTCGGCCTGCCTTTCGAAGGCGCCAGCAAGGCCGAGCTGCTCAACCGCCTCGAACAGTTCCTGCGCGGCGTCGACCGCCAGGGCAAGCGCGCCCTGCTCGTCATCGACGAAGCCCAGAACCTGAACGCGCGCACGGTCGAGGAACTGCGCATGCTGTCGAACTTCCAGACCGACGACCGCTCGCTGCTGCAGACTTTCCTGCTCGGCCAGCCGGAATTCCGCGCCACCCTGCACAGCCCCGGCATGCAGCAGCTGCGCCAGCGCGTGATCGCCAGCTACCACCTGGGCCCGATGGATGCGCAGGAAACCCGCGCCTACGTCGAGCACCGCCTGGCGACGGTCGGCTGGAAGGGCGATCCTTCCTTCGACGACGGCGCCTACGCCGCCGTCTACGCCTACAGCGGCGGCATCCCGCGCAAGACCAACACCCTGATGGACCGGGTGCTCCTGATGGGCTACCTGGAAGAGCTGCACGCCTTCGCCGAAGCCGATATCAACGAGGTCGTACGCGACATCTCGGAAGAATTCCAGCTGCCGGACGCCGTGGGCGAACCGGATCCGGCCGCGCTGCCGGGCGAACTGCGTACGCTGGAACAGCGCAGCGGCGAGCGCCGCTCCGGCAGCGGTGCCAGCGTCGAAATCCTCGACGAACGCATGATGCGGCTCGAGAAATCGATCGTCTCGGTACTCTCGATCCTGAAAAAAATCGTCGCCACGCCCCAGGGCGCGGCGGCCCAGCACATGGACAACCAGGAATGAAACTCTACGAACCAGCAGCCCGTCCCCTGCCTGCGCCGGGAGAACGCATCCGTAATGCCATGACCTGCGACGTCGAGGACTACTTCCAGGTCTCGGCCTTCGCCCCCTATATCGACCGCGACTCGTGGCCGACCCGCGAATGCCGGGTCGAGGCGAACATGGAGCGCATCCTCGCCATCTACGAACGCCACGGCGTGAAGGCCACCTTCTTCACCCTGGGGTGGATCGCCGAGCGCTATCCGAACATGGTGAAGAAAATCGTCGCCGCCGGCCACGAACTGGCCAGCCACGGCTACGGCCACCTGCGCGCCTCCGACCAGACCCGCGCCCAGTTCGACAACGATATCCGCTCGTCCAAGGCGCTGCTGGAAGACATCGGCGGCCAGGAAGTGATCGGCTACCGCGCGCCGAGCTTCTCGATCGGCCACGCCAACCTGTGGGCGCTGGAAGCCTTGCAGGAAGCGGGCTACCGCTACAGCTCGAGCATCTACCCGATCGCCCACGACCACTACGGCATGCCGGACGCGCCGCGCTTCGCTTTCTACCCGCACGGCCCGGACGGCCTGCTGGAAGTGCCGGTCACCACCGTCAACATGCTGGGCCGGAACCTGCCGGCCGGCGGCGGCGGCTACTTCCGCCTGCTGCCCTACGCCCTGTCGCGCTGGATGATGCAGAAGGTGAACCGCGAGGACCGCCAGCCGGCCCTGTTCTACTTCCACCCCTGGGAACTCGACCCGGGCCAGCCGCGCCCCGATGGCCTGGACGCCAAGTCGCGCTTCCGCCACTACGTCAACATCGAGCGCATGGAAAGCCGCCTCGAGCAGCTGGCGCGCGATTTCGCGTGGGACCGCATGGACCGCATCTTCCTCGACCGTCAGTAACGACAAGGCATCACCGCATGAACTCGATCATCGAAGCCGCACAGGCCAAACGCGCCGCCCCGGTCCAGGCCACCGGCCCGCAGACGCTGCACCTGCTGCAGCCGCAGGACTACGCCCGCTGGGACGCTTTCGTGCGCGCCTGCCCCGACGCCACCTTCTTCCACCTCTCGGGCTGGCAGAAGGTGATCGAGCAATCCTTCGGCATCAGGACCTGGTTCTACTACGTCCAGCAGGATGGCCAGATCCAGGGCGTGCTGCCGCTGGCCGAGATCAAGAGCCGCCTGTTCGGCCATTCGCTGGGCGCCATGCCCTTCTGCGTCTACGGCGGCGTGGCCACGCTGGACGAGGGCGCGCGCGTCCTGCTCGACGAAGCCGCCGACAAGCTGGCGCGCGAGCTGGGCGTCGGCCACCTCGAATACCGCGGCATGACACGCGCCCATCCGGACGATCCGAGTTTCCACACCAAGGAACTCTACGTCACCTTCCGCAAGGAGATCAGCGCGGACGACGAGGCGAACCTGAACGCCATCCCGCGCAAGCAGCGCGCCATGGTGCGCAAGGGGATCAAGCTGGGCCTGAAGGGCGTGGTCGAAGACAACGTCGACCGCATGTTCGAGGCCTATGCCCACAGCGTGCTGCGCCTGGGCACCCCGGTGTTCCCGAAAAAATACTTCGCCCTGCTCCAGCAGACCTTCGGCGAGGAATGCGAAGTGCGCACGATCTACACCAGCGACGACCGCCTGGTGGCCTCGGTGCTGTCCTTCTACTGGCGCGACGAAGTCGTGCCCTACTACGGCGGCGGCATGGACCTGGCGCGCGAAGTGGCCGGCAACGACTTCATGTACTGGAACCTGATGCAGGCGGCCGCCGCGCGCGGTTGCCGCATCTTCGACTATGGCCGCAGCAAGCTGGGCACCGGCGCCTACGATTTCAAGAAGAACTGGGGGTTCACGGCCGAGCCGCTGCAATACGAATACAAGCTTTATCAGTCCGACAAGCTGCCAGATAATAACCCGCTGAACCCGAAATACCAGCTCTTCATCAAGATGTGGAAGAAGCTGCCGCTGCCGGTGGCGAACTTCCTCGGCCCCTACATCGTGCGCAACCTGGGATAAGACGTGGAAGACCTGCTCCTGCTGATCCACCGGATCCCCTACCCGCCCAACAAGGGCGACAAGATCCGCTCCTACCATCTGCTCAAGCACCTGGCGCGCGACTACCGGGTGCACCTGGCGACGTTTGTCGACGACGCCGACGACTGGCAGCATGTGCCGACGGTGGAGAAGATGTGCGCCAGCAGCCACTTCGCCAGCCTGAACCCGACCTTGGCCCGCGTGCGCAGCCTCGGCGCGCTGGTGAAGAACCGCTCGCTCTCGCTCGACTACTACCGCGACGCAGGCATGCAGCGCTGGGTCGACCAGACCGTGGCCGCCCACAAGATCGAGCGCGTGCTGGTGTTTTCCTCGGCGATGGCGCAGTACGCCGACAAGTACCCGAACGCGCGCCGCGTGGTCGACTTCTGCGACGTCGACTCGGATAAATGGCGCCAGTACGCCGACAAGAAGTCCTGGCCGATGAGCTGGCTGTACCGCCACGAGGCGCGCCAGCTGCTGTCCTACGAGCGCCAGGTGGCGCGCGAGTACGACGCCTCGCTGTTCGTCTCGGAGCCCGAAGCGGCTTTGTTTCGCCAGCTGGCCCCGGAAAGCGATGCGCGCATCGGCTTCTTCAGCAACGGCGTCGACACCGATTACTTCTCGCCCGATGCCGCCGGCCCCTCGCCCTTCAAGGAAGGCGAACGCGCCATCGCGTTCACCGGCGCCATGGATTACTGGCCCAACGTCGATGCGGTGCAGTGGTTTGCCGCGGACGTGATGCCGCTGCTGCGCGCCCGCTTCCCCGACCTAGTCTTCTACATCGTCGGCGCGCGCCCCGCCCCCGCCGTGCTGGAACTGGGCAAGCAGCCGAACATCGTCGTGACCGGCACCGTGCCGGACGTGCGCCCCTACATCGCCCACGCGCGCGCCGCGGTGGCGCCGCTGCGCATCGCGCGCGGCATCCAGAACAAGGTGCTCGAGGCGATGGCGATGGCCACCCCGGTGGTGGTATCGCCCCAGGCGCTCGAGGGCATCGAGGCCGAACCGGGCCGCGAACTGGTGCTGACCCAGGACGCGACCGGTTTCGCCGACGCGGTGGCGAGCCTGCTGGCACGCCAGGACAACACCATGGGCCTGGCCGCGCGCGCCAGGGTTGAACGCAAGTACAGCTGGCCGAGCAACCTGGCCTGCATCGGGGAGCGACTCGAATGTTCCTGAAACCTCCACCCGGCGTCGACGCCGCCGCGCTGCCGGCAACGGCCCCGATCAGGATGTCGGCAGCCTCCGCCATCGCCCTCGCGCTGGCCCTGATCGCCCCCTTCCTGCTGTACTGGCAGACGGCCGCCTCGATGGTCGCGATCTGGAACAGCTCCGAGACCTTCGCCCACGGCTACGTGATCCTGCCGATCAGCCTCGGCCTGATCTGGCGCCAGCGCGCCTGGTTCGCGCGCCTGCCGGCGCGTCCCTGGTGGCCGGGCCTGCTGCTGCTCGCCGGCGCCGGCGCCGCCTGGCTCGCCGGCCGCATGGGCGACGTGCAGGTGGTGATGCAGTACGCCTTCGTGTCGATGTTCCCGGTGGCCGCGCTTACCCTGCTCGGCCCGCGCCTGGCGTCGAAATTCACCTTCCCGCTGCTGTTCCTGCTGTTCGCGGTGCCTTTCGGCGAGATCTTCGTCGGCCCCCTGATCAACTACACGGCCGACTTCACCGTGTGGGCGGTGCAGGCCACCGGCATTCCGGTACTGCGCAACGGCACCCGTTTCGAGCTGCCGACCGGCAGCTGGTCGGTGGTCGAAGCCTGCAGCGGCATCCGCTACCTGATCTCCTCGATCACCCTGGGCTGCCTCTACGCCTACCTGACTTACCGCTCGAACACCCGCCGCGCCGTCTTCATCGGCCTGTCCATCGTGGTGCCGATCGTGGCCAACTGGCTGCGCGCCTACGGCATCGTGATGATCGGCCACATGAGCGGAATGGAACTGGCCACCGGCGTCGACCACCTGGTCTACGGCTGGCTGTTCTTCGGCGTGATCATGTTCATCATGTTCTGGATCGGCAGCTACTGGCGCGAGGACGAGCAGCCCGCAGCCGCTGCCGCTCCCTCGGCGCCGGTCGTCAACGCCGGCAAGAGCGCCTCGCTGCTGCCGGTCGCCGTGGCGGTGGTCGCGGTCGCCGCCATGTGGCCGGCATTCGCCACCGTCAACGAGCGCGCCAACCACAATCCGCAGCCAGTCGCCCTGGGTGAACCAGGCATCGCCTGGCCGCAGACCGCCGGCTTCCCCGACTGGGAAGTGCATTACATGGAACCGGATGCGCGCATGAAGCGCGTCTACCAGGCGCCGGACGGCCGCCCGGTCCAGCTGCAGCTGCTGTACTACCGCAACCAGACCAAGCAGAAGGGCCTGATCAGCTCCGTCAACCGCCTGGCGGGCGACAAGGAAGCCTATCACCAGGTCGCCTCCAGCCAGCGCAGCGAGCAGGCCGGCGGACGGACGCTGTCCCTGCGCGAAGCGATCATGCACAGCGCCGACGGCCAGCTCGTCGTCTGGCACGTGATGTGGGTGGACGGCCAGTACCTCACCAGCAATGTGGCGGGCAAGCTGCGCCAGGCCCAGGGCAAGCTGCAGTTCCGCGGCGACGACGGCGCGCTGGTGGCGATCGCCGCCCCGGCCGGCGACAGCCAGGACGCGGCGCGCGCCACCCTGCGCGCCTTCCTGGCCCAGCACTTCGGCGCGGTCGACGCCGCCCTCGTGAAGGCGCGGGGACGCTGAGATGACTGCCGTGCCGAATATCGTGCCGCAGCCACCGCTGGTCGCGCACCTGATCTACCGCCTGGACATCGGCGGCCTGGAGACGCTGCTGGTCGACACGATCAACCGCATGCCGCCCGGCCGCTACCGCCATGCGGTGATCTGCCTGACCGACTACACCGACTTCGCCCAGCGCATCACGCGTCCGGACGTGGCGCTGCATGCCCTGCACAAGCCGGCCGGCCTGGCCCTGGGCACCCATGCCGACCTGTTCCGGCTGCTGCGCGCGCTCAGCCCGAGCATCCTGCACACCTACAACCTCGGCACCATCGAATACGCAGCCACCGCCTGGGCCGCCGGCGTGCCGGTGCGCATCCACGCCGAGCACGGCCGGGATGCGCGCGACCCGCAAGGCATCAACCCGAAACACAATCTGCTGCGCCGCCTGCTCACCCCCGTCATCGACCGCTACGTGCCGGTCTCGCGCGACCTGGCCGGCTGGCTGGAGCGGGTGGTGCGCATCCCCGCGCGCAAGCTGCAGCTGATCGACAACGGCGTCGACACCGAACGCTTCCGCGCCGGCACGGCAGCCGTCGCAGAAGCCTGGCAGATTGATCCCGACGCTTTCGTGATCGGTACCGTCGGCCGCCTGCAGGACGTCAAGGACCAGGCCACCCTGGTCGATGCCTTCGCCCTGCTGCGCCGCCAGCTGCCGAATGAAAAACTGCGCCTGGTGCTGGTCGGCGACGGCCCGCTGCGCGCGCAGCTGGAAGCCCAGGTGGCCGCGCTCGGCCTGCAGGATTGCGTTTTTCTCCCCGGCCCACGCAGCGACGTGGCGCCCGTGATGCGCAGCTTCTCGCTGTTCGCCCTGTCCTCGATCGCCGAAGGCACGCCTGTGACCATGCTGGAGGCGATGGCCAGCGAACTACCGGTGGTCGCCACCGCGGTCGGCGGCATCCCGGATCTCGTCACGCCAGGCACGAGCGGCGCCCTGGTGCCGGCGCGCGACCCGCAGGCCCTGGCCGCGGCGATCGTCCCCTACGTGAAGGACCGCGCGCTGGCTCGCTGCCACGGTGCACAAGGACGCGCGCGCGTCGAGCAGCAATACAGCATGCAGGCCATGCTGGCCGCCTACGTCGCCCTGTACGACGAACTGTGCCAGACCAAGACAACACCCAGAACACCAAAGAAGGCGATCACCCCATGTGCGGAATAGTTGGAATTTTTGATATGCAGGGCGGCCGCGCCATCGACCGCCACCTGCTGCACCGGATGAACGAGAGCCAGTTCCACCGCGGCCCGGTGGAGGGCGACCTGCACCTGGAACCCGGCCTGGCCTTCGGCCACCGCCGCCTGTCGATCATCGCCCTGGAAGCCGGGCTGCAGCCGCTGTTCAACGAGGACGAGACAATCGCCCTCGTGTTCAACGGCGAGATCTACAACTTCCGCGAGCTGCGCGCCGAGCTGCAGGGCCTGGGCCACGTGTTCCGCACCCCGTCGGACAGCGAAACCATCGTCCACGCCTACGAGCAGTGGGGCGAGGACTGCGTCGGCCACCTGCGCGGCATGTTCGCCTTCGCGATCTGGGACCGCCCGAAACAGACCCTGTTCCTGGCGCGCGACCGCATCGGCATCAAGCCCATGCACTATGCGCTGCTGGATGACGGGATGTTCGCCTTCGGTTCCGAACTCAAGTCGCTCCTGACCCTGCCGAACCTCAAGCGCGAGATCGACCCGCTGGCCGTCGAGGAATACTTCGCCTACGGCTACGTGCCGGAACCGCGCACCATCTTCACGGGTGCGAAGAAGCTGCTGCCGGGCCACACCCTCACCCTGCGCGTGGGCCAGCCGGTACCAAGCTCGAAACAGTACTGGGACGTGCCTTTCACTGCGCACGGCGCGATGAGCGAGCGCGAGATGGAAGAGCAGCTGGTCGAACGCCTGCGCGAAGCGGTGAAGAGCCACCTGATCTCGGACGTGCCGCTGGGCGCCTTCCTGTCGGGCGGCGTCGACTCCAGCGCCGTGGTGGCCATGATGGCCGGCGTCAGCGACGGCGCGGTCAATACCTGCTCGATCGCCTTCAACGACCCGGCATTCGACGAGTCCGAGTACGCGCGCCAGGTGGCTGCGCAATACAAGACCAACCATCAGTGCGAGACCGTCGACAAGGACGACTACGGCCTGCTCGACACCCTGGCCGCGCTCTACGACGAACCGTATGCCGACAGCTCGGCGATCCCGACCTACCGCGTCTGCCAGCTGGCGAGGAAGCGCGTCACCGTGGCCCTGTCGGGCGACGGCGGCGACGAGAATTTCGCCGGCTACCGCCGCCACCGCATGGCGATGGGCGAGAACCGCGTGCGCTCGCTGCTGCCGCTGGCCGTGCGCAAACCCGTCTTCGGCGTGCTGGGCGCCGTCTATCCGAAAGCCGACTGGGCGCCGCGCGTCTTCCGCGCCAAGACCACCTTCGAAGCACTGGCGCGCGACCTCACCGAGGGCTACTTCCACGGTGTCTCGATCAACAACGACCGCATCCGCAGCCAGCTGTTCTCCAGCGGCTTCAAGCAGAAGCTGCAGGGCTACCGCGCGGTCGAGGTGATGCGCGGCTACGCGAAGAAGGCGCCGACCGACGACCCGCTGTCGCTGATCCAGTACCTGGACATGAAGACCTACCTGCCGGGCGACATCCTGACCAAGGTCGACCGCGCCAGCATGGCCCACGCGCTGGAAGTGCGGGTGCCCCTGCTCGACCACCAGTTCGTGGAATGGGTGTCCGGCCTGCCCTCAAGCTCCAAGCTGCGCAACGGCGAGGGCAAGCACATCTTCAAGAAGGCGCTGCAGCCCTACCTGTCGGAGGACATCCTGTACCGCAAGAAGCAGGGCTTTTCGATTCCGCTGGCGGCCTGGCTGCGCGGCCCGCTGGCGGATGCGATGCGCCGCGCGGTGCTCAATCCGGCCCTGCTCGACACCGGCATCTTCAACCCGGCTTTTCTGAAGCAGATGGTGGACGAGCACCAGTCCGGCGCCAAGGACCACAGCACGACCCTGTGGTCGGTGCTGATGTTCGACGCCTTCCTGCGCAAGAACGGCGCCGCAAGCAGCGACACCGCCCCGGCCATCGCGGTCGCCGCATAAAACAAGAACAGACCAACGCAACAAGCGCAACCGGAACCACAAGAACATGCGAGTCCTTCACGTCCTCGACCACTCGATCCCCCTGCACAGCGGCTACACCTTCCGTACCGCCTCGATCCTGCGCGAACAGCGCGCGCTCGGCTGGGAAACCTTCCACGTCACCGGCTCCAAGCAGAACTCGGGCGAACAGCTCGAGGACACGGTCGACGGCCTGCACTTCTTCCGCACCCCGGTCTCGAAAAGCGCGCTGGCGAAACTGCCGGTGCTGAACCAGAAGGAAGTCATCGACGGTCTCACCAAACGCCTGCTTGAAATCATCCCGCAGGTGAAGCCCGACGTGCTGCACGCCCACTCGCCCAGCCTGAACGCAGTCGCCGCCCTGCGCGCCGGCAAGCGCTTCGGCATCCCGGTGGTCTACGAGGTGCGCGCCTTCTGGGAAGACGCGGCGGTCGACCACGGCACCAGCAGCGAGAACGGCCTGCGCTACCGCGCCACCCGGGCGCTGGAAACCTGGGCCCTGAAGCGCGCCGACGCCGTCACCACCATCTGCGAAGGGCTTCGCCGCGACATCGTCGCGCGCGGCATCCCGGCCGACAAGGTCACCGTGATCCCGAACGCGGTCGACATCGACAAGTTCTCGGTGGGCGGCAGCGCCGACCAGGAACTCAAGACGAAGCTCGGCCTGCAGGGCTCGCGCCTGATCGGCTTCATCGGCTCCTTCTACGCCTACGAAGGCCTGGACATCCTGCTGCGCGCCGTGCCGCAGCTGGCGCTGGAGCTGCCGGACCTGCGCGTGCTGCTGGTCGGCGGCGGCCCCCAGGACGCCCAGCTGCGCCAACTGGCCAAGGACCTGAACATCCTTGATAAGGTGGTGTTCACGGGCCGTGTGCCGCACGACCAGGTGCAGAAGTACTACGACCTGCTCGACGTGCTGGTTTACCCGCGCCTGTCGATGCGCCTGACCGACCTGGTCACGCCCTTGAAACCCCTGGAAGCCATGGCCCAGGGCCGCATCCTGGCGGCCTCCGACGTGGGCGGCCACCTGGAACTGATCGCCGACGGCAAGACCGGCGTGCTGTTCAAGGCCGATGATCCGGCTTCGCTGGCCGACAAGGTCGGCGCCCTGCTGCGCGCCCAGGAACGCTGGCCGGCGCTGCGCGCGGCCGGCCGCGAATACGTGGAGACCGAACGCAACTGGCCGGTGAGCGTGGCCCGCTACAAGAACGTCTACGGCCGCCTGACCGGCCGCGCCACCGCATCGCAGGCTGCATGAAGATCCTGACCTTCAGCACCCTGTTCCCGAACACGGAAAAGCCGGGCCACGGGATTTTCGTGGAAACCCGCCTGCGCCACCTGGTCGCCAGTGGCCAGGTCGAATCGCGCGTGGTCGCGCCGATCGGCTGGTTCCCCTCGAAGCATCCGCGCTTCGGCGACTATGCGAAGCTGGCCAGGGTGCCGAAGAGCGAAGTGCGCCACGGCCTGCAGGTGGAACACCCGCGCTACCCGGTGCTGCCGAAGATCGGCATGAACGTCGCGCCACTGCTGCTGGCGCAGGCGGCGCGACCAAGGATCGCACGCATGATCGACGAAGGCTACGACTTCGACCTGATCGACGCGCACTACTTTTACCCGGACGGCGTCGCCGCGGCCATGCTGGCGCGCTACTTCAACAAGCCCTTGGTGATCACGGCGCGCGGCTCCGACATCACGCTGCTGCCGCAGTACGCGCTGCCGCGCCGCATGATCAAGTGGGCGGCCAATCGCGCCGACGCCGTCATCACGGTCTGCCATGCCCTGCGCGAGGAAGTCGTCGCCCTGGGGGTGCCGCAAGAGCGCGTGACCTCCCTGCGCAACGGCGTCGACCTGCAACTGTTCCGCCCCATCGAGCGCACGCCGAATGCGCTGTTCACCCTGCTCACCGTCGGCCACCTGGTGCCGGTCAAGGCCCAGGAACTGATCATCGCCGCCCTGCCCCTGCTGGCGGACGTGCGCCTGGTGGTGGCCGGCGACGGCCCGAACCGCGGCATGCTGGAAGCGCTGGCGCGCGAACTCGGCGTGGAGGCGCGCGTGCAGTTCCTCGGCGCCGTACCCCAGGCCCAACTGCGCGGGCACTACGGCAATGCCGACGCGCTGGTGCTGGCCTCCTCGCGCGAAGGCTGGGCCAACGTCCTGCTCGAATCGATGGCCTGCGGCACGCCGGTGGTGGCCAGCCGCGTCTACGGCACGCCCGAAGTGGTGGCCGCACCCGAGGCCGGCGTCCTGATGGACGAGCGCACGCCGCAGGGCGTGGCCGATGCCGTCGATCGCCTGCGCGCCGCTTATCCGGATCGCGCCACCACCCGGCGCTATGCGGAACGCTTCAGTTGGGACGACACCACGCAGGGACAGGTACAACTGTTCGAACGCATTCTCGACCCACGCCTGCATCCGGCAAGGAAGGCGCTTGCCTGCTGAATCCTTTATTGAGAAATACTTATGGAATCAATTCTTTGGTCAATAGACCTGTTGGCAGTCGTTTTTCTGTGCTTTTGGGCGCTGCGTACTGATGCAGCCAATGAGAGCAGGGAAAAGGGCAGCAGGCAGGAGCAACGCTAATGCGTGACCTAGTACTTCTCGGTATCCTCCCGTTCGTCATCTTTGCCATCGCCAAGCGGCCCTTCATCGGGCTCGGACTGTGGATCTGGACGGCCTTGTTTTTCCCGAACGCATGGGTGTACGGCCCAGCAGCGATCCTGCGCTACAACCTGTTGTTTACAGCAATAGCTATTATCAGTTACGTGTGCATGCGGAGAAAACCTAGGATGGTGCTTGGAGGGCTCGGCTCCCTAGTGCTGCTATTTTTCCTTTGGACCACCTTATCGACCATAATGACACTGGCGCCACCAGAAAAATCATGGGAGATATGGACACGATTTGCTAAGGTCATTACGCTATTTCTTTTCATATTGCTTATCGTTGAAAAAAGGCTGCATGTCGATTTCTTTCTTTGGTGCGTAGTATTGTCGGTAGGGTTTTACGCGAATCTTGAAGGACTCAAATTTATTGCCAGTGGAGGCGGTCACGGTATCAGTGGTCTTCGCGGACATGTACTTGCGGACCGCAACGAATTGTCCTTGGCGTTCACAATGACCCTACCAATCTGCTATTACCTACTCGGAGAATATGGAAAACGCTCCCGCTTGGTCCGCCTTGGATTGCTCTGCACCATGGGATTGCTGGTGACCTCGATCATCGGCACGCAATCGCGTGGCGGTTTCATTGCCATGGCAGGACTCGGTGCTTACCTTTTCTTCAAAAGTAAGCAGAAAATTCCGATGGCGATTCTCGGCGGACTGCTGGCCTTAGGGCTATCGCACATTGTTTCCGACGAGTGGGCAAATCGCATGAATACTATCGAATCTGCCGACGCGGATTCTTCGTTTATGGGCCGGGTCGTCGCATGGAAGCTCAGTTTCATTCTTGCAATGAAACATCCATTTTTCGGAGGCGGTTTTAAAGGCCTTGAATACTTTCCGGTGTGGTCCATGCTTTCTAGGGAATTTTTCTCTTATCCTTGGTTCTATACGGGTACCGCTCTACCAAACACGGAATTCGCACGCGCAGCCCACAGTATCTACTTTCAGGTATTGGGTGACCATGGGTTCGTTGGTCTTGCGGTTTTCCTAGCGATTTTAGGATTTACTTTTCTAAAAGCCAGCCGATTGGCCCGTAATGCCAAGCGATTGGGCGCCCCGGAATGGATTGTCAACGTGGCGACGATGTTGCAGCTCAGTTTGTTTGCATATGCGCTCGGCGGCGCTGCGCTGAGCTTTGCTTACTTTGAACTGGTATATGCGATCGTCGCTTTGATCATTGTGCTAGACGCACGTGTGCTGCCCGCCGCGCTGAAGGCGCAAAACGCCGTCCAGAACGCGTCGCAGTATTCCGCGCCGCCATCTCTTGCACGTCCATAAGAATAATGCACGATTCCTCCCGCATAGCCGAACGTCTGATCCGTACATTGGGCGACGCCATCGCGCTTGCCGGCCGCAGCAATCGCTTCTGCGTGGTCAACTATCACCGTATCCTCGCTGCGCCCGACCTGATGCTGGAGTCCGAACCGGACGTGGCTACCTTCCGCTGGCAAATGGCCTTGTTGGAGCGCTGCTTTAACGTCCTCCCGCTCTCGAGGGCGCTGGAGGCGCTCGATGCAGGCACCCTTCCGCCGCGCGCGCTGTGCATCACCTTCGATGACGGCTACCGTTCGGTGCACGACCTGGCGCTGCCGGTGCTGCAGGAGTTTGGACTGCCGGCGACGGTGTTCGTCACCAGCGGCCATGTCGGGACGCGCGACATGTGGAACGACTGCATAATCGAGGCGGTGCAGAACCTGCCGGCCGGACAGCTCGACCTGCGCCACCTTGGCCTGGACACCTATTCGCTACACAGCCTGTCGGCGCGCAAGGCCACGCTGTCCAGGCTCACCGAAGGATCAAAGTACCTGCCCGCGCCGGCGCGCTTGGCCCTAGTGGAAGAGTTGACCGGGCTGCTGGGCGAGGGCGCCGGCGCCAAGGGCCTGATGCTGACGGCGGACATGATCGTCAACCTCGACCGCCATGGCATCGAGATCGGAGCCCATACGGTATCGCACCCGATCCTGACCAGCCTGGACGACGACGCGGCGCGCAGCGAGATCGTCGGCGGCAAAGAGCAGCTCGAAGCCGTTTTGGGCAAGCAGGTGCGGCTGTTCGCTTATCCGAACGGCAAGCCCGGCAAGGATTTCGGCGCACGGCACGCTGCGATGGCGTGCGAGGCCGGCTTTACAGCGGCCTTTACCACGGTGCCGGGCGCGATCACCCGCGAGGACGATCGCTACGCACTGGCGCGTAGCCGTCCCTGGGACCAGACCCCCTTGATGTTCGGCCTGCGCCTGCTGCGCTGGCTGGCAGCCTGATGTCCAGGCGCAAAACCATGATTAAGTAAGAAATCTATGAACAAGAAGACAGCGCTGCTCGTCGCCTTTCACTTCCCGCCCCAGGCTGGAAGCAGCGGCATCCAACGCACCCTAAGTTTTTCCAAACACTTGCCGCGCCAGGACTGGGAGCCGCTGGTCCTGTCGGCCAATTCGCGCGCCTATGCCCAGCACAATGCCTCGCAACTCTCCAGCCTTCCGCCCGGCCTGGTGGTGCGGCGTGCCTTCGCGCTCGACACCAAGCGCCACCTGGGCTACGGCGGCCGTTACCTCGAGATGATGGCATTGCCCGACCGATGGGTAAGCTGGCTTGCGCACGGTGTCTTCGCCGGCCTGCGCCTGGTGCGCAAACACGAGGCCAGTGTCATCTGGTCGACTTTTCCGATCGCCACCGCGCACCTGATCGGCTTGGCTCTGCACCGGCTTACGGGACTGCCCTGGATTGCCGACTTCCGCGACCCGATGCTGCAGCCTACCTATCCAACTTCAGGCCGCCAGCGCGCCATCTACGGCTGGATCGAGAAACAAGCCGTTGCACGCTGCAGCTACGCGGTGTTCACGACTGAGCGCGCGCGCGAATCGTACCGGGCGCGCTTTCCCGAGGTCGATCCCGCCAAGTTCCGCGTCATCGAGAACGGCTACGACGAGGACGAGTTCGGGCGCCTGATCAATGAGGCCACACCGACCGCGCGCGGACCGCGCCTGACGCTGCTGCACAGCGGCATCCTGTACAAGAACGGCCGCAACCCCAGCGCCTTCCTGGCAGCCCTGGCCAGCCTGAAGGCGGCCGGACGCATCGACGCGTCCTCGCTGCGCGTGATCTTGCGCGCGCCAGGCGACCTGCCGGGCAACCTGGCCCGCGTGACCGAACATGGCCTGGGTGACATCGTCGAGGTGTTGCCGTCCATGCCCTACCGCGAGGCCTTGAACGAAATGCTGGCCGCCGACGGCCTGCTGCTGTTCCAGGGCACCCAGTTCAACAACCAGATTCCGGCCAAGATCTACGAATACTTCCGGGCGCGAAAGCCGGTGCTGGGCCTGGTCGATCCGGAAGGCGAAACCGCCGCCGTCCTGCGCGA
The DNA here is from genome assembly GCA_040758275.1 of Pseudomonadota bacterium. Taxonomy (GTDB): domain Bacteria; phylum Pseudomonadota; class Gammaproteobacteria; order Burkholderiales; family Burkholderiaceae_D; genus Telluria. The sequence continues at coordinate 33,621 of JBFLVV010000008.1, forward strand.
TGCCGGTTTCGACGACATCGTCCACCCCGACGGCAGCGCGGAGATCGCCGCCGTCCTGGAGCGTTTCATTCCCGCGGTGCGCGACGGCAGCACGCACATCGCCAGCGACGAGGTGATCGCCCGGGCTTCCCGCGAGCACAAGGCGCGCGAACTCGCCGCTCTGTTCGAGGAGGCGACGGCATGAGCGAAAAATCGCAAGGCAGCATCAACAAGCAAATCGCCAAGGGAGCGGCCTGGATGGTCGCGTTCAAGATGGTCGACAAGGGCATCGGTCTGCTCAGCACCATCGTGCTGGCGCGCATCCTCGACCCCGAGGACTTCGGTCTGGTGTCCATGTCGATGATCCTGCTGGCTGCGCTGAACCTCCTGATTTCCTTCGGCTTCGAAGTACAGCTGATCCAGAACCGCGACGCCGGACGCGACCAGTTCGACACGGCCTGGACATTCACGGTGATCTTCTCGGTCGTGTGTGGCCTGATACTGGCAGCCCTCGCCCTGCCGGCGGCCCACTTCTACCGCGAGCCGCGCCTGGAAGCGATCATCTACGCGCTGGCCTTCGGCTTCGCGCTGGATGGATTCTCGAACGTCGGCACGGTCGCCTTCCGGCGTGAAATGCGCTTCGACCGCGAATTCAAGTTCTTACTCGGCAAGCGCCTGTCCAGCCTGGTGGTGACGATTCCGCTGGCGCTATGGCTGCAGAATTACTGGGCGCTGGTCATCGGCCAGCTCTCGAGCACCGTGCTATCGGTCGGCCTGTCTTACTACATGAGTACCTACCGGCCACGTTTCTCGCTTAAATCCAAACTCGAACTTTTCCACACCTCGAAGTGGCTCGTACTGAACAACCTGCTCGGCTTCCTCCAAGGCCGCTCGGCAACCTTCCTTCTTGCGCGCATGTCCGGCGCCCCTGCGGTTGGCGTCTACTCCATCGGCATGGAAATTTCGACCCTGCCCTCGAACGAGCTGGTCGCCCCGATCAACCGGGCGGCATTTCCCGGCTATGCGAAAGCGGCACACGACATCGACAAGCTGCGCGATACCTTTCTCAAGGTGATCGCCTCGATCGCCATGGTGGCGATCCCGGCCGGTGTCGGCGTGGCAATGGTGGCGGAGCTGTTCGTGCCGGCCGTCCTGGGGTGGAAATGGTTGGACACGATCCCCCTGATACAGATTCTGGCGGTCTACGGGGTAATCAAGGCCGTCCAGACCAACATTCCTTACGTCTACCTGGCCCTAGGCAAGCCAAGGCGCAGCACCGTCATCCAGAGCATCCAGGTCGTCATCTACCTCGCCGTCCTGTATCCGGCGATCTCGCGTTGGGGTGCCATTGGAGCAGCCTGGGCCTCGCTCGGGACCGCTATCGCCATGATTCCGGTAAACCAGGCCATGGTGGCCCAGTGCCTCGGACTAAGTGCAACCCAGTTCTGCCGCGAACTGGTGCGCCCGCTAATCGCCTCCGGTGCGGTCGCAGCGACGGTCTGGGCAATCAAGAGCCAGCTGGTGCTGCGGCACCACACCCTGGACTACATGCTGGCGCTGATCCTGTGTGCCGCTGTCGGCGCGCTGGTCTACGTAATCGCGCTATATGCAGTTTGGCGCCTGTGGCAACGTCCCGAAGGCGCCGAGCGCCACGCCTTCGGCCAACTCGAGAAGCTGCTGGGCAAGGCAGGCGTGCGGGTCAAGCTGATCGGCTGAGGCTTAGACCAGCACTTCGACCACGTCCGGGTGGCTCAGGAAACCGCCCGGGCTGGCCGACCGGCCATAGGCGCCGGACTGGAACACCACCACCAGGTCGCCCGGCTCGGCATGCGCCAGCTCCATGCGCTCGGCCAGCAGGTCGAGCGGCGTGCACAGCGGGCCGACCACCGATACCGGCTCCAGCTCGCCCGCGTCCATGCGGTTGCCGATCGCGACCGGATAATTCTTGCGGATCACCTGGCCGAAATTCCCGGAAGCGGCCAGGTGATGGTGCAGGCCACCGTCGGTGACCAGGAAGACCTGGCCGCGCGAGATCTTGCGGTCGACCACGCGCGCCACATACACCCCCGCCTCGCCCACCAGGTAGCGTCCCAGTTCGATCGCCACGCTGGCGCCCGGCTGCTCGCGCGCGAAGGCCTCCAGCGCCGGCGCCAGGTGTTCGCCGATCGGCGCCAGGTCAAGCGCAGCCTCGCCGGGAAAATAGGGAATGCCGAAGCCGCCGCCGATGTTCAGGTGGCGCAGCGGCTTGCCTGCCTCGCCCGCCAGGCGCCGCGCCAGCGCGAAGGTCTGGGCCTGGGCCTCGACGATGGCCTCGGCCTTCAGGCTCTGCGAGCCGCTGAAGATGTGGAAACCCTGCACGTCCAACCCCAGGCTCGATGCCAGCGCCATCACGCGCGGCGCGTCCTCGGCGTCGATGCCGAACTGCTTGGCGCCGCCACCCATGCGCATGCCCGAGGATTTCAGTTCGAATTCCGGATTGATGCGCAACATGAGCTGCGGCGTGATGCCCATCTGCTCGCCCAGGCGCGCCAGTATCCGCACCTCGCGTTCGGATTCGGCGTGCACATAAGCCCCCGCCGCCACCGCCTGCACCATCTCCGCCTCGGATTTGCCCGGCCCCGCCAGGCTGATGTGCTCGGGCGCCATGCCGGTGTCGAGCGCGACCTTCAGCTCGCCGCCGGAAGCGACGTCGATGCCGTCGACCAGACCCGCCATATGCTGCACCAGGGCCGGCATCGGGTTGGCCTTCATCGAAAAGTGCAGGCGCAGCGCGGCCGGCAGCGCCGCACGCAACCGGGCCACGCGTGAGGACAAAACGCCGCGGTCGTAGGCATAGAAGGGCGTGCTGCCGACGCGCTGCGCGAGCCGGTCCAGCTTGACGCCGCCGACCGTCAGGCAGCCGTCGACGACGGGGAACAAGGTCTGCCGTGCATGCACGGGCTTGGCGCCGCTACTCATGGCTCAGGCACTTTCAAACAGGGTGGAATAGGATTGCTGCAGCAGCTTGCGGTCGATCTTGCCGTTCGGGTTGCGCGGGAAGGGAACGTCGACCAGGGCGATGTGGCCAGGGACCATATAGGCCGGCAGGCGGCGCTGGCATTCGCGCAGCAGGTCGGCCTCGCTGAGCGAGGCTTCGCGCGCCACCGCCAGCAGCACGATGGCCTGGCCCAGCACCGGGTGCGGCACCCCGAAGGCCGCCGCCTCGGCCACCAAGCCGCTGGCGTGGGCGCCCTCTTCGACCTCGGTCGGGCTGACCCGGTAGCCGGAGATCTTGATCATGTCGTCGGTCCGGCCGATGAAGTAGAGATAGCCCTCTTCGTCCATGCGCACGATGTCGCCCGACCAGACGGCCAGCTCCGTGATCGGCAGGGCCGGGTCCTGGCCAGGGGCCGGGCGGAAGCGCTCGGCGGTCTTGGCCGGGTCATTCCAGTATCCCAGCGCGACCAGGGCGCCGCGGTGCACCAGCTCGCCCGGCTCGCCGGGTGCGCAGGGGCTGCCGTCGGGACGGACCACCAGCACCTCGGCATTCGGGATGGCGCGGCCCATCGAATCGGGACGCCGGTCGAGTTCCTCGGGCGGCAGGTAGGTCGAGCGGAAGGCTTCGGTCAGGCCGTACATCAGGAACAGGCGCGCGTTCGGAATCGCCGCGCGCAAGGCCGCGACGGTCGCCACCGGCATGGCGCCGCCCGAATTGGTGAGATAGCGCAGCGTGCATCCGTCCGGCCAGGCGAGCGCGGACAGCTGGATCCACAGCGGCGGCACGGCGGCCAGGCCGGTGATGCGTTCTTCCTCTACCTTCCTGACGATATCGCGCGGGAACAGGTGGTTGATCAGGACAGCGGTGGCGCCGGCGAGAAAAGCGGTGCTCAGCTGCGACAGGCCATAATCGAAACTGAGCGGCAGGACCGACAGGATGCGGTCCTCGGGCGTGATCTCGAGATAGCTGGCGACGCTGACGGCGCCCGCCACCATGTTCCGGTGCGACAGCACCACGCCCTTGGGCTTGCCGGTGCTGCCCGAGGTGTAGAGGATGGCGGCCATGTCGGCGTCGATCGCGCGGCGGCTCTCCAGCACGCCGGGAGCGGGCGCCACTTGTGCGGTATCCCAGGCGAGCACCGTGATGCCCGGCAGTTCGGGCAAGGCCGCGCCGGCGCCGCAGACATGGACGGTGGAGAGCTGTGGACAGCCGGCCAGCACCGGGGCGAGCTGCGCCAGCCTTTCGCTGGAGGTCACCAGCACGCGCACCGCGCAATCGGCCAGGATGTAAGCGACCTGCTCGGCCTTGAGCAGGGGATTGACGGGCACGAAGACGGCGCCCGCCAGGGAGGCGCCGAACATCGCGGCCACGTTCTCGATCCGCTTTTCCAGGTAGACGGCGACCCGTTCGCGGCGTTTGATGCCCGCGGCCAGCAGCGCGCCGGCCGCGCTTTCGACGGCGGCGGCCAGGGCGGTGTAGTCGAGCCGGTGCGCGCCGTACACCAGCGCTTCGGCGCCTGGGGTGCGGCGGGCGGAATCGAAAATGAAATCGTGGATCAGGTCAGGCATTCAGAGCTCTTTCAGGGGCACGGACAAGGCGCTGCGCAACACGCAAGTTTAACAGCTCGGAGCCCCTGCCCGCGCGATTCGGCGCTTCCCGTCGTGTTTCGCGAACAACTTTTTACGCCTCCGTTTATACTCGATCATGACCATGAGCCCCGCCGCCACGAAACCTGCCATTCCGATCGCGCCGATCCTGTCGAGCGCCTCGTTCCGGCGCGCCGGTTTTGCGCCCACGGCGACCGTGCTCGATGCCGGCGAGGCGCGCCTGGTCACCAGCGGGCGCATCGCGATCGGCCTGGCGCTGCGCGAGATCGGCGTGGGGCCGGGCGACACGGTGCTGGTGCCGGCTTACCACAGCCAGTCGATGGTGCCGCCGGTGCTGTGGCGGGGCGCCACGCCCCTGTTCTACCGGATCCGGCCGGACACTGCGCCCGACCTGATTGACCTGGCGCGCCACATCGATGGCCGCACCCGCGCCGTGATGGTCACCCACTATTTCGGCTTCATCCATGATCTTGGCCCGCTGCGCGCCCTGTGCGATGCGCGCGGGATCGCCCTGATCGAGGACTGCGCGCACGCTTTCATCGGCGAGCGCGAGGGGCGCCCGGTGGGCTCGTCGGGCGACTACGCCATCGCCAGCAGCATGAAATTCTTCCCGATCTATGAAGGCGGGGCCCTGGTCTCGGCGCGCAGGCCGCTCGATAAGGTGGCGCTGCGCTCGGCCGGCCCCGGCTTCGAGGCCAAGGTCGCCCTGACCTCGCTGGAGAACAGTTTCAGCTGGCGCCGGCTCAAGGGCGTGCAGGCCGCGATGTGGCTGCCGCTCAAACTCAAGGACGGACTGTGGGGCGCGCTGAAGAAGCGCAGATCGGCGCCGGCCGCGCTGGCGCCCTCGTCTTCCGACAGCAGCTACAGCTTCGACCCGGCCTGGCTGGACAAGCGCTCTTCCTGGTTCGCCCGCAGCCTGCTGGCCCTAGTGCCCGCCGCGCGCATCGCGGCGCTGCGGCGCCGGAACTACGCGCGCCTCGACGCGGCCCTGGGCAGCCTGCGCGGCGTGCGCGCGCTCTACCCAAGCCTGCCGCCGGGAGTCTGCCCCTGGGTCTATCCGCTGCTGGTGACTGACCCCGAGCCGCTGTTCGACCGCCTGCTGGCCGCCGGCGTGCCCGTGGTGCGCTTCGGCCATCCCCTGTGGCAGGGCGTGGACGAGCATACCTGCTCCGTCAGCGCCGACCTGTCGCGCCGGGTGCTGGCCCTGCCCTGCCACCAGGAGCTGCGCGAGGACGAACTGGCCTGGCTGATCGATTCGGTGCGCAAGGCGGCGGCATGAAGTGGACCCTGCTTCCGGCCGCGCGCTTCCCCGAATTCGCGGCGCAATGGCAGTCCCTGCACGCGGCGAGCGGGGCGTCGGCGCTGCTGGCGGTGGATTTCGTCGCGCCCCTGGTCGCCGAGTTCGCGGATGAACGCGTGCTGCTGGCCTGCTGCAGCAAGGACGGCGCCACGGTCGCGATGGCGCTGGTCAAACCCGGCGGACGCGCCGCCTGGTCGACCTTCCAGCCGGCCCAGGCGCCGCTCGGCCTGTGGCTGCAGCAGCCCGGGATCGAACTCGCGCCGCTGGCCGATTCCCTGCTCGCCGCCCTGCCCGGCTTCGCCCTGGTGCTGGGGCTGACCCAGATGGACCCCGCACTCATGCCTCGCCCCCTGGATGCGGGCCGCATCCGCACCCGCGACTACATCGATACCGCCCGGGTGGCGATCGCCGGCAGCTTCGAGGACTACTGGAATGCGCGCGGCAAGAACCTGCGCGCGAACCTCAAGAAGCAGCGCGCCCGGCTCGAGAAGGACGGGGTCGCGCCGCGCCTGCAGATCAGCCGCGCGCCGGAAGAGATGGCGGCCGCGGTGGCGGACTATGGCCGCCTCGAATCGTCCGGCTGGAAGGCCGGCTGCGGCACGGCGGTGGATGCCGGCAATGCCCAGGGACGCTACTATCGCGCCATGCTGGAAGCCTTCTGCCGGCGCGGCGCCGGCAGCGTCTACCGCTACTGGTTCGACGAGCAGCTGGTGGCGATGGACCTGTGCATCGAAGACCGCGACTGCATCGTCATCCTCAAGACCAGCTACGATGAAGCGGTGCCGAAGAGTCTTTCGCCCGCCCTCCTGATGCGCGAGGAAGCCTGCCGCCAGCTGTTCGACGAAGGCCGTTTCGCGCGCATCGAGTTCTACGGCCGGGTGATGGAATGGCACCTGCGCTGGACGGAGGATGTGCGCACTATGTACCATGTGAATTACTACCGGTGGCCGGGCCTGGCCCGCCTGCACGCGCTGCTCGCGAAAGGCGGCAAGCCCGCCCCCGCCACCGACGCTCAGACAAAGGAAGCATCATGCAACTCGACGAAGTGAAAAACGTGTTGATCGACACACTCAACCTGGGCCCGGCCGGCCAGGCGCTGCAGGCCGATTCGCCCCTGCTTGGCAGCCTGCCCGAACTCGATTCGATGGCGGTGGTCACCCTGATCGGCGCGCTCGAAGAACACTTCGGCATCATGATCGACGACGACGACATCAGCGCCAGCACCTTCGAGACGCTGGGCAGCCTGGCTGCCTTCGTCAGCGCGAAGATGGCCTGAACCATGCCGGGACCGCGCCACGCGCCCGCCGAGCCGCTGTTCCTGGACACAGCGGGCGGGGCCCGGTTCTGCCTGTTCCACCGGCCCGCCGGTCCCTGCCGCGGCGCCCTGGTCTACGTCCATCCCTTCGCCGAAGAGATGAACAAGTCGCGCCGCATGGCGGCGCTGCAGGCGCGCGCCTTCGCCGCGCGCGGCGTCGCGGTGCTGCAGATCGACCTTGCGGGTTGCGGCGACAGCGCCGGGGAGTTTGTCGACGCGCGCTGGGAAGGCTGGAAAGCCGACCTGGCCGCAGCCTGCGCCTGGCTCGCCGCCCGCACGGGGCGCGAGGTTGGCCTGTGGGGCCTGCGCCTGGGCGCCCTGCTCGCCCTCGACTACGCGCGTGAAGCATCGCATCCGGTCGAGCGCCTGCTGCTCTGGCAGCCAGTGACGAACGGCGCCGCCTTCCTGACCCAGTTCCTGCGCCTGCGCCTGGCGGGCGAGCTGCTGCACGAGCAGAAGGAAGGCAGCAGCACCCAGGCCCTGCGCGCGCAGCTGGCCGCCGGCATCCCGCTCGACGTGGCAGGTTATACGCTGCATCCGGCGCTGGCGGCGGCCATCGATGCGGCGAACGCTGCTTCGCTGCCGGTGCGCGGCTGTCCGGTCCACTGGGTTGAGCTGCTTGCCGCGCTTGAGCGTCCGCTGCCGCCCGCCGTGGCCAGGCTGGCCGAAGACTGGCGCGCGCAAGGTGTCGACCTGCACCTTCGCCCCGTGACGGGGCCGGCCTTCTGGCAGACGCCCGAGATCGCCGAGGCGCCGGCCCTGCTCGAGGCGGGCGAAGCCCTCTACGCCGCCCTTGCGGACACGGTGGAAACGCCGGTTCCCGCAGGCGAAGTGCGCGACGGCGCCGAACGCGGCCTGGTCTTTGCCTGCGAAGGCGACTGGCTGTACGGCGTCCTGCACGCACCGGCACGGCCACGCCGCCACGGCGTGCTGATCGTGGTCGGCGGTCCCCAGGTCCGCACCGGCAGCCACCGCCAGTTCACCCTGCTGGCGCGCGTGCTGGCGGCGGCCGGTATTCCCGTGCTGCGCTTCGACTACCGGGGCATGGGCGACAGCGAGGGCGAGCCGCGCGCCTTCGATACGGCCGAAAACGACATCCGCGCCGCCATGGACGCCTTCTTCGCCGCCGTCCCGGGGCTGGAAGGGGTCACGCTGTGGGGACTGTGCGACGGCGCCACCGCATCAAGCCTGTATGCGCCGGGCGACGCACGCGTGCAGGGCCTGGCCCTGCTCAATCCCTGGGTGCGCACCGAGGAAGGCGCCGCCCGGGCCACCATCCGCCACTATTACGGCCGGCGCCTGCTGGACCCGGCGCTGTGGAAGAAGATCGCCGGCGGACGTTTCGACTATCGCGGCGCCGCTGCTTCCTTCCTGACGCTGGCCTCCAGCGCCTTCGCGTCGAAGCCGCAGGCGATCCAGGAGGATGCGCCCCTGCCGGACCGGATGCTAGCGGCCTTGCAGGATTTTCGCGGCGAGCTGCTGGTCATGCTGAGCGGGGCCGACCTGACGGCACAGGAATTCGCCGACCTCCCCGGCAGCCGTCCCGCCTGGGCCGCCTTGCTGGAGGCGCCGCGTGTGACGCAAAGGACGCTGCCGAAGGCGGACCACACCTGTTCGCGCCCGGAATGGCATGAAGAGGTCTGCGGCTGGACCCGCGACTGGCTGCTCGCGCATGCGGAGCAGGGCGAAGCCTGCGCAAACCTTTAGCGCGCCAGGCAGGCCCCGAAATCCTCGAAGGCGCCGTAGGCCGCTTGGGCAGGTCGCGCCTTGCCGCACAGGTCAGGCGTGGATTCGCTCACGGCGCGCCGCTCGGCTTCCCCATCCCAGCGCAGGTCCAGACTGCCTGGTTCAATGAAATGACCGCGCTGCGGATGCAGGCCCAGATAAAGCAGGCCGACCGGCGTCGCCAGGTTGTCCTGGCTGCGTACCTGTCCGCCGTTGCGGCTGCGGATGCCGCCATCGACCAGGTTGCCCTCGACGTCCGCGCTGCTCTCCGGGAAGCGCACGTCGATGCCGGCGGTATCGAGCAGGGTGTTGTGGACAATGCGGCTGCGCGCACCGCTGTTGACGTAGATGCCGACGTCGGAGCAGGACGCGATCAGGTTGTTGCGGATCACGCCTTCTTCCTGTTCGGTGATGCAGCGCCCATCGCGGCAGTAGGGTTTGCCGGTGCCGCCGCCGCCCAGCGACAGGCCGATGCGCAGGCCGCGCGCACCGCGCAGCCGGTGTTCGCACAGCACCACGTTGCGCTCGAACACGGTACGCGCGCCGGCGCCCTTGGCGAAAGCGCCATAGCTGATGCCGTCGCCGCCCAGCTTGACGAAGTCGGCGATCAGGTTGCCGCGGATGAGCCAGTCGCTGGCCGCGACCAGGTCGATCGGCGTGACCGGACTATGGGTCTTGCGCGCCGAGTCGTTGCGCAAGGTGTTGCCTTCGATACGTCCGTGGTCCGGAAACTCCCCGCGCCCGCCGTTGATCTTGAAATGCGCGTTGAAGTCGACCAGGGTGTTGTTGAGGGCGGTGAAGTGGTGGGCACCGCCGACCACGTGGAAGGCGTGGTCGCAGGCACCGTGGTTGCGGCAGACACCACGCAGGCCCAGGTTTTCGAAGCGCCAGTACGGCCCCGCCACCACGATCCCTTCCAGTATCTCGACGTCGATCATGACCGAACCGGGCTGCTGCGCGCGAACGACGATCGGCTGCGCCGCGCTGCCCGACCTGCGCGCGTCGAGCGCCTTCTTGCGTACGGCGTAGTTGCCGGGCGCCAGCGTGATGACATCGCCCGGCTGCGCCGAAGCCATGGCGGCACGCAGTTCCTCGACCGTGGACACATGGCGCGGCATGCCTTCCGCTTCGGGAGCTGGACGCGACTGGGCGCCGAGCACCAGCGCCGGCAATGGATAGGATTCAGCCGCGCCGCGATCGAGGCCGGTCAACGTCCGCGCTACCCATGTGCCGCTACCCGTGACAAGGTCGTTGTGGCCGGAGCTTCGTTTGGCGATATAGGGCGCCAGGGTGCGCGGCGCAATGCCCTGGCTGTGCAGGTAGCCGATGCCGGCCGCCGCCGTCCCGATGCCCGCCAGCGCCGCCAGCGCCAGCCACAGCCGCAGCCTCATGCCCCGGTCTTGATGCCGTGCCGTCCCATCAGGTCGTACAGCGTCGGCCGGCTCACGCCGAGGATCTCGGAAGCCTTGACGATGTTGCCGTCGACCCGGGCCAGCGCCTTGACGATGGCCTTGTACTCGGCCTCGTCGCGTACCTGGCGCAGGTTGATCGGCTCTTCCTCGGCGCCTTCGCCCGGCAACCCCAGGTCGTCGGCGACGATGGTGTTCCCGTCGGCCATGATGACCGCGCGCTTGATGGTGTTTTCCATTTCGCGCACATTGCCCGGCCACTGGTAGCCTTCGATCGCCGCGATCGCGTCGGGCGCGAAGTGCAGGGCCGAACGGCCTTCGGCCGCGCAGAACTTGTTCTTGAAGTGGTGGGCCAGCAGGGCCGCGTCGCCCTCGCGCTGGCGCATCGGCGGGATGGTGACCACGATCTCGGACAGGCGGTAATACAAGTCTTCGCGGAAGCGTCCCTGGGCGCACAGTTCCTTGAGCTTCTGGTGGGTCGCGCAGACGATGCGCACGTCCACGGGAATCTCTTCGTGGCCGCCGATGCGCTCGATCACGCGCTCCTGCAGGAAGCGCAGCAGCTTGGCCTGCAGCGCCATCGGCAGGTCGCCGACCTCGTCGAGGAAGAAGGTGCCGCCGTGCGCCAGCTCGACCTTGCCCTTGGTCTGCTTGGCCGCGCCGGTGAAGGCGCCCTTCTCGTAGCCGAACAGTTCGGATTCGAGCAGGTTCTCCGGAATCGCCGCGCAGTTGATCGCCATGAAGCGCTCCTTGGCGCGCGGCGACAATTGGTGCAGGGCGCGCGCCAGCACTTCCTTGCCGGTGCCCGATTCGCCCAGCAGCATGACGGAGGCCGAGGTCGGCGCGACCTTCTCGATGTTGCGGCAGACTTTCAGCATGCCGGGGTCGCGCGAGATCACGCCGGCCAGCGGCGAATCGGCCTGGGCCTGCTGCATGCGGCGGTTTTCCTGCTGCAGGTTGTGCAGGAAGAAGGCGCGCTGGATCACCAGGTTCAGGACTTCGGGATCGCAGGGCTTCTGGTGGAAGTCGTAGGCGCCCATGGCGACCGCCTTGACTGCGTTGGCATGGTCCTGGTTGCCGGTCAGGACGATCACCCGGGTGTCCGGCGCCAGCGCCAGGATCTGCTGCAGCGTGGCCAGGCCCTCGGTCGAGCCGTCCGGGTCGGGCGGCAGGCCGAGGTCCATGGTGCACACGGCCGGCTCGTGGCGGCGGATTTGGGCCAGTGCGGCCTCGCGGTCGCCGGCCACCACGACGTCGTAGGCGTCGAGGCTCCAGCGCAGCTGTTTCTGCACCCCGGGATCGTCTTCGATGATCAAGAGTTTCGGTTTGGTCTGGCTCACGTCGTTCCTCGGTTCAAGCGGCGCGCGGGGCGTGTTGCGCCCCGCCGTCCGCCGTCATTTCCTGTTGGTGAAGCGGCAGCAGCACGCGGAAGGTGGTGCCCGCACCAGGCGTGCTGCTCACTTCCAGGCTGCCGCCCAGTTCGTTGATGTATTCACGGCTCTCGAACACGCCGATGCCCATGCCGGCCGACTTGGTCGAGTCGAAAGGTTTGAACAGGCGCTCGCGGATGAATTCCTCGCTCATGCCCTCGCCGGTGTCAAGGATCTCGATCACGCCGCGCGCGCCCTCGCGCAGCAGGCGGATGGTGACGCTGCCGGTACGCGGGGTGGCCTCGATCGCATTCTGGATCAGGTGCCCGACCACGCGCTCCAGGCGCTCGCGGTCGGCCAGCACGCGCAAGGAGGCGTCGCCCGCTTCCAGCACCGGGCGCGGCTCGAACGCGGCCTTCAGCGACACGGCCTGCGCCACCACCTGGTCCAGCGCCAGCGCCAGCGGCTGCTCCGCGTTCTCGCTGCGGCTCAGCTTCTGCAGCATGATCTTCATCTTCTGCACCGAGTAGTCGACCGTCTCGAGCATGTCGGCCTGGAATTCGGGATTGTCCTTGTGCTTCGCCGCATTGGCGTTCATCAGCGACAGCTGCAGCACCAGGTTCTTCAGGTCGTGCACCACGAAGGTCGACATGCGGTTGAAGGACTCGAACTGGCGCGCCACCATCAGGGCGTTGGCGGCGTCCTGCTGGGCCAGCTGGCTGGCGGCCTGGCTGCCCGCGATCTCGAGCACGTCGATCACTTCCCAGTTCAGCTTCACCGGACTGCGCGGATTCTGCAGCAGCACGAAGCCGAACAGGCGCGCATGCAGGATCAGCGGCACCACCAGCCAGGCGCGCGGATAGCCGGCCAGCCACTCGGGCAGCACCAGGGTGTCGTACTTGTCCGGGCTGTGCGCGTATTCGTGCAGGTCGACCACCCATTGGCTGGCCTCGAGGAACTGGCAGAAGGCCGAATCGGCCGGCTCCGAGGCCGATAAGGCCGGCGCCTGCCAGCTCGCGACCGGCTCGAAGCGCCCGCCCTCGGTGCGCTGCCACAGCGCGCCGCCCGGGCTTTCCACCAGCGCGGCGACCGCCTCGATGGCGCGCTCGCCCAGGTCCGGCCCCGGCCTGGACAGGGTGCGCGTGAAGCGCATCCACTCTTCGCGGTAGTCGTAGTTGTAGCGGTAGAAGTGCTTGCTGATGAAGACCTTCAGGCGCGCCCGGAAGCTGCCCGAGAACAGCACCCCGGCCAGCAGCATCAGCGCGCCGAACAGGAAGGTCACCTGCATCACCGTGCCCCAGTTGCCGCCGAAGTAGCGCAGGTAGTAGCCGGCCGAGCCCATTGCGAGCAGGTAGATGGCGGAACCGAACAGGGTGGCCGAATGGAACATCGCGCGGCGCGACACCGCCAGCGGCGAGGACCATAGCTTGCTGCGGCCCAGCGACACCGCGATCAGGGGCACGGTCAGGGCGTTGATCAGGCCGCGCGCGGCCCAGATGTCGGCGTCGATGCTGCGGAACAGCAGGGTGTGGCTGTACAGGAAGAAGTCGTAGGCGAACATGGCCCCGATGCCGAGGCAGGCGAACTTCACGGCCCAGCGTTCGTGCAGGGTGCGGTTGCGGTACACGTGCTCGACCAGCAGCATGCCGGCCACCGCCATGGCGACCCGCACCGCGATCGGCATCGCGCCGGAATACTTGACATCGGCCACGCTCCAGTAGCCGCCGAGCGCGACCGCCAGGCAGGCGATGTAGACCAGGGCGCCCAGCACCAGCACCGGCTGCAGGCGCATCGGCATGCGGCTGCCCGGCTCGGTGAAGTGGCCGCGCAGGACCAGCAGGAACACCGACCAGGCGGCATTGCGCAGCAGTTCGGTGCTGTCGGCCAGCGACGACCACATGCTGCCGTAGGCCGCTTCCCAGGCCAGGGCCGCGCCCCACAGCACGCTGGCCAGGCAGGCCAGGCCAAGCGCCACGTCGTGACGGCGCCGCTGGCGCACCGCGAGCGGCGCGCCCAGCACGAGGAAGCAGGCGGATACCAGCGCGTAGCTGTAGGCCGCGATGCTGGTCAGGGAGACATCCATGAAGTCGACGGTGGCGGCGCGGGCGGGTGGATGGTTGCGGGTGATCGTAGCGCACCCGGCGGCGCGGCCACCGGGTGCAGGCGGCTCAACGTCCGCTGCGGAACAGCACGACCTTGAGCGTGTTGATCAGGATGAGCACGTCCAGGAACAGGCTGTTGTTCTTCACGTAGTACAGGTCGTACTGCAGCTTTTGCAGCGCGTCCTCGGCCGAGGAACCATAGCCGTAGCGGACCTGGGCCCAGCCGGTGATGCCCGGCTTGACGCTGTGGCGCACATTGTAATACGGGACCACTTCGATCAGCTGCTCGACGAAATAGGGACGCTCGGGACGCGGGCCCACGAAAGACATCTCGCCCTTGAACACATTGAGGATCTGGGGCAGCTCGTCGATGCGGGTCTTGCGCATGAAGTTGCCGAAGCGCGTGACGCGCGGGTCGTTCTGCGCGGCCCACTGCGGCTTGCCGGCCTTCTCGGCGTCGACGCGCATGCTGCGGAACTTGTGCACGAAGAAGGTCTTGCCGTCCTTGCCGACCCGTTCCTGCGAATAGAACACCGGGCCGCGGTCTTCCATTTTCACCAGCAGGGCCGCCAGCAGCATCAGCGGGAAGGTCATGAGCAGGATCAGGGTGCTGCACACCAGGTCGAAGGTGCGCTTCATGAAGGTGCGCACGAAACTCTGGTCGAAGCCGCCGCCGAACACCAGCCAGGAAGGCTGCAGCGAATCGACGCGGATCTGGCAGGTCTCGCGCTCGAAGAAGGTGGCGGCGTCGGTAACGCGGATGCCCTGCAGCTTGCAGTCGAGGAGTTCCTTGATCGGGAAGCCGCCGCGGCGGTTCTGCACCGAGACCACGATCTCGGACACGTTGTACTGGCGTGCCAGCGAGACAAGGGAGTCGCCGTCGCGCACCTTCAGCAGGTTCGACTCGGGCACGCACAGTTCCTCGCTCGCGCTTGGGATGAAGCCGGCGATGTCGTAGCGGTGGTAGTTCGAATTCTTCTGCGCCAGCTCGCTGCACTCCTTGGCCAGCGGCCCGCCGCCGAGGAACATGATGCGCGACTGCAGGAAGCGCGCTTCCGAGGACTTGAAGAAGGCCATGCGCGCCAGGAAGATGCCGAAGCCGGCCAGCACGAAGACCAGGGCCATGGTGCCGCGGCCGAAGGACAGTTCTGGCGCCATGTAGAACACCAGCGCCAGGATCGCGAAGCCCATCAGGAAGGACGGCATCAGCTTCATGAAGAAGGGATGGCGCAGGCCTTCGTCGAAGTCGAGCTGGTACATGCCCATCGCGCTCATGCTGAAGATGATTGCGATGGTGAAGGCGACCGCCGATGTGAAGAAGTGGTCGAGATGGGCGCTTGCCGCCGCGTCGCCGAATTCGAGCATGCGCAGCGCGGCGCCGATGTAGGCCGCCCCCAGCAGCACGATCACCTCGACGAAGAGCAGCAGAAAGACGATCTTGGATACGTAGTGGTTAGAGATCCTGAACACGGTAGCCTCCCCGATTTTTATTGCTTATTTGGTTTTGCACTGGTGTCGCTCGATGGCGCGAGGTTCGCTACGTACCACGCCATCGCTTGCTGCAGGCCTTCGTCGATGCGGTGCGTGGGCTGGTAGCCCAGCAGCGCGCCGGCCTTCGAGATATCGGCCTGCGAATGGCGCACGTCGCCGCGGCGGAAGTCCACGTACTGCGGCTGGTGCGTTTCCAGGTGCGGGAAGCGCGCGCGCAGCAGCTCGCGCATCATCCCGTACAGCTGGTTCAGACTGGTGCGTTCGTTGACCGCGATGTTGAACACCTGGTTGGCGGCCTCGTTTGAAGCGAGGGCCGACAGCAGGTTGGCCTGCACCACGTTGTCGATGTAGCAGAAGTCGCGGCTGGTCTCGCCGTCGCCGTTGATGCGCAGCGCTTCGTTGCGGATCAGCGCCGCCACCCACTGCGGGATCACGGCGGCATAGGCGCCGTTCGGATCCTGGCGCCGGCCGAACACGTTGAAGTAGCGCAGGCCGATCGATTCCATGCCGTAGGTGCGGCCGAACACGTTCGCATACAGCTCGTTCACGTACTTGGTCACCGCATAGGGCGAGAGCGGATTGCCAATGCGCTCCTCGACCTTGGGCAGGTCCGGATGGTCGCCGTAGGTCGAGCTCGAGGCGGCGTAGACGAAACGCCTCACCTTCGCGTCGCGTGCGGCGACCAGCATGTTGAGAAAGCCCGTGACGTTGGTGGCGTTGGTGGTCAGGGGATCGTCGATCGAACGCGATACCGAACCCAGCGCGGCCTGGTGCAGGACAAAGTCCACGCCCGAGCAGGCGCGCGCGCAGTCGGCTTCGTTGCGGATGTCGGCTTCGATGAAGGTGAGACGCGTCCAGGCTTCGTCACCCGTCGCGGCGCGCACCATGTCGAGATTGTGGCGATGTCCGGTCGCGAAGTTGTCCAGGCCGGTGACCTGCTGGCCGAGCCGCAGCAGGGCTTCGACCAGGTTCGAACCGATGAACCCGGCCGCACCGGTCACGAGCCAGTGGTAGCGGTGCTGCAGCAGGTGTTGCTGGACGTCTTGGAACTTATTCACTTTCGAACGCTTTCTCGGTCACGCCGGCGCGAAGCCGGCGTCGACGCGGCGCATCCGCGCCGCGCTTGGTGCAGGGCTGGACGGGATTACAGGCGCCAGACGCAGTAGCCGGCTTCCAGCAGGGCCTTCGGATCGAACTGCGATTTCACGTCGACGAAGCAGCCGTTTTCATTCAGCTTGGACTGGAAGTCCGACAGCGACAGGGCCAGCACTTCCTTGTGCGGCACCGCGACCACCAGGGCGTCCGCCTTCGGCAGGCTGTCCCAGCTTTCCAGCTTGATGCCGTACTCGTGCTGCGCTTCCTCGGCGTCGGCCTGCGGATCGTACACGTGCACGTCGCAGCCATACGAGGCCAGTTCGTGGACGATGTCGGCCACTTTCGAGTTGCGCAGGTCCGGGCAGTTTTCCTTGAAGGTCAGTCCGATCACGTTGACCTTCGAACCCTTGACGTGGAAGCCCGAGGAGATCATCGACTTGACGGTCTTCTCGGCCACGAACTTGGCCATGCCGTCGTTGATGCGGCGGCCAGCCAGGATCACCTGCGGGTGGTAGCCGACCATTTCGGCCTTGTGGGTCAGGTAGTACGGGTCCACGCCGATGCAGTGACCGCCGACCAGGCCCGGACGGAAGGGCAGGAAGTTCCACTTGGTGCCCGCGGCCTTCAGCACTTCCAGCGTGTCGATGCCGATCTTGTCGAAGATGATCGCCAGTTCGTTCATCAGGGCGATGTTCAGGTCGCGCTGGGTGTTCTCGATGACCTTCGCGGCTTCCGCCACCTTGATGCTGGATGCGCGGTAGACGCCGGCGGTGACCACCGATTCATACAGCTTGGCGATGCGGTCGAGCGATTCCTCGTCGTCGCCGGAGACCACTTTCAGGATGGTGGTCAGGGTGTGTTCCTTGTCGCCCGGGTTGATGCGCTCTGGCGAGAAGCCCACGTGGAAGTCTTCTTTCCACTTCAGACCCGACTTCTCTTCCAGGATCGGGATGCAGACTTCTTCGGTGGCGCCCGGGTAGACGGTCGATTCGTACACGACGATGGCGCCGCGCTTCATGTGCGCGCCGACCGAGCGGCTGGCGCCGATCAGCGGGGTGAAATCGGGGTTGTGGGCGATGTCGACCGGGGTCGGCACGGCGACCACGATATAGTCGGCTTCGGCCAGCATGGCCGGATCGGTGGTGACTTCGAGGTGGCGCGCTTCCTTCAGCTGCTCGCTCGAGACTTCGCCGGTCGGATCCACGAAGCGTTTGTAATTTTCGATCTTGGCGCTCGACAGGTCGAAGCCGATCGTGCGTCCTTTTTTGCCGAACTCTACTGCCAGGGGCAAACCGACGTAACCAAGCCCGACAACCGCAACGACTTCATTCGCATTCATTATAGGATTCCGTCCAAGAATTGATTTTTGCAATTATGCTAACTTTCAGTGTAGCATGAATGCATCAGCACACTCAACTTCACACTAAAAATTTGTTTGGAAGTAACAACACAGCAGTTGGAACGATAGCTGGTTGACATGACTGTGTCATGACCACAAGGATGTAGCTCATCCTTGCAAGTTTTGTGATATTAGCATTTTCTGAAATACAAGTTCCAAGGAAGCACGAATCGTGCGCCGGCTTTTGATAGCATTAATATAAGCAATGTTGCAATGAAAAATCATTGCCGGCCACGCCGTTTGAAGGTGAGTCTCTAAGGAAACACGGGTAAACGCTTCAGTCGAATGGTCTTGCAGGATTGCAATTCAACATTAAGAGGGGGGAGTCGTAAAAGCGCGTCTGCCCCTTGTAAGGTAGCGTGCCGATTCCAGGGCAACCTGGAAAGCTGTGCCGTCCGCGACCACATTGCCGCGCGCCGAGCTGGTTCCCTCTTGGATCGTTACCAACTCGGCGACGAGAAACATTTGTATATGAGGGATCCCTTGCGCCTGTACGCCGCGAACAGGATGCTTCCCGAAAGACTGGACCGCTGGGGGGCGTGTTTGAGGAGCGGTGTGCCAGAT
Organism: Pseudomonadota bacterium; assembly: GCA_040758275.1. GTDB lineage: Bacteria > Pseudomonadota > Gammaproteobacteria > Burkholderiales > Burkholderiaceae_D > Telluria. The sequence goes on from JBFLVV010000008.1 coordinate 51,954, forward strand.
GAAGCGCGAGGTCGAAACGAACCCGCTGGAGCAATCCAGCACGCCCTTCCTGGCAAGAAAGGGATATGGCAGAGTAAAACGGGGGAGTGGCGCGGCTGGCTGGGATCGAACCAGCGACCCTTGGCTTCGGAGGCCAATACTCTATCCACTGAGCTACAGCCGCGTGAGGGGGACAGAAAGTGATGCGAAGGATACAGTCTTTCCTCGAGCACGTCCATGGGCAAACTCTTGCCTAATATGAATTTCGTTACACCACGGCAGCTTTCCACTATAATCAGCCGCTTGACGGCATTTGCAAAAAAGCATGTGGTCGCAAAGGCCGGTAGTGGCAGGTTTTTTTAATAGAATTAAGGAAATCATGAGCGACGCACACAACGAACACCAATCCCTGATCCGTACCCCCAAGCAACTGATCGCAGCCGTCACAGGGTTCTTCCTGGTAATCGTCATTGGCATCATCCTGCTCGTGATTTTCGCTACCAATGATCGTCTGGTCGGAGCCGGTACCGATAGCCAAAGCGCCGAAGCCGTCGAGGAGCGCCTGCGACCGGTCGCCGAAGAGGGCTTCACCCTCGTCGACGCCAACGCACCGAAAGTCCTGCAAGCCGGCAATACCGTCTACGCCGCCGTCTGCGCCGCCTGCCACGACAGCGGCGCCGCGGGTGCGCCGAAGCTGGGCGACAACGGCGCCTGGAGCGCCCGCCTGACACAGGGCTACGATACCCTGGTCAAGCATGCCATCGAAGGCATCCGCGCGATGCCGGCCAAGGGCGGCAACCCCGACCTGGACAACCTTGAAGTCGAACGCGCCGTGGTCTTCCTGGCCAACAAGAGCGGTGCATCGTTCAAGGAACCGGCCGCCCCGGCCGCCGCGCCTGCCGCGCAGACCACCACTGCCGATGCAGCACCAGCGGCCACGCCGGCAGTTCCCGCAGCAGCGCCAGCCGCCGCGCCCGCAGGCGCACCGGCCGTCGCTTCGGCCGACACCGGCAAGACCCTGTACAACAGCGCCTGCGTCGCCTGCCACGGCGCCGGCATCGCCGGTGCGCCGAAGGTCGGCGACAAGGCGGCCTGGGCTGCGCGCATCGGCCAGGGCAACGCAACCCTCTACGAGCACGCCATCAAGGGCTTCCAGGGCAAAGCCGGCGTAATGCCGCCGAAGGGTGGCTCCACCGCGCCAGACGCCGACGTCAAGGCCGCCGTCGACCACATGGTGCTCGCTTCCAAGTAAGCGTTTGCTTGCTTTTGAACAAGCCCGTCCTCAACGGGCTTTTTAATGCCCACTGTCAATTAATCATCGAAAGTCAATACGAAAACGATTGCTACCAAATAATATTTGTTAAAAACTGGGTAACGTTGCGTTGCATTTGGGCGAAAATTCGAAAAAAATCGGAACAGAAATTGAGATTCCGCTGGGAATCTATTTTTCCTTAGCGTAACCTTTAGGTCTGACAGCGGCGCATTTCAGCGCCCGCATTCCTGAAGAGATCCCCACATGAAACTCCCGATGCATTCCCTGACGATTCGCGCCGCCTATACTGCAATGTTCGGTGCAGCCTTGGCCGCCTGCGGCGGCGGCAGCTCGAGCGAGCAGCAAACCGCACAAACTGCAACCCTTTCTTCGGGCGTAGAAAGCGCCCGTACCTTGGCATCCACCGCTTATGTTCCGCAAAGCCGCGGCACCACGACGCCGGCGCCGACCACCAATACCGGCGAAACCGGCGCCGTGACCGACGTGCGTTTCGAAAGCACATCCAGCACCACCCAGACCAATGTGCCGGTGACCTTCGGCCAGATCTTCGCCCCGGGCCACCTGGCTGCCGGCGCTTCGCTGGCCGGCCACCTCGACAGCGGCGCCACCATTCCGCTGCAGCTCGACGTCAAGGCCAAACACCCCGATGGTTCGGTGCGCCATGCCGTGATCTCGGCCCTGCTCCCTTCGCTGAACGCTGGCGAAATCCGCACCATGAGCCTGGTTCGCGCCGCGGCGTCGAGCACGTCCGCCCCGGCCGTGTCTGCTCTGCTGACTGCCGGCTTCACGACCTCATTCAACGCTACCATCGGCGGCGTGCGCTACACTGCCTCGGCCGACGAACTGATCAAGAAAGCCACTCCTGCTACCTGGCTGAGCGGCTCGACCGTCAGCGAGTGGGAAGTATCCGCTCCGTTGAAAACCAGCAGTGGCGCGGAGCACCCGCACCTGAGCGCTCGTTTCGCAGTGCGTTGGTATGACGGTATCAAGAAAGCGCGCGTCGACGTTACCATCGAAAATAACTGGGCCTATGAACCATCGCCCCAGAACGTTACTTATGACGCGCAAGTTCTGGTCGGCGGCAATGCCGTGTATACCAAGGCTGCCCTGACCCATTACCACCACGCGCGCTGGCGCAAGGTCTTCTGGTGGAACGGCACGGCGCCGCAGGTCAATGTCAAGCACAATACCGCCTATCTGATCGCGAGCCGTGTACTGCCGAATTACGACCAATCGCTGAGCATTCCCGAAACCACACTGAGCGACATGAAAAAGAAGTGGACCAGTTCCAACACCGAACCGATGGGAACCGGCCTCACAACTACCTACATGCCACAAACCGGCGGCCGGAACGACATCGGCCTGCTGCCGCAGTGGACTGCCCTCTACCTCCTCAGCATGGACCAGCGCGCGCGTGACGCGACTCTCGGCACTGGCGAGTTGGCAGGGAGCTTTTCCTCGCATTATCGTGACAAGAAGACTGGCCAACCAATCAGCCTAATCGATTACCCGTACATGACCATACTGGGCAGACCGGGCGACACCTATAATCCGGCCACTAAAGTCCGTGAGGCATTCCCGACCTGTCCGTCGAAAGCAGTATGCGAGACGCCGTACACGCACGACGTATCGCACCAGCCCAGCCTTGCTTACGTGCCCTACATGCTGACAGGCGACCACTTCTTCCTCGAAGAGCTACAATTCTGGGGTATGTATAATGTGTTCAGCGCCAACCCGGGCTACCGCGAAAATATCAAGGGTTTGCTGAAGCCTGAACAGGTACGCGGCCAAGCCTGGTCAATGCGTACCCTGGCGCAGGCTGCCTTCATCACTCCAGACAGCGACCGCCTGAAGCAGCATTTCACTCGCATCTTGGACTCTAACCTTGCTTGGTACAACGCTAACTACACCGACAATCCGGCCGCCAACAAGCTCGGGGTACTCGTAAATGGTTATGCGGTCGTCTATCAAGGCAAGACCGGCGTCGGGCCATGGCAGGACGACTTCTTTACCTCTGCAATTGGCCACGCTTCCGATCTCGGCTTTAGTGAAGCTACTCGCCTGCTGAAGTGGAAAGTGAAGTTTGCAGTGGACCGGATGGTAGCGCCCGGCGCGTGCTGGATCGATGGCTCGATCTACTCGATGAAGATTCGCGCTTCGACAACGTCGCCTTTCTTTTCTACAATGGCCGAAGCCTATACAGCAAGCCATGACGATGCCTTCAATAAACTTGCATGTGGCAGCTCGGCAATGGCAAGTGCGTTGAAGTTGAAGGTTGGTGAAATGACTGGCTATTCTTCAGGAGTCGCGGGCTATCCGTCAAACATGCAGCCGGCGCTGGCATATGGAGCTGAAGTTGGCGGCACTGCCGGTAAGCAGGCCTGGGACCAGTTCATGAAGCGTTCGGTCAAGCCAAACTATTCGAGCAGCCCGCAGTTCGCGATCATTCCGCGCTGATCTCAGGGTTAGGAACGGGCCAGGCTTCGATTAGGCTCTGTTTCTTAAGATAACTCTTCTGCACCCTGCAAGGTTCGCGCCCTGCAGGGTGTTTTCTCTGGGGCAGGCTTAGTCGGAGGTATAGTTCGGCGCGCGGCGGAAGGAATAGACGAGGGACCGCACCGTGCTTTTGGGGTCGCACAGCATGTGCGCCACCGGGTCGAGTCTGGGGCGGCCGGGAACCAGGCTTGCATAGCGCATGTAGCTGTTGAAACCCAGCAGCGAAGACTGATAGCGCAGCAAGGCGATGCGCCTGTCCACGAAACCCTCGATCAAGCGGCGCTGCGCCGGGTCCACGGAAATGCCGAGTGCACCGTCCAGAATGGCCGCATATCCCGCCAGTTTCGCGATCGACGTATCCGCGGCCGCGCCCGGCTTGGTCAGATTGTCGGGATGACGGTGCACCAAGGAGACGTCCTGGTCCACATAGACGAAATCGCCACGTTGGGTAAGCCGCAGCCAGAACAGCCAATCCGAGCCCATCTTGTAACCGACCGGCATGCCGCCGACCGCGAGCGCGTCCTCGCGAATGAAACAGGCTGAACAGGTGGCGATCAGACTTGCCCTCAGGAAGGTACTCTTTGCATCATGCAGCTTGTAGCGGCCTTGTCCGGGAGTGCCGATCGGGTCGGCAATCTTCGTGATATCGATCTTCGCGCCGAACATGGCGTGGGGGATACGCTTGACGGGGGTGACCTTGTATGCGTCGCCAAAAGCGACTACGGCCCCAGGAGACTCTTCCAAGGCGCTCACCAGCAAGGCCAGCGTGTCCGGAAGATGCTCGTCGTCCGAATCGAGGAAGGAAATGTAGCGTGTCGTTGCAAGTTCCAAGGCGCGATTGCGCGCAGCAGCAACGCCGCCATTTTTTGCCAGCCGTTCGATCCGTACTGGAAAACCCGTGTGCGCACGCCAGGCCTCAACCTGGGCGACTGTATCGTCCGTCGAAGCATCGTCGATTACAAGGATTTCTTTGGGGAGAGCTGTTTGGTTACGAACGCTGTCTAGTGCGCGCGCGATCAGGGCTGACCGGTTAAAGGACGGCATGACAATGGTGACGTCTAGCTGAACTTGGTCGATGGAGCTCATGTGCTTTTCCTAACGATCTTCTGAATTGCGAGGGCGTAATGCGGGTCTTATCTTTTTATTATCCCATAGAAATTTGATTTGAGAATGGAATTCACTGACCGGTGTCATCTCTGCAATCTTGCCTAAAATTTGTACAGAATTTGCCGCATTAAAGCTTTTTACGTGCCATACGGCTAGATTTTCCGATCAGTATTCTTTATCCTTACAAATGTTTCGTCTGTAAAAACTCCAGACACATTTCAAAGGAACAAGCTTGATGCAAACCAAACGTTTTACCACCCCTGCCCTGTTGATCGCGCTCGGCCTGTGCGCTAGTACCGCTTCGGCTGCCACTCTCAGCGTTGGTGCAGGCAAGACCTACGCTACTCCGTGCAAGGCGTTCGCTGCCGCCAAGACCGGGGACATTATTGAAATCGCCGGCAATACCACCTACAAAGGCGACGTCTGCGCAATCAAGGCAAGTAACCTGACCATTCGCGGCGTCAACGGCCGCCCAAAGATCGACGCCGCCGGCCGTAATGCACTCGGCAAGGGTACGTGGGTGGTCTCTGGTAACAATATTGTCGTCGACAATGTGGAAATGTTTGGCGCCAAGGTGCCTGACCAGAACGGCGCTGCGCTGCGCCTCGAAGGCACCAACTTCACCCTGCGCCGCTCCTTCCTGCACGACAATGAAAACGGCATCCTGACTGGCGCCAACCTGAACAGCAAAGTCGTGATCGAGTACAGCGAATTCGGTCATAACGGCTACGGCACCGGTTATACCCATAACATCTACATCGGCAATATCGGAAATCTGACGTTCCGCTACAACTATTCGCACGACGCCAACGTCGGCCACAACCTGAAGTCGCGCGCCCGCGTCAACATGATTGCGTACAACCGCTTCTCCAGCCTGAAAGCAGGTGAAACCGGCAGCACCGCGGCTGGCAAGCCGAGCTACGAGATCGACCTGCCGAATGCAGGCACGTCCTACATTATCGGCAACGTGATCCAGCAGCCGGCCTCGAACAACAATCCGACCCTGCTGGCCTATGGCCTGGAAGGCGCCGGTAATCCTGGCCATGATCTGTATGTCGTCAACAATACCTTCTTGAACGACAATAGCTCGAGTGGGACATTCGTGCGGGTCGGTTCCGCAGTCACCAAAGGTGTGCTTCTGCAGAACAATATCTTTGGCGGTACCGGTACCCTGACCAACCAGACCGGCGCGGTCGAGAAGACCAACTACCGTGCGCTGGTGCCAGGCTTCGTGAACCGCGCCGCATGGGACCTGCGCCCTACCGCGACCGGCCTGGTCGCAAATGCCGGCACGACGCCTGGCACGTCCACCGCCGGTGTTTCGCTCAAGCCGGGTGCGGTCTACACGCACGTCGCTTCCGGCACTACCCGGAAACTGGTGAAGACCATCGATATCGGCGCCTACGAATCGGCACTATAAGTTATCGAATGACGTCGTGACGACGGGGCCGCGCAAGCGGACCCGTTTGCATTCCGATTGTGATGATCCACGCCTTGCGCATGACAATCAGGAACTAGTTCCATTTTGAACGATGATATAGTCGCTCTTCATCAACAATTCCGGCCAAGCTGGCACCGTCTAGGAGCGAAATGGAGTCGATCGAAACAAGTCAGGCCGCCGCCGCGCTGCGCGATGGCCTGCTTGCGCAGCCGGGATTCCCCGCCGACCTTGCATTGCTCGACCGCTTCGTACGCGAGGCTTCGGTTTACGGACCGCTCGACGACTACAAGATTTTTTCGCCAGCGTCCCGCGACATTGTCGCTCGCTTACGCGGCGAACATGGCGAAGCGGCAACGCGCCGCTTTCTGCGCGCCGCAATCGCACACGGTGTCGTCGCCAGCCTAGCCAACCAGCGCTATGCGGGGCTGCCCCCGCGGGTCAAGAGTCAGCAGCTGCGCCAGTTCGGCCGGATGGTCTTGGACACCGATCCAGAAGCGGACTGGCTGAGCTTCGACAGCGATCTGTTCCGGAAAGAGTTCGGCCTGGCGATCGTGCGCCTGTATGCGGGGGGTGCGCGCTTGATCGACCCCCGCTGCGGGATCCAGCGTTCGCTTTTAATGCGCGGCTCGCCCCGTGACTGGCTACGCTGTGCCTATACCATGGGAATGGCCGGAGGTTTCCGCCCCTATTTCCAGACCCATATTCATACTTTCATGTTGGATGGATTTACGGCCGAGGCGACGGCGGAGCTGTATCGCTGCTGCGCCGACCTGTACACACTGCATCCGGAAGCCTTGGGAAGCTTCGCCGCAAGCTGGTTTTACGATCCAGCAGTGGCCCGGGTCAGTCCGCACCTGGCCTACCTGCGCGAGATTCCCGAGTCCGGTGGTGCCCACATGCTGCTCATCTCATCGGGACCGGATGCGGTGGGCAACGCAGTGTCCAAGTCGGCGACACGGCGTCGGCTCTATGAAGCTGGTGAGTATGAGCCCAAGATCTATATGATCGTGTGGCCAAAGGAAAAGCAGAAAGCCTGGGCCCGCGCCAATCCCGGCTGACTCAGCGCTTTACCAGACCAACGCAGCGCCGCAGGAAATCGGCAAAGCCGCTCATTTCCGCTTCAAATTCGAGGGGGTGGATACTCTCTCCGTCCAGGAAGCGCGGCAGGTAATACACAGCCGGGACGGCAGTGTCGCGGGCCAGGCCCGGTATGCAGGTTGTCGCCGACGCAATGTCGCTTTCCGCCAGCACCGCCGCGGCACCCTGGTCGAAGGAGCCGCTCGGGTAGCAATAATGGCGTGGCTTCGGCAGGCCGATTTCGGTGATCACCTCATCGCAGCGCTTCAAGTCGGCCCGAAAACGCAAAGGGTCGCCGAGCGGATAGACATGCTGATGCCCATGCAGCTCAATGGCACAGCCCGATGCGGCGGCTTGCCGCACCTCTTCCGGGCGCATGTATTCGAAGCGGCGGCTGTCCAGCGCAAGTGCCCCGGCGTCGACTCCAAGAGCGGCGCCGAAGCGCTCCAGCGCGGCACAGACAGTCGCCCGGCTGTCAGCGTGCGGGGACAGGACCGCGACGAAGGCGCGCGCCAGGTTCTCGCGGGTGGTAGCATCGTTCAGGTCGTGGGCGCCATCGACGTCCCGGCCGAATTCGGAAAGCTGGACCGTCTTGCGCGGCGCTTTCCACACCAGGTAGCGCGTCGTGACATTGAGCACTGGCCATCCTTCGAGATAATGCTGAGTGCACAGGTAGAGCGTCGACGGGATGCGGCGCTCAGCCAGTACCGGCAGCAGGGCGTGCCCCGTCGAGTACCAGCCATCGTCGAAGGTAATGACCGTTTCGAGCCGCTTGCGCTGCCCAGCCGGTGTACGCGTCGCATGATCCAGGCTAACGAAGCGGAAGCTCTTCCGCGCCAGCCAATCCACCCGTTTGCGGAAGGTTTCGGTGGAGCAGAACAGCTTCGGGTTGTATCCCAGTTCGTCACCGATACAGCCGCCGTGGTAGCACAGAATGCGCAGCCGGTAACCAGTCAGGCGGCGCGCCAGTGCGAACATCCCCAACAGTCGGGCGATGTAGAGGACAGCAATCTTTGGCCGGATCGAATAAAGCATGGATAAAATAGCACTAAGAAAATATTGTCATAGTGCCATAAATTAATGTTTTTCGGCCTATTTGCTCCTATCGTGCATGAGGCAATGGCTTCATACGTTCAGGCTGTGCGTACGGCTTCCTCAGCGCCAAGTTCACTAAGCAACACAGGCGCTGCCTGGGTTTTCGACCAGTCTCTGGGTTCGCGCAGCTGACGGGCCGCATAAAGGCACAAGGGGTGTTTCATGAAGACCGAGCGTGCCGCCCCTGGCTGCGCCGTCAGCCAGTTATTCACCATTTCCTGTGCCGTGACCGGCAGTAGACGTGGCGGCAGGCGCTTGATGGCCATATGGTCCCGGAACGCCTGGCTCTCCAGCACGCCTTGCGCTTGGCGTAAGCGGCGCTTGAAATAGCCGACAACATTCTTATAGCTCAGCTCAGAAATCCCGTCGACATCCCAGGTTGCGCCTGGGACTGAGACAACGCTACCGCGCGTCCACTTGTTGACGGACGGATCAAGTCGGTAGGTCAGAACTGCGCCCAGCAGGGGATCGGTCCTGTAAATGCCGAGAGGTAAGCGGAAACCTGTTTCGCGCACCCCTTTCATGCTGCGCTCGGTCAAGGCATACAAATTGCCATGGATACCGCCGCCACTACGCAACATCTTTTCCTGCATCGCTTTAGCCGAGCGTCCGCTGCTGGGGATGCCGCTGGCAGCCATGGCGTTTGGATGTGCTGCCAGATGCCGCTCCATCATCTCGAGCGCATCGGGCTTGGGGCGAGCGTAACCATCGATGAAGAACGTAATATCCCCGGCTTCCCAGATACGATATACATACTCGTTCCAGGTGTGCGCCTTGTCGGGAGCATCGATTTTCCAGATACGCAGCTTACAACCCTCAGCGGGAATGCTGGCTGCTAGTTCAGCGAATTCCCGGGCGAGCGCGGGGTTACCGTTGATCAGGATATCAATGGTCGCGCGTTTCCCTGCGCATGCAAGGATGGCGGAACGCACGGAACGGGCCAGCACCGACGAAGTTTCACGCGCCGCGAAGATCGCCACGGACCACGCCGACGGCTTTTTGTATTCCTGCGTCAATCAAAGCTCCAACTGTCGAAATTCTCCGATGCTCCCTTGGTTTTGCATCGAAGTCAACTAATTACTTAATCGGAAAAAATGGCTTTGAGCCTTAACTAAACACTGCATGATGAAAGACCTGAGGGAAAGACCGCTTAGTCTCCTCAAAGAGGACGGTCTGGCGGCAAATGCGGCCGGGCTATCAGGGCAACACCCAAACGTCATGCCGTCCAGAAGGTCAAGAAATTACCTTAACTGAAAGGCAATAGGTCAAGCGCTGATTCTTCCGCCTGCATTGCTGCCGCATCCGCTGCTTCAGGCAGCGCGCATCCAGCTGTCGACATGCTTGAGCGGCAAGTCGATCCTCGCGCAGCCAATCTGGTCTGGCCGCACGTTCAGCTCGATCATCACGGGACCTTCGGTACCGATGGCGACGTCGACGCCGGCGACGTTCACATGCGGAAAAGCTTGCAGGGCGCGCTTCGCTACCTCCTGACACTCGTTCCAATACGGCAGCTGTACGCCGCTGATCCGTCCCCCCGTATCCGGATGAACTTCCATCGTCTCCAAGGGATCCTTGGCATTCGCAGCGTGCGTCAAGGTGCCCGAGCGCAGATCGACGAGGCAGAAGATGCCGCCGCTGCTGGTATTGTCGACCAAACTGCCCTTGCGCCCCACGCGCAGGAAAGCGCCCGCGATACGGCATTCGCCACGCGCCTGATACAGCCAGATGCGCAAAGTGTTGACGGAATTCGGGTGGATCGCCGACAGCACCGGGTGCTGCGGCAAATAATGCTCGACGATATAGCCTTCGGGATTCCGGTCAATGACGTGCCACCAGTTTTCCAGTGTGGTCACGGCCCTGCTCACCGGATGCACGAACACCGGCCGGCCTTCCACGCTGCCGATTTCGAATGCGAAGAATCCTGCCCCGCCGTAGCCCTCGACCAGCTTGAAGCAGACCTTCCGGTCCATCAAGCTGAGGCAGAGCCCCTCGAGATCGCTCAGGCTGCGCAGCGGAGCGCCATCGGCGCGCGCGCCGCGCTGGGGATGAAGATAGCCGATGAATTCCGGAGTTGGTACTCCGACCAGCTGCAGGATCGCCTTTTCGATGACCTTGTGCTGCGAGCTTTTCTGATAAGGCGGCCGGTTCCACCGGTCGATGAAGGCGTTGTATTCCGTCCTGTTAAAGTGCGCGCATTTGTACGAGAAAGGGACAGAGCGCCGCCACCAGCGCGCCTGTAGATAGTAGCCCGGGCCGATTCTGCGTGCCAGGTACAGAGCCGCCATCTCGACCGCCTGTCGCCAGAACGGCAGGTAATCCTGTTTGTCTAGCTTTGAACCCATCTGTCCCCAAGCGCGCCGGATATCTTTGATCACTTGCATTGCAGTCCAGTGTTTTGTGCCTCAGCATGGATGGCAGGCTGCTTCCGCCGGCCGATGCATGAGAATGGCCTGGGAAAGGCAATGCCGTTGCCCTTTCTGATGCCATTAGATTAAGCATTTCAGAATGCAATGGTAGCATGAGGCAAGTGGTTTTTCGGCTTCACGGTGTGTGGAGCGGCGTCACAGCAATAGGCCCTTGTAGAAGGCACTGGTTCACGCAGCAACTCCGGTACTCGCGTTACTGCCAAAAGTTCGTTCAGCATCGCGAGGAATAAGGTCATCCGTTTCTGCTTTCGCTCTTCGGTGCGCCGTCTGCGCTCCCCCAAAAAACAAGCCTCCCAGGCTTGACCCTTGGGAGGCTTTGTTGGTTACCGAAGCTGCAGGCTAATCACACGGCTGGGCATGTTCTGCAGTTCGCGTATGGGTGTGGCTACCAGATGATCACGCGATCCTTCGGCGCCAGGTACATCTTGTCGCCCGGCTTGACGCCGAAGGCTTCGTAGAAGCCCGGCTGGTTCTTCAGCGTGCCGTTGGCGCGGAACTGCGCCGGCGAGTGCGGGTCGGTCTTGACCTGGTTGATCTGCGCCGGTTCGCGCATCTTCGCGCGCCACACCTGACCCCAGCCCATGAAGAAGCGCTGGTCGCCGGTGAGACCATTGATCACCGGAGCCTTCTTGCCCTTCAGGGACAGTTTATACGCCTTGTAGGCCACCGCCAGACCCGAGTTGTCGCCGATGTTCTCGCCCAGGGTCAGTTCGCCGTTCACGTTATAGCCCGGCAGCGGGCTGTAGGAGGCGTACTGCTGGATCAGGACCTTGGTCTTCTCGGCGAAGCGCTTGCCGTCGTCCTCGGTCCACCAGTTGCGCATATTGCCGTCGCCGTCGTACTGCGAGCCCTGGTCGTCGAAGCCGTGGCTGATCTCGTGGCCGATCACGGCGCCGATGCCGCCGTAGTTCACGGCGTCGTCCGCGTTCGCGTCGAAGAACGGCGGCTGCAGGATGGCGGCCGGGAACACGATCTCGTTCAGTTCCGGGTTGTAGTAGGCGTTGACGGTCTGCGGCGTCATGCCCCATTCGTCGCGGTCGATCGGCTTGCCCAGTTTATTGAGCTCGCGCTTGTACTCGACTTCGCGCGAGCGGATCACGTTGCCGACCAGGTCATCGCGCTTGACGGTGAGCGAGGAATAATCCTTCCACTTGTTCGGGTAGCCGATCTTCGGCGTGAACTTGGCCAGCTTGGCTTGCGCTTCCTTCTTGGTGGCGGGGCTCATCCAGTCGAGGGTGTCGATGGACGATTTGTAGGCCGCCAGCAGGTTCTTCACCAGCACTTCCATACGCGCCTTGCGCTCGGCCGGGAAATGCTCCTTCACGTACAGCTTGCCCACCGCGTCGCCCAGCGCGCCTTCGACCGTCGACACGCCGCGCTTCCAGCGCGGTTCCAGTTGCGGAGCGCCCGACAGCGTGGTGCCGAAGAAGGCGAAGCGCTGGTCCACGAAGGCTTTCGACAGGTAGCTGGCGTAGCCGTTCACGGTGTGCAGGCGCAGGTAGGTCTTCCAGGTCTCGAGCGGCACGCGGTTCAGGACCTCGGCCATGCCCTTCAGGTAGCTCGGCTGGCTGACGATGACGTAGTCCGCCTTGCCGGCGATGCCGGAGGCCTTTAGCCAGGCATCCCAAGCAAAGCCCGGCGCCACTTCGCCGAGCTTGGCGACTTCCACCTTGTTGTAGGTCTTGATCGGGTCGCGGTTCTCGACCTTGGTCCACTGGACCTTGGCCAGCTCGGTTTCCAGCTCGACGATGGCCTTGGCGTTCGCGGCCGCGTTCTGGTCGCCCGACAGGGCCAGCATCTTCTCGACGTGCTGCTGGTACTTGGCGCGGATGTCGGCCAGTTTCGCATCGTCCGCCTTCAGGTAGTAGTCGCGGTCCGGCATGCCCAGGCCGCCCTGGTAGAGGTCGGCCACGTACTTGGTCGAATCCTTGGCGTCCTGGTGGATGTAGAAGCCGAAGGGCGAGTTCACGCCGAGCTTGCCCATGTGCGCGAACACGGCCGGCAGTTCCGATTTGTCCTTGATCGCGTCGATCTTCGCCAGCTCGCCCTTCAGCGGGGTGATGCCGAGCTGCTCGAGGCGCGCCTCGTCCATGTAGCTGCCGAAGAAGTCGCCGATCAGCTGGACTTCCGAGCCCGCGGCTGCGCCCTTGGCGGCGGCGGACTTCTCGATGATGGCGCGCAGCTGCGGCTGGGTGTCGTCGTGCAGCTTGTGGAAGGCGCCCCAGCTCGACTTGTCGGCCGGGATCTCGACGGTTTTCAGCCACTTGCCGTTCAGGTATTCGAAGAAGTCGTCCTGCGCACGCACTTGCGGCTCGACGTATTCGAGGGCGATGCCGGCGGAGAGCACCGGGGCTTTGGCTGCGCCCTTGGCGCTGCTCTTGGTCGATTCGGCCTGGGCCATCGAGGCCACCAGGAGGAGCGCCGCGGCGCTCAGGAGATGTCGTTTCATGGTTTTTCCGTTTGCTGTTATTGGTCTCGACAAGGTCGAAGGGCCGGCATGCGCCGGCCCTTCGTTCAAGGACTGCTTACCAGATGATCACGCGGTCTTGCGGCGCCACGTACATCTTGTCGCCCGGCTTGACGTCGAAGGCCTCGTAGAATTCCGGCATGTTCATCACGGTGCCGTTGGCGCGGAACTGGCCCGGCGAGTGCGGGTCGGTCTTCACCTGGTTGATCTGCGCCGCTTCACGCATCTTCGAGCGCCACACCTGGCCGAAGCCCATGAAGAAGCGCTGGTCGCCGGTGAGACCGTCGATCACCGGGGCCGGCTTGCCCTGCAGCGACAGCTTGTAGGCTTTATAGGCGATCGACAGGCCGGCGTTGTCGCCGATGTTCTCGCCCAGGGTCAGCTCGCCGTTCACCGGGTAGCCCGGCAGCGGCGAGAAGCCGCTGAACTGCTTGACCAGCTTGTCGGTGCGGGCCTTGAAGGCGGCCTTGTCCTGCTCGGTCCACCAGTTGCGCAGGTTGCCGTCGCCGTCGGACTGGCTGCCCTTGTCGTCGAAGCCGTGGCCGATCTCGTGGCCGATCACGGCGCCGATCGCACCGTAGTTGACCGCATCGTCGGCGCGCATGTCGAAGAAGGGCGGCTGCAGGATCGCGGCCGGGAACACGATCTCGTTGGTCGTGCTGCGGTAGTAGGCGTTGACGGTCTGCGGCGTCATGCCCCATTCGGTGCGGTCGACCGGCTTGCCCAGCTTGTTCAACTGGTAGTTGTACTTGAAGGTCGCGGTGCGCATCGCGTTGCCGATCAGGTCATCACGCTTGATGGTCAGCTTCGAATAGTCGCGCCATTTGTCCGGATAGCCGATCTTCGGGGTGAACTTGGCCAGCTTGGCGCGGGCTTCCTTCTTGGTGTCCGGGCTCATCCACTCGAGGTTGTCGATCGACTGGCCATACGCGACGATCAGGTTCTTCACCAGTTCTTCCATGCGCGCCTTGCGCTCGGCCGGGAAGTGCTCCTTCACGTACAGCTTGCCCACCGCTTCGCCCAGCGCGCCTTCGACCACGTTCACGCCGCGCTTCCACACCGGGGGCTGCTCGCTCACGCCCGACAGCGCGGTGCCGTAGAAGGAGAAGCTCTGGTCGACGAAGGCTTTCGACAGCAGCGGCGAGAATTCGCGCAGCAGCTGCCATTCGAAGTAGGACTTCAGGGTCGAAAGCTCGGTCTTGGCCAGCACCTCGTTCAGGCCGCTGAAGTAGCTCGGCTGGTTGACGATGATGGTCTCGAGCTTGTTGCCCACGCCGGCGGCGCCGAGGGCTGCCTTCCAGTCGTGGCCCGGGGCCAGTTTGCCCAGCTCGGCCACGCTCATCTTGTTGTAGCGCTTGACCGGATCGCGGTTCTCGACACGGGTCCACTGCACCTTGGCCAGCTCGGTCTCGAAGTCGACGATGGCCTTGGCCTGGGCCTTGGCATCCTTTTCGCCTGCCAGCGCCAGGGTCTTCTCGACGTGGTCCAGGTACTTGGCGCGCACTTCGGCTAATTTTGCGTCGTCCTGCTTCAGGTAGTAGTCGCGGTCCGGCATACCGAGGCCGCTTTGCGAGATGTACACGACGTGCTGCGTCGAGTTGCGCATGTCCTGGCTGACGTAGATGCCGTACGGGGTCGACACGCCAATTTTGGACAGGTGGGCGACGAGGGTCGGCAGACCCTTCTTGTCCTTCAGCGTGCGGATCTTCTGCAGTTCGCTCGAGAGCGGCTTGGTGCCCAGGGCTTCGCGGCGCGCTTCATCCATGTAGCTGGCGTACAGGTCGCCGATCTTCTGGGTTTCCGAGCCCGTCTTGGCCGACTTGTCGGCCTGCGCGGCCTCGATGATGGCCTTGATCTGCGGATTGGTGTCGTCGCGCAGCTTCATGAAGGTGCCCCAGCTCGCCTTGTCGCTCGGGATCTCGGTCTCTTTCAGCCACTTGCCGTTCAGGTAGGTGAAGAAATCGTCCTGGGGACGCACGCTGGTGTCGATGTACTGCGTGTCGACGCCCGAGATCGGCGCGCCGGCCGGCTTGGCGGGCGCTTTGTCCGCCGCGTTGGCAAAGGCTGCCGCGATGGACAGCGTCAGGGTGCTCAAAAGGATTCGCTTCACGGATGGGTCCTCGCTTACTTGGGAAGGTGCTGGAAAACGGCCGGCTTGTGACCGGCCTTGGGAATGTGCGGCTTCGAAGCAGGCTTCGGGCGCACGCCGGCAGCCGCGTGGGTGCGCGCCTGCGTGGAAAGGGTGATGTCGGAATGGAAGGCGAAGCCCTGGCCGGGCATCGCCATGCTGCAGGCGAACGAGTCGAAATTCTTCATTCTTTATTGTTGTAGTGTGGACGTCCCTGTCGTGCGCAGCCATTTCCGTCAGGCGGGCGCCAATTCATTCTAGCGGCTGCTTCGAGCGCGGAGGCGGGCTGGAGAAGCTTTTTTACTTTTCGATACACGGCAAACGCTGTTATGGCATATGCATGTGTTGGAACGTGACAACAACGGTATAGACAGGCGGCAACATTACCAGGGGAAATGCGGCTCCCGCAGCAAACGGGCATAAAAAAGCCCGCGGAGGGGGCCGCGGGCAAAGACCACTTCAAAAAGTGGAGAGAGAGAAAAACTGAGATTCACTATAGGAGCCCACTCTTGCGTTCGCTTGGACTCTTACAATTGCTTACCAAGCTCAGAAAACCGTAACAAGCAGTGCAACAAAGGTCCGTTTGGCCGAGCTCGAAGCCACCGGGGGATTTCGGGTTTATACTGGACCGGCGCATCTCATGCATGCGCATCCAACCGGGTGAACCATGGGCTCCACTTTCAAGAATTCCTGTCTCGTCGGCCTCGGCGCCGTCGCCGGCGTTGCACTCACCATGCAGTTCTCGGCCCTGGCCCAGAAGCCGGTCGACGCCGGAATGCCGCTGGCCGAGCTGCGCCAGCTGGCCGACGTCTACGGCGTCATCAAGTCCACCTACGTCGAGCCGGTCGAGGACAAGGCCCTGCTGTCGCAGGCGATCTCCGGCATGGTGGCCTCGCTCGACCCGCATTCGGCCTACCTCGACCCGCGCGCCTACCGCGAGCTGCGCGAAGGCACCGAAGGCCGCTTCGTGGGCCTCGGCATCGAGATTTCCGAGAGCGACGACGGCTACGTGGAGATCGTCGCCCCGATCGAGGATTCGCCTGCCTGGCATGCCGGCATCAAGGAAGGCGACCTGATCACCCGGATCGACGGCCAGCCGGTGCAGGGCCTGCCGATCGACGAAGCGATCAAGCGCATGCGCGGCGAGCCGGGCACCAAAGTCACCCTCACCATCGCGCGCAAGGACAGCCCCAACCCGCTCTCCTTCACCATCGCGCGCAGCGAAATCGTCCAGAAAAGCGTCAAGGCCAAGATGGTCGAACCGGGCTACGCCTGGCTGCGCGTGGCCCAGTTCCAGGAGCCGACCGTGGACGACATGGCCGCCAAGCTGAAGGCCCTGTACCGCGACAACCCGGACATGAAGGGCCTGGTGCTCGACCTGCGCAACGACCCCGGCGGCCTGCTGCAGGGCGCCATCGGTGTGGCCGCGGCCTTTTTGCCGAAAGATGCGGAAATCGTCTCTACCAATGGCCAGCTGGCCGAACAGCGCCAGCGCTTCTACGGCCGTCCCGAGTTCTACATGCTGCGCAGCGGCGCCGACCCCCTGTCGACCCTGCCGCCCGCCTTTAAATCCATGCCGATGGTGGTGCTGGTGAACACCGGCTCGGCCTCGGCTTCCGAGATCGTGGCCGGCGCCCTGCAGGACTACAAGCGCGCCGCCATCATGGGCAGCCAGACCTTCGGCAAGGGCTCGGTGCAGACCATCCGCCCGATCGGCCGCGACGCCGCCGTCAAGCTGACGACGGCGCGCTACTACACGCCGGCCGGGCGCTCGATCCAGGCGCGCGGCATCCTGCCCGACCTGCCGGTCGACGAAACCCTCGAGGGCGACGGCCTGAACGCCCTGCGCATGCGCGAAGCCGACCTCGAACGGCACCTGTCGAACGACCGCGACAAGGAAGAGGCCACGCGCGCCGACGACATCGAGGAGCAGATGCGTCTCCTGGCGGAAGCGCGCCTGCGCAAGCCCCTCGACTACGGCAGCGCTGACGACTTCCAGCTGGCCCAGGCCCTGCGCCACCTGAAGGGCGAAAAGGTGCAGTTGTCCAAGCGCGCCCTCAAGGCCGATACCACCCTGGCCCAGCACGGGCGTTGAGGCGGCATTGACGGGTTTATAAGCTTGTCATTACCGCCAATTCCCAGGCCGGGTGCGAGGGTGTAGAATCGCCGCATCTCCGGGCTATGTCCCCTTGTTGCCCCTTATTTCCTTTGAAAGTCCGAACATGAAACCTGTCGTGATCAGCGGCACCGGCCTGTTTACGCCGCCGTATTCCATCTCCAACGACGAGCTGGTGACGGCCTACAACGCCTACGTCGAGCTGTACAACCAGGAGCACGCCGCCGCCATCGCCGCGGGCGACACCACCGCGCTGGAAGCGTCGAGCAGCGCCTTCATCGAAAAAGCCTCGGGCATCAAGTCGCGCTACGTGATGGAAAAAGAGGGCATCCTCGATCCGACCCACATGACGGCCCGCATCCCGGAGCGCGCCGACGAACAGGTTTCGCTGCAGGCCGAGATGTGCGTGGCCGCCGCCCGCGAGGCTTTGGCCCGCGCCGGCAAGCAGGCGCTTGATATCGACATGGTGCTGGTGGCCTGCTCGAACATGCAGCGTCCCTACCCGGCCATGGCGGTCGAGGTGCAAGATGCACTGGGTATCGAGGGCTTCGGTTTCGACATGAACGTGGCCTGCTCCTCGGCGACCTTCGGCATCCAGACCGCGGTGGACGCGGTGCGCAGCGGCCGCGCGCGCGCCGTCCTGATGCTGAACCCGGAGATCACCAGCGGCCACCTGAACTTCCGCGACCGCGACAGCCACTTCATCTTCGGCGACGCCTGCACCGCGGTGATCGTGGAAGCGGCGGAGACCGCGACCAGCCGCCACCAGTGGGAAATCCTGGACAGCCAGCTCAAGACCAAGTTCTCGAACAACATCCGCAACAACTTCGGCTTCATGAACCGCTTCGACGAAGCGGGCATCGGCGCGCCGGACAAGCTGTTCCGCCAGCAGGGCCGCAAGGTGTTCAAGGAAGTCTGCCCGATGGCGGCCGAAACCATCGCCAACACCGTGAAGAACGCAGGCCTGGAGATCGCGGACGTGTCGCGCTACTGGCTGCACCAGGCCAACCTGAACATGAACCTGCTGATCGCCCGCACCCTGCTGGGCCGCGATGCGACGCCGGAAGAGGCGCCGGTGATCCTCGACACCTACGCCAACACCTCGTCGGCGGGCTCGATCATCGCGTTCCACAAGTACCAGGACGACCTGCCGAGCGGCGCGAATGGCGTGATCTGCTCGTTTGGTGCGGGTTATTCGATTGGCTGCGTGGTCGTTCGCAAGAAGTAGTCGGGTTCCGTAGGGTGGGCGGTCCACCGCCCACGCGTTCAACTGACGGACGCACTGCGAAGACGCATTCTTTCGTTGACCGCGTGGGCGGGAAGACCCGCCCACCCTACAAGATCAAAGACGCGCAGCGAGTTCCGCACCTTCGCGAATCGCCCGCTTCGCATCCAGCTCCGCCGCCAGCGCCGCCCCACCGATCTTGTGGAAGCGCGGCCCGCCGCCGGTTCCTTCCGCCGGCATCAGCTCCGCCAGGCTCTCCTGCCCCGCGCAGATCACCACATTGTCCACTTCCAGCAGGCGTGCCTCGCCGCCGATCGTGATGTGCAGGCCCGCGTCGTCGATGCGCTCGTACTGCACGCCGGCCAGCATCTGCACACCGTTCCTCACCAGGGTCGCGCGGTGCACCCAGCCCGAGGTCTTGCCCAGGCCCGCGCCGGGGCGGGTGCTCTTGCGCTGCAGGAGCCAGACCTGGCGCGGCGGATGCGGCGGCGCGGGCGGCGCCAGGCCGCCAGGCGTCGACGAGGAAGGATCGACACCCCATTCGCCCATCCAGTGCGCCTTCGGCACCGGCAAGGGGACGCCTGGATCGTGCACCAGGAATTCGCCCATGTCGAAGCCGATGCCGCCGGCGCCGATGATGGCCACGCGCCGGCCGACGGGCTTGCGATCGCGCAGCACGTCGAGGTAGCTCAGCACCTTCGGGTGGTCGATGCCGGCGATTTTTGGCTTGCGGGTGATGATGCCCGTGGCGACGATGATGTCGTCGAAGCCCTCGGCCAGCAGCTCCTCGCGCGTGACGCGCCGGTTCAGGCGCACGTCCACGCCCGTCAGTTCCAGCTTGCGCCCGAAGTAGCGGATGGTCTCGGCGAATTCTTCCTTGCCGGGCACCTGCATGGCCACCTTGAACTGCCCGCCGATGCTGCCGCTGCCTTCGAAGAGCGTGACCTGGTGGCCGCATTCGGCCGCCACCGTGGCGGCCGACAGGCCGGCCGGTCCGGCGCCGACCACGGCCACGCGGCGCGGCCGCGCGCTCTTCCTGTACACGAGTTCGGTCTCGTGGCAGGCGCGCGGGTTCACCAGGCAGCTGGCGCGCTTGTTCGAGAAGGTGTGGTCGAGGCAGGCCTGGTTGCAGGCGATGCAGGTATTAATCTCGTCCACGCGTCCACTTGCCGCCTTCGCGACCCAGTCCGCATCGGCCAGGAAGGGACGCGCCATCGACACCATGTCGGCGTCTCCCTTGGCCAGCAGCGCTTCGGCGTCATCGGGCATATTGATGCGGTTCGAGGCCACCACCGGGATCTTGACCTCTTTGCGCAGGCGCCCCGCCACTTCGGCGAAGGCCGCGCGCGGCACCGAGGTGACGATGGTGGGAATGCGCGCCTCATGCCAGCCGTAGCCGGTGTTCAGGATGGTCACGCCGGCGGCCTCCAGCGCCCTGGCGACCGCCACCACTTCGTCCCAGGTATTGCCGCCCTCGACCAGGTCGAGCACCGAGTGGCGGTACATCAGGATGAAATCGGGACCGACGGCGGCGCGGATGCGGCGCACCACCTCCACGGCCAGGCGCATGCGGTTCTCGATCGGGCCGCCCCAATCGTCCGTGCGCTTGTTGGTGCGCGCGCACAGGAACTGGTTGAGCAGGTAGCCTTCGCTGCCCATCACCTCGACGCCGTCGTAGCCGGCCATCTTCGCCAGCTTCGCGCAGCGCGCGTAGGCGGCGATGGTGGATTCGATGCCGGCGGCGTCCAGCGCCTTCGGCCTGAACTTCGAGATCGGCGACTTCACGCTGGATGCCGACACCACGAAGGGCTGGTAGCCGTAGCGGCCCGCGTGCAGGATCTGCAGCAGGATCTTGCCGCCTTCCTCGTGCACGGCGCGCGTGACCTTCCTGTGGTTCGGCACGTCGCCGATGAAGTTCAGGGTGCCGCCGAAGGGCAGCAGCCAGCCCTGCCGGTTCGGCGAGATGCCGCCGGTGACGATCAGGCCGGCGCCGCCGCGGGCGCGTTCCCGATAGAAGGCGGCCAGCTTGCCGTAGTTGTAGAAACGGTCTTCGAGCCCGGTGTGCATCGAGCCCATGAGCACGCGGTTCTTCAGGGTCGTGAAACCCAGGTCGAGCGGCGCGAGGAGATTGGGGTAAGTGGTAGACGTCATCACGGCATTACACCGTGATTTCGTGGAGGCGTGTTTCTAAACTGTCAGGCCAGGTGGCTTTCGCGGTCGCGCAGCTCGGCGAAGCCTTCGATGTTGCCGATGTTGATGACGACCGGATTCAGGCTCGCGTTCGGCGACATCGAGCGCCAGGCGAACTGCCATTCCTTCTCGCGCGACAGGCCCAGGCTTTTCGAGAAGGCCGCACCCAGCGGCGAACGCACGCCATAGGCGACCTCGCCGTCGATGCCGGCCCAGTTGGGCAGGGTGCGCTGCACGGCGCGGTGGATGCGTTCGCCGAACTCCTCGGTGTTGTGGATCACCAGGCAGCGTTCCGCGCGGCTGAACACGTCGAACAGGGACTTGTCCCAGGCGGTCGAGAACGACAGGGCCAGGAAGCCGCCGTCGGGCAGCAGGCGGAACTGGCCGTGCAGCGCGGCTTCGAGTTCGTCCTGCGGTCCGTAGCGGTACAGGGTTGGGGGGCGTTGATAGTCGTGCATGGATGAAAACCGTTCAAATAAGGTGTGCGCTAGCGCGGCTGCTGCAGCGACAGCAGGTGCTGCATGCGCATGAAGCGCGAGGCGATGAAGACCTCGCGCAGGAAGTAGACGAAGCTGCTGATCAGGCCAATCATCGCGAACACGAAGAGGCCGGCGATGTACTGGTCCAGCGGCAGGTTGGTGGTATCGCCCAGGAACAGCATCGCAATCACCAGGCAGACCAGCAGGCCGCAGGCGGTGCTGGAAGCGATGGCCGTGTTGATCAGGTGCGAGCGCGTATAGAGCGTTTCGAGTTCGGCGGAGAACTCGGCGTTCGGGCTGACCTTGAGGCGGTCTTCCAGCACCCGGGTGCGGTCGATGATGCGCGCCAGGCGGTTGGTCAGCACGGTCAGCTTGGTCGCCACGCCGGTCAGCAGGAAGACCGGCGCGATCGCCAGCTGGATGACGTGGCCGATGTCGCTGATCTGGATATTCATGGGCACGATAGCGTAGTTGTTGTCGTTATGGCCTAAGTGTAGCAGCCGGCGTGCGGCCGCCGCACTCAATCGAAGCGGCGGTGGCGCTTGAACTGCTCGGTGGCCGTCACCAGCGCGCGCGCGATGCCCGTCTCCAGCGCGCCGTGGCCGCCGTCCGGAATCATGTGCAGCTTCGCGCCGGGCCAGGCCTGGTGCAGGCGCCAGGCCGACAGCGGTGGACAGATCACGTCGTAGCGTCCCTGCACGATCACGGCCGGCAAGTGGGCGATGCGGCCGATGTCGCGCACCAGCTGGTCCTCTTCCATGAAGGCCCCGTGCAGCATGTAGTGCGATTCGAGGCGGCCGACGCCGAGGTCGAGCGCGTCCGACGAGGCTTCCTCGGGCTGCGGCAGCAGGAAGACGCGGCGGCCTTCGAAGCGGCTCCAGGCGCGCGCGGCGGGCCAGTAGACTTCCGGATCGCCGCACAGCAGGCGCCGGGTGTAGGCCTGCAGCAGGTCGTCGCGTTCGTCGACAGGAATCGGCGCCACGAACTCTTCGTACAGCTCGGGGTAGAACCACTTCACGCCGTTGATGAACCAGTCGACCTCCGCCTTCGTGCACAGGAAGATCCCGCGCAGCACGAAGCCCAGGCAGCGCTCGGGATGCGCTTCGCCGTAGGCCAGCGCCAGGGTCGAGCCCCAGGAGCCGCCGAACACCAGCCATTGCGAGATGCCGAACATGGCGCGCAGGCGCTCGATGTCCTCGATCAGCAGTTGGGTGGTGTTGTTGCGCCACTCGCCCAGCGGCGTGGACTTGCCGGCGCCGCGCTGGTCGAACAGGATCACGCGGTAGGCGCTCGGGTCGAAGAAGCGGCGGTGCTGCGGCGACAGGCCGGCACCAGGCCCGCCGTGCAGGAACAGCACCGGGATACCGTCGGGATTCCCGACTTCTTCCCAGTAGATCGTGTGCAGCTCGTCGACGGCGAGCATGCCGTGGCGGATGGGCTGGATCGGCGGGAACAGCGACGGCGGTGTGGCAGGCATACGGGGACTCTTTGAGCAGGCTAGGAATTGATTGTAGCCTACTGCCCCGCCCTTTCAGAAGAAGGTGTTGAGTGCTTCCTTCACGGTGTAGTCATCGTCCACGGCCAGCAGTACCTGCCACTTGTCGAAGGTGGTACAGGGATGGGAGATGCCGCAGCCGACCAGGTCGCCGACCTGGAGCTGCTCGCGGATCGCTCCCTCCGGCAGGCGCAGGTAGGCGTGCTGGTCGTTCATCTTGACGATCTCGCAGCCGGGCGGCAGTTCGGCCGGGCCCTTGGCACCGCTGCCCGGGCGGTGGGTATAGACGGGGATGGGCAGCGCCTCGTCGTAGGACGCGTCGCGCTTGCCCATGGTGATGATGGCCAGGCCCGGCTCCGGGCGCGACTGCACCATGCTCCAGACTTCGAGCGCCGGACGCAGGCCTTCCCCAATGGCTTCGCGTGCATCGAGCTGGGCCAGCAGGCGCTTGTAGGAGCCGTGGTCGCTGGTGAGATAGCAGCCGCTGCGCAGCACGGCGCGGATCGGACGCGACAGGCCCTGCACACCGCTGAAGCCGCGCGCGACCAGGTCGAAATAGGACGAGCCGCCGGCCGACAGCAGGATCTCCTCGTGGCCGAACAGGCCTTCGGCGTCGGCCATTTTCACCAGTTCCACCAGCCGGGCCAGGAAGGCGTTCACGGCGCGGATGTCAGCTTCGCGGTCCTGCGTCACCAGCAGGCCTTCGTAGCCTTCGATGCCGGCCAGCACCAGGCCATCGGCTCTTGCAATTTCGCGTGCCACCTGCAGCGCTTCCTCAGGTGTGCGGCAGCCCGCGCGCTTGCCCTCGATTCCGAGCTCGACCAGCACCGGCAGTGGACGCAGCAGCCTGCGTCCCATTACCGCCTGCGACAGTCGTGCCACGCCTTCCGGCGAATCGGCCAGCACGTAGCATTCGAAATCCGGGTCATCATGCAGCAGCGCCAGCACCGCCTCGATGTCGGCACGCGCCACCAGCTGGTTGGCCAGCAGCACCCGTCTCACATTGAACCGGTGCGCCACCTGGACCTGCGTGGCGCTGGCCAGCGTGATGCCCCAGGCGCCATTGGCCAGCTGGGCCGCGAAGAGCTGCGGGCTCATCGTGGTCTTGCCGTGGGGCGCCAGGGTGGCGCCATGGCGCGCGCAGAAGTCGCGCATCCAGGCGAGGTTGTGCAGCAGTGCCGATTGCTTGAGCACGGCGACCGGGAAGGAGGTATCGCCGCGCAGGACGTTCCAGCCCTGCAGGCCGATGGCGCCCTGGCGCAGGGCTTCCGTCAGTGGCAGGCCCTTGGTGCCCGGCAGGAGCAACTGTTCGTCGAGGCTGGACAGGGCGAGGCCGTCGCGAGGCAGGACGCGCATCATTGTCAGGAACTATTTATAAAGTGAAGTGTGGGACTCAGTACGGTCACCCATGCGCAACGTTCATGCCGCTAACAAGCTTGGCTATTTGCGCGCAGCATCGATCATCGAACGCGCTTCAGCGAATATCTGCGGGTTGAGCGTGTGGCACTGTTCGCGCTCCGCGGCAATACGCTGCCTGTTCTCTTCCAGGTTCGATGCCGTCAAGGCAAATCCGAAATTGTTTCTCTTACCTAGGATTCGTTCAAAAATGAGTTCGCCAACACTCGTCTTGAAATGACCAGCTTCCCAGTAAAACTGCGTCACAGTGCGCGTATCGCCCCGGCGCGGAATGGCTTGGCACTGCACCGGGCCGTATCCGCTGAAGTCCCACAGCATGATACGAGCATCCGGGAACTGCTTGCGCACAGTATCGATCTCGCTGACGAGCACGCTCTTCCATTCGTCCATGATCGCGTCCAGTCCTGTCGCGCCAAACATTGCCATCAACTCTGCGTGGTAAGGGTAGATGAGCAAATGCACTTCGGTGCCATCTTGTGCCATGGTGGAGAGCATGCGGCGCAGCTTGACCATACTTGCGGAAGGCTGACCTTGCGCCGCATAAAGCGAGTGCGGCCTGCGTACCGTTGCCTTGGCATTCTCCTGCCCTCGTTGCCGGAAGATGTTGTAATACCCTTCGTAGCGAGCAGCCTTGTTATATTCAAACAAGGGAGTGTGGCCACGTGTTGTCATGGTCTCGGGATCGCTCGTCTTCTGTAGCCGCAGGGTGTGCACGGTATCCATCACGGCCTTGAGGGAAAACACTGTTTCGAGCCGCCATTCCAGTGGGAAGAACGCTGTTTCGACTTTGTTCGGCAAGGCCTGTAGTTTTGCCGGGTCGACCAGAAAATCCAAGAACTCGAGCCCGACGATGCTCGATGCGGGAGGCGGCACTGCAGCACGCATCTCATCAAGCATGTTGTTTGCGGTAGCCAGCGAGGTACCGGCGAGTCCGAGGTTATAAGCCGAGTAGGAACGTTCCCGCAGTGTTGGACTATCGGGGTCGAGGCCGACCTCAACTCGGGAATTCCCCAGCAGTAGCAGGTTCGGCCGGAGAGCCTCTGCCTGAACCAGCTTAATCTGTTCGCGGTACATGTCTGGCCGTGGCTTGAGACGGTTGAATCCGACCACGTCGACGAAGCGGAACAAGTGATAGGGATCCACGATGAGGACAGCGAGTGTGGCCAGCAGCGTTCCGCCCACGAAAACTGCACTGGTCCATACGAGGTATCGGGAAAACTTACGTTCCTCGCTCGCAGCAACGATGCTGCTTGGGAGCTCGAGTTCATTATCTAGATGCACGTCGGTCCTTACGTCTTAAAACTGGAAATAAAGGAATTCGGTTGGCCGGGTAAGGGACAGCATGCTTCCAAGTAGAATAACGCCAATCCAGACACTCCAGCGCAAGGACGGCTGCCACAACAGTAATTCCGTCTTGCTGGTTTTTTTGCTTTCGGCCCAGACCTCATAACGCCCCATGATTTGCTGCGTATTAGGAAGGAAAAACGCGATCACGCCGGCGACGACGATCCAGGACCAGGTCTCGATAAAGCGGCTTCCGCCGCCCAAGTAAAAATCGATTCCCAGCTGATCCAGAATCGGCTTCAAGGGCTTCAGATACAAGCCAATCGACGCCGGCAATGCAATTCCAAACTCTCCGAGCATACCCTGGACGATGGTGACAGCCTTGGCGCTGTCCGTAGCCCGGAAGAATACCCAGGCAAAGCATACCGAAGCAAAGGTCAATGCGACGCTGAATACGGTCCAGACACGCGAACCTTGTGGAAAGCGCAATTCCAGTGCGATCCTGTTCCAGGCGTGATTTACGATCAGATAGAAGCCGTGCAGGCCCCCCCAGATGACGAAGTTTAATCCCGCTCCATGCCACAGGCCTCCCAGCACCATGGTCAGCATCAGGTTGACGTAGCGCCGCACCGGACCTTTGCGATTGCCGCCTAGCGGCACGTAAAGGTAGTCGCGCAGGAAACGAGAAAGGGTCATATGCCAGCAACGCCAGAATTCGATGATATTGGCAGACTTGTACGGTGAATTGAAGTTGAGCGGGAGGCGGATGCCGAATACCAGGGAAATGCCGATGGCCATGTCGGAATATCCGGAAAAGTCGAAATACAGCTGAAAGGCGTAGGCCAGCACCCCGCCCCACGCCACCAGCAGCGAAAACATATCGCTCTGGTCAAACAGGAAGGCGGCGTGTGGCGCCAGGTTGTCGGCAATGACGACTTTCTTCGCCAGTCCGATGGCAAAGAAGCTTACCCCGACGGCCAGGTTCCTGCTCGAGAACTGGTAGCTGGATTTCCTCGCGAATTGCGGCATCATTTCCGCATGATGTAACACGGGCCCGGCGATCAGGTGCGGAAAATAGGTGATGAATAGCAGGTAGTGAATGGGATTCGATTCATTAACCTTGCGGTGGTAGGTATCGACGAGATATGCGATTTGTGTGAATGTAAAGAATGATATTCCGATTGGTAAGATGATATTCAGCGCAGGGAAATCGGTTGATGCCAGTTGATTTATCCCCGAAATAAAAAAATCGGAATATTTATAATAGCCGAGCAAGGCCAGATCGGCAGCCACCGCTACGGTAAGCCAGCTCTTGCGGGAAGTATTATGCGCAGCGTTAATGCGCTGCCCCATCCAATAATTGAATATAATGGATCCAAGCAAAAGTGGAATATACGATAAGCTCCACCATCCATAAAATACCAGAGATGCCAGCGCCAACCAGGCCGCAGCGAATGCATGGCTTTTACGCGCAAGAATAAAATAACCAAACGCCGTTATCGGAAAAAACAGAAAAATGAAGGTGAAGGAGTTAAATAGCATATGGGATACGCTGAGCTTCTCGTCAGAACAAGTTAGAACTTACCCACGGGAAAGAATTAGTACTTATAAATTTATTTCCAAAGGATAACTCTCGACACTGTAATTATCAACCGTTATTACAATTTGGCGTGACGCTTTTTGTGGCAAAAGCAGGCTACAATATTGCTTATGTGCAACCTCACGTTCTTCCCAACGCAGCGCGAGAACCCAATGCGATAAAGGAATTTGCTGTGGAGACGAGCAAACTACAAACAACATTGCCCGAACGATTGCTCGTTCGGGCAATGTTCAGACTGCGTTCTCCGTCTCAAGGTCATCTGGCCGTGAATAGCTGGGCCCATCGTGATGTTGCCGTGCGGAACGAGGGTGGTGCCATTAGCGCGCAGAATCGCGCGTCCAGACGAGGTTGTGCAGCAGGGCCGATTCCTTGAGCATGGCGATGGGGAAGAACATGTCGGCACGCAGCACGTTCCAGTCCTGCAGGCCGATGGCGCCCTGGCGCAAGGGTTTTGTCAGCGGCAGGCCCTCGATGCCGGGCGGGAGCCGCTGTTCGTCGAGGCTGGGCAGGGCGAGACCGTCGCGGGGCAGGATGTGCGTGCGGAGCTCCGAGAATAGTGAAAAAGATCAAGCAGTATTCTAAGTCTGAGCATCGATGGCGCAGCCAATCAAGGTGGCGACTAGGCAGAGATTGCGAAGTCACTCAGCAAAAGCACGATCGCGCCAACACCACAAAGCGCCCCGATCGTCAATGTGGAATAACTCGTGCTGAATACTTCGCGCCAGACACTCAAGCTGAAGCGTTGTTTCCAGTCCGTTTCCAACTCGATGACAGAAAAGATTTGAAGTGCGATCGAGCTAGATGCCAGGGCTTCGATCTTGTTGAAATATACCAGGACAATTGTTACGAGTAACAGGACGATTGCTGCGCATCTGAAATGGTTCTTCATTTCCACTCCTGTCTCTCAATAGCGACTTGGCCAACAAAGGCAGCTCCAGAAGAAAGCCGACCCCGACAATCTTGTCGGGGTCGGCTTTTTTAAGGTTCTTCACGGATTCCCGGGAAACGCAGCTTTGATCTTGAGGAAGAAGAAGCTGCTGTCCCGGTAACCGTAAGCCATCCTCTTCATCACTTTGATGCGGTTGTTGATGCCTTCGAGCTGGCCGGTGTGCATCGGCCAGCGTAGTCGCGAAGCGATGCCCCGCCAGTAAGGTTGGAGTTTTCTGGCGAACGTGCGCAGCGGCTCGATACCGCTCTCGCGTGCCATCCTGAGCCAGTTTTTCCAGGCCCCGAGCCATTGCCATGCACCGGAAGGTTGCCACAGTTCCTTCAGCGCGGCCTTCATCACGTACACCGTCATCAAGGCCTGGTTGGCGGCGAGCAGCTCGTCCAGCCTGCCTTGCTGGGCAAGGGGGACATTTTCCCGGTTACGCAGCAGCAGCCAGCGCGCGCGCTTGACCACTTGGCGCTGGGGCCGGTCTTGGCGCAGCCGGTTCGCTTCATCGACACGGACCCGGTCAATGACTTCGCGGCCGTATTTGGCGATCACGTGGAACAGGTCATAGACCACCCGCGCTTGGGGGCAGTGCTGTCGCACTTCCAGGTCGAAGGCCGTATTCATGTCCATTGCCACCGCTTCGATCCGCGCGCAGCGCTCGAGGCCGAGCCATTCAAAGAAAGGACGGAGCGCTTCGCGGCTACGACCTTCGCCGACCCACAACACCTGCCTGCTGTCGGCGTCGAGCACGATGGTGGCGTACCGGTGCCCCTTGAACAGCGCAAATTCGTCCATCACGAGACGTGTGGGTTGCGCCTCAGGTAGCGCCGCCAGCTTGCGCTCCAGCGCCTGGTGGTGGATGTGGCGCACCGTGCTCCAATGAAGGCCGGTGAGCTGGCAGACATGGGAAATCGGCATGCGTTCGCTCCACAGCGCGACGAAGGCGGCCAAGCGCTGCGTTACCCGAGAGTACGAGTCCAGCCAGCTGACGCGCTGGCCGGCCGTGCGTCCACAGCTATCACATCGGAGCCGATAGACCGCCACCGACAACACCAGTGCTCGCCCGACGATAGGCAAGTCGTGCACGATGCGCCAACAGACGTCATGCACCTTGGGAGCTGGGCTTGCACAATGACCGCAAATACGCGGTGCGGATGGACAAGGTTCCAGACGGATTGACACCGACTGACCCTGCTCGGTGAACGAAGTAACGGTAAAGCCTTCCCAGAACGGGAGCGGGATACTATGATCTGACATGAGAGCGGTAGGTTGAGTAATGGGTTTGGTCGCACAAACACAATAACTCTTCCTTACTGCTCTCTTGCGTTTACAGCAGGTTCATCCCGGAATTCCGCGATGAACCTTTTTTAAGCGTAATTGACTTGATCACTGCATGTGCTGCCCACCATTGATGGCAATGTTCGCGCCCGTCACGAATGCCGCCTCTTCCGACGACAGATACGCCACCAGCCCCGCCACTTCTTCCGGCTTGCCCAGGCGCCCCATCGGGATCTGCGGAATGATCTTGGTTTCCAGCACTTCGCTCGGGATGTCCATGACCATCTTGGTGCCGATATAGCCCGGCGAGATGGTGTTGACGGTCACGCCCTTGCGCGCCACTTCGAGGGCCAGGGCCTTGGTGAAGCCGTGCATGCCGGCCTTGGCCGCCGAGTAGTTGGTCTGGCCGAAGGCGCCCTTCTGGCCGTTCACCGAGGAAATGTTGATGATGCGGCCCCAGCCGCGGTCGACCATGCCGTCGCAGACCGGCTTGGTCATGTTGAAGACCGAATCCAGGTTGGTCTTCATGACCGCGTCCCAGTTCGGCTTGTCCATCTTCTTGAAGGTCATGTCGCGGGTGATGCCGGCGTTGTTGACCAGCACGTCGACCGGGCCGACTTCCTGCTCGACCTGGCGCACGCAGGCCTGGGCGGAATCGTAATCGGACACGTCGCAGGGATAGGCCTTGAAGTCGTAGCCCTGCTCTTTCATCTGGCCGAGCCAGCTCTCTGCCTTCTTGTTCCCCGGCGAATACGTAGTGACGACCTTGTAACCCAACGCGGCCAGCTTGATGCACACCGCTTCGCCCAGGCCGCCCATGCCACCCGTCACCAATGCTACTCGTGCCATTGTCTTCTCCAGTTTATTGTCAGTCACTGCTTCGTACATCCCGGACCGCCCGCCGGCCGTCCGGGCAATGCTTCAGGTGCGCTGTCAGTCGCGTTCCACCGCCAGCGCCACGCCCATGCCGCCGCCGATGCACAGGCTGGCCAGGCCGCGCTTGGCATCGCGGCGCACCATCTCGTGCAGCAGGGTCACCAGCACGCGGCAGCCGGAGGCGCCGATCGGGTGGCCCAGCGCAATGGCGCCGCCGTTCACGTTGATCTTCGAGGTATCCCAGCCCATTTCCTTGTTGACCGCGACGGCCTGGGCCGCGAAGGCTTCGTTGATTTCCATCAGGTCCACGTCTTCATGGGTCCAGCCGGCCTTCTGCAGGCACAGGCGGGTGGCCGAGACCGGGCCCATGCCCATGATCGACGGATCCAGGCCGGCCGAGGAATAGGCCTTGATGCGGGCCAGCGGGGTCAGGCCGAGTTCTTTCGCCTTGGAGGCGCTCATCATGATGACGGCCGCGGCGCCGTCGTTGAGGCCGGATGCGTTGCCGGCGGTGACGGTGCCTTCCTTGTTGAAGGCCGGGCGCAGGCCGGACAGGGCCTCCAGTGTCGAGCCGTGCTTCGGATACTCGTCGGTGTCGAACACGACGGCGCCCTTCTTGGATGGGATCTCGAGCGGGATGATCTCGTCCTTGAATTTGCCTTCTTTTTGTGCAGCCTCGGCCTTGAGCTGGGACTGCAGCGCGAATTCGTCCTGTTCGGCGCGCGAGACTTCATACTTGCGGGCGACGTTCTCGGCGGTCACGCCCATGTGGTACTGGTTGTAGACGTCCCACAGGCCGTCGACGATCATGGTGTCGACCAGCTTGGCGTCGCCCATGCGGAAGCCGTCGCGCGAGCCGTTGAGCACGTGCGGCGAGGCGCTCATGTTTTCCTGGCCGCCGGCGATGACGATGTCGGCATCGCCGCACTTGATGGCCTGGGCCGCCAGGTGGGTGGCCTTGAGGCCGCTGCCGCACACCATATTGATGGTCTGGGCCGGCACCATGTCGGGCAGGCCGCCCTTGATGACGGCCTGGCGCGCCGGGTTCTGGCCGGCGCCAGCGGTGAGCACCTGGCCCATGATGACCTCGCTCACGGCGGCGGGGTCGATGCCGGTCTTGGCCAGCAGTTGGCGGATCACGTGCGCGCCGAGTTCGGCGGCAGGAATCTTGGCCAGGGTGCCGCCGAATTTGCCGACCGCGGTGCGGCCGGCGGCGACGATGACGACGTCTTCCATAACAGATCTCCCTAGTTCCGGCTTTGGCCGGGGATTGTTGAGACGGCAAGGCCGTGAAACCATGCATCTTAAGGTCAGCACGAACCCTTCGTTTGAGCAAAGTCAATCTTATCAGCTAATTCACACATTGCTGCGGGCTGCGGCTTTGTTGTTGCACATATTTTGAACAGCCGGGTAACACTCGTTTCTACTAGGAATGATGCGTACGCGGCTGTCCTTTCGGTCAAATTTCACAGTAGAATGCACGGGCGCAACGCCAACCAGACCGCATATGCTCAAAACCCGCACCTCGCTGCCCATCGAAATCAAGATCTCCACGGTCGTCGCCATCTCGACGATCCTGCATTCGGCCGATCCGGCCGTGATCGATGCGGCATTGCACCAGATGACCGGCGGGGTATCGGATTTCTTCGAGGACGAGTTCGCGGTGATCGACATTGCCGCCATCGCCCACGAGGCCCCGTCGATCGACTGGCCGGCCCTGGTGGCGCTGCTGAAAAAATACCGGCTGAACGCGGTCGCCGTGCGCGGCGCCGGCCCGGATATGGCGGAGGCGATCCGCGCCCATGGCCTGTCGCTGGACGACGGCTCGAGCGGCGCGCGCACGCCGGAGCGCGAGCAGGCGGCAGCGCCGGCCGCTCCCGAACCGGCGCCGGCGCCCGAACCCGCTCCGGCTGCCCCCGCAGCCCCGGCGCCCGCTCCTGCACCGGTCTCGACCATGGTGATCGACACCCCGGTGCGCGCCGGCCAGCGCATCTATGCGCGTGGCGGCGACCTGATCATTACCGCAGTTGTGAACAATGGTGCGGAAATCATTGCCGACGGCAGCATCCATGTGTACGCGCCGCTGAACGGCCGGGCCCTGGCGGGTGCTTCGGGCAATCCCGAGGCACGCATCTTCGCCCTGGCCATGCAGCCGGAACTGGTGTCGATCGCCGGCGTGTACCGTACTTTCGACGACGGTTTCCCGAACGACCTGGCGCGCCAGCCGGCGCAAATCCGGCTGGTCGGCGACCGGCTTGATATATCATCGCTGGCTCCGGCTACGTCCCGCGCGTAATCCGCCGACCCGCTTGAATTTGTAAAGGACCTATTTGTGGCACGAATTATTGTTGTGACGTCCGGCAAGGGCGGTGTGGGCAAGACCACTTCGAGCGCGAGCTTTTCCAGCGGCCTGGCCCTGCGCGGCCACAAGACCGCGGTCATCGACTTCGACGTCGGCCTGCGTAACCTCGACCTGATCATGGGCTGCGAACGCCGCGTGGTCTACGACCTGATCAACGTGATCAACGGCGAGGCGACCCTGAACCAGGCGCTGATCAAGGACAAGCACACCGACAACCTGTTCATCCTGCCGGCCTCCCAGACCCGCGACAAGGATGCGCTGAGCGAAGACGGCGTCGAGCGCGTGCTCAACGAACTGGTGAAGATGGACTTCGAGTTCATCATCTGCGATTCGCCGGCCGGCATCGAGCACGGCGCCCTGATGGCGCTGACCTTTGCCGACGAAGCGATCATCGTCACCAACCCGGAAGTGTCCTCGGTGCGCGACTCGGACCGCATCCTCGGCATCATCCAGGCCAAGTCGCGCCGCGCCCAGAGCGGTTCGGAGCCGGTCAAGGAACACCTCCTGATCACCCGCTACTCGCCGAAGCGCGTGGAAGCGGACGAAATGCTCTCCTACCAGGACGTGCAGGAAATCCTGCGCATTCCGCTGATCGGCATCATTCCGGAATCGGAATCGGTGCTGCACGCCTCGAACCAGGGCAACCCGGCGATCCACTTCAAGGGAACCGACGTGGCCGAGGCGTACGAGGACGTGATCGCCCGTTTCCTGGGCGAAGACCGTCCGCTGCGTTTCACCAACTACGAAAAGCCGGGTCTGTTCCAGCGCATCTTTGGAGCCAAGTGATATGGCACTGCTCAACTTCCTATTTCCGGAAAAAAAGAAGAGCGCCTCAGCCGCCAAGGAGCGCCTGCAGATCATCATCGCCCGCGAGCGCAGCAGTGTCACCGGTCCCGATTTCCTGCCGGCCCTGCACCGCGAACTG
This sequence comes from Pseudomonadota bacterium, assembly GCA_040758275.1. Lineage (GTDB taxonomy): Bacteria > Pseudomonadota > Gammaproteobacteria > Burkholderiales > Burkholderiaceae_D > Telluria. Next base: position 85,626 of record JBFLVV010000008.1, read on the forward strand.
ATCGAGGTGATCTCGAAGTACACCAGAGTCAGCGCCGACGACATCAAGATCTCGCTCGACCGCCAGGGCAACCTCGAGGTGCTGGACGTGAACGTGGTCCTGCCCGACGCCTGAATCCGCCTATCCGGACAAACAAATGCCCGCTTCGAGCGGGCATTTGTTTATACAGCGGGCGCGACGCCTCCTTCATCCACGATCTTCACCTTCTGCAGTTCGCGCGCCACCTGGGCGCAGGCTTCCACGTGCTGGTAGCCCATGCGCCGGAACAGGGCGAAGCCGATCGCCGCCGAGGCCACCTGCCCCGCGATCGGCACCACCTTGGCCGCCGTCTTGGCCGCGATCCTGATCCCGGCCCGCTTGAACACCTGCAGCACCAGGTTGCGCGTGACCAGCTTCCCGACCAGCATGCCGCCCACTGACGCGGCTGCCTGGTAAGCGAGTACGCGCAAACGCGGATGCAGGCGCTCGATCTGCTGCTGGCTCAGGCCGAACTCCCGGTTCACTTCCTCGACCAGCACCGTGAAGGTGGTGAGGTCGGACAGGATGTCCACTCCCGGCAGCGGCACCGCCGCCACGCCGGCCGAGACCAGGGCGCGCTGGCGCACCATTTCACGGCAACGCTCGCGCGCCGCGTCGATTGCGGGACCGCTCACCGGGACCAGGGGCGGCTGTGCCGGGCTAACTTCTTTCTTTTTGCGTCGAAACAACATCACACGCCTCCCGCTTGACCGTTTCACACAGTGTAGCAAGAGCCTGCCGGTCCCATTAACACAACAGAACTTTAGTTCCAATTGTAAATTCTAAGTTTTTCCATAGCATTATTTTGTGAAAGTCTGATATATTCGGTTTCACCTTGTAGGAGTCTTCCTACATAGGCAACCTTACCAGTATATGTCCTATGAAGATTGCCGTTCTGGAACAAGACCGTAGCCAGGCAGAATTGATCTGCCAGGTGCTGACCGCTGCCGGCCACAGCTGCCAACCTTTTGACAGCGCGAAAGAATGCCTGGCCCAGCTGCGCAAGGAAAACGCGGACATGTTGATCATGGACTGGAACGTGCCGGACATGGAGGGTGCGGAAGTACTGCGCCGCGCCAAGGAAAAGCTGGCCTCCAACGCGCCCACGGTCTTCCTGGTCGGCAGCAATGCCGAGGACGACATCATCGAGGGCGTCACCGCCGGCGCCGACGACTACCTGGTCAAGCCGCTGCGCCGCGGCGAGCTGGTGGCCCGCGTCTCGGCCCTGCTGCGCCGCGCCTACCCGTCCCAGAACAGCGCCGAGCAGCTGCAATTCGGCCCCTTCACGTTCGAGACCCGTCCGGGGCGCCTGCTCAAGGATGGCTCGATCATCGACGTGACCCAGAAGGAATTTTCGCTGGCGCTGCTGTTCTTCCGCAACATCGGCCGCCCGCTGTCGCGCGCCTACATCCACGAATCCGTGTGGGTCCGCGACACCGACGTGCCCTCGCGCACCATGGACACCCACGTTTCGCGCGTGCGCAACAAGCTGAGCCTGCGTCCGGAAAACGGCTTCCGCCTGGTGCCGGTCTACAGCTACGGCTACCGCCTCGAGAAGCTGGGCGCTTGACAACAGTGGCCGCCGGCCCCGGCGGTCCGCTGAAACCCTTTCCGCAGAAGGGTATAATGGGTGCATACGCTCACCCGTTGAACCGACTTTCCCAATGCAACTGCTCGCCGTTGGCCTGAATCACACGACCGCTCCGGTCTCGCTGCGCGAGCAGCTGGCGCTCGCGCCCGACCAGCTCGGACGCGCGGTGCAGGCGGCGCGCGGCTGGTTCGCCCGCCAGGGCGCCGGTGGCAGCGACGAAGCCGCCATCCTCTCGACCTGCAACCGCACCGAGATGTACGCGGCCAGCGACATCGCCAATCCGCTCGACGCCTCGGCCCAGTTCCTGGCCCACTACCACGCCCTGAATTTCGCCGAGCTGCGCCCGCACCTGTACATGCTGCCGCAGGACAGCGCCGTGCGCCACGCCTTCCGCGTCGCCTCCGGCCTCGATTCGATGGTGCTGGGCGAGCCGCAGATCCTGGGGCAGATGAAGGATGCGGTGCGCACCGCCGAAGAAGCCGGCGGCCTGGGCACCTACCTGCACCAGCTGTTCCAGCGCAGCTTCGCGGTCGCAAAAGAGGTGCGCAGCACCACCGAGATCGGCGCCCACAGCGTCTCCATGGCCGCCGCCGCGGTGCGTCTGTCGCAGCGGATTTTCGACCGTATCGCCGACCAGCACGTGCTCTTTATCGGCGCCGGCGAAATGATCGAGCTGTGCGCGGCCCACTTCGCGGCCCAGAATCCGAAATCGGTCACCATCGCCAACCGCACCATGGAGCGCGGCGAGCTGCTCGCCACCCGCTACAACGGCAGTGCGATCCGCCTGGCCGAGCTGCCGGAGCGCCTGCACGGGTTCGACATCGTCATCTCCTGCACCGCCTCGACCCTGCCCCTGATCGGCCTCGGTCTCGTGGAACGCGCCGTGAAAGCGCGCCGCCACCGTCCGATGTTCATGGTCGACCTGGCCGTGCCGCGCGATATCGAGCCCGAAGTCGCGCGCCTGGACGACGTCTTCCTCTACACCGTGGACGACCTCGCGCAGGTGGTGCAAACCGGCATGGAAAGCCGCCAGGCCGCCGTGGCCCAGGCCGAAGCCATCATCGACGCGCGCGTGCAATCCTTCATGAGCTGGGTGGGCGACCGCGCCATGGTGCCGGTCATCCGCGACCTGCACGAATCCAGCGAGGCCCTGCGCCTGGCCGAACTCGAACGCGCCCGCCGGCTGCTGGCGCGCGGCGACGATATCGACGCCGTGCTCGAAGCACTGTCGAAAGGCCTCACCGCCAAGTTCCTGCACGGCCCGCAACAGGCCCTGCACCACGCCCAGGGCGACGAGCGCGCCCGCCTGGCAGCCCTGCTGCCGCAGCTGTTCCGCGGCCGCCGTTAGCGGCCCTTCCCCTTTCGTCGTGCGCTTTTCTTGAAAAGCGTGTCCCGGCCGCATTGCGGCTACCCGAATCTACCGAGCACCCCATGAAACCATCCATGCTGGCCAAGCTGGACCAACTGGCCAACCGACTCGTCGAACTGGACGAACTCCTGATGTCCGAAGGCGCGACCGCGAATATGGACAGCTACCGCAAGATGACCCGCGAGCACGCCGAGCTCTCGCCCCTGGTCGCGCTGTACCGGCAGTACGGCGCGGCGCAGGACGACATCCTTGCTGCCCAGGAGATGGCGCAGGATCCGGAGATGAAGGAGTTTGCACAGGACGAGATCGAGGATGCGAAAGCGCGCCTCGCCGCCCTCGACCTGGAGCTGCAGAAGATGCTGCTGCCGAAGGACGCCAACGACGAGCGCAACATCTTCCTCGAGATCCGCGCCGGCACCGGCGGCGATGAATCGGCCCTGTTCGCGGGCGACCTGCTGCGCATGTACACCCGCTTCGCGGAACGCAATCGCTGGCAGGTGGAGGTCGTGTCCGAATCGGCCTCGGACCTGGGCGGCTACCGCGAAGTCATCGTGCGCATCATCGGCAATGGCGTGTACTCGAAGCTGAAGTTCGAATCCGGCGGCCACCGCGTGCAGCGCGTGCCGGCCACCGAAACCCAGGGCCGCATCCACACCTCGGCCTGCACGGTCGCCGTGATGCCGGAAGCCGACGAGGTCGAGGACGTGAACATCAACCCGGCCGACCTGCGCATCGACACCTACCGCGCCTCCGGCGCCGGCGGCCAGCACATCAACAAGACCGATTCGGCGGTGCGCATCACCCACCTCCCGACCGGCATCGTGGTCGAGTGCCAGGACGACCGCAGCCAGCACAAGAACAAGGCCCAGGCCCTGAAGGTGCTGGCCGCGCGCATCAAGGACGTGCAGCTGCGCGAGCAGCAATCGAAAGAGGCGGCCACCCGCAAGAGCCTGATCGGCTCGGGCGACCGCAGCGAACGCATCCGCACCTACAACTTCCCGCAGGGGCGCCTGACCGACCACCGCATCAACCTGACCTTGTACAAGCTGGACTTCATCATGGATGGGGATTTGTCGGAGCTCACCAATGCGCTGGCGGCGGAGCACCAGGCCGAGCTGCTGGCGGCGCTGGGCGATTGATGTAGGGTGGACGGCTCTGCCGTCCGCGCGTTCAAGCAGCCGGTGAGTAATCGCGCCGCATCCGTTCACGCGGGAGTTGAACGCGCGGACGGGAAACCCGTCCACCCTACATTAAGCAAGGATTAAGTGGTCATGCAGCCTTCATGCGAGAATGATCCGTCCCGAACAACACCTATAAGAATTCACCGATGCTGCCCTCCACCCGCCAGATCCTGTTCGCCATCTCCTCGATCAGCTTCGCGCTGATCGCGGTCGCCCTCTATCTCCAGCACATCCAGGACATGATGCCCTGCCCGCTGTGCGTGATCCAGCGCTACATGTTCCTGGCCATCGGCGTGTGCACCCTGGTGGCGGCGATCAGCGGCAAGGTCCGCGAAGGCACCGTATTGGCCCTGCTGGCGGCGATCGGCGGCCTGGTCACCGTCGGCAAACACCTGTACGTGATCGCCAACCCGGGCTTCAGCTGCGGCATCGACCCGATGGAGACCATGCTCAACAAGATCCCGACCGCCGAATACCTGCCCTGGCTGTTCCGCGCCAACGGCCTGTGCGAAGGCGCCACCGATTCGCTGCTGGGTCTCGCGATCCCGCAATGGTCGGCGGTCTGGTTCGTGATCCTGACCGTGCTGCTGGCCTTCGTCCTGCTGCGCAAGAAACCCGCATGAGCTTTACCATCGACGCCGGCGCCAGCATAGGCCGGCTGCAGGCCACGCTGCCCCTCGATGCGCTGGAAAACCGCATCCTGCTCTGCCACGCGCTCGGCATCTCGCGCGTCGGCCTGATCACCCAGTCCGAACGCATCCTCAGTGCCGACGAAGCGCAGCAGTTGGCCGCCCTGGTGCAGCGCCGCCTGGACGGCGAGCCGATCGCCTACATCGTCGGCGAACGCGAGTTCTTCGGCCTGCCCTTCAAGGTCTCGCCGGCCGTCCTGATCCCGCGCCCGGACACTGAACTGATCGTCGAACTGGCCCTCGAGCGCCTGCCGCAGGGCGGCCGCATGCTCGACATGGGCACCGGCAGCGGCGCCATCGCGGTCGCCTGCGCCCACGCTCGCCGGGATGCCGGCGTGACCGCCCTCGACGTGAGCGAAGACGCGCTCGGGATCGCGCGCGCAAATGCCGCCGCCAACGGCGTGCAAGTGCGCTTCCTGCGCAGCGACTGGTTCAGCGCGGTCGGCGACGAACGATTCGAACTGATCGCCTCCAACCCGCCCTACATCGCCTCGCACGACGAACACCTGTCCCAGGGCGACCTGCGCTTCGAGCCCACCGGCGCCCTGACCGACCATGCCGACGGCCTGTCGGCCCTGCGCACCATCGTCGACGGCGCCCCCGCCCACCTGCTGCCCGGCGGCTGGCTGCTGCTCGAACACGGCTACGACCAGGCCGAGGCGGTGCGCGCCCTACTGGAGGCGCGCGGCTTCAGCGAGGTGCAGAGCTGGCGCGACCTGCCCGGCATCGAACGGGTCAGCGGCGGACGGTTGTCCTAGCCTGCGCGGCGTATCTGGTGGCCTTGTTAAAATGGCCACTCTGCCAACTTTTACCCGCCCTGCGTGCGCCGCATGCGTAAACTGTTCGCCTCGATCGTCCTGCTTGCACCTGTCCTGTGCGGCGCCGCCGCCACCGCCTCGCTCGAGGCGCGCCGCCTGTTCGAGCGCGAGTGGCAATGGCAGCTGCGCCAGCAGCCCGAGCTTGCGACCGGCATCGGCGAGCACCGCTACGACGCCTACCTGAGTGATACCTCGCTGGAAGCGAGAGCCGCCACGCTCGACCATGCGCGCCAGGCGCTGCTCGATGCGCGGACAATCGACCGCGGCCAGCTCGCCCAGGAAGAACAGCTGTCCCTGGACCTCTTCATCGCCGCGCGCGAGCGCCAGCTGGCGGCCGGCGCCTTCACCGCCTTCGATCCCCAGCCGATCAGCACCTGGGATGGCCTGCAGCTGCGCCTGCCGCGCCTGGTCGCCCAGATGCCTTTCATGAGCGAGGCCGACTACCGCAACTACCTGGGCCGCGTGGACGCCCTGCCCGCCCACGTCGACGGCCTGATCGAGCAGATGCGCGCAGGGATGCGCGCCGGCTGGACGGTGCCGAAAATCGTGCTCGAGCCGGTGCCGGCCGCCCTGCACGCGCTGCACGAGAACATCGCGGCAGGTCCTTTGTTCGCGCCGTTTCTGCGCATGCCCGCCGCGATCGATGCGGACACCCGCGAGGCGCTCATCGTGGACGGCATCTCGTCCCTGGCCAGGGCGGCCGATAGCCTGCACCGGCTGGACGGCTTCCTGCGCGAGGAATACCTGCCCGCCGCGCGCGACACCATCGGCGCCGGCCAGCTGCCGAACGGGGCGGAGTGGTACGCCTTCCTGGTGCGCACCAGCACCGGCACGGCGCTCGCACCAGGCGAGGTCCATGCGATCGGCCTGAAGGAAGTCGCGCGCATCCGCGCCCAGATGGCAAGCCTGGTACCGCGCACCGGCTTTCGCGGCGACCTGGCGCGCTTCCTGGTGTTCGCGCGCAGCGACCCGCGCCTGTTCCCGAAGGACGCAGAAAGCCTGCTGGGGCGCTACGCCAAGGCCGTGGCGCGCGCCCGGGCCAAACTGCCGCGGGTCGTCACGGCGATCCCCGAGGCCGGGCTCGCAGTGAAACCGATGTCGCAGGAAGGCCCGGGCCAACCGGTCGCCTATTACGAGGCGGGGAGCAGCGACCGCACGGCCGCGCTGGTGGTGAACGTGTCGCAGCTCGCGACGCGGCCGCTGTGGCAGGTCGACAGCGTGGCCCTGCACGAAGGCCTGCCCGGCCACCACCTGCAGGTGGCGCGCGCACAGATCCTGAACCTGCCGGCCTTCCGCCGCCATGGCTGGTTCGACGCCTACGGCGAAGGCTGGGCCACCTATGCCGAAGGGCTGGGCGAAGCGCTCGGCTTCTTCGGCGACCCCTTCTCGCGCTTCGGCCGGCTCAACGAAGAAATGCTGCGCGCCGCGCGCCTGGTGGTGGACACCGGCATCCATGCCCAGGGCTGGTCGCGGCGCCAGGCGATCGACTACCTGAACGCCAACACGGCCAATCCGCCGCAGGACAACGAGGCCGAGGTCGACCGCTACATCGCGCGGCCGGCGCAGGCGCTCGCCTACAAGATCGGCCAGCTGCGCATCGTCGAACTGCGCGAGATGGCGAGGAAGCGCCTGGGGGTGCGCTTCGACCTGCGCCGCTTCCACGACGTCATCCTCGGAGGCGGCGCACTGCCGCTGGACCTGCTGGGACGCCGGGTCGAGGCCTGGATCGTGCGCGAAAAAGAGGCAGCCAGGGCTGCCCCTTCCACTTCCAGGCAGGAATGAGGCGGTCCCCGACGCGCTCCGCGTTTTTCGGTTACTCTCTGCTCCAATCCGCATTGGCAGTACAAGAAAGGAAACACCCGTGTCGAATCAACTACAACGCCGCCTCGCCCTGCTCGACGACGACGACCACCGCGCCCTGCTTGGCCAGGGCCTGCGTGGCATCGAACGCGAAACCTTGCGCGTGGACCGGCAGGGCCACCTGGCGCGCACCCCGCACCCGGTCAAGCTCGGTTCGGCACTGACCCATCCGCTCATCACCACCGACTATGCCGAAGCCCTGCTGGAATTCATCACCCCGGCCGAGCACGACATCTCGCTGGCCCTGAACCGCCTGGACGCCATCCACCGCTTCGCCCATGCGCGCATGCCCGAAGAGATCCTGTGGAGCGTGTCGATGCCGGGCGAGCTGCCTTCGGAAGAAGACATCGAGATCGCCTGGTATGGAAAATCCAACATCGGCATGCTCAAGCACGTCTACCGCCGCGGCCTGGCGCTGCGCTACGGGAAGGCGATGCAGTGCATCTCGGGCATCCACTACAACTACTCGCTGCCGGAAAAGCTGTGGCAGCTGGTCGCCGCCAGCGAAGGCATCGTGGAAGAGCGCCGCAACGCCCTGCGCGACTTCCAGTCCGAGAGCTATATCGCGACGATCCGCAACTTCCGCCGCTACAGCTGGCTCCTGATGTACCTGTTCGGCGCCACTCCGGCCCTGACCACCAGCTTCCTGCGCGGCCGTCCGCACGGGCTGGAAACGCTCTCAAGCGACACGCTCTACCTTCCTTACGCGACCAGCCTGCGCATGAGCGACCTGGGCTACCAGAACGACGCCCAGGCCGGCCTGCGCCCGCACGAGAACAGCCTGGAGAGCTACGTCTCCAGCCTGATGGCGGCCGTGAACACGCCTTACGAACCCTACCAGGCGATCGGCACCAAGAAGGATGGCGAGTGGGTGCAGCTGTCCACCAATGTGCTGCAGATCGAGAACGAGTACTACTCGACGATCCGCCCGAAGCGCGTGATCCGCACCGGCGAGCGTCCGGTGCAGGCCCTGTGCAACCGCGGCGTGCAGTACATCGAGGTGCGCTGCCTGGACGTCGACCCCTTCGAGCCGGTCGGCATCAGCCTGGAAACCGGCCGCTTCCTCGACGCCTTCCTGCTCTTCTGCGCGCTGGAGGAAAGCCCGATGATCAGCGCCCACGAAAGCCAGATCCACGCCCGCAACTTCGCGCGCACCGTGAAGGAAGGCCGCCGTCCGGACCTGACGCTCACCCGTGACGGCGCGGAAGTCCTGCTGAAAGACTGGGCGCTGGAACTGATCGAGCGCATCCGTCCGGTGGCCGAGCTGCTGGACGTGGAGCACAACGAAGGCGGCGTGCACGCAAGTTCGCTCGGCCTGCAGAAGGCCAGGATCGACAATCCCGCCCTCACGCCGTCGGCGCGCGTGCTGGAAGAGATCCGCGCGCTCGGTTCGGCCAGCGCCTTCGGCCTGCGCCAGAGCGAGCTGCATGCGGCAAGCTTCCGCGACAGCCCCCTGATGCCGGCCGAGGAAGCGCTGTTCGAAGAGATGGCCGCGAACTCGCTGGCCGAGCAGGATAGCATCGAGAAGACGGATACCGGCAGCTTCGACGACTTCGTCGCGGCCTATAACAGCAGCACCCTGTGCGGTAACCACCCCTAAACTGCATCCAGCGGGGGAGCCCGTGCTCACCTTCTACAACGAACACCACGCGCTGGCCGGCCACGAGCATGCGGGTGCGCTCGCCCCCGTGCTGGCCGCCCTCGAGCGGCGCGGCCTGGGACGCATCGTCACCCCGCACGGCGTGCCCCTGGTGTCGCTCGAGCGGGTGCACACGCCGCGCTACCTGCATTTTCTCCGCACCGCCTGGAGCGAGTGGCTGGCGCGCGATCCCCAGAACGCCAGGCGCGAGCTGCTGCCTTCGAGCTGGCCGGTGCGCGGCATGCGCGAGGACGTCGAGCCGCCCGACCTGCGCGCCCGCGCCGGGCTGTATTCCTCGGATATCCGCACCCCGCTCACGGCCGGCAGCTGGACCGCCGCCAAGACCGGCGCCGACTGCGCGGTGAATGCCGCCCACGCGCTGCGCGTGGGCGAGCGCGGCAGCTTCGCCCTGACCCAGCCGCCGGGGCGCCACGCGGGCGCCGACTGGTGCGGCGGCGGCGGCTTCCTGAACAATGCCGCGCTGGCGGCCCAGCACCTGCTGGACGACGGCCTGCAGCGCGTCGCCATCCTCGACCTGGGTCCCCATCACGGCCACGGCACCCAGCACATTTTCGACAAACGCGCCGACGTGCTGTTCGCGTCCATCCACCTCGACCCGCAGGCCGCCTGGCCCTGGTACGCCGGCCATGCCGGAGAACTCGGGGCCGGGGCGGGACTGCATCACACCATGAACCTGCCGCTGGCCGAAGGGACGGGCGGCGCCCAGTGGTTCGCCGCGCTCGAGACGAGCTGCGTCAAGCTGGCCATGTTCCGGCCCGAGGCCCTGGTGGTCTCGCTGGGCGGCGACCTGGCCGCCCACTTCGCCCTCGACGGCGGCGACTTCCTGCGCATCGGCGAACGCATCGCCCACCTCGGCCTGCCGGCCGCCTTCGTGTTCGAGGGCCTTGACCACGTGGATGCCGCCGCCGGCACCCACCTGGTGAACGTCCTCGAAGGCTTCGAAACCGCCGCTTGACCGCAGCCCCCGCAACCCATCCACACGCATCATGATCGACTGGCAGCTCTCCCATTTCAACGACCTCACTCCCGCCGACCTGTACGAGGTCCTGGCCCAGCGCCAGGACGTCTTCATCCTCGAGCAGACTTGCCTCTATCCCGACATCGACGGCCTCGACCCGGTGGCGCACCACCTGCTCGGCTGGCGCACGGTCGACGGCAAGCGCCAGCTGGCAGCCTACCTGCGCATCCTCGGCCCGGGCGTAAAGTACGCGGAGATGTCGCTGGGCCGCGTCATCACCGCCAAGTGCGCACGCGGCAGCGGCGCTGGGCGCGCCCTGCTGGCGGAGGGCATCGCCTGCGCCGAACGGCTGCACCCGGGCCACCGCATCCGCATCGGCGCCCAGCAGTACCTGGAAAAGTTCTACCAGGGCTTCGGCTTCGAGACCGTCTCCGCGCCCTACGACGAAGACGGCATCATGCACATCGACATGCTGCGCTGAGCGGAGCCGCGCGCTCAGCGCGGCCGGTGCATGGCAAACCAGCCTGCGACATACACGACCAGGACTGCGAGCAATAGCCAGCCATCCGGCTCGCCACGGACGGGAGCAGGGCTGATGCACGCAAGGACATTGGAGGCCGGCGCAGGAAGGGGCGCCGATTGAAACTGCAGGTAAAAGAAAGGCATGGCAGCGGACGGGCGGTCATCGGGACCTGCAGCATCTGCCATGTGGTGCGCCCGGTCCATGCGCCTGCTCAGAGGTGCACGCGAAACCGGGGCGGCGCGGCTGTGGCGCCGGAGAGCCCGCTCCCCGGCGCCCGCTTACCTTATGGAAGCTTGCACTGTGCGGAGGTGCCGGCGCAGGTCAGGCCGATCTCGAACACCAGGCCGTTATTGGCCGGGATCTTGCTATCGCCGCGCGAGCCGTAGGCAAGGCTGGCCGGGACTTCGACGGTGCGCTTGCCGCCGACCTTCATGCCGGTCACACCCTGCTGGAAGCCGTCGATGATGCCTGGGGCGCCCAGGTCGAAGGAGAATTTGCCCGTTTCCACCTGGTTACCCTTGTGGTTCGCTGCCGAGGCGCTGTACAGCCACAGCGTATAGGTCACGGCCACATGCTTGCCGTTCGTGGCTTCTGCGCCGGTGCCGAGGGTGTTGTCGGTCTTGACCAGTGCGGTCGGATTGTTTGGATTGACAACATTGTCATCGGAATCGCTGCCACCGCCGCAGGCGGTCAGGCTCAACACAGCGACGAAGGCGGCGATCAGGGGAAACTTCAGCTTCATTGGAACAATCCTTGCGAGGTAGGTACGGGAAGGGACGGGAAAAAAGTTAATACAACGTAACCCCGCACCTTACCTCAGCCATACGTCTACGTGTGTCCGGCGATTGTATTTTTTTGTATTCAGATCTCGACCTGCGTGCCGAGCTCGATGACCCGGTTCGGCGGGATCTGGTAGTAGTCCGCCGCCGCGCGCGCATTGCGCGACAACATCGCAAACACGTGTTCGCGCCATGGCGCCATGCCGCGGCCCGGCGTCGAGATCACCGTCTGGCGCGCGATGAAGAAGGAAGTCTCCATCATCTCGAAGGGCAGACCCAGGCCAGCGCACTGGCGCAGGATGCCCGGAATGTCGGGCTCGTCCTTGAAGCCGTACTGCACATTGAGCTGGAAGCAGTTGTGGCCGAGTTCGACCACCTCGACCTGCTCCTCCGCCGGGACCCAGGGCTCCTCGCGGATGTGCACGGTCAGGAAGACCACGCGTTCGTGCAGGACCTTGTTGTGCGAGAGATTGTGCAGCAGGGCGTGCGGCACGCCGTCGCTTTCGCCGCGCAGGAACAGGGCCGTGCCGGGAACGCGCGCCGGCGGCGCCACGAACAGCGACTCCATGAAGGCTTCCAGCGGAATCGCATGCATCTCCAGGTTCTCGAAGACCAGTTCGCGGCCGCGCTTCCAGGTCAGCATCAGGGTCAGCAGGATGGTGCCCAGCAGCAGCGGGAACCAGCCGCCATGCAAGAGCTTCAGGGTGGTCGAGGAGAACAGCATGATGTCGATCACCAGGAAGAAGCCGGTCGCGCCCAGGCAGACGGCCAGCGGCAGGTGGAAGCGGTAGCGGGTCACGAAGAAGGTCAGGATGGTGGTGGCCATCATGGTGGCGGTCACGGCGATGCCGTAGGCGCCGGCCAGTTCGTCGGAGGAGCCGAAGCCGATCACGGCGACCAGGACGATGGCCAGCTGCAGCCAGTTCACGGCCGGGATGTAGATCTGGCCGATCTCGCTTTCCGAGGTGTGCATGATGCGCATGCGCGGCAGCAGGCCGAGCGCGATGGCCTGCTTGGTCATCGAATACGTCCCCGAGATCGTCGCCTGCGAGGCGATCACCGCCGCCATGGTCGACAGGATCACCAGCGGGATCACGCTCCAGGTGCCGAGCTGGTGGAAGAAGGGATTTTCCACGGCATCCGGCTGCATGATGAGCAGGCCGCCCTGGCCCAGGTAGTTCAGCACCAGGGCCGGGAAGGCGATCATGAACCAGGCCATGCGGATGGGTTTGCGGCCGAAGTGGCCCATGTCGGCATACAGCGCTTCGGCGCCGGTAATCGCCAGCACCACCGCGCCCAGCGCCACGAAGGCGAGCAGCTTGTTCTCCAGCATGAAGCGCAGCGCGTAATACGGGTTCAGCGCATTCAGGATCACCGGCGCTTCGATGATGTTGATGATGCCCATGACGGCCAGGGCCAGGAACCAGACCAGCATGATGGGGCCGAAGAAGCGGCCGATGCCGGCGGTGCCGTGGCGCTGCACGCTGTACAGGATCACCAGCACCACGACAGCCAGCGGCACCACGTAGTGTGACATGCCCGGCGCCGCCACTTCCAGGCCCTCGATCGCGCCGAGCACCGAGATCGCCGGGGTGATCACGCTGTCGCCATAGAACATGGTGGCGCCCAGCACGCCGATCACGAGCAGCGGGAAGTGCCAGCGCGAGTGTTTCGTGACGGAGTTGGTGGCCAGCGCCATCAGGGCCATGATGCCGCCCTCGCCGCGGTTGTCGGCGCGCAGCACCAGGGTGACGTACTTGAGGGAGACGATGACGGTCAGGGCCCAGAAGATCAGGGAAATGACGCCGAGGATGTTGGGAGTGGTGAGGGGGAGACCGTGCTCGTCGTCGAAGATTGCGCGCAGCGTGTACAGGGGACTGGTGCCGATGTCGCCGTAGACGATGCCGATGGCTGCCAGCGTCAGCGCCGCGACGCTGCTCTTCTTGTTTTCAGGGCTCAAGGTTGCACCATTGTTCTGTTCTGGTGCGCCGCACCATAAAATAACAACAAGAAAATTGCAAGGAAATTTACGATCTCATCATACACCTCTGCAAAAAGCGGCTGCGCCAGCAGGGATATTGCGCATCTGGGATAATGCCAAGCCAGCAATCCACCCGTCTTCCCATGCGTTCCGGTATCCTTTCCGCGGCCCTCGCCTTCCTGTGCTGGGGCCTGTTCCCCATTTATTTCCACGCCATCGGCGAGGTCCCGCCGATGCAGATCCTGGCGCATCGTGTGCTGTGGTCGCTCGGATTCCTGGTGCTCGTGCTGGCCTTCCGGCGCCAGTGGAAATGGCTGGGCCAGGTGCGCCAGCCGCGGGTGTTCTGGAGCTTCGTCGCCTCTGCCTTCCTGCTCTCGGCCAACTGGCTGGCCTATATCTGGGCGGTCACCAACGGCCACGTGATCGAAGCCAGCCTCGGCTACTTCATCAATCCGCTGGTGAACATCATGTTCGGCTACCTGCTGCTCAAGGAGCGCATGCGCCCGGCCCAGTGGGGTGCGATCGCGATCGCCGCGCTGGGCGTGGCCTGGCTCACCTGGCAGTCGGGTTCGGTGCCCTGGATCGCCCTCTTCCTCGCAGCCTCCTTCGGCGGCTACGGCCTGCTGCGCAAGACCGCGGCGCTGGGCGCGCTCGAAGGCCTGTCTTTCGAGACCATGGTGCTCTTCCCCTTCGCCGCCGTCTACGTGGGCTGGCTGACGGCGACCGGCGACAATGCCTTCGTGAATGCTCCTTCCGACATGACGCGCATCCTGCTGGTCGCGGCCGGCCCGATCACGGCGGTCCCGCTGCTGCTCTTCGCCACCGGTGCGCGCAAGATTCCGCTGTCCATCCTCGGCCTCTTGCAATACCTGTCGCCGACCCTGCAGTTCCTGCTGGGCGTGTGGCTGTTCCACGAGGCATTCAGCAGCGACCGCCTGGTCGGCTTCCTGATGATCTGGGCCGCGCTGGCGCTGTTCGCCGGCGAAGGACTGTGGCGCAGCAGGGTGGCGAACAAAAGCTGAGCGAAGCCGGCACGAACACAAAAACCTGTGTCCCGCGCTGCGGGTTCCGGGTATCCTGTGCACCTTAAACAACACCAGAGTTAAAGCATGGCCAATTACGTCTATACCATGAACCGCGTGGGCAAAATCGTCCCGCCAAAACGTCAGATCCTGAAAGATATTTCGCTGTCCTTCTTCCCGGGTGCGAAGATCGGCGTGCTGGGCCTGAACGGCTCGGGCAAGTCGACCCTGCTGAAGATCATGGCCGGCATCGACACCGACATCCAGGGCGAAGCGCGCCCGATGCCGGGCCTGAACATCGGCTACCTGCCGCAGGAACCGCAGCTCGACCCGGAAAAGACCGTGCGCCAGGAAGTGGAATCGGGCCTGGGCGAAGCCTTCGAAGCCCAGGCCAAGCTGGAAGCCGTCTACGCCGCCTATGCGGAAGAAGACGCGGACTTCGACGCCCTGGCGAAAGAACAGGAACGCCTCGAATCGATCATCGCCGCAGCCGATGGCGGCAACCTGAACCTGCAGATGGAAATGGCCGCCGACGCGCTGCGCCTGCCGCCCTGGGACCAGAAGATCGGCGTGCTGTCGGGCGGCGAGAAGCGCCGCGTGGCGCTGTGCAAGCTG
>JBFLVV010000009.1:0-96964 GCA_040758275.1 Pseudomonadota bacterium
GTCTCGCTATCTCGCTATCTCGCTATCTCGCTGCCTCGCTGCGCCGCCTCCTTACTAGCTCGCTGTTTCACTGCCTCGCTGCCTCGCTGCCTTGCTGTCTCACTGTCTCGCTGTGTTGGTGCCTTGATACATTGCTGCGTGCTGCATTGCTGTGCCACTGTGCTGCATGACCTCGTTGTTACGCCTTTGCGTCCGTCACGCTGTTGCGCAGTTACGTTGTTATGTCGCTCCATTGCCGCATTACCGCATCACCGCTAGCCAAACTCTCCTTCCCCGATCCGTCAGCCGATCAATTTATCCAGCCGCATGGACCGGTGCCCCATCAGATGCCCGATCCTTGCGCCATCGGTCCTGCAATAGTCCCAGGGCCAGGCTGCGCACCTCGTCAACCGTCACCTCGTCGACGAAACTCTCCTGATGCGCGCAGCGGCGCGCGCGGTTGTCGATGCCGCATGTCCGGCAGCGGGTCTGCACGGACACCGCTGCGCGCAGAAGGCTGGGACGCAAGGGAGCACCGTCCACCAGGTTGGTATGCCAGAACACCCCGACGGCCGGGGTGCCGATCGCCAGCGCGAGGTGCAGGGGCCCGGTGTCGTTGGAGACCAGCAGCACACTCCGTTCGAGCAGTCCGCACAGGCCGCCCAACCGGAGCGCGCCCGCCAGGTCGATGGCGGGATGGCGCATGCCCGCAATCACCTGCCGCACCAAGCCCACCTCGCCTGCCGTCCCATTGACGGCCACGAGAGCGCCCGCAGCCGCCAGCGCGTCCCCGACAGCGGCGAAACGTTCGGCTGGCCAGCACCTGCGCGGATCGGACGAGCCTGGCTGCAGCAGAACAAGCGGACGCGCGCGGTCCGGCGGCAGGACGCGCGCCGCCTCCTCGCGGTCGGCGACCGTCACCTCCAGCTCGCGCGCCATGGGCGCTAGCCTGGCCCCCGCCAGCGCGGCGATCTCGAGCAGGGCCAGGCGCCGGTTGCCCGGTTCGACATGGTCGACCCAGCGATCGAGCGCCGCGGCTCCCTGCGCGCGGGCGCCGATGGTCAGGCGGCTGCCCAAGCGCAGGGCGAAAGGATTCGAATAGCGCCCGCCGCCGACCATCTGCGCCACGATATCGAAGGCCTCGGCGCGCATCCGCGCCAGGAAGTCATCGATCGCCCGCTGGTCGGAGCGGGCGTCCTCCGGTGCGCCGACACCCGCGACCTGCGGCATGACCACGACCCGGTCCACCGGCCCCGGCCGCTCCGCGAGGAAACTGGCATGCCAGGGTTTGCCGAGCAGGACCAGTTCGGCCTGCGGATAAGCTTGCTTCAATGCGTGCAGGGCGGGCAGCGCGAAGACAAAGTCGCCCACCGCGTTCGGACGCAGCACACCAATCTTCACCACGCCACGCAGCCGCTCCCCGCCGTGCGTCCCGGCAGCATATTCGATGCCCTGCCCGACGTGATGCTCCCTGCCCGGCCCCATGCCGTCTCCCATGCTGTCTCTCCTGTCCCAGGCCATCGCCGGCCTCAGTTTTCTTCGCGCCAGGACGCCGTCCCGCCCGGGTCCGTCCCCAGCACCCACGGCGCATCGACCTCGCGTCCGGGCAGGGTCGTCGGCAGCTCCATGTGAAAGGCCCCGGAAGGCAGGATCCCGCATCCGCCGAAGCGCGCCATCACGCGCAGCTGCGCCAACACGTCTTCCCCGCAGTGTTGGGGCGGCAGGTCGGGCCAGAAGTCGAAACCGCCCGCCGCGCGCAGCCTGGCCGTCTGGTACAGCACGCAGCCGCCCACCCAGGCGACGCGGTAGGCGCGCGCTTCGGCAGGGGACGCATGCAGGCGCTGCTGCAGGTGAAAGAGGTTGGCCGCACTGTGCAGGTGGTGCCGCGCCCATGCCGGCCCGCCCGGCACGACGGTTTCCGGCTCCACCCTGCCCTCCCAGAACACCACGCCTTCCTGCGCCGGCCGCTGCTCCCCGAGGTAGCTCAGTCCATGCACGGCGCTGCCGGCGAAGCCGCAACCATGCTGCGCGAGCAGCTCGCGCAGGCGTCGCAGCAGCCACGGCGCGAGGATGACGTCGTCGTCGACGAACAGGCAGTAGCGCGCATGGGCCTGCGCCAGCAGGAATGCGCGCTGCTCGGCCATGCCGCGGCGCGGCAGGTGGCGCCAGGCGTCGACCGGGCGGCCGCTGGCCTGCAGCCAACGCAGCACCGCCACCACCTCGGGCTGGCGCAAGGCGCTGCTGTCCTCGCTCTGGTCGGACACCACCACCCGCAGGTCCGGGTAGTCCTGGGCGCCGATGGTGGCCAGGGTCACCGCCAGCGCCGCCGGGCGGCCGCAGCTCGGCACCAGCACATCGATGCGCGGCAGGCTCAAGCCAGCCCCTTGCCGTCCTGCGCGCCGGCGCCCCCGTACAGATAGGGGTTGAGGGCGGGATCGTTGTACATCTTGAACTGGCGGTAGACCTTGAAGTAGGACTGTCCTGCCCGCGCTTCATGCAGCAGCTGGTCGAGGCAGGCGGCGAGGTCGTGGCGCTGGTTGATCAGGCGCTGCAGCCGCGCGCTGCAGGCCTGCACGTGCTCGCGCCCGGCTTCGCTGCGCTCGGTCTGCAGGCGCATGTGGTGGATTTTGAGCGCGAGGATGGACAGGCGGTCGACCATCGCGCCCGGCGTCTCGCTCGACAGGCGCGCGCCGGGGTTGGGAGGATCGAGGCCCAGCAGCGCCAGCAGGGCCTCGTCGATCTCTTCGACGGCGTCGTTGCGCTGCTGGTTGTAGCGGTCGATCAGGCGCTTGCTGGTGGCGATCTCGATGGAGGGCACGTCCACGCGGCGTGCCCGGTCTTCTTCCTGCCACAGCAGGCAATTGCACCGGTGATTGGCGTGGATGGCGCGCCAGGGGCCGGACAGCTCGGCGATCTGGCGCGGCGCCGGCCAGCCGGGATGCGCGAGTTCTTCGTCATGGAAAGCTGTCACCGCGGCCGCATCGATTGTGCTGGACATGAACACCCCCTGGAATGTGCGAACACTTCTTGGAGGCTGCGGGCCCGGCGAAGTTCTTCCAGTGCCGGGCTGGCTTGGCGCGGCGCAAAGCGGGCAAAAAAACGCAGACGGCCTTGCGGGCGTCTGCGTTGGAAGGCGGCTTGCGCCGCGCGAGGAAGGGTGCCGGCAGGGCCGGCGAATTTCTTGCTGCCTTACTTCAGCAGGCGGGTACGGCTGGCGACCATGGCGATGACCAGGGACAGGCCGCCGACGTAGGCGATGGCTGCCTTCATGCCGACGAAGTGGGCGACGGCGCCGATCACCGGCGGGCCCATCAGGCTGCCGCTGTAGGCCATGCTGGCCACTGCCGCCAGGGCCATCGGGCCTTGGGCGCCGGCTGCGCTGAACACGAAGGGGAACAGCAGCGACAGGCCGAGGCCGGCGATCGCGAAACCGACCAGGGCGACGTAGGCGTTCGGCGCCACCACAGCGAAGAACAGGCCGCTTGCCGACACCATCGCACCCAGGGTGACCAGGCGCTGGGCGCCGAAGCGCACTTTCAGCTTGTCGCCAACCATGCGCGACAGCAGCATCATGACCGAGAAGGAGGACAGGGCCAGGGGCGCCAGGCCGTCCGACGCGCCGAAGTGCTCTTTCAGGAACACGCCGCTCCAGTCGGCGATGCTGCCTTCCGACATCGAGCCAAGGAAACCCAGCAGGCCCAGCAGTGCCAGCGGACCGCGCGGCAGCGAGAACGACTTCTTCTCGACCTTTTCGACACTGTCGTCGGCGTCCATCATGGTGAACGCACCCCACAGCACCACGGCCAGGGGACCGGCCAGCATCAGGAAGTGGGTGCCTGGTGCGATCTTCATGCTGGCCATCAGGCTGCCGAGGGTCGCGCCCGCCAGGCCACCGGCGCAGCCGATACCGTGCAGCATCGACAGTTCCGATTTGCCGGTGAGCTTTTCACGCTTGGTCGCGGCCGAGTTGATGGCGACATCGAAGGTGCTGGCGGTGATGCCCAGCATCAGGACCGACAGCATCAGGCGCGGCACGGTGGGCGCCATGCCGATCGAGACCAGCACGCACAGCAGGGCCATGCCCGAGATCAAGAGCGACTTGCGGGCGCCGAAGCGGCCCATCAGGAAGGACGAGATCGGGTAGGACACGACGGCGCCGAGGCCGCCGCACAGCAGGACCATCGACAGGGCCGAGTGCGACACTTGCACACGCTCGGCCAGGGCCGGGATACGGCCGGCCCAGGAGCCCATGATCAGGCCGAACAGCGCGAACAGGACAGGCAGTGCGTACTGCTGGGTTTGCGCGAAAGAAAACGAACGCTGAGAAGAAACAGTGGTTTGCATCGGAAACGAGATTGTTAAATTTTTTCGGTGGGGTTTTTAAGTGCCAGCCGATCCTGACCGTTTGAATTAATTCGTCAGGAAGCTGATGGGAGGCAATTTTAACGATCGGAAAAATTTTTTGTTTGCCGTGCGGAAAAATATTTTAGAGCGTTGTTTTACGTCGACGCAAAGATGACAACTTCCTTGCCGAACAGCTAGCAAAGCGCACAAAACCAGCTAATTCCTGCCCGAAATTCGTCTAACTGTAAGCAAATATTGCTGAGCTCGCGTGAGTCGCGCATCGATCAGGATCAGCACAATCCTTGGCAACTAATAAATAAAATGGAATTGAGAGCGCTAAACATTGGCCCAAATGGAATAATTAAACCGGCAAGAAATCCCTGTATTCTTCAGTTTATTTATATCCCTTATTTGCGCGGCCTATTACCTGCGATTAATATCTGAATTGTGAAATACAGATATAGCTGAGCTCGACAGATGGCGAATACCGAGAAATCAGTGAAAGCGTTGTCAGAAATGCAGAAAGCCAGCGCTGCCGGCATGCCGGCAGCGCTGGCTTTCCTGGTCCGGCAGGCCGGACCGTCCTTCAGACGAGCTGCAGGGTCACATCGATGTTGCCGCGGGTGGCATTCGAGTAGGGGCAGACGACGTGGGCGCGCTCGATGAGAGTGCGTGCCTCTTCTTCCGGCACACCCGGCAGGCTGATCTGCAGCTGCACTTCGATGCCGAAGCCGGTCGGGATGGGGCCGATGCCGACATTGCCCTGCACCGACACATCCGGCGAAATCTTCAGCTTGTCGCGTGCGGCCACGAATTTCATCGCACCCAGGAAGCAGGCCGAGTAGCCGGCAGCAAACAGCTGTTCCGGATTGGTGCCGTCACCGCCCGCGCCGCCCAGTTCCTTCGGAGTCGACAGCTTGACGTCGAGCGCATTGTCGGAGGAAACGGCGCGGCCGTCTCGGCCGCCGGTGGCTTTGGCGTTTGCACGGTAGAGGACTTTTTCGATTGCCATGATGATGCTCCTTGTCTGTTTGGGCCTTGCCCATCATTAAACGCTATTTAATAGCGCGCGATTTAAATACCGGCAGCGTCCGGGATGGTCTTCTTCCCTGTTCCAGCTGCCATTTGCTGAACACGGAACCATAATACATAGCGCACTATTTAATTGCAAGCTACATTTATCATTTCATGCGATGTGCATGCATTGGCGCCGCGTGACGCGGACCACGCCTCAGATGCGGCGCACCGACTCCCGCACGATCAGGCTCAGCGGCGGCATGTCCATGCCTGGCTGCTCGTGGCCCAGCATGGTCAGCATCATGCGGCCGATATTGGTGCCTACCTCGTACAAGGGCTGGCGCACCGTAGTCAGGGGCGGCGTCGTGTACATCGAGCTGTGCAGGTCGTCGAAGCCGACGATCGAGATATCGTCCGGCACCCGGATGCTGCGGCGGTAGAGCGCCAGCCGCGCGCCATAGGCAGTGAGGTCGTTGCCGGCGAAGATGGCGGTGAAGCGCTGGTTCGAGGCGAGCAGCTGGTTCACCGCCAGCAGGCCGCCCGACTCCTGGAAGTCTCCCGGCACGATCAACTGGGGATCGACCTCGATGCGATGCTTCGCGAGGGTGTCGCGGTAGCCGGCCAGGCGTGCGCGCGCATCCTCGTGGTCGGCCGGGCCGGTGATCATGGCGATGCGGCGGTGTCCCTGTTCGACTAGGAAGTCGACCGCTTCGCAGGCGCCGCGGTAGTTGTCGAGGCCAAAGCTCAATACCCGCTCGCCGGCCACCTTGCGGCCAAAGGCGACGATCGGCACGCGCCGCGAGAAGTCGAGGATCTGGCGGTCGCTCATATTCCCGGTCAGGATCGCGACGCCATCGACGCGGCGCCCGATCAGCAGTTCGACCCGCTCGGCCTCCTCGTCCGCATGCCAGTGCCCGCTCATGATGAGCAGGGCATAGCCGGAATCCTTGACCGCATCCTCGATGCCGACCATGGCGCGGTTGAAGTAGCCGCTCTCGAGCGACTGGGTCAGCACGCCGATGGTGCGGGTGCTGCCCATCTTGAGGCTCTGCGCCAGGCGGTTGGGCTTGTAGTTGAGCTCTTCGATCACGCGCTCGATGGTGCGGCGCTTTTCATCGGAGACCTTGGCGGTGCCGTTCAAAAAACGCGACACCGTGGCGGGAGAGACGCCGGCGGCGCTCGCGACCTGGTTCAGGGTGGTGGTGCCGCTGCTGCTCTCGTCGTTCTTCATGAATGGTATGCCGGTCGGGTGACAGACCCGAGCTTACCACGCCATGAAAATCTTTCATAGCTTTTGCACTAACGCAAACAGAACGCTCGTTCATTAACTTTTTTAAAATTTCGTTTGACATCCCCTCCGAAGCAGATTTAGCATGAAATCGTTTTCAAGATTTATGAAACCGATTTCTTGAAACGCCTGCATACGAGCAATAAAACAAGATAATTCGAATATTGGAGACAACATGGAAACCTCTGCACCGCAGCGTCGCGGCGTCACGCGCCCGAGTTTGAGCCTGACCTTCGCCCCCATCCAGCTGGCCGTCCTGACCTTCGTCGCGGGCATCGGCAGCGCATCCGCCCAAACCGCAGCGGACATGGTCCGCCCAGGCGACGCCACCAACCCGGCAGCCGCCACCAGCCCGGCCGCCACCCCTGCCCCGGCCGTGAACAGCAACGGCATGGCTGAAGTCATCGTCACCGCGACCAAGCGCTCGACCTCGCTGCAGAAGACCCCGATCGCGATCACCGCGCTGTCCGCCGCGACCCTGGCCGACAACCACGTGCAGACCATGCTCGACGTGGTCCAGCTGGTGCCCGGCTTCCAGGCCACCGCCCAGGGCGACCACGGCGTCACCACCATGACCCTGCGCGGCATCGGCAACGACAGCGCCAAGACCCAGTACGCCGACCCCGAAGTCGCCTCTTTCGTCGACAACGTCTACTCGCCGCGCGCGGAAGGCGCCACCGCCCTGATGTTCGACGTCGAGGGCATCGAGGTGCTGCGCGGCCCGCAGGGCACGCTGTGGGGCCGCAACTCCACCGTCGGCGCGGTCAACATCCAGACCGTCAAGCCGGAGCTGGGCAGCCGCGCCGGCTACGTGGAAGGCGGCATCGGCGACTACAACCGCTATGGCATGCGCGGCGCCGTCAACATCCCGATCTCCGACAACGCCGCCCTGCGCTTCGCCGTGGTCCACGAGCAGCATGACGGCTACGTCGACTACCAGAAATTCCCGGGCGTGCCGGCCGACCAGCAGCTCACCGCCTATCTCGCCGCCGGCGGCGACCCGGACAAGTTCCGCCTGATTAACCCGAACGACTTCGCCGTCGGCGACAGGAAGTACAACGCCCAGGACCAGACGGCCGCCCGCCTGAGCCTCCTGTGGCAAATCACGCCGAACGTGCGCTGGAACATCGCCTACGAAAAATTCGACGACCGCGGCACCCCGAGCGCCAACCTGATGCAGACTCCGCGACCCGGTCAGGAACACTGGTCGATGCTGAGCGACAGCGCGCCCTGGATCGACCGCACCAGCCACAACGTGCGCAGCCGCCTGAGCTGGGACATCGGTTCGGACATGGCCCTGCACTACGTGGCCGGCTACTCCAAGTACAAGGGCACGATGCGCTTCGACCAGGACGGCGGCGCCAACGTGCCGACCTCGGTCATCTCGGGCGCCGTGTGGCAGGAGCACACCACCACCGATTCGGACTACCGCAGCCATAGCCATGAACTGCTGCTGCAGTCCACCGGCACCCGCACCGTCGACTGGCAGACCGGCCTCTATTATGGCGCCGAGAAGAATAGCATCCGCTTCGACATTCCGATCATGAACGGCACCAAGGACAGCGGCAGCGTCGGCTGGCAGGGTTCCTTCGTCCAGCCGAAGGAAACGGTCGACTCGGCCGCCGTCTTCGGCCAGGCCACCTGGAACGTGTCCGACAAGCTGCACCTGACCGGCGGCGCGCGCTACACCCACGACAAGCGCGAGAACATCGGCGGCCGCGCCTACACCTGGCGCAGCAACCTGAATGCCCCCGGCATCCCCCTGAATCCCTCGATCGACCCGCGCACCCATCCGGGCCTGGCCGAAGACGTGCCGGGCAACGACGGCAAGTTCAGCGGCAGCAAAGTGACCTGGCTGGCGCGCGTGAACTACGACATCAGCCGCGACCACATGGTCTACGGCAGTGTCTCGACCGGCTACAAGTCCGGCGGCACCCAGGACCGCGGCCTGACCTATCAGCCCGAGACGCTCACCAACTACGAGGTCGGCTCGAAGAGCTCGTTCAATGGCGGCGCCGTCAAGGTCAACAACGCCTTGTTCTACATGGACTTCAAGGACTTCCAGTTCAACTCGCCGGTCAACTTCTCGGACGGCAGCCGCGGCCTGTCGATCGAGAACGCCGAAGGCGCCGAAGTCTACGGCCTCGAAACCGAGATTGCGGCGCGCCTGACCCCGGTCGACCGCCTGTCGGTGAGCTTCGCCCTGCTGAAGACCAAGCTGGGCGCCTTGGTCGCCGGTTCCAACGACTACACCTTGCCGAGCCCCTGCGCCGCCAAGCCGGAGTTCGACCGCTGCCTCGATGTCACCGGCAACACCCTGCCGCACGCGCCGCGCTTCTCGACCACGATCATGTACCAGCACACCTTCAACCTGGCGAACGGCGGCACCCTGGTGCCGCGCGTGACGGCGCACTACGAGACCGACGCCGAACTCTCGGTGTTCAACTATGGCCCGGAAGACCGCCAGGAGTCCTATGCGACGGCCGACCTCGGCCTGCGCTACCAGAACAAGGGCTGGTGGGTCGACGCCTTCGTTCGCAACGTGAACGACAAGAAGATCAAGACCAGCGCCTTCAACGGCTTCGGTCCATGGCTGGCCCAGTACAAGCCGCCACGCACCATCGGCATCAACACCGGCTTCGATTTCTGATCCCCGGTTATCGAAGTCGGGCAGCACGGCGGGCCGGGACAGCGGTTCCGGCCCGCCGTTTTTTTCACCTCGATTCACAACGCTCCATGACCCAACGTCCAATGTTTACTTCCGCCTTCGACAGCGTGCGCGATTTTCCGACCGACTTCACCTGGGGCGTCGCCACCAGCGCCTTCCAGATCGAGGGGGCTTCCCGCGCCGACGGCAAGGGAGCCTCGATCTGGGACACCTTCTGCGCCATCCCGGGCAACATCAAGGACGGCAGCGACGGCCACATCGCCTGCGACCACTACCACCGCTACCGTGAAGACGTGGACCTGATGGCCAGCCTCGGCGTCGACGCCTACCGCTTCTCGATGGCCTGGTCGCGCGTCCAGCCCGACGGCAAGGGCGCCTGGAACGAGAAGGGTTTCGATTTCTACGACCGCCTGCTGGACGCCCTGGCCGAAAAAGACATCCGCGCCCACATGACGCTCTACCATTGGGACCTGCCGCAGGCCCTGCAGGACGAGGGCGGCTGGCTCAATCGCGAGACCGCCCACCGCTTCGCCGACTATGCCTATGAGGTGACGCGCCGCTTCGGCAAGCGGATCGAAGCGATCGCCACCCACAACGAGCCCTGGTGCACGGCCAACCTCGGCTACGGCAACGCCCAGTTCGCGCCCGGCGTGCGCGACCTGAAACAGTCGATCCAGGTCTCGCACCACCTGCTCCTCTCGCACGGCCTGGCCATGCGCGCCATGCGCGCCATCGGCAGCCCCGCGAAACTCGGCATCGTCCTGAACCAGTGGACCGCCGACCCGGCCACCGATTCCCAGGCCGACCGCGACCTGGCCGCTTTCGAATACGCGCGCTCGACCCAGTGGTTCATGGACCCGATCTTCAAGGGCCACTACCCGGAACTGGCCCTGCGCGTGCACGGCGCCAACGCCCCTGAAGTCCAGGAGGGCGACTTCGACATCATCAGGCAGCCGATCGACTTCCTGGGCTGTAACTACTACTTCCGCTCCTGGTGCAGCGCCGACAACCCACCGAAGCCCATGCCGGGCAAGCACGGCTTCACCGACATGGGCTGGGAGATCTACCCCGAAGGCCTGCCGGAACTGCTGCTCAAGCTGAAAAGCGAATACGAGCTGCCGCCGATCTACATCACCGAGAACGGCATGGCCGCGCCGGATGCAGTGGAAGACGGCCAGGTGCACGACGCCGGGCGCATTGAATTCGTGCGCAGCCACCTGGAGGCCTTACATGCGGCGATGGCCCAGGGTGTCGACGTCAAGGGTTACTTCCTGTGGAGCCTGTTGGATAATTTCGAATGGAACTCGGGCTACGCCAAGCGCTTCGGCATCGTCCACGTGGATTATGCGACCCAGAAGCGCACGCTGAAGGACAGCGCGCTGTGGTACCGCGAGTTTCTTGCGGCCCGCGGCTGAGCGACCGTAGGATGGGCGGTCCTCCGCCCACGCGTTCAACTCCCTTATGAGCAGATGAACGGCTGTTCATGCACGGTTTGAACGCGTGGGCGGGGACCGCCCACCCTACAAAAACAAGAGGAGGAGACATGCACAACTACCTGACCGCCCCGCGCCTGCTGGCGGACATCGGCGGCACCAACGCGCGCTTCGCGCTCGAGACAGGCAAGGGGGCCATCACGGCCATGCTGACGCTCCCCTGCGCAGACTATCCGCGCTTCGAGGACGCGGTGCACGCCTATCTGGCGCACTTCGACACGCAGGTGGAGCATGCGGTGATCGCGATCGCCAATCCGGTCGACGGCGACGCCATCCGCATGACCAACCACCACTGGGCCTTCTCGATCAACGCCGCGCGCGCCGAGCTGAAACTCGAGACCCTGCTGGTGGTGAACGACTTCACCGCCCTGGCCATGGCCCTGCCGGTGCTCGCAGCCGGCGACCTGGTCCAGGTGGGCGGCGGCGTGGCACGCGCGGGCAGCGCCATCGGCCTGGTCGGCGCCGGGACCGGCCTGGGCGTTTCCGGCCTGGTGCCCAGCAATGGCCGCTGGGTGCCGCTGCACAGCGAGGGCGGCCATGTCGCCTTCTCTCCGCTGGACGAGCGCGAAGTCGACGTGCTGCGCTATTGCTGGCAGCGCTTCGACCACGTCTCGGCCGAGCGCTTCGTCTCCGGCCCCGGCATCGCCCTGATCCGCGAGGCGCTGGCCGCCAGCCGCGGCGCGTCTCCCGCACCGGAATTGACGCCGGCCGACATCGTGGCGCGGGCCCTGTCCGGCGCCGATGCCCTCAGCCGCGAAGCCGTGGACTGCTTCTGCGGCATGCTCGGCACCGTGGCGGCCAACCTGGCGGTGACGCTGGGCGCCCAGGGCGGCATCTACATCGGCGGCGGCGTGGTGCCCAAGCTGGGAGCGTATTTCGCCGACTCGCCCTTCCGCGCCCGCTTCGAGAAGAAGGGCCGCTTCAGCGCCTTCACGGCGCGCATTCCGACCTGGGTCATCACCGCGCCCTACCCGGCCCTGAGCGGCGCCTCCGCCATCCTGTCCGACCACCTGGCGCAGCATCCGCCGCTTCACGCGCGCCGCCGCCTGCGTTCGGCCCTGCCGGCGGCGGTCCACCAGCACACGGAGCTCGATCATGCGCAGCGCTAAACCGGCAGTGTCGCCGCTGCTGTGGGTACCGACCGGCTACTTCACGATGGCCCTCGGCTACGTGATGCTCACCAGCGTCACCGCCATCATGTTCAAGAACCTCGGCATGGACAACGGCCGCGCCGCCCAGTATTCGAGCCTGCTGATCCTGGCCTACACGATCAAGCCGCTGTTCGCGCCTTTCGTGGAGATGTACCGCACCAAGAAGTTCTTCGTGCTGTGCGCGCAGGTCCTGATCGGCCTCGGTTTCGCCGGCGTCGGCCTGGCCCTGGGACTGCCCGGCTACATGGGCTTCCTGATGGTGGTCTTCTTCGCCCTGTCCTTCATCGGCGCGACCCAGGACATCGCCAGCGACGGGGTCTACGTCACCTCGCTCGACACCCGCGCCCAGTCGCTCTACTGCGGCATCCAGAGCCTGTCCTGGAACATCGGCCCCATCGTCGCCGCCGGCGGCATGGTCTTCCTGAGCGGCTACCTGCACACCAATGTGTTCGGCCATGACCCCAAGGTCTTCGGCCCGGACTGGATCGACGCCTGGCGCGTCATCTTCTTCCTGGTCGCGGGCATCACCCTCCTGATGGCGTTGTGGCACCTGCGCTTCATGCCGCAGGGCGCGCGCGCCGCCGACACGCCTTCCAGCGTGCGCGACGCCGGCCGCATCCTGCTGGATGCCTTCGTCACCCTGTTCCAGAAACGCGGCGTGTGGCGCATGATCGCCTTCGCCTTTCTCTTCCGTCTCAGCATCGGCTTCCTCGAGAAGATCGGGCCCTTCTTCATGGTCGATCCGGTCTCCAAAGGAGGACTGGGCCTGTCGAACGAGATGCTCGGCCTGATCTACGGCACCTATGGGCTGGCGGCCGTGCTGCTCGGCTCCCTGCTGGGAGGCTGGTATGTGGCCAGGCGCGGCCTGAAATCGACCTTGTTCGTGCTGTGCTGCGCGGTGAACATCCCGAACGTCACCTTCCTCATCATGGCCATCTACCTGCCCAGCAGCCTGCTTGCCATCACGCTTGGGGTCGTGATCGAGAAGTTCTTCTTCGGCTTCGGCGCGGTCGGCTTCATGATCTACCTGATGCAGCAGCTGGCGCCCGGCAAGTACACCACCACCCACTACGCCTTCGGCACCGGCCTGATGGCCCTGAGCGGCATGGCTACTGGGGTGGTCAGCGGCCACCTGCAGGAGATGATGGGCTACGTCAGCTACTTCGTGTTCGTGATGGTCGCGACGATTCCCTCCTTCCTGGCGACCTGGTACGCGCCCTTCTACCACGACGACGGCAGTACGCCGGCAGCGGATGGGCAGGCGAAGGCGGTGCCGGCATGAAGCGCCTGTTTCTGCTCCTGCTGTGCGCGGCGGGCGGCGCCACCGCCGCCCCGGGCATCGTCAAGGTCAACCAGATCGGATTCCTGCCCGGCTCGCAAAAGCTGGCCGTGGTGCCGCAGGGCGCCGGCGCGCGCTTCGAGGTGGTGCCGGCTGCGGGCGGCAAGCCGGTGTTCTCCGGTACGCTTGGTGCGCCGGTACGATGGGACGCCTCCGGCGAGACCGTGCGCGTCGCCGATTTCACGGGCCTCGTCGCGCCCGGGCAGTACCGCATCAAGGTGGACGGCTTGCCGCTGTCCGACGCCTTCCCGGTCAAGCCCGACAACTACCGCGCGCTGAGCGCGGCCTCGCTGAAGGCCTTTTACTTCAACCGCACAGCGATCGCGCTTGCCCCGCAATACGCCGGCGCCTGGGCGCGTCCGGCCGGGCATCCGGACGACAAGGTAGTGGTCCATGCGTCGGCCGCATCCGGCAAGCGTCCGGCTGGCACCGTCATCGCCAGTAGCAAAGGCTGGTACGACGCGGGCGACTACAACAAATACCTGCCCAGTTCCGGCATCTCGACCTATACCCTGCTGGCAGCCTTCGAGCACTTCCCGCGCTGGTTTGAGCGCCTGGACGTGAACATCCCGGAGTCCGGCAACGGCGTGCCCGACGTCGTCGACGAGGCCATGTGGAACCTCGAGTGGATGCTGTCCATGCAGGACCCGGCGGACGGCGGCGTCTACCACAAGCTCACCAACCTGAAGTTCGACGCCATGGTGATGCCGCACCTGGCGCAGAAAGAGCCCCGCTACGTGGTGGCCAAGAGCACCTCGGCTGCCCTCAACTTCGCCGCCACCATGGCAGCGGCCAGCCGGGTGCTGGCGCCCTACCAGAAGCAGTATCCGGGCATGGCGGCGAAGATGCTGGCGGCGAGCGAGGCGGCATGGAAGTGGGCGCAGGCCAACCCGGCGGTGCTGTTCAGGAATCCACCGGACGTGATCACCGGAGAGTACGGCGACGCGCGCGTGGACGACGAATTCGCCTGGGCCGCGGCCGAGCTCTATATCAGCACTGGCAAGGACAGCTACTACACGGCGATGCAGCCGGAAACCGTGTCGAGCACCTACCCTGCCTGGGACGATGTGCGCGGCCTGGCCTGGATGTCGCTGGCCCACCACCGCGAGCGCCTGACGCCCCTGGCGGACCGCAAGCTGATCTCGGCCCGCGTCGATGGCCTGGCCGAGCGCCTGGCCTTGGCGTGGCGCACATCGGGCTACCGGGTGCCGATGAAAGCGTCGGACTTCGTCTGGGGCAGCAATGCCGTCATGCTGAACCAGGCCATGATGCTGCTGCAGGGCTACCGCCTGAACGGCAAGCGCGACTACCTGCTCGCGAGCCAGTCGGCGCTGGATTACGTCCTGGGCCGCAATGCGCTCGGCTACTCCTTCGTCACCGGCTTCGGCGCGCGTCCCTCCCTGCATCCCCACCACCGCCCCTCGCAGGGCGACAGCGTGGCCGCGCCGGTGCCCGGCTGGGTCACGGGCGGTCCGCAGCCCTTCCAGCAGGACAAGGCCGAGTGCCCTCCCTACCCGAGCACCCTGCCGGCCCTGTCCTACCTCGACCACGTGTGCAGCTTCGCCAGCAACGAGGTCGCCATCAACTGGAACGCGCCGCTGGTCTACGTCAGCGCCGCCCTGTCCGAACTGACACCGAAGGACCCGAGCATGAGCGACAAGGAGAACACGAGCACGGCGCTGGACCTGCTGCGCCGCCAGGAAGCGCTGCTGCAATTCGAACGCTTCAGCAACGATATGGCGCTCGACATCGGCCTGAAGCTGGTCGAGCGGGCGAAAGCGAAGAAGCAGGTGGTCACCGTCGAGATCGCACGCAATGGCCAGGTGCTGTTCGCGCATGGCATGGAGGGCGCGCCGCGCGACCATATGGAGTGGATCCGCCGCAAGAGCAATCTCGCCAACCGCACCGGCCACAGCTCCTTCTACATCCACACCCAGGCGGTACAGGACGGCCTCGACTACGACGCCATTCCCAGCTTCGATCCACGGGAGTATGCTGCCCATGGCGGCGCCTTCCCGGTGGTGGTCAAGGGAACGGGCCAGGTCGGCACCATCACGGTCTCGGGACTGCCGGGGCCGGACGACCACCAGCTGGTGGTGGACGTGCTGAAGGACTACCTCAAGGTGAAGGGGGACATCTGATGAAGGACACGGTACGCTGGGGCATCCTCGGCACGGGCGGCATCGCGCGCGCCTTCGCCCTCGGCCTGAAGCATGCGCCCGGCGCGGTGCTGGCCGCGGTCGGCTCGCGCACGATGGAAAGCGCCCAGACTTTCGCGCGCGAACTCGGCATCGAGCGCGCCTACGGCTCCTACGAAGAACTGGCCGACGCGCCGGACGTGGACATCATCTACATCGGCACGCCGCACCCCATGCATGCCGAGAACGCCCTGCTGGCTCTGGGGGGCGGCAAGGCCGTCCTGTGCGAAAAGCCCTTCACCATGAACCGGCGTGAAGCCGGCGAAGTCGTGGCGCTGGCGCGTGCGAAAGGGCTGTTCCTGATGGAAGCCATGTGGACACGCTTCATGCCGGCGCTTGCGGAAGTGAAGCGCATCATGGCTTCCGGAGAGATCGGCGCCATCACCCAGGTGCACGCCGACTTCGGCTATTCCGCCACGCTCGACCCCGAACATCGCGTCAACAGCCTGGCGCTGGGCGGCGGCGCCCTGCTCGACCTCGGCATCTACCCGCTCTCGATCGCCTGCGCCCTGCTGGGCCAGGTCGAGAGCGTGCGCGCGCAAGCCGTCTATACCGACACCGGCGTCGATGCGAGCACCGCCTTCACCATGAAGCACAGCGGCGGCACGCTGTCGATCTGCAGCTGCTCGATGCGCGCCCGCTCGGCCTCGGAGCTGGTGGTCTCCGGCACGGGAGGCAGCATCCGCATGCACCGCATGTTCCACCTGGCCGAACGCATCACGGTGGAGCTGCAGGACGGTTCCTCGCGCACCATCCCGACGCCTTACCTGGGAAACGGCTACACCCACGAAGCCATCGAGGCCGGCCGCTGCCTGCGCGAAGGGCTGCCCGAGCATCCCTGGATGACGCTGGACGACAGCCTGAACCTGATGGCGCTGCTGGACGAAATTCGTGGGCAGATCGGGTTGCGCTATCCCTCTGATATGTAGGGTGGGCGGTCCCCCCGCCCACGCGTTCAAATACACGGTGAAATGAGGCATATCGTCCATTTTCACGCTGCTTGAACGCGCGGTCGGCGAAGCGTGTTCCAGTCCACTGGACTGGAACACCCCTACGAAACCCGCTCCACCGGCACCGGGCGCTCGCCGATCTGCTGGCGCCACATCGCGTAATACAGGCCTTTCTGCGCCACCAGCGCCTCGTGCGAGCCGGTCTCCACGACGCGGCCCTTCTCCAGCACATAGATCGTGTCCGCATGCATGACGGTCGACAGGCGGTGCGCGATCAGAATCGTGATCTGCGTGGCGCGCGCCGAAATCTGGCGCACGGTGTTCGTGATCTGTTCCTCGGTGAGCGAATCGAGCGCCGACGTCGCCTCGTCAAAGATCAGGAGGCGCGGCTCACGCACCAGCGCCCGCGCGATCGACAGGCGCTGCTTCTCTCCGCCCGACAGCTTCATGCCGCGCTCGCCGATGATGGTGTCCAGCCCTTCCGGGGACTTCTCGACCAGGTTGGCGCAGGAAGCCTGTTCCATCGCCGCCATGATCTGCGCGTCCGTCGCATCCGGCTTCACGAACAGCAGGTTGTCGCGGATGGTGCCGGCAAACAGGTTGGTTTCCTGGGTGACGAAACCGATCTGCCGGCGCGCCTCGTTGTAACGCAAATCTTCGGTCGAGGTCTCGTTGTAATAGACCTTGCCGCGCGCCGGCGTGTACAGGCCCACCAGCAGCTTCACCAGGGTCGACTTGCCGGAGCCGGACGGCCCGACGAAGGCGACCGTCTGGCCCAGTGAGGCGCTGAAAGAGATGTCCACCAGCGAATCCTCAGGCGCGCCCTTGTGGCGGAAGCCCACCTCGGCGAAGCGGATCTGCGTCAGGGGCCCGATCTCGACGAAGTCCTGGGGTCGGCGCTCGATCGGCTTGTCCATCAGGTTGCGGAAATTGAGCAGCGACGCTTCCACCTCGCGGTGCGCCAGGATGATGTTGCCCAGTTCCTGCAGCGGCGCGAAGATCGCCACCGAGATGAACTGCATGGCGATCAGCTCACCGGTCGACAGCACGTGCCGGAAGATCCGCCACAGCAGCGCGAACAGGATCGCTAGTTTTAGGAGGCTCAGGGTGCTGCCCTGTAAAAAGGACAGCAGGCGGATGCGCTTCACCTTCTGCATCTCGAGGGCGAAGATGCTGTCGGTCTGTTCGCGCAGGCGGCGGATCTCGGTGAAGGTCAGGCCCAGGCTCTTGATCAGTTCGATGTTGCGCAGCGACTCGGTGATGAAGCCGGAGTTGCGGTTGGTCTCGCGCACGATCGAGCGCTGCTGGGTCTTGATCTCGCGGCTCAGCAGGCCGGTGAGCCCGCCCAGCACCAGCACCCCGACCAGGAACACCGGCACCAGCAGCCAGTGCTTGGTCACCGCGTACCAGACCAGGAAGGACACCCCGACGATCGAGGCGAACACCGTATTGATGAAGGTGTTGATGAAGCGTTCGCTGTCGGCGCGCACCTTCTGCAGCAGCGACAGGGTCTCGCCGCTTCGCAGGTCTTCGAACTCCTGGTACTTCAGGCGCAGCACGTGGCGCAGGCCGTCGTTGAAGATGGCCACGCCGAGGCGCTGCACGGTGAGCCTCGTCACGTATTCCTGCAGCGCCTTGGCCAGGCGCGAAAGCAGGGCGACCAATACCGCGAGGCCGAGCAGGCGCAGCACGCCCGAGACCAGTTCCTCGTCGGTCCTGGCGCCGGGATTGAGCGCGTAGTCGTCGATGATCTTCCCGAAGATGATCGGGTCGACCAGGTTCAGGACCTGCGCCACGCCGGCCAGCAGCAGCGCCAGCGCGGCCAGGCGCCAGTGCGGGCGCAGATAGCTCCAGAGGATGTGCATCTTGCCATCCTACCAAGCCGAACGAACCGGCCGCGCACGGCCGCTTTTACCTCGCTTTACATTTGCCACCCTGCGCCCCGTTCGATGCACTGCCGTTAAACAGGGAAGACGTTCATGGAAGGAGCAATATGGTCACAGGTATCGGCAGCACCGGCCTGGCGCAGACAGCACTGGCGCCGGTAAAGACATCACAGGCGGAAGAAGCGGCATCGGCGACGCCGGCGGTCCAGGAGACCGGGAACGACAGCATCAATACGGACAGCGTCGAGACGCAGAGCGCACTCTCGAGCGCCACCGCACGGCTGGGCGACCAGCTGGATGCGCAGGCGGATGCCGCACGCATCGACCGCGCCAGGGCGGAAGCCCCGCCGCCCCCATCCGATGGTCCGCCACCGGCCGAGGGCAGCGGCGAGACGGAGCAAGCCAGCGCCCCGGCGAGCGCGCCACCCGCAGGCGCCCGCCCTGCCGGCGGCGGTGGCGCTGCCGCGTCGAGCGAGACCGAGTCCGCCGACTACATCGCCGAAGCCGACACCAACTCGGACAAGAAGGTCAGCGACCAGGAACGCATCGCCTACGAGAAGAAGCTGGAACAGCAGGCGCAGGACAAGTCCGGCGCCGTGCAGAAGGCCTATGGCCTCATCGACGACAGCGAACCGGCGGTCAGCGCCACCGCCTGAGACGGAAGGTTTGCTGCGTTGACCTGAAGTAATGGGTTGCCTTAACCCATACAAAAAAAGTAAAGTGGACGCATTTGCCACTTTGTTCCAGCATGGAGGTAAGGCGTGAACGACAGCAGCCGCGGCCCCTGGCCCCAGCGCCTGCTGCTTGCCACGGACCTGTGCGCGCGCTGCGACCGCCCACTGGACCGTGCCAGGCAGCTGGCACTCGAATGGCAGTCCGAGCTCGTCATCCTGACGGTGCGCGAAGGTCCGCGCACACCCGAGGAAGTCTCTTCCTGGCTTGACCGCGACGGCGCGACCCAGGCCTTCGAGCTCGCCGCGCGCCGCGAACTGGACGAGGAATTCCAGGATAGCGGCCTGGCCCCGAGCCTGCGGGTCGTCGAGGGCGACGTCACCGACAGCATCCTGGAAGTCGCCGGGGCGATGGAAGACGCACTGGTCGTCACCGGCGCGTCCAGCGAAGACAGCTTCCAGCAACTCATCCTCGGTTCCACCGCCGAACGCCTGGCCCAGGACCTGGTCCACCCGCTGCTGGTGGTGCGCCAGCGTACGCGCGGCCCCTATCAGCGCATCCTGGTGGCCAACGATTTCTCAAGCGCCGCGCGCCACGCCCTCGAAACCGCCGCGCGCCTCTTCCCGGAGCGCCGCATCGTCCTCTTCCACGTGCTCGAGGCCCTGGCCGAACCGGTCGCCGGGGCGGTGCAGGAGGCCTTGGCGGCGAGCGAACGCTTCCTCGACGATTGCCTGCTCGCGCCCGGCGCACGCGCCCACATCTCCACCTTCATCGGCCACGGCAGCGTGAGCGACACCATCGCCCGCTACGCGCTGGAGCAGGCGACCCAGCTGGCGGTGCTGGGAGTGCATCCGCAATCCGGCTTGTCCCGCATGTTCATGGGCAGCCGCAGCGAAGACCTGCTGCAGCACCTGGCCTGCGACACGCTGCTGCTGCGCTCGCGCGAGGACCACGACGATGGCTGACCGACCCAAGCCTGGGGCGCGTTGATGCTGCTCCTGCTCGTCCTCCTGCCCTTCGGCGCCGCCTTCCTGGCGGCCTGCATGCCCGCCGGCTCGCGCCACCGCCCGGCCTCCGTCTCCGCCCTTGCCACCCTCGCGGCCCTGATCCTCGCCGTCACCCAGTTCGACCGCATCGCCATCGGCGAGGTGCCGCAGGAACGCCACCCCTGGCTGCCCAGCTTCGGGCTCGACATCATCCTGCGCATGGACGGCCTGGCCTGGGTCTTCACCATCATGGTGCTCGGCATCGGCGTGCTGGTGCTCCTGTACGCGCGCTACTACATGTCCAGACGCGACCCGGTGGCGCGCTTCTATTCCTACATCATGGCCTTCATGGGCTCGATGCTGGGCGTGGTCCTGTCGGGGAACCTGATCCAGCTGGTGGTGTTCTGGGAGCTGACCAGCGTCACCTCCTTCCTGCTGATCGGCTACTGGCAGGAGCGCAACGACGCCCGCCGCGGCGCGCGCATGGCCTTCACCGTCACTACCATCGGCGGCCTGTGCATGCTGGCCGGGATGCTGCTGCTCGGTCAGATGGCGGGCAGTTACGAGCTGGAGAAGGTGCTCGCGGCCGGCAATGTGATCCGCGCCCACGACTGGTACCTGCCGGCCCTGGTGCTGGTGGCGCTGGGCGCCCTGACCAAGAGCGCGCAATTCCCCTTCCATTTCTGGCTGCCGCACGCGATGGCCGCGCCCACGCCTGTCTCCGCCTACCTGCACTCGGCTACCATGGTGAAGGCCGGGGTCTTCCTCCTGATGCGCCTGTGGCCGGCCCTGGCAGGCACCGAAGCCTGGTTCTGGATCCTCGCCAGCGCCGGCGTCTGCACCCTCCTGATCGGCTCCTTCTTCGCGATCTTCCAGCACGACATGAAGGGCCTGCTCGCCTATTCGACCATCAGCCACCTGGGCCTGATCACGGTATTGATGAGCATCGGCACCCCGCTGTCGGTGGTGGCGGCCATCTTCCACACGATGAACCACGCGGTGTTCAAGGCGTCCCTCTTCATGGCAGTCGGCATCGTCGACCACGAGAGCGGCACGCGCGACATGCGCATGCTGCGGGGTCTCAGGCGCGCGATGCCGCACACGGCGGCGCTGGCCATCGTCGCCAGCGCCGCGATGGCCGGCGTGCCCTTGATGAATGGCTTCCTGTCGAAGGAGATGTTCTTCGCCGAGACCATGATCGTCGGCGGCACGGAGAATTGGTGGATGTCGGTGGCGGCCGTCCTCATGGGCCTGTTCAGCGTGGTGTATTCGCTGCGCTTCATCAGCGTCTTCTTCGGTCCCCTGGCGCATGACCTGCCGGACACGCCGCACGAGCCGGCGCGCTGGATGCGCGTACCGATCGAGTGCCTGGTCCTGCTGTGCATCGCGGTAGGCGTGATGCCCGAGCGCGTGGTGGGCGACGTGCTGGCGGTGGCGGCCGGCTCGGTGCTCGGCCCCACGCTGCCGGAGTACAGCCTGGCGATCTGGCACGGCGTGAACCTGCCCTTGATGATGAGCGTGGCCGCGCTGGGTGGCGGCGTGCTGTGCTACCTCCTGCTGCGCAACCGCTTCGAGCTGCGCGAGCGCGACCGGGTGCCGGTGCTGCACCGCCTGAAGGGGGCGCAGATGTACGAGAACACCATGCTCGGTCTGTCCTCCGGCGCGGCCTGGCTGCTGCGCTGGACCGGCACCCGCCGCCTGCAGCCGCAGCTCCTGGTGCTCATGACGGCGATGGTGCTGGTGCCGCTGCTGCTGGCGCGGCCGGTGCACGATCTCGTGACGCCCTCGCTGCTGGACGCCGACCCGCTGTTCGCCATGCTCTGGCTGATCGGCGCCGGCTGCGCCGTGGCCGCCGCCTGGCAGGCGAAGTACCATCGCCTGACGGCCCTGGCGCTGGTGGGCGGCACGGGCATGGTCACCAGCATTACCTTCCTGTGGCTCTCCGCCCCGGACCTGGCGCTGACCCAGCTGATGGTCGAGACGGTGACGACGGTGCTGGTCCTGCTCGGCCTGCGCTGGCTGCCGCCGCGCTTCCAGCCCGAGCACCTGAAGGGCCGCGTGCCGCTGGGGTCCTGGCTGCGGCGCTCGCGCGACCTGGGCGTGGCCCTGCTCGGCGGGCTGGCCCTGGCCGCGGCCAGCTATGCGGTGCTCACCCGCCCCGGCATCACGAGCCTGCGCGACTTCTTCGTGCAGCGCGCCCTGCCCGAGGGCGGCGGCGCCAACGTCGTGAATGTGCTGCTGGTCGACTTCCGCGGCTTCGACACCATGGGCGAGATCACCGTGCTGTCGGCGGTGGCCCTGACCGTGTATGCGCTGCTGCGGCGCTTCCGCCCGGCGCCGGAGAGTGTCGCGATTCCTGTGCAGCAGGCCAACGACGTCGATCCGGCAGTCAATCAGAAACCGGCCCAGCAGGCGCGCGACGGCTACCTGATGGTGCAGGCGGTCTATCTGCGCCTGCTGCTGCCGGTGATGGGCGTGATCGCCGTCTACTTCTTCATGCGCGGCCACAATCTGCCGGGCGGCGGCTTCGTCGCCGGCCTGATCTTCGCCACCGCCCTGATCGTGCAGTACATGGTGGCCGGCACCGACTGGGTCGAATCGCACCTGCGCCTGCGGCCGCACCGCTGGATCGGCCTCGGCCTGATTTCCGCCTGCGGCACCGGCATCGGCGCCTGGCTGTTCGGCTATCCCTTCCTGACCAGCCATACCGCCCATGTGACGCTGCCGCTGCTGGGCGAGCTGCACCTGCCGTCGGCCTTCGTGTTCGACCTCGGCGTCTTCCTGGTGGTGGTCGGCACCACCATGCTGATCCTGGTCGCCCTGGCGCACCAGTCGCTGCGTAGCCGGCGCGTTCCGGGCGCCGCGCCCAGCACCAGCCTCGCATCCCTGTCACCGACCAAGGAAATCCGCTGATGGAAGCCGCACTCGCCATTGCCATCGGCATCGTGTTCGGCTCGGGCATCTGGCTGCTCCTGCGTCCGCGCAGCTTCCAGGTGCTGATCGGGCTGATGCTGATGTCCTATGCCGTCAACCTCTTCATCTTCGCCATGGGCCGCCTGAGCGTGGACCGGCCGCCCCTCACGCCAGCGGGGACGCCGCCCGATCCGGCGCTGCTTGCCGACCCGGTGCCGCAAGCCCTGGTGCTGACCGCCATCGTGATCGGCTTCGCCACCACGGCGCTCTACCTGGTCGTCATGATCGGCGCGCGCGGCCTGACCGGTACCGACCACGTGGACGGGGAGGAGCCCGAGGAATGAACCTGGACTGGACCCGCCACCTCGTGATCGTGCCCGTGCTGCTGCCGCTGCTGTGCGGCGCGCTGCTGGCGCCGCTCACCCAGGGCCGGCACCAGCTGAAGTTCGTCGCCAGCTACGGCTCGGCCCTGCTGCTGCTCGCGAACGCGCTGGCGCTGGTGTGGCTGACCGACTCCCAATGGCCGGGCGGGGTCGGGGTCTACCTCGCCGCCAACTGGGCCGCGCCCTTCGGCATCGCCCTGGTGGCCGACCGCCTGTCCAGCATGATGCTGGTGCTCACCGCCCTGCTGGCCCTGTGCGCCCTGCACTACGCCCAGCCGCGCTGGAGCCGCATCGGCGTGCACTTCCACTCGCTGTTCCAGTTCCTGCTCATGGGGATCAACGGCGCCTTCCTGACCCACGACCTGTTCAACCTCTTCGTCTTCTTCGAGGTGATGCTGGCGGCCTCCTACGGACTGGTCCTGCACGGCTACAACGTGGCGCGCCTGCGCGCCAGCATGCAGTACATCGCCATCAACCTGGCCGCCGCCCTGCTGTTCCTGATCGGGGTGGCGATGATCTACGCCACCACGGGCACCCTCAACATGGCCGATCTGGCCGCCCGGGCGCCGCTGCTTGCCGGTCCCGAGGCGGGCCTGCTGCGCACCGGGGTGACAGTGCTGGCCCTGGCCTTCCTGGTAAAAGGCGCCATGTGGCCGCTCGGCTTCTGGCTGCCGACCACGTATTCGGCCGCCTCCCCGCCCGTGGCCGTGATGCTGGTCCTGATGACGAAGGTGGGCGCCTACGTCATCCTGCGCATCTGGCTGCTGGTGTTCGGAGCAGGCGCCGGTCCGGCGGCGCACTTCGGCTACGAGGCCCTGCTGTGGGGCGGCATGGCGACCATCGTGTTCGGCGCGGCCGGCATGCTGGCCACGGATACTGCCGGGCGCATGGCCGGCTATGCCGCCATCGTTTCCTCGGGCACGCTGCTGGCGGTGATCGGCTATGGCGAGCCGCTCCTGGTAACGGCGGGGCTGTATTACTACCTCGCCTCGACGATCGCGATCGCCGCCTTCGTGCTCCTGATCGAGCTGGTCGACCGTATCCGTACACCGGGCGCCGCGATGCTGGCCCTGACCATGGAAGCCTATGCGGTCGAGGACATGCCGGCCGAACCGAAAGGGAAAGGCGTGCCGGCCGCGATGGCCTTCCTGTCGCTGGCCTTCGCCGCCTGCTCGCTCACGATCGCAGGCCTGCCGCCGCTATCGGGCTTCGTCGCCAAGTTCGGCATGTTCCACGCCCTGCTGCAGCCGGGCGCGGATGGCGGCGGCATCGGTCCCATGGGCTGGTCGTTGATGGCCCTGATCATTCTGTCCGGCCTGGTCGCCATCGTGTCCCTGATGCGCTTCGGCGTGCGCACCTTCTGGGCCTCGGAAATCGTCGGTCCGCCGCGCCTGCACACGGCCGAGGTGATGCCGGTGGCGGCGCTGCTGCTGGTCTCGGTCGTGCTGACGATCCAGGCGCAGCCGGTGTTCTCCTACCTGGCGCGGGCGGGCGCCGACATCCACCGCCCGCAGCTCTACATCGACTCCGTGCTGGGCGCGCAGCCGGTGCCTGGCCCGGTAACGCAGGAGGCGACGCCATGACGCCCTGGCTGCCCTGGCCCGTCGTCTCGCTGCTGCTGTGCGCACTGTGGCTGCTGCTGAACCAGGCCATCGATCCGGC
Source organism: Pseudomonadota bacterium (assembly GCA_040758275.1). Lineage (GTDB taxonomy): Bacteria > Pseudomonadota > Gammaproteobacteria > Burkholderiales > Burkholderiaceae_D > Telluria. The sequence continues at coordinate 24,930 of JBFLVV010000009.1, forward strand.
CAACCTGCTGTTCGGCGCGCTGCTGGGCATCGCGGTGCCGCTGCTCACGCGCCGCCTGCAGCCGCTCGGTTATCCGCGCCTGCGCAAGCCGCTGGTCTTCCTGCGCCTGATCGGCATGGCGGCGGTGGAGATCGTGCGCTCCTGCTTCAACGTCTGCCAGATCATCCTGTTCCGGGACTACAGGACGGTCAGGGCCGAGTTCATGCGCATCCCCCTTCGCCTGCGCGACCCCTACGGCCTGGCGATGCTGTCCTGCCTCATCAACATGACGCCGGGGACGGTGTGGGTGGAACTGCTGCCGGACACACACGAGCTGTCCCTGCACGTATTCGACCTGCACGACCAGCAGTGGTGGATCGACACCATCAAGGACCGCTACGAGCGGCCGCTGATCGAGATCTTTGAATCGGAGAGTAACGATGCAAACCCTGCTTGAACTGGCGATCGGCTACGCCCTGGTGTGCGTGCTGGTGGCGATGGCGTTCTGCGCCGTGCGTCTCCTGCGCGGCCCCTCGGCCCACGACCGCGTGCTGGCCCTGGATACGCTGTGGATGTGCGGGATGCTGCTGGCCCTGGTGCTGGGCATCCGCTTCGGCACCCAGGTCTATTTCGAGGCGGCGATCCTGATCGCGCTGGTGGGCTTCGTGTCGACCATCGCGATGGCGAAATTCCTGATGCGCGGGGAGATCATCGAATGAAAGGCATCGAATCCATCCCGGCCTGGGCCGCCCTGCCGGTGGCCCTGCTGCTGGTGCTGGGCGCCAGCATCATCCTGACGGGCGCTTTAGGCCTCCTGCGCCTGCCGACCTTCTACCAGCGCATGCACGGGCCGGCGATCACCGTGACCTTGGGCGCCGGCTGCCTGCTGCTGGCCTCGATGCTCTATTTCACGGTGGAGCAGTCGCGCCTCGTGATCCATGAACTCATCATCGCGATCTTCCTGCTGCTGACGGCGCCGGTGGTGGCGATGACGATCATGCGCGCGGCGGTCTACCGCGACCTGCGGGCGAGGAAGCGCGATGCAGGAGCGACGGCGGGCAACGTCTACGTCATACCCGAGGAGCCCGACGACAGCGCCCCGGGCCGCCCGAACTGAAGCGCGGGGGGCTGCCTCATTCCAGAGTGATAATGTTGTGTTGCGTAAGCACATCAGGCGAGGATGGCAGGGCCTCGGCCCAAGGAATTTCAGTGGGGAAATATGCGTTTCCAACTGATAATTGGTGACGTACATATTTCGCCGCCTCGTTCGCATGCCACGCCTGCCTCGCCTCGCCTCCCTCCTTCTTTTTGCCGCCTTGAGCGCGGGTACGCCCGTGCATGCGGCCGCACCGGACGCGACGACGGTGCGCAAGGAGCTGCATGCGATCCAGTCCCTGGCGGAGCGCTCGACCGATGCCGCCCTGCTCAGGCTGGAGGCCCTGCAGGCCTCGGTGCCGGAAACCGCTCCCTATCTCCTCCGCCAGGAGCTGTTGCGCACCGAAGTCTGGATCAGGGAAGACGCCGGCCAGCTGGAACAGTCCTATGCGGCAGAACGCAAGGCTTACCAGCTTGCCCTGGTCAACAAGGACCGCGCGGGCGCGACGCGCGCGCGCCTGGGTGAAGTACGCCAATTGCTCGACCGGAACCGCACGGACGGGGCGCAGGCCGTACTGGACGATATCCGCAGTGGGGCGCCAGCCGATGCGCCCGCCAGCGTCCGCGCACTGATCGACAGTATTCAGGGCGATATCCACAATGCCAAATCGCGCTTCGACAAGGCGCTCGCGTCCTACCTGTCCGCGCTGAAGCTGCTGCAGGGGGACCTGGCCGCCGCCGACCACCGCACCTCGCTGTACGGCCGCATCGCCCAGGTCTACGTGAACAGTGACCATGCGGAGAAAGCGGTCGAGACCACGCGCCAGGGTCTGGCCGAGCCAGGCATCACGCCGCGCGCCAGCGCCTCGCTGTGGCTCACCGAGGGCATCGCCATGATCCGGCTGGAACGTGGCAAGGAAGGCATCGCCGCTTTCCAGCAGGCCCTCGGCCTCGCCGAGCAGGCCGGCCTGGACGGCATGGAAGCCTCCATCCGCGGCAATATCGCCGACTACTACCTGCGCCAGCACGACTATCGGCGCGCCGAACTGGAGGCCCGCAAGGCCCTGGAGGTGTCGCTGCGGGTCAAGGACGACAACCTGATCCTCATGGCCAAGGCCAACCTCGGCTTCGGCCTGATGGGCCAGGGCAAGACGAATGAGGCCCTGCCCCTGATCGACGCCGTCATCGCCCAATTGCGCAAGGCCGGCGCGGTGGCGGACGTCGAGGCCATGCTGGACGAGAAGGGCCGCATGCAGGAAACGGCAGGCCAGTACCGGCTGGCGCTGGCCACGGTCCGCGAGCAGCAGGCCTTGCAATTGAGCCGCGCCCGCAGCGCGCGCGACCGCGCGATCGCCGGCTTGCAGGAAGAATTCGACGCCAGCCAGCGCACCCGCCAGATCGCCATGCTCAAACGCGAGAACGAGCTGAAGGATGCGGAGCTGGACAGCCGGCACCGGGCCCAGCTCGCCACCGGCTTCGCCGCCGTCCTGACCGTGCTGGCCTGCGCCGTCGTCTACCTGCTGTACCGCCGCGCGGCGCGCAGCAACGCGCAGCTGCAAACGCTCAACCGCCAGCTGGAATACCACTCGATGCGCGATGCGCTGACCGGGCTGCACAACCGCCGCTCCTTCCTGGAAAAGATGCAGGCCAGGAGCGGCCGCGCCAGGGCAGAACGGCGCGCCGCGGCGCCGGGCGGTGTCGACTGCTTCGTGTTGATGGACATCGACCACTTCAAGAGCATCAACGACCGCTGGGGCCATGCGGTGGGCGACGCCGTGCTGGTCGAGGTGGCGCGCCGCCTGAACGCGGCCATGCGCGACAGCGACATGGTGGTGCGCTGGGGCGGCGAGGAATTCATGGTGTACGCCCCCGGCACCGACCCGGACTACATCGCCGTACTGGCTGCCAGGATCCTCGAGGCGATCGGCAGCGCGCCGGTCGATGCGGAAACCTGCACCGTCCCGGTCACCGTCACCGCCGGCGTGGTCTGGCTGCCGCAATCGGCCGGCGGGGAAATCGACTGGCAGTCGGCCACCCGCCTGGCCGACTGGGCGCTCTACCAGGGCAAGACGGGAGGCCGCAACCAGGCCCGCATCCTCAGCCGCCTGCATGCGGCGCCGGCAAGCGTGCTGGCCGCACTCGACGGCGCCGGCGGGCTCGTACCGGATGGACTGCTCGAGGTGGCCTGCGTGCCGGGTCCTCAACGCGCACCGTGAATTTCCCTCAGGTCTTGCTGATCGATGCGCCGCCATCGACCAGCATGGCGCTGCCGGTCGTGAAACTGGAAGCATCAGACGCCAGGTAGAGCACCGAGCGCGCAATCTCCTCTGGCCTGGCGATACGCTTGAGGGCATGCAGGCTTTCGACGAAGGCGCGTGCCTCGAGCGTATTCGCGACTTCCCGTCCCATCGGCGTATCCGTCCCGCCAGGCAGGATGGCATTCACGCGGATGCCCTGTCTGCCAACCTCGCAGGCCAGCGCCCGCGTCAATCCGATCAGGCCGGCCTTGCTTGCCGCATAGGCCGCCATGCTCGGCATGCCGACCGCGTGGCCAACAAACGTCGAGGTGAAGATGAGGGAACCCTGGCCACGCGCCGCCATCGCCGGGATCTGGTACTTCGCGGCGAGGAAGGCGCTCGTCAGGTTGACGTCGACGGTCTCGCGCCATTCGTCCAGCGTCAGGTCCGGCATGGGCCGCATCGCGCCCAGCGTGCCGGCGTTGTTGAAGGCGATATCGAGGCCGCCGAAACGCGCGAGCGCCAGGTCGACCGCCGCTTTGGCGCATGCCTCGTCGGCGACATCGCCGGCATACGCCACCGCTTCGGCGTCGCCCGCGGCCAGCTCCGCCAGCAAGGCGTCGAGCCCGGCCTGGCGGCGCGCCACCAGCACCAGTTTCGCGCCCTCGCGGGCGAACAGCTTTGCGGTCTCGTAGCCGATGCCGGAACTGGCGCCGGTGATGATGGCGACCTTGTCATTCAATGCTTTCATATCCACTCCCTGTCGAAGAAAGAAGCGACACGATAGGAGGACACGAAGATTGGCACTATCCGTTTCTTGCGCTCGAATGGCGCGCGAACGGACGAAAAAAACCCCGTCCCCTATCCAGGTAACGGGGTTTGCCGTGTCTGCCGGTATAAGCAACCGGCAGGAGGAGCGGATGAGCTCGCTTTAGAACGGAATGTCGTCATCCATGTCCGAGAAGTTCGGCGCCGGGCGCTGCGGCTGCGGGCGTGCTGCCGGCGCCGGCGGAGCCTGGCGCGGGGCCGGGCGCTGCTGCGGCTCGTAGCCACCGTCATCCATGCCGCCACCCATGCTGTCGCCGCCGCCCATGCCCTGGCGGCCGCCCAGCATCTGCATGTTTTCCGCGATGATGTCGGTCGCGTAGCGCTCGATGCCGTCCTTGTCGGTGTACTTGCGGGTCTGCAGGCGGCCTTCGACGTAGACCGAGGAGCCCTTCTTGAGGTACTGGCCGACGATCTCAGCCAGGCGGCCGAAGAAGGAAATGCGGTGCCATTCGGTCAGCTCTTTCTGTTCGCCGGTCTGGCGGTCCTTCGACTTGTACGAGGTGGCCACCGCGATGTTCGCGATAGCGTCGCCGCTCGGCATGTAGCGGATTTCCGGGTCGCGGCCCAGGTTGCCGACGATGATGACCTTGTTGACTGATGCCATGTTAATACTCCAATGAGTTTTGTAGAGCCCTGACTCTGCGTGGTTTCCAAGCGTCAGGGAACGTAGTGCTGCAGCCAACTATTATGGGGCTGAAGAGCAGGGAACGAAAGCCCTATTTTGCGCTTCCCGCACGCACACGATTGAGCCGGATTGCCAGCTCCTGATGCGGACTTGACCCGCCCCTCGAAGAAAATTTTCACCTTCTGGCCGCTTTGTCATTGAAGAGGCCGCGAACCGGCCCACATACCCCTCACCCCGGTTTTTCTTGTGCCGTTTTCCTATGCCAAAAGGTCAAGGAAACGTATCCCAGCGGCACAAAACTGCTGGATGCATGTACAGCACTTCAAAAAACCAGCTACACTTATGGGTTCTCCCTGATTGGCCCGCTCACCGCCTCGGATCTTCGTGCGCCGGCCCTGCAAACTTTATTGAAAGCCTGCAAAAAGACTAATGGAAGAAATTCGAATCCGCGGTGCACGCACGCACAACCTGAAGAACATCAACCTCGACCTTCCGCGTAACAAGCTGATCGTCATCACGGGCCTCTCGGGTTCGGGCAAGTCGTCGCTCGCCTTCGATACCCTCTATGCCGAAGGCCAGCGCCGCTACGTCGAGTCGCTGTCGGCCTACGCGCGCCAGTTCCTGCAGCTGATGGAAAAGCCGGACGTCGACCTGATCGAAGGCCTGTCGCCGGCGATCTCGATCGAGCAGAAGGCGACCTCGCACAACCCGCGTTCGACCGTCGGCACCGTCACCGAGATCCACGACTACCTGCGCCTGCTGTACGCGCGCGTCGGCACGCCCTACTGCCCGGACCACCCGCACGAGCCGCTGGCCGCGCAGACCGTGTCGCAGATGGTCGACGCCGTCCTCGCCATGCCCGAAGGGACCAAGCTGATGATCCTGGCCCCGGTCGTGGCCAACCGCAAGGGCGAGCACGGCGACCTGTTCCAGGCCATGCAGGCCCAGGGCTTCGTGCGCTTCCGTATCGCGAGCGGCGTCAACGCGGCCAGGATCTACGAGATCGACGAGCTGCCCAAGCTGAAGAAGACCGAAAAGCACACCATCGACGTCGTCATCGACCGCGTGAAGGTCAATGCCGAGATCAAGCAGCGCCTGGCCGAAAGCTTCGAGACCGCGCTGCGCCTGGCCGACGGCCGCGCGGTGGCCTACGAGATGGACACCGAGAAGGAAACCGTCTTCTCGAACAAGTTCGCCTGTAACGTCTGCGGCTACTCGCTGCAGGAGCTCGAGCCGCGCCTGTTCTCCTTCAATAACCCGATGGGCGCCTGCCAGGAATGCGATGGCCTGGGCCACATCGAGTTCTTCGATCCGAAGCGCATCGTCGCCTTCCCGCACCTGTCGCTGGCTTCCGGCGCCGTGAAGGGCTGGGACCGCCGCAACCAGTTCTACTACCAGATGCTGCAGAACCTGGCGGCCTACTACGAGTTCGACCTCGACAAGCCTTTCGATTCGCTGCCGAAGTCGGCGCAAGAAGCCGTGCTGTTCGGCTCCGGCAAGACCTCGATCCCGTTCAGCTACGTCAACGAGCGTGGCCGCACCGTGATCCGCGAGCACACCTTCGAAGGCGTGGTGAACAACCTGCAGCGCCGCTACCGCGAGACCGACTCGATGGCGGTCAAGGAAGAGCTGGCGAAGTTCATCAACGAGAAGAAGTGCCCGGCCTGCGAAGGCGCGCGCCTGCGCACCGAAGCGCGCTTCGTGAAGATCGGGCAGGGAGCCCAGCAGCGCGCCATCTATGAAGTCTCGGACAAGCCCCTGCGCGACACCCTGGCCTTCTTCGAGACCCTCGAACTGACCGGCGCCAAGAAGGACATCGCCGAGCGCGTCATCAAGGAGATTACGGCGCGCCTGAAGTTCCTGAACAACGTGGGCCTGGACTACCTGTCGCTCGACCGCAGCGCCGACACCCTGTCGGGCGGCGAGGCGCAGCGTATCCGCCTGGCCTCGCAGATCGGCTCCGGTCTCACCGGCGTGATGTACGTGCTCGATGAACCCTCGATCGGCCTGCACCAGCGCGACAACGACCGTCTGATCGCGACCCTGAAGCACCTGCGCGACATCGGCAACAGCGTGCTGGTGGTCGAGCACGACGAGGACGCGATCCGCACCGCCGACTACATCGTCGACATGGGTCCGGGCGCCGGCGTGCATGGTGGCGCGGTGATCGCGGCCGGTTCGCTGAACGAGATCATGGAGAGCGAGCATTCGCTGACCGCGCAATACCTGGACGGCCGCCGCAAGATCCACGTGCCGAAGAAGCGCACCAAGATGGATCCGGCGCGCCAGCTGGTGATCACGGGCGCGAAAGGCAACAATCTGAAGAACGTGTCGCTCACGCTGCCGGTGGGCCTGATGACCTGCGTGACGGGCGTCTCGGGTTCCGGTAAGTCGACCCTGATCAACGACACCCTGTACCCGGCCCTGTCGCGCCACCTCTACGGTTCGCAGACCGAGCCGGCCGAGCACGAGTCCATCCACGGCCTTGAACACTTCGACAAGGTGATCTCGGTCGACCAGGCCCCGATCGGCCGCACCCCGCGTTCGAACCCGGCGACGTATACCGGCCTGTTCACGCCGATCCGCGACCTATTCGCCACCGTGCCGACCGCGAAGGAACGCGGCTACTCGGCGGGCCGCTTCTCCTTCAACGTGAAGGGCGGCCGCTGCGAAGCCTGCCAGGGCGACGGCGTGATCAAGGTCGAGATGCACTTCCTGCCGGACGTGTACGTGCCTTGCGACGTCTGCCACGGCAAGCGCTACAACCGCGAGACGCTCGAGGTCCAGTACAAAGGCAAGAACATCACCGAAGTGCTGGAGATGACGGTCGAGGACGCGCACGAGTTCTTCAAGCCGGTGCCGGTCATCGCGAGGAAGCTGCAAACCCTGCTGGACGTGGGCCTCGGCTACATCAAGCTGGGCCAGAGCGCGACCACGCTGTCGGGCGGCGAGGCGCAGCGCGTGAAGCTGTCGCTGGAACTGTCCAAGCGCGATACGGGACGTACCCTGTACATCCTGGACGAGCCGACCACCGGCCTGCACTTTGCCGACATCGACCTGCTGCTGAAGGTGATCCACCGCCTGCGCGACCAGGGCAATACCCTGGCGATCATCGAGCACAACCTCGATGTGATCAAGACGGCGGACTGGATCGTCGACCTGGGTCCGGAAGGCGGCGCGGGCGGCGGCCAGATCGTTGCCAGCGGCTCGCCGGAAGAAGTGGCGAAGAACAAGGCCAGCGTCACCGGCAAGTACCTCAAGCCGCTGCTGAAGGGCTGAATCGCTCAAACAAAGCGGGAATTTTTGTAGGGTGGACCGGGGCGCGCAGCCGGGTCTCCCGTCCGCGCGTTCAACTTCCATATGAATGGATGCGGCGCTTGCGGTTCACGCGCTGTTTGAACGCGCGCACGGCGAAGCCGTGCACCCTACAAACTACGAACAAGAAAGGCCGCCCTGGTGCTATCCAGGGCGGCCTTTTTTATTCGACCGTGTAGAGCGGCTGCTGCATCTTCACCGGCCGCACGTCCATCCTGATGCGGTAGATCGACCAGGCATCCTCGCGGTTGGTCACGTACTCCCGGCTGTCCGGCGTGCGCGAGAAGGTGAACTCGAAGCCGCGCTCCGGCGCCCGGCTGCTCGGGCCTTCGAAGGCCAGGCCCGTGGCGCGTTCCAGGTTGCTGTCGACGAGCTTCTCGAGCAGGTTGACCACCGAGGTGTTTCCCAGGATGTCGGTGTAGAACAGCGCTTCGCGGTACTCGCGCATATTCCGGTCGACCGGCTCCTTGCCCTTGCTCGGCACATAGGTCCGGCTCACCAGGTTGAAGGTGTCGCCGTTGTCCACGTAACTGATGCGGGCATTGGACAGGTTGAAGATGGGCTGCTTCGGATCCGAGCTCGCATCCGTCAGGTCGAGCACCAGGGCGCCCGTGTACCCGATCACCGATACCTCGCGGTTGGGCCCGACCACGGCGGCGGTGTTCTCGTCGATGCCGAGCCCCAGCTTGTAGCCCTTCTTGAGCATCGCCGGCAGCATGCGCGCGAAACGGCCGCGCACCAGCAGATGCTGGTCGATGAAGACGTCGTCGCCGATGAAGCCCAGGCCCGGCGCGATGTCCTTGCCGTCCACCACGCCGTGCTTGAGGATGGGGATCACGTCCAGCGGCGGATCGTAGAACATGGTGCTGCTCATGATGGCCGCACCCGCGCTGGTGCCGGCGATCACGCCGCCGCGCCGGTACAGGGACCACAGGGCGTCCAGCACCGCGCTGTGGCTGCCATCAGGCCGCCGCAAGGAGCCGGTGATGCGGGCCTGGTCGCCGCCCGTGAAGAAGACGCCGCCGGCGCCGCGCACCGCGTCCGCGATGGCCGGGTCCTCGGCCGCCTTGCGTGCGTCGGTGCCGGCCAGGCGCGGCGCGAGCGGCACCATGAAGGCCTGGGCGCCGTGGCGGTTCAGGAAAGCGACGGCATTGCCGCCTTCGCGCGCGGGGTTCTCGGCCGCAGTCGGGAACACCGCGATGCGCGCACCCTTGCCGCCGGCGAGCGCCACGATCTTTTCCCACACCGCCGCATTCTCGGGGCGCAGGCCGCCGCCGATGATGACGAGGGAGCCCTTCGGCGGCTCCGCGGCCATGCCGGCGCCGATGCCGCCGAAGGCCAGCGCCAGGCCAAGCACTGCGTTCTTCAGCATACGCATCACTTGAACGAGTAGTTCAGGCTCACGTAGGCGCTGCGGCCACGCGGGTCGGTGTAGCTCGGATCGTAGCCCGACAGGAAGAAGTAGGCCTGGTTCGAGAACGGCGGATCCTTGTCGAGCAGGTTCAGCACGCCGGCGCGCAATTTCAGGCTCTTGCTGACGGCCCAGGAACCGGTCAGGTCCCACAGCGAGTAGGCCTTCACGTGGTTCGGTTCGAGCAGCGAATCGGTGGCCGGGTCGTAGGTCGTGTTCTGGTCGGTGTAGCTGGACGAGTACTGGTTCGCGAGCGACAGGGTGGCCGGGCCATGATCCCATTCGAAGCTGATGCGGTGGCGCCACTTCTGGATCACCTGGTCGTTCAGGAACACGCCCAGGTTGCTGCGGAAGGGCTCCGAAGGGCCGAACTGGCGGTCGTAGCGCAGGATGCGGGTGCCCGACAGGTCGATGCCGAAGCGGCCCCAGGGCCCGCGCTCGGTACGCCAGTCGGCCGCGATGTCGATGCCGGAGGTTTTCAGGCGCCCCTGGTTTTCCTTCATCAGGAGGATGTTGGAGATGAAGCCGTCCTCGTCGCGCTCGATGTACTTGCCGTTGTAGGCGGCAGGGTTCTCGACGATGACCTGCTCGCCCAGGGTGCTGATCACGTCCTTCTTCTCGATGTTCCAGTAGTCGATCGAGAAGTTGGTCCGTTTATTGAGCTCGAACACGGTGCCGAAGGTGAACTGGCGCGACTTCTCGGGCTTGAGGTCCGGATTCGAGCGGCGCTCCACGCCCCACTGGTCGGTACACAGGTCGATGCTGCCTTCCTGCGCCACGCACTGCGGGTCGGTCAGGAAGCCGGCGGCGGTGCCGAAGATGGTCGGGCGCTTCAGGTCCGACAGCGAGGGCGCGCGGAAACCCGTGCCGGCCGAGGCGCGCAGCATCACGGCGCTATTCGGCTGGTAGCGCAGGCCGATCTTCGGATTGGTGGTGCTGCCGATCTCGCTGTAGCGGTCGTGGCGCAGCGCGAACTGCATCTCGAGTTCCTTGGTGAAGGGGGCGATCACCTCGGTGAAGACCGAGGTCACGCGGCGGCGGTTGTCCGCGGTCTCGACGTCGAGCAGTTCGCCGACCGGCACGGTGCTGTCGCGGTCGCCCGCGATATTGTTCGACTTGAGCAGCTCGGAGGGCGTGAACAGCTGGTGCTCTCGGCGCAGTTCGCCCCCCACCGCGATCGCCAGGTCGCCGCCGGCCAGCTTGGCGAGCGACCGCGAGATCTTGCCGTCGACGGAGGTCGAGATGCCTTTCGCCACGCGCGCCTTGTCGTTGACCTTGATGCTGTTGATCAGGTCGATGGCGGCCTGCGAAGACGGTGCGAAGGGATTCACCAGGCCGCTGCGCACCGCGGCGTCGAACTGGTCGTACAGCACGTAGCCGTTGACGTACTTGTCGATCGCGCGGTTCTCGGCGCGCGAGAAGGCCAGGTCGTAGTCCCAGCCCTGCATCACGCCGGTGGCGCCCAGCACCAGGCGCTGGCCTTTGCTCGTCACTTCGTTGCTGCGGTTGCCCGCTTCCTGCATGCGGTAGCGGATGCCGCTGAAGGTGTCCGGCAGCCCCGGACCGGTAAGTGCATTACGCCAGGCCGCGGGCAGGATGCTGACCGGCAGGTTACGGATGCGCACCGGGTTCGGCGACAGCACGTATTTCGACTTGGCCTCGGTCTGCACCAGTTCCGCGAACAGCTGGTTGTCGGGGTTGAGCTGGAAGGTCGCGCGGCCGATGAAGCCGATCTTGCGCGAATCCGGATAGATCTCGGTGTCTTCCATGAAGTCGTAGCTGCAACCGAGGCGGCCGCCCGGTCCCAGCGGGGCGTAGACGGTGGCGGGCGGGTTGCAGTCCGGCGCGCTCGGGTTGACCCGGCTGGCCGTGCTGCCGGCCGGGATCAGGCCGGCGGCGATCAGGGCGGCGCGCTGGGCGCCCGAGATGTCGACGTTGGCGGGGAAGGTGTTGCTCGACATCTGGGCCGGCAGGGTGGTCGCCAGCGGGCGCTCGGCGATGAAGCTGCGCTGGCGCGAGTTCAGGCGGTCGAGCTGCTGGAAGTCGAGTACGCCGAAGACGTTGAAGCGGTCGGTCGCCAGGTCGCCGATGCCGCCGCTGATGCTGGCGGTGCGCTTGCCGGCGCCGCCGTGTTCGGTGCCGGCGGCGGTGGCGGCGAAGTCCAGGCCCGTGTAGTCCTTGCGGGTGATGAAGTTGATCACGCCGCCGATCGCATCGGTGCCGTAGATCGCCGAAGCGCCGTCCTTGAGCACTTCGACACGCTGGATGGCGCCGGCCGGGATGTTGTTCAGGTCGACGCCGGCGTTGTCGCCAGGGGACGCGAAGTTGGCCAGGCGCCGGCCGTTCAGCAGGATCAGGGTGGATGAGACGCCGATGCCGCGCATATTGGCGCCGTTCAGGCCGCGCTGGCCCGAGGTGCCGTCCGAGATGCTGGGGCCGTCCGTCAGCGGGGCCGTGTTGGCGGCGATGTTGCGTACCAGTTCGGCGGCGGTGGTGACGCCCATCTTGTCGATGTCCTCGCGCGTGATCAGTTCCACCGGCAGCGCCGCCTCGGTGTCGAGACGCTTGATCGAGGAACCGGTGACTTCGACGCGGTGCATCTTCTGCTCATCCGTCTGCGCCTGCTGCGCCCAGGCCCCGTGGGACATCAGGCCCAGCGCGGCCACGACGCTCGACGCCAGGATGGTCGGCCGCAAGGTAATCGACATGTGCTTCCTCATGCAATGCTCCCTTTTCGAAGATGACTCAGGATTGCTTCACGTTGCGGCGCTTGGCCGCGCCTTCTTTTTTCTGCGTGCTGCCGGTACGGATCTGGTGTTCGCCATACAGATAGGCGGCGATCGCTTCGGTGTGGCGGGCCGCCTTGGCGACGTTGGCCTTGTTGGAGGTCATGAGGGACACCACCAGTGCCTCGATGACGGCCAGCGCCGCGCTCGAACTGCTGGGCAGCACCGGGTGCGCGCTGTGCGCATACAGCACGTGGTGCCCGAGTTCGGCCAGCGGGGAGGCTGGAGAATCGGTGATCGAGACGACGGTGGCGCCGCTGTCGCGCGCGAAGCGGGTGAGCGAGACGGCCGCCAGCGTGTAGCGCGGCAGCGAGATCACCACCAGCACGTCCTTGTCGGTGATGGTGGCCAGCTGGCTGGCCGCGACCTCGGTGCCACCGGCCGCCGCGACTTCGACCACGTGGCGGCAGAAGGGCTGCAGGTGCATGGCCAGCGCGCCGGCCAGGAATGTGGAGAGGCCGAAGCCCAGCACGTAGACGGTGCGCGCCTTGGTGAGTCCCGCGCCGATGCGGTCCAGCTTAGCGCCGGCCAGGTCGCGGCTGGTGGCCGTGATCGCCGCTTCCGCATAGCCCAGGCTTTCCAGCGCGGGCGAGGCGGGACGGCGTGCGATCGAGCTGCGCAGCTTCTCGACCGGCTGCAGCATCGACTGCAGGGTCTCGGCCACTGCGCCGCGCATCGCCGCGTAGTTCTTGAAGCCGAGGTCGCGCGCGAAGCGGCTGATGGTGGCGCTCGACACCTCGCAGGCCTCGGCCAGTTCCTCGATGCCGAGGGCCGTCACGCGCACCTGGTTGCGCAGCAGGTAGTCGGCGATGTTGCGGTTGGAGGCCGAGCCTTCGGACAGCATGCGCAGCAGCGACTGGCCGAGCGAAGACTCGGCGAAACCGATGTCGGGTGAAGCGTTGCGCAGGCTGGAAGAAGGCATCGTTTATGTAGGGTGAATGGTTTTCTTTATGACATGCAAATTTCTAAATATTTTTTTAAATGTAATCCAGCTTCTGTGGCAAACTCAACAGGAATCTGAAAATATTCTTTCATTGATTCTGGCTGTGTAAAAAAACCTACATACCCGCCGAAGCCCCATGCGGCTGGCATATCGGCGTGTGGAGATTGCGCATGCATATACAGACACACCCGATCGCCACCGAGCCGGGCCTGGCCATGTACCAGCTCACTTCCTGCCACTACGGCACGCCCGCCAAGGGCAAGAAGGCCTATATCCAGGCCTCCCTGCATGCGGACGAAGTGCCGGCGATGCTGGTGGCGCAGTTCCTGCGCCGCAAACTCGACGCGCTCGATGCCGATGGCTGCATCCGCGGCGAGATCGTGCTGGTCCCGGCCGCCAATCCCGTCGGCCTGTCGCAGGTGCTGCAGGGCACGCCCTTCGGACGCTTCGACCTCGGTACCGGCGTGAACTTCAACCGCGCCTTCCGCCACGTGGCCGATGAACTGAAGGAGAACCTGGCCGGCCGCCTCGGGCCGGATGCGCAATCCAACGTCGCCCTGGTGCGCGCCGGCGCGCGCGCCGCAGTCGACCGCTGGGAACCGCAGGACCACACCGAGGTGCTCAAGAAAACCCTGCTGTCGATGGCGATCGATGCCGACATCGTGCTCGACCTGCACAGCGATAACGAAGGCCTGCTGCACGTGTACGCGGGCACCCCGCTGCTCGACAAGGCCGCGCAGCTGTCCGCCCTGCTCGGCGCGCGCGCCCTGCTGCTCTCCAGCGCCTCGGGCGGCGCGCCTTTCGACGAAGCCTGCAGCCGCCTCTGGTGGGAACTGGCCGAGCATTTCGGCGAAGCCACACCGGTGCCCCCGGCCTGCGCCGCCGTCACGGTCGAACTGCGCGGCGAGATGGACGTGCGCTATGACCTTGCGGAGCAGGACGCCAATGCGCTGCTGCAGTTCCTGGCGCGCGAAGGGATGATCGAGATGCCTGTGTCAAGGTTGCCCGCTGCCTTGTGCGAGCCCACCCCGCTGGCCGGTGTCGAGCCGCTCTACGCGCCGCAGTCGGGCGTGCTGGTGTTCCTGAAGGCGCTCGGCGAGCAGGTCGCGGCCGGCGAGGCGGTGGCCGACATCGTCAATCCGGTCAGCGGCGCCACCGCCACCGTGCGCGCAACGCAAGATGGCCTGCTGTTCGCCTCCACCGCCCATCGGCACCTGCTGCGCGGCATGCAGGTCTGCAAAATCGCGGGCGCCACGCCCTTCCGTTCCGGTTCCCTATTGAGTCAGTGAGTCGACGATGCGTCTTCGAATGCCCAACACCTTCGTGCTGCTGTTCGCCATCCTGGCCCTGATCGCGCTGGCGACCTGGCTCGTCCCCGGCGGGAAGTACGAGACCCACCTGGTCGACGGCAGGCAGCTGGTCGACCCCGGCTCCTTCCATTACGTCGACAGCAAGCCGCAAGGCCTGGTGGCGCTGTTGAAATCACCGATCAAGGGCTTCGTGGAGTCGGCCCAGATCATCGGCTTCGTCCTCTTCGTCGGCGGCGCCTTCGCCGTGCTGCAGCGGACCGAGGCGATCGACACCCTGATCCGCTCGATCGTCCGCGCGCACGCGCATTCCCCAACGGTGCGCGCACTCGTGATCCCCGTGTTCGTCACCATGTTCTCGCTGGGCGGCGCCACCTTCGGCATGAACGAGGAGGTGATTCCCTTCATCCTGATCTTCGTGCCGTTGGCACTCGCCCTCGGCTACGACACGGTGACCGGGGTGTCGATTCCTTTCCTGGGTTCCCAGGTCGGCTTCGGTGCGGCCTTCCTGAATCCCTTCAACGTCGGCATCGCCCAGGGCATCGCGGGCGTGCCGGTGTTCTCGGGGATGGGTTATCGCCTGATCGTCTGGGCCTCGGCGACCTTCGTGACCATCGCCTTCCTGATGTGGTACGCGGCCCGCGTGAAACGCAACCCGGCCCTGAGCCCGACCTATGTGCTGGACCAGACCAAGCGCCAGGAGATGCCGGCTTCTTCCGCGCACGAGCACGAGCGCATGACGGGACGCCACGCGGCGGTGCTGGGCATCTTCGCGCTGACCCTGGGCGCGATGGTGGTGGGCGTGGTGCAGTACGGCTGGTTCATCGACGAGATCGCGGCCCTGTTCCTGGCCATGGCCATCGTGGTGGGCCTGGTCGCGCGCCTCGGCACCGACAACTGGGTGGCCGCCTTCATGCAGGGCGTGAAGGACCTGGCGCCGACCGCCCTCGTGATCGCGATCGCGCGCGCCACCATGGTGATTGCGCGCGAGGCCAACATCATCGACACCATGCTGCACGAGCTGCTGCCGCTGGTGCAGTCGAGTCATCCGGTGTTCGCGGCCCAGAAGATGTACCTGATCCAGTCGGTCATCAACTTCTTCATCCACTCGGGCAGCGGCCAGGCCGCGCTCACGATGCCGATCATGGCGCCGCTCGCGGACCTGGTCGGGGTGTCGCGCCAGACCGCCATCCTCGCCTTCCAGCTGGGCGAACTGTCCACGCCGATGATCCCGACTTCCGGCATCACGGTCGGCGTGCTGGCGCTGGCGCGCATCCCCTGGCTGACCTGGGCCAAGTGGATGATCCCGCTGCAGCTGATCTACCTGGTGCTGGCCCTGCTGCTGCTCATTCCGCCGGTCCTGATGGGATGGAACTGAGCAGCCGGGCCGGCTAGCGGCTGCGGTCCCGTTCGGAATCGGTCTTCGTGTCCTTGCCTGAAGTCGTGCCGCGCGTGCCGCTGCTGCCCATGCTCGAGGCCGCGCTGCCGCTCGACGTATCGGCCAATGCCTGGCGCAGCATATCGGCCTGGGGATTGCTCACCTTGCCGCTCAGGACATCGCGCGCCGCCACCTGGCGCCGGTAATAGCCGGCCGTTTCGTCTTCGTCGTAGTCGATGTCGGTGACGTTGATGGCCGCGCCGCCGAACAGCCCTTCGGTGTCGGACCAGGCGGTGATGTTGCCCCAGCCGGCCGAGCCGGCGCCCTTCTTCGACCAGTCGACCAGGGTCAGGTCGGCGTCCGCGCCCAGCGAGAACTTATTGTTCTGCATGAAGCTGGTGAGGGCCTTCTGGTCGTTGAGCACTAGGGCGATGGCGCCGGCCTGGGCGCCCGCCTGCAGGCCGATGCTGATGCCGCCCATATTGTAGAAGGCCGGATTGCTCCAGGTCTTCCCGCTGCGCACCAGGAGCACGCCGGCGCCGCCGCGCGCCCCGACGCCCAGCGCCGCTTCGCCATACTGCGGCACGACGAACACGCCTTTCGAACGCTGCAGCAAGGCGCGCATCTCGGGGTTCGCCTGCATCTTGTGCACGACCTGCACGGCCTTGGTGACGTGTTCGGTCGCGTTCCTGGCTTCTTCCTGCTGACGGGCCGTGCCCGGCGTGGCGGCCTGCTTCGCCGAGCCGACCCGGGCGGTAACGGCCCCGGCCGTCCCGGCCAGTAGCACGGCAAGCAGTGTCGCAATGCTTCGCTTCGTATTCGGGTTCATGGATGAGTCCCTCCTTGTTGGTTGGTGTCAGGGCCGGCAGCGGCTTGTGCCTTGCGGCGGATGTCCATCCAGACGCAGGTCGCCGTGCAGGTAAAACCCGCGGAGGCGGGATCGCTTACGTTGTATGCCCAGCGTGCCAGCGAACTCTGGTAGGTGACCTGGCACAGGCCCTGGGCGGGGAGGCGCACGGCGGAGAGGTAGCAGGCTTTCGCGTCCGCTGAATCCGGAATCTGCTTCCAGGTGCCGTTGGTGGGGTCTTTCAGGGAGACCTGGCGCACATTGGTCGTCACGAGTTCGAGCTGGTCGACGGTCTGCAGGAGCAGCTGGTTCTTGGTCTTCTCCGTATGGTTCCTGATCCGCTCGGCCTCGGAAGTGATCTGGCCCTGCACGCAGCTCAGCGCAGCCTGGATGTCCCCGATCTTCTCGATCTTGTTGATCCTTGCCTGGCAATCCTCCTGTGCAGAGGCGGCTGGCGCCGCGGCTGCCACTACCGACAGCAGCACACTGGTCTTCAGACTGAGCTTCATTGGCCACCTCCCATCGCTATTGGTCACGGAATACACAATTCACGCTTCTTTCGCTGATCTCGGGACTCGTGCAGTTGTCGGCCGGCGCGGGAGCAGCCGCCTTGCTTGCCGGCTGGGTCTTGCGTGGGGCGGGGACGGATGACTTCGCCGCTTTCTCCGGCGCTTTTGCTTGCGCATTCGGGCGCTGATTCACGTCCTGGCCGCTTCCGGACGCAGGCGCGGGCGCGGGCGCGGGCACAGGCGCGGGCGTGGCGTGCGGCTCGGCGGCCGGCGCAGGCCTGGTCTCCGCCGCGGATGGCGCCGCTTTCCCTGGCGCCGGAGCCGGCGGCGACGGGCTGTCTCTTGACGACCAGATGCTGCCTGCGCCGATCGCGACAGCCAGCGCAGCGGCCGCTCCTCCTGCTGCAAACACACCCCGGCGGGACGGTGGCGGGAACGGGGCCGGGCTTTCCACGCGCACTGGTGACGAAGGCTGCGATGGAGCGCCGTCATCCTGTATGAGCTCCTGCTCCTGCTGCGCTTGCGGTTCCAGGATGAATACCGGCGGGAGCTCGCCTGGCTGGACGTTCGGCACGGTGGCGTCCACGTCCAGGTTCGGCTCGCGTTTGGATGGCGGCGTGCGTCGTTTCGTCGGGAACTTCGGCGGCAAGTTTGGCCCCGCCGGGTCCGCTGCTACTTCGGCCGGTACCGGCCCGAGGTCGAACGGCGAGTCGGCTTCCTTCGCCCGGGTTTCCGGCGGGACGTCCTGAGCGACCGGTTCCGGCTTCAACGGTGTCGTGGGTTCCCCCGCCTGCGGCCCGACCGGCGGCGCACCCTCCTTGAGCCGGGCCGTCTTCGTCCTTTTCCTGGCGACGGCGGCAGGGCTGGCCTGGAGCGGCAAGGCTCCCTGCTGCGACTGGCTGGCCTGCACCGCCTTCTGCTCGCTGGACACCGGCGCCACGCGCTCGGGGCGCACGCTTGTCTTCGCCGTGGCTTCCTTCTTTTTCGCTCCTGCAGGGCTTGCAAGCGGCTTGGCGACCGGCTGGAACAGCTGGCCGCTGAGTGCGCGCATATAGAGCACCGGCGTGCCCCATTCGATGGGATGGCCGTTTGCCTGCATGCGCAGCCTTGCTTCGGTCAGCGAGGTATCGACAGCGCCGATCTCGACCAGGTCCCGATAAAAATAGCGGGTAAAAATGAGTGCGGCATTGTCCGTGATCGAGGCCTGCATCGCTACCACGGCAGGCACGCCCTGCCTCAGGAAACCCTGTGCCAGCCCCGAGAAAGGGACATCCTGAGTAATGGCGCCGGAGCATGAGTTCAGCACGATGAGCCGCGGCAGGGCCCCGCTGGGAAAGGCGGAACGCAGGTGCGTCGCTTCCATCTCCTGGCCCCTGCCGGAGTCCTGCTCGAGCACCAGGGCCCCCGGTATGCCGTGGCCCACGAAGTGGAAGATGTGTGCGCCGTAGTGCCGGAGCGAATCGCGCAGATTGTCGAAGGTGCAGCGGCTCGGCACGCGGCGCAGTTCGAGCTGGCCGGCGGCAATCGAGGGTTCCAGCGCATTGCGCAGGATTTCCCACTCGCGGGCAATGTCGAGCCGCGGGTGGTCGGTGGGCGAGGACAGGGCCACGAGGACCCGCAAGGGCCCTTCCACCGTGATCGGCGGGATCGGCTGCGCCACCGGCAGATAGCGCACGAGGGGCGTGTGCTCCCGCACTGCAAGGAATTCCCTGCTCTCGGTATCGAACAGGAACTCCCACGGCCTGACGTGCAATTCGCTGTCTTCGGGCAGCCGCAGGCGGACGCGCAAGCCTTTCCCGCTACGGAAGGCGCTGTCCAGCGATGAGCGGAACAGGTGTTCGATGTCGCCGGAAAAAACGGCTTCGAACAGTTTCCCGCCGAAGTCCTCGATGGTGTTTGCCTGGCTCGACCGGCCACGGCGCTGCCTGAGGCCGCCGTAGATTTCCGACAGCATCATGCTTTCCTCTTCGGCGTTGAAGGGCCACTTCACGTCGACGAAGGGGCAATCGCCTTGCGGCGACTCCAGCACCCTCGCACACAGCCGCTCACTGCCGTAGGGACGGATGATTTCCAAATCGAAGTTTTGATAAATCATCGCCACCCCAATGCGGTCCAGGAAAACGGCGGCCACGGGGATACGCCGGGGCTACCGTCAATCTTAGACAGCAGCAGGCAAAGAATGTGCGCCTGGCGCCGGCCCTATTCCGGGGTCCAGACGAGCTTGACGTTGAGCGTTGCCTCGCCCTTGCTCTTCGCAATATAGGCGTTGAGTTCTGCATTGAATTTCAGCCCGAACTCGACTTCGACCGTGTCCGGCGCCACCTCCAGGCCATCGCAGGCGTCCACCGTCGCCTCGGCAACATGGCGGATGACCGACAGCGCATCGCCCAGTGACCTGCCGACCGCTTCCGTGACCTGGGCGACACCTGCGCCGCGCACATTGCCCCCTGTGGCATTCGCCTCGGACTCAACCACCACCCTGCCACCCGGCACAATGAACTCAATGAGCTTGTTCATGAAGTCCTCCCGTCCACAATGACGAGGACAGCCTAATCCCGGGCGCGGTCGGGAAGCGCCAGTTTGAACCCGCGACAGGGACTGCAAGCAGGTTCACGGCGCCCTGCCGCATGCCGTCTTGACAAGGTGGCAGCCTCAAGCGACATTGGAGCCCCCATCTCATCCTTGCGCAGCCATGATCGACCTCTTCCTCGCCAGCGTTCACCACCTGATCGTGTTCGGCATTGCCTCCGTGCTGGCCGCCGAACTGGCGCTGATGCGTCCTGCGGCAATGTCGCCGCACACGGTGCGCCTGCTGGGACGCTTCGACGCCGCCTACGGCCTGCTGGCCCTGGCCATCCTGTTTGCCGGCTTCGCCCGGGTCTGGCACGGCGCCAAGGGTGCTGACTTCTACCTGGACAATCCGGTGTTCTGGGCCAAGATCGCCGCCTTCGGGGTGGTGGGCATCCTGTCGATCCGGCCGACCCTGCGCATCGCGGCCTGGCGCAAGCTGCTCAAGGCCGACGCAGCCTTCGTGCCGCCACAGGAAGAGATCCACAAGGTGCGCCGCATCCTGCTGGCCGAGATCCATGTGTTCGCGCTGATTCCGGTCCTGGCAGCCGCCATGGCGCGCGGCATCGGCTACTGAATACCCGCCGCCGCGGCATGAAAAAAGGGACAGGCAAATTTGCCTGTCCCTTTTTCATTGGCTGGCGGTCTGTGCCGCTTTCAACCACTCCCCCTACTCCATCATCCTTAGGCGCCCAGGCGCTGCTCCAGCTGCCGCTTGGTGTCCACCAGCTCCTGCGGCAGGCGGTAGGCCAGCTTGTCGAACAGTTCGCTGTGCAGCTTCAGTTCTTCGACCCAGGCGTCCTTGTCGATCGAGGTGATCTGGGTGAACTGCGCTTCGGTGAACTCCACGCCTTCCCAATTCAGGTCGCCGTAGTTCGGCGAGGTGCCGAACATGTGCTGCTGGCCGCCTGGCGCGCTGCCTTCTGCGCGGTCCAGCACCCACTTCAGCACGCGCATATTGTCGCCGTAGCCCGGCCACACGAAGCCGCCGTCTTCGCCGGTACGGAACCAGTTGACGCAGAAGATCTTCGGCAGGGTGCCCTTGGCCTCGACTTTCTTGCCCAGGTCCAGCCAGTGCTGGAAGTAGTCGCTCATGTTGTAGCCGATGAAGGGCAGCATCGCGAACGGGTCGCGGCGCACGATGCCCATCTGGCCGGCGGCAGCGGCAGTGGTTTCCGAGCCCATGGTCGCGGCCATGTAGACGCCTTCGACCCAGTTGTTGGCTTCGGTGACCAGCGGCACGGTGGTCGAGCGGCGGCCGCCGAAGATGAAGGCCGAGATCGGCACGCCGGCCGGGTCGTCCCAGGCGGCGTCGATGACCGGGTTCTGGGTGGCGGCGACGGTGAAGCGCGCGTTCGGGTGGGCGGCCTTGGTGCCGGACGCCGGGGTCCAGTCCTTGCCCTGCCAGTCGATCAGGTGCGCCGGGGCTTCCTTGGTCATGCCTTCCCACCACACGTCGCCGTCGTCGGTCAGCGCCACGTTGGTGAAGATGACGTTCTCGCGCAGCGAGGCCATGCAGTTCGGGTTGGTCTTGTCGTTGGTGCCCGGAGCCACGCCGAAATAGCCGGCTTCCGGGTTAATGGCGTAGAGCTTGCCGTCCTGGCCCGGCTTGATCCAGGCGATGTCGTCGCCGATGGTGGTGACCTTCCAGCCGTCGAATGCCTTCGGCGGGATCAGCATGGCGAAGTTGGTCTTGCCGCAGGCCGATGGGAAGGCGGCCGCCACGTATTTCTTGTCGCCCTTCGGGGACTCGACGCCCAGGATCAGCATGTGCTCGGCCAGCCAGCCGGTGCCGCCCTGTTGTGCTTCCTGGTAGCCCATGTTCGAGGCGATGCGCAGCGCGAAGCATTTCTTGCCCAGCAGCGCGTTGCCGCCGTAGCCCGAACCGAAGGACCAGATCTCGCGGGTTTCCGGGTAGTGGACGATGTACTTGGTGGCGTTGCAGGGCCACGGCACGTCTTTCTGGCCGGCGGCCAGCGGCATGCCGACGGTGTGCACGCAAGGCACGAAGTCGCCGTCGCTGCCGAGCACGTCGAACACGGCCTTGCCCATGCGCGTCATGATGCGCATGTTGACGGCGACGTAGGGCGAGTCGGACAGTTCGACGCCGATGTGGGCGATCGGCGAGCCCAGCGGGCCCATCGAGAACGGCACCACGTAGAGGGTGCGGCCGGCCATGCAGCCGTCGAACAGGCCGTTCAGGGTGCGGCGCATCTCGGCCGGGTCCATCCAGTTGTTGGTGGGGCCAGCCTGCTCTTTCGTGCTTGAGCAGATGTAGGTGCGGTCTTCGACGCGCGCCACGTCCGAGGGGTCCGACCAGGCCAGGTAGGAGTTCGGGCGCTTGGCCGGGTTGAGCTTCTTCATGGTGCCGGCTTCGACCATCTGCGCGCAGAGGCGGTCGTACTCTTCCTCGGAACCGTCGCACCAGTAGATGCTGTCAGGCTTCGTCAGGGCGGCGATGTCCGCGACCCAATTGATGAGCTGCTGGTGTTTGACGTGAGCTGGAACGTTCAGTGCGGCGACGCCGCCCATCACGGGCTGGTTCATAGATACCTCCAATGCCAATTAAGAATACTGTCACGGCAGGATCGTCCGTCTGGCCGTGCCTTAAAATGGCTGGTCGCTCCAGCGGAGCGCGGCAATTACGGCGGTCGTGTCGACGGCCTCGCAGGGAGACCGGAAAGGGTGCTGCAGGGGCCGGCACAAGCGTGTCAAACCCTCAAGAATTGGCCGATTGTACACCCGTAAAACGCCGATTTAGCTCTGCTACTACAAAAAAGTAGTCAAAATTGCCCGACTAATGTAGTAGGCTATTTATGATCTTTTTGGATGCTGTTATTTCGCTACGTGTCCAACCTTAAAAGGAAGCAACTCTCATGCGAATAGCTGTTCTCGACGATTATCAGGACGCCGTCCGGGGCCTTTCCTGCTTCCGCCTGCTCGACGGTCATGAAGTGAAAGTGTTTAATAATTCAGCACGCGGGCTGGGACAGCTGGCGATCCGGCTGGCGCCCTACGAGGCCCTCGTGCTCATCCGCGAACGCACCGCCTTCCCGGCCGCCCTGCTGCAGCGGCTGCCCAACCTGAAGCTGATTTCGCAGACGGGCAAGGTCAGCGGCCACATCGATGTGGCGGCGGCCACCGAACATGGCATCGCGATCGCCGAGGGCATCGGGTCTCCGGTGGCGCCGTCCGAACTGACCTGGGCCCTGATCATGGCCGCCAGCCGCAAGATCGTCCCCTATGCGAACAATCTCAAGGAAGGATTGTGGCAGACGGCATCGACCAACCCGGTGCTCAACGGCCTGGGACGCTCGCTGCGCGGACGTACCTTGTCAATCTGGGGCTACGGCAAGATCGGGCGCCTGGTGGCGGGCTATGCGCGGGCTTTCGGGATGCGCGTGCTGGTGTGGGGGAGCGAAGGCAGCCGCCAGGCGGCCCAGGACGATGGCTTCGAAGCGGCGGTCTCGCGCGAGGCGCTGTTCGTGCAGGCGGACGTCTTGAGCCTGCACCTGCGGCTGGCGGAAGGAACGCGCGGCATCGTGAAGGCCGAGGATTTCGCGCGCATGAAGCCGGATGCCCTGTTCGTGAATACCAGCCGCGCCGAGCTGGTCGAGGAAGGCGCGCTGGAGCAGGCCCTGCGTTCAGGCCGCCCCGGTTATGCGGCGCTGGACGTGTTCAGCAATGAACCCTTGAAAGCGGACTCGCCGCTGCTGCGCATCCCGACGGTGCTGGCGACGCCGCACCTGGGCTATGTGGAGCAGGACAGTTACGAGATCTATTTCCAGACGGCCTTCGAGAATGTCGTGCGCTTCGCCGCGGGGCAGCCGGACAATATCCTCAACCCCGAGGCATTGGGCAAGCGCTAGCTCTCCTGCTTCAGCTCGGGCTCGCCGGTAAAACTCGGCCGGCGCACCGGCATCACGTGGGTGCCGCTCCACAGCCCAGCCCAGCCCGGCGGCCAGCCGATGGTCGGGCCCGAATAGGGCTGCAGGCCCGCCCGCACGGGCACCACCGGCACCGGCGGCGCCTCGATGAGCTTGCCGCCCGCGGGGCGCTCCATATTGAGGCTGTACATATAGCCGGGCAGCAGTAGCTCGCAGACCTGGGCGAACCAGGCCGTGTGGTCTTCGTCACGCCCCAGCGCCTGCGCCAGGCCCTGCGGGTCGAATTTCGCCAGCGCATGGATGAGTTCTTCGGTGGTCGCGCCCGGCGAATCGCCCCAGCCCATCACGGGATTGTTGTTGTAGTCCGCGCCCGAGCCATACCAGCCTTCGCGCCAGGTGCGCTGCATCCAGTTGCGCGGGCCCGTGAACAGGTGCCAGCGCCAGTGCAGGCCGGAGGGTTTGGGCCAGGAATACAGATACAGCTTCTGGTAGCCGGCCTTGTGCAGCTCGCGCACCACATCCATCAGGCGCGCATGCGGCATGCGGTCCGGCGGCGTGCGGCGGAACAGGATCGGTTCGCCATCCGCATGCTGCACCTCGTCGCTCGACAGGTTGAGGTCGAGGGTGCGCTGCTCACTGCCGAAGCGCGCCGAGATCCAGCCCGTCAGGAGGTTGACGTGGGTGATCACGCCATAGCCTCGATGGCGGTGAAAAATGACGGTGCCCGGTGCGACGGCTTTCATGGGAGAAGAATGGTGAAGGAAGGGGGGAACAGCAATTTAGTCCAGTCGGCTTCGCCGACTGCTCATCCGATCCAGACGATTCTAGCGCAGTCACATAGGGATACACTACCGTTTGAGGCTATCATTACCCACCTTTTTTCTGCACGTGGACAAACCAACATGACTTTGCGAATCATCGCCACCGGTGGCACTTTCGATAAACACTACAATGAACTGAACGGCGTACTCGGCTTTGCCGACAGCCACCTGCCGGCCGTGATCGCGCGCTCGCGCATGACGATTCCCGTCGAGCTGGAAGTGCTGCCCCTGCTCGACTCGCTCGACATGCAGGACCCGGACCGCCAGCGCGTGCTGGCTTCCTGCCAGGCGGCAAATGAGAAGGCCATCGTCATCATCCACGGCACCGACACCATGCGCGAGACGGCGGCCGTGCTGGGCGCTGCGAAGCTCGACCAGACCATCGTCTTGAGTGGCGCCATGATCCCCTACGAGATCGCCAATTCGGACGCCCTGTTCAACCTCGGCTTCGCCTGCGGTGTCGCCCAGACCTTGCCGGCAGGCGTCTACATCGCCATGAATGGCCAGGTGTTCCCATGGGATAACGTCACCAAGAACCGCGCCGCCGGCGTGTTCCAGCAACTCTAAGCATCCGCTTTTTCCGTGGGGCAGCCGCGCGCTGCCCTGCGCGACCTCTTCCTATACTCGTCTCTCCGCGTACCCCATGAGGAGAGAGCAATGAGCGAGCAGCGTCCCATCCTGACCACCCGCCAGGGTCACCCAGTCAGCGACAACCAGTCCCTGCGCTCGGTGGGCGAACGTGGTCCGGCCACGCTCGAGAATTACCAGTTCATCGAAAAGATCACGCACTTCGACCGCGAGCGCATTCCGGAACGCGTGGTGCATGCGCGCGGCACCGGCGCCCACGGCTATTTCGAAGCCTACGGCACGATCGGCGGCGAGCCGGCCAGCAAGTACACCCGGGCGCGTGTGCTGAACGAGGTCGGCGTGCAGACCCCGGTCTTCGTACGCTTCTCGACCGTGATCGGCGCCAAGGAATCGCCCGAGACCGCACGCGACCCGCGCGGCTTCGCGATCAAGTTCAAGACCGTGGATGGCAACTGGGACCTGGTGGGCAATAACCTGAAAGTCTTCTTCATCCGCGACGCGATCAAGTTCCCCGACATGATCCACGCCTTCAAGCCCGACCCGGTCACCAACCAGCAGGAGCCCTGGCGCTTCTACGATTTTATTTGCAGCCATCCGGAAGCCCTGCACATGGTTACCTGGGTCAAGAGCCCATGGGGCATTCCCGCGACCTACCGCGAGATGGAAGGCTCGGGCGTGAATACCTATAAACTGGTCAACGACCAGGGCGTGGCCCATCTCGTGAAGTTCCATTTCGAACCGAAGCAGGGCGTGCGCAACCTCACCGCGCAACAGGCCGCCGAGATCCAGGCGAACGACACCAGCCACGCCACGCGCGACCTCTACGATGCGATCGAGCGCGGCGACTTCCCCGAATGGGAATTCTGCGTGCAGATCATGCGCGACGGCGAGCATCCCGAGCTCGATTTCGACCCTTTGGACGACACCAAGCGCTGGCCGGAAGACCAGTTCCCGCTGCTGCCGGTGGGCCGCCTGGTGCTCAACAAGAATCCGGACAACGTCTTCGCGGAAACCGAGCAATCGGCCTTCGGCACCGGCGTGCTGGTGGACGGCATCGACTTCTCGGACGACAAGATGCTGCAGGGCCGCACCCTCTCCTATTCCGACACCCAACGCTACCGCGTCGGGCCGAACTACCTGCAGCTGCCGATCAACCAGCCGCAGGCGGGCGCGGCGGCGCGCACCAACCAGCGCGACGGCCAGATGACCTTCTACGTGGACGGCCGCGGCGAGGACAAGCACATCAACTACGAGCCGAGCCTGATGGGCGGCTACCAGGAAGCGCCCAAGCCCGAGAAGGAATACCACCAGTGGGTCGAAGGCCACCTGGGCCGCTACCAGACCACCCGCACGGCCGACGACTATGCCCAGGCAGGCGCGCGCTACCGCAGCTTCGAGGACTGGGAGCGCGACGATCTCGTCAATAACGTCGGAGGCGACCTGAGGAAGTGTCCGGAGCCGATCCAGCTGCGCATGGTGTGGCACCTGTGGCACTGTGACGAGGACTACGGCCGCCGCGTGGCGGAGGTGGCGGGCATCGACCTGGAGAAGGCCAAGGCCCTGCCGCCGCTGCCGGGCAAGCCGTCCCCGCACGAGAAGCGCCAGGGCCCGACCTATTCGAGCGGCAAGCTCGAGCGCGGCGACGGGGGAAGCCGGGAACCGGCCACCAGCGAAGAGGTCGCCACGAAGTAAAGGGGGACGACAGCGCCGGGGACGGCGCTTTCACGTTCTTACACCTGCGGCTTGGCCTTGCGGCGGCGCGCCAGGCCCATGCCTGCCACGCCGGCAGCCAGGATCGCCATGCTCGCAGGTTCCGGGACCTCGTCCGGGATCTCGGCGCTGTTGACGTTCAGGATGTCGAAAGCCCAGTGACCATCACGCTTGTCATCCGCGGCGTCGACGAAACCGTCGCGGAAATTGCGATACGCCACACCGTCGTAATCGAAACCATCCGCCAGGTCGCCGCGCGCAAAATTATCGTACTGCTGGATCGTCACGATGTAGTTGCCGGCAGCCAGTTCACGGGTGAAGTTCACGTCGTAGCAGGCGTTGGTCACCTCATCGGCTGGCACCAGCGGGCAATCGGCATCGTCCTGTTCGTCGATGCGCAGTCCGTCCGCCGAGAACAGGGCCAGGATCGGGTCGAAGCCGCCGCGCTGGATGGTCTGCCCGGCTGCGTTCACACCGCCCGCATAGGACCAGCTGCGCAGGGTCACGGTCGATGCTTCGGCCAGCGTGAAGTTAAAACGCTGCACATCGTTATCGTAGGTGAAGTTGCCGGTGAAGGAGATGTTGTCTGCCTGGGCGAGCGAGGCAAGTCCGAACAGGGCGAGTGCGACGAGTTTCTTGAGTTTCATTAAGGCGGCTCCTTTGGAGAGTTGGTCAAAAGTACGCCGCCGACTTTTAGCAAAGAGTGTGCCTGCTCGCTAAGTCAATGTTAAATAAAGGAAAATGTTTCACGGCACAATTGGAATGTAAAACTGCTCGACAGTACCGTTTGGGAGAGCTCACCCGGACTGCATATGCAGCCCGGGTGGCAGGGAGGAATCAGGCCTTGGCTTCGCCGCCCAGGGCCTCGACGACGTCGGCCAGCAGCTTGGCCAGCTCGCCCGTCATCAGGGTGATGTCGTTGTCGAAACGCTCGTCGTCGCTGTAGGTGACGGCTTCGCCTTCCTTGATCACGTCCAGCGGCTTGATGCTCTTGATCGCCAGCGCCTCGGTCAGCACGAAGCTGATGCGGTCGTTCCAGGTCATGGCCAGGCGGGTGCACTGCTTGCCGGCGGCGATGTGGCGGCGGATGTCGTCCGGTTCCAGGGTGTGCTTCACGTAGCGCACGGCGGCGCGGCTTTCGCCGGTGGCGCGCAGTTCGGTGTCCTGGTCGATGGTGAAGCCATACGGGGCTTCGTCGGCTTCCAGCCAGCCGGTCATCACGGCCACCGGGGATTTCTGCACGCGCAGCGATTCGAGCGGCATGCGGTCCACGGCTTTCAGCAGCATCTTGATGACGTCGTCCGCTTTTGCCGGGCTGGCTGCGTCGACGACCAGCCAGCCGTTGACCGGGTCGATCCAGACCCAGACGTTGCTGCGGATCGAGAAGGCGCGCGGCAGCAGTTCGTCGGCCACGCGTTCCTTCAGGTCTTTCATCGCCTTCTTGCCCGGCGGGAAGCCCTGCTGTTCTTCCAGCTCGGCGGCCTTGGCCTTGGCGACCTGGTTGATGACCGAGCTCGGCAGCAGCTTCTTCTCGTTGCCCAGCATCATCAGCATCTGCTTGTTGACGACGTGGACCAGCTTGCCGTTACCGCGTGGCGAATCCCAGCCCTGGCGCAGCAGTTCGTTGCTGCTGGCGGGCGTGAAAGCCTGCGACTGCAGCGCTTCTTCCATCTGTTCGGGGTTGAATGCCCAGGGAGCGGGCAGGCGATAAATCTGGAGATTCTTGAACCACATACGCTGTTATCCGATTGTTTCAGTATTTCAAGGGAACGACATTCTACGCTGCTCAGCGGAAATTTCGACCGGCAGGCGAATGAAAAAATTAATCTGTTGTCGAGTCGCCAACGGCCTCGACGATTGCCGCCGGCAGGGCGTCCTCGAACAGGCGCAGCTGTTCGACGGTCTCGGTATCGCCCAGCCGCACCCCGACGCCCAGCAGGCGCACCGGGCGGCTGGCGCGGGCCCAGCCGGTCTCCATGAGGCGCGCATAGGTCGGAATATGTGGTGCATAGCCAACACACTCGACCGTCGTCTGCTGGAAGTCCGAGAACTTGATTTTCACGAAGAGCTTGTTGATGAATTTTTCAGCACCGTTGCGCTTGATGCGCCCGAGCAGGTGCTCATACAGGTCCGGCAGCAGGCGCAGGCAAGCCTCCAGGTCGGGTACATCGGGGGTATAGGTTTCCTCGGTGCTGATGGACTTGCGCTCGCGCGAGGTGTTCACTTCGCGCGTGTCGACGCCGCGGCAGAGGTTGTACAGGCGATAACCAAAACTGCCAAAGTGCTCCGTCAGCCGCTCGATGGGCCAGCTGCGCATGTCGCCGCAGGTCTGCAGGCCGAGCCGGTTCATTTTCTCGGCCGTCACCTTGCCCACGCCATACAGCTTCTTGACCGGCAGCGCGGCCACGAAAGCGTCGACCTCTTCCGGGCGCACCAGGAACAGGCCGTCCGGCTTGTTCCAGTCGCTGGCGATCTTGGCCACGAACTTGTTCGGCGCCACGCCGGCCGAGGCCGTGATGCCGACGGTCTCGAAGATGCGGCGCCGGATCTCCTGCGCGATCAGGGTGGCGCTGCCCTTGCAGTGCGGGGAGTCGGTGACGTCGAGGTAGGCTTCGTCGAGCGAGAGCGGCTCCACCAGTTCCGTGTAGTCGCGGTAGATGTCCATGATCTGGCGTGAAGCGATGCGGTATTTCTCCATCGCCGGCGGGATCACCAGCAGGCCTGGACACAGCTTCATGGCCTGAGCCGTGGCCATCGCCGAATGGATGCCGTAGCGGCGCGCCTCGTAGTTGCAGGTGGCGATCACGCCGCGCTGGTCGGGACGGCCGCCAACGGCGAGCGGACGCCCGCGCAGCGAAGGATCGTCGCGCATCTCGACCGATGCGTAGAAACAGTCGCAATCGCAGTGGATGATTTTACGGAGCGGAGCGTTCACACGGGCGGCGGGGCCAACTACTGTAATTGCATACAGTATCGGTGGAAAGTGGAGTTATTGCAAGACCGCAAAAAAAGAACGCGCGGCATGCCGCGCGTTCCCGGATGAAGGCGGCGCAAGGGGAGCAGCGCCGCTTCATCCTAGACCATTACCAGCTCAGCTTCAGGCTGTACTTGCCGTTGGTCGAGCCGGTGCCGCCGCTGTAGTACACCACGCGCACGTAGCGGCTCGAGGTGGACGATCCGGTGTTGGCGCTGGTGACGCTGTCCACCGCGCCGGCCGGGTTTTCGCTGGCGCCCAGCTGGCTGCCGGAGCTGTTGTACACGTACAGGTCGTAGTCGGCGCTGCTGCTGCCCGGGGTCATGACGGCGCTCAGGGTCTTGCCGGCCGGCAGGTCTACGCGGAAGTAGTCGCTGTCGGTCGTGCTGCCCATATTGCCGTTCACGGTGGTGCCGGTGGTCGAGACCAGATCCGCGGTACCCAGCGTGTTGTTCGACTCGGATTCGCTGATCGTCGGGCCGGTCGGGGTGGTGGTGCCGCCGATCGCCGCATTCACGGCGGCAGTAGCGTCCACGATGCCGGTGCCGCAGCCCGAGCAGGTCGCCGGGAAGGCGCGCGCGCTCGACTTCAGCATGCTTTCGATCTGGTCCGGGGTCAGGGTCGACTTGGCCGCCAACATCAGCGCGGCCACGCCGGCCACGTGCGGGGTGGCCATCGAGGTGCCCTGGTAGCCGGCGTAGTTGTCCGAACCCGGCGCATTGGTGCCCGAATTCAGGGTCGAGATCACGCTGTAGCTGCCGTCGCCGCCTGGGGCTGCGACGTCGACCAGGGTGCCGTAGTTCGAGTAGGACGCACGGCCGCCGGTCTTGCCGGTTGCCGCGACCGCAACCACGCCCGAGCAGTTCGCCGGGCTGGCGTTGCTGACGTTCATGTTGTCGTTACCGGCCGCCACCACCACCACCGCGCCGCGCGAGCGGGCGCCGTTGATGGCGTTCTGGGTGGTCGCGTCGCAGGCGCCGCCGCCGCCCAGCGACAGGTTCAGCACCTTGGCCTTGTTGCCATTGGCCGGCACGCCAGTCACGGTGCCGCCCGAGGACCAGGTGATCGCGTCGGCGATGTCCGAGGTGTAGCCGCCGCACTTGCCGAGCACGCGCACCGGCACGATCTTGGCGTTGTACGCCACGCCGGCCACGCCCAGGCTGTTGTTGGTGCGCGCGGCCACGGTGCCGGCCACGTGGGTGCCGTGCCAGCTCGAGTTCGAGGCCGGCGAACCGGCGTAGCATTCGCCCGCGACCACGCGATCGCCCGGATCGCTCGCATCGGTGTCGCGGCCGTTGCCGTCGTTGCCGATGGTGGCGCTGCTGATGAAGTCATAGCCCTGCAGGATCTGGCCGCTCAGGTCGGCGTGCGGGCGGTAGCCGGTGTCGATCACGGCCACGACCACGCCGGTGCCGGTCGACTTGTCCCAGGCGGTCGGCAGGCGCAGGCCGCCGACCGAGTCGGTGTAGTGCCACTGCTGGGCGTAATACGGGTCATTCGCCGTCGCCATGTGGGTCATGATGCGGTCAGGCTCGGCGTACTCGATGTTCGGGTCGCGCGCCATCATCTCGGCGGCCAGCTTCTTCACCTCGTCCAGGTGCTTGCGGCCATTGAGCTTGAACACACGGGCGCCGGTCGAGATCGCGTGGCTCTCGCTGACCAGCATGCCGAACTCCTGGCCGGCGCGGTCGAGGCGGGCCTTGCGGTCGGCGCTCAGGGCTGTGGCGACGCGCGCCTTCGCCTGGCCGACGGCCTTCGATGCCGGGACGGCATCCTTGTACTTCACGATAATGCGGTCAGTCTCCAGAATGAACTTCTGCTCCGCTGCTCCGGCCGCCGTGGCGGCGACCGCCAGCGAGACCGCAGCACACATCTTCAACATGGCAGGATGAATCGAACGCGTTTGCTTCATGTTTCTTCCTCATTGTGATGTTTTTCCGTCAAGCGAAATGACCCTCGCCTGTGTCGTTGTCAACCGAGGTTCAACCTGGGACAAATCCCGGGTCAAACCCGTGCCGTCTGTATGCGGCGGAAATGAGCGTACTCCGAAAGGAAGAGCTTGCGCGCGACAATTCGATACAATTTCGACGTATTAACAACAGTAAACCGCCCCGATGTTGAAGAAACCTATTTTCTTCGGCGAAACGTTAAATTTGGCAAATATCATATGCCACAATTATATTGACGTTTCTCAAAACAGCTTGCTCAGCAATAAGGTATAGGGCTACTCAGCCACCGCAGCTCGAGGTATCCCATTTCCAGTTGTTGGTGAATGGGTCGAGTACCCGGGGGGCTTCCCAGCGTTCGGTATGGCCATTGGCGAAGGTGCGCACGCAGCTGCCGTTGACGCAGCGGTTGGTGCAGCTCAGCGTCCGGCCGCGTGGCGGCGCCGACGGACGGGATTGCGCTGCGCGCTCTTTCGCCAAGGCGGTCTGGGCGAACACCTTGTCGAAGGACGCCGGCTTCAAGCGTGGTCCCGCATTCTGCTCGGCGCGGACGATCTTGCATGCCTGGCCCGAGGGCGTGTGCTCGCGGCAGCGCGCCAGCGCGTTTTTCTCGGCCTGCGCCCGGTCGGCCTCGAGCTGGTAGGCGGTATAGCTCGGCGAAGAGGCGGTGACGCGCGTCCACGCGCCCCATTTCGCCGTCACCGTGCATTTGGCCGCAGCGTTCTTCAGGTTCGCCGCGCATCCGTTCAGGGCGACCTGGCGCGCCTCTGCCTCGCTCCCATAGCTGTAAGCATAGAACTGCGCCAGCAGTTCCCCGTCCGCGCCCTCCGCCGTAGCCCAGGCCATCCACTCGCCGCCCGGCTCCCAATACAGGGCCATGAAGCGGCAATCCTTGGCGCGCGTGCGGCATGCCTTCATCGCCGCATCGCGCGCCAGGGCCGGCGTGTCGCGCAGGACGACCGCCGTGCTGCCGGAACTTTTGGCAATGGCGACGGCGCCCGCCTTGTCGCTCCAGACCATCAGCTCGCAATCCGGCTCGCGCTCGCGGCATCCGGCGAGGGCTTCCTGTTTGGTCTCTTCGAGGTTGCGGCCCTCGGTCACGGTGAAAGTGTAGCCATTGGCCGCCTTGGCGACCGCGACGGCGGCCAGTGCGGAGCCGGCGCTGCCGGCAAGGGCCAGGGACAGGAGGGAAGCTGAAAGGATACGGTGGAAGTTCATGATGGCTCTCGTGATTGCAGGAGTCGCCATCATTTCCCGAGAGCATCTTTTTCGCCAGACCATCCGCGACGGATGCGGCAAATCCCGGAATGGACAGGCCATTCCGGGGAATTGGGGTCACATCTGGCGCAGGGCCGGTTGGGACTGGAAGCCGGCGCTGACCTGCAGCACCTCGGGGCGGCCCTTGAGGCGGATCTCGACCTGCCCTTCGCGGCGGTAGATCGCCTCGATGCGGCGGCGGTTGACGATGGCGCCGCGGCTGATCTGGATGAACTCTTCCGGGTCGAGCTGGGCCGCCAGGTCCTTCACGGGCACCCGGATCAGGGCCTCGACCTGGCTGGTCGCCACCCTGGTGTACTTGGCGTCGGACTGGAAGAAGATCACCTCGTCGACGGTGATCACGCGCACCATGCTGCCGACCGAGGCCTGGATCCAGGACAGGTAGCGCGGCGCCTGCACGGGCGCCGCCTCCGGCGCCTGCTGCGCGGCCGGCGCCGCGGGCTGGTCGAGCCGGCTGCGCAGCCGTTCGATCGTCTCCAGCAGCCGTCCCCGGTTGAGTGGTTTCACCAGGTAGTCGACCGCGCCGACGTCGAAGGCGTCCAGCGCATGTTGCCCGTAGGCCGTCAGGAAGACGATGGCGGTGCCGGGCGGGCGCATCCTGGCGACGTCGAGACCGGTCGCCTTGGGCATATTGATGTCGAGGAAGGCGACATCCGGCGCATGCCGGCGCAGCGCGGACAGGGTCGCCGCACCGTCGCCCGTTTCGGCCACGATGACGAGTTCCGGCCACAGGTCGGCCAGCGCCTCCTTCAGTTCGGCCAGCAGCAGCGGTTCGTCTTCGGCCAGCAATGCGGTGGGCATGTTCAGTCTTTCCTTTCCTGGAGGGGGATCACGATGGTGGCGGTGAAGCCGGCGCCCGGCTCGGCGCCGACCTCCAGCCAGGCCGCGCTGCCGAACATGGCCTCGAGGCGCTGGCGGATGTTCGACAGGCCGACGCCGGTCCCGCCCACGCTCGACAGGCCGGCGCCATTATCAAGCACGCGCAGGCGCAGCCGGCCGTCGGCGCTGGAGGCCGAGAGCACGATCTCGCCCTGCTCGCTGCCCGCGATGCCGTGCTTGATGGCGTTCTCGACCAGCGAGATCAGCATCGCCGGCGGGAAGGGATGCTCGAGCAGCTCGTCGGGCAGGATGAAGCGGTAGGACAGGCGTTCGCCCATGCGGATCTTCATGATGGCGAGGTAGTGCATGGCCAGGTCCATCTCGCGCACCACGGTCGAATCCGCGGCGCGCAGGTCGTCCATGGCGCTGCGCAGGTAGGCGATCAGGTGGTCGAGCATGTCTTCGCCGGCCTCGACGCTGCTGCGGTAGAGGTGACGCACGTTGGCCAGGGTGTTGAACAGGAAGTGCGGTTCGATCTGGGCCTGCAGGATGCGCAGCTGGGTTTCGACGGCGCGGCTATGCAGGGCGTCGCGCTGGCGTTCGGCTGCCACTTTGGCGAGCTGGTCGCGCAAGGGGACCAGCAGCTGCGTCTCGATGTACTTCATCTGCGCCAGGGCGTCCAGGGGCGTGGCGAACAGTTCGACCTGGTGCCAGCCACCGCGCAGCACGGAACGCGCCACGACGCGCTGGCCTGCGCCCTCGTCCGGACACAGGGAGACCTGCAGCTTCATCGGGCAATTCGACCACACCAGTTCGTATTCCGTGCGTCCCGCATGCTCGCGCACATGCAGGCGCGGATGTGTGGCATACAGCATGCGTCCGAGGCCCGGCATGGTGCGATCGGTCAGTCGCTCCAGCATCGCGGAGAGGGTATGGCGCAGGTCAGCGCTATCGGCGCCGACCGTCAGTTCACGCTCCGTGAGCGTGCCTTTTGCGGCCGCCAACACGGCCCCCGGAGTACTGCCCAGCGCATGCAGGCGCCACGCGCCGATCAGCATGCTCAGCGCCGGCAGCATCAGCGCGAACATCAGCATCGTGAACCAGGTACTCTCTTCGAAAAAGTAATTGATGACGTCGCGCTGCATGTCGTGGTCGCCCGCTACGCCGAGCAGCAGCACCAGGCCACCGGTGACTGCCGCCGCAGTGGCGGCGAAGACGAGAATTTCGGTCAGCGCCTGCAACTGCAGGGCCAGTGCATAGCGCAGCAGCGCGCCCGCGCTCGCCCACGCGCGCCCGAGCCGGACAGCGAAGCCCAGATACACGCATTGGACGGCGAGCAGGGTCAGGAAACCGCCGAACCGACCTCGTGGAACGTTCAGGCCAGGAAGAAAGTCAGCCAGCAGGGAAAGCCCTGCGACCACGGTGCCGCTGAGGGCAGCCAGAACGAGTCCGGTGAGAACCAGGACGCTGATCAGACTGGATTTTGCTTCGGTGAGAAATGTGCGCATCGGTGATCCAGGAAAGTGGCGGGAGTCGCCATCTTTACCAAGCGCAACATTATGCACCAGCCCCGCTGCGACGGACACGGCCGTTAGCGGAATGGATGCGCCTTTCGCGGGAATCCAACAAAAAAGGCCGCGCAGTGCGCGGCCTCCTTGCGGCTCAGTTCAAGGCTTAGAAATTGCCCTTGACCTGGATGCCCCACTGGCGCGGCTCGTTGGTGAAGCCGGTCAGGTTGTTGAAGTCGATGGCGCCGGTGATGCGGCGCTGGTCGAGCACGTTGCGGCCGAAGGCAGCCACTTCATACTTGCCGCCACCGAAGATGTAACCCAGGCGCACGCCGCCTTCCGTCAGCGGCGCGCCGGTGAACTCGGTCGCCTCGTACAGGAAGAAATTGATCTTGCTGCGGTAGGACCAGTCGGTGAAGAAGTACAGCTCGCCGTCGGCGAACGGCACGCCGTAGCGGGCGGTCGCGTTCAGGGTCCAGCGCGGCGCCTGCGGCAGCGGGTTGCCGCCGATGACGACGCGGCCGGCGGCGTTGACCGGATCGGTCACCGTGCACTGTGCGCACTTGTTCACCGACAGGCTGCCGTCGCGGATCTGGGTGTAGTTGTAGCTCGCGCCGGCGCTCACGCGCAGGGCGGTGCTGACGGCCGCTTCGAAGTCGAACTCGGCGCCCTTGCCCTTGGTCTTGTCGGCATTGATCAGGCGGTTGACGTTCGAGTTACCGCCCACCACGGTCAGCTGCTGGTCCTTGACGGTGTAGTCGTAGATCGAGAACGAGGTGCGTGCGCGGCGCTCGAACAGGTCGGCCTTCAGGCCCAGCTCGTACGAGGTGATGGTTTCCGAATCGGCGACGGTGATCGGCACCGCTGCCGATGCGGCGGCGATACTCGGCGCGCGGAAGCCGGTGGCGACGCGGCCGTAGACGTTGACGGCATCGCTCAGCTTATAGGTGGCCGACAGGTCCCAGTTGATCTTGTCCTGGCTGGTAGCGACCGAACGCGGGCCGATCTGGGCGACGTTCTCGTTGACCAGGGTGGCGAAGTCTTTCTCGTCCTTGGTGTAGCGCACGCCGCCACGCACGGTCCAGGCCGGGCTGATGGTGTAGTTCACCGAGGCGAAGGCCGCCCAGGCTTCGTTCTTCTGGTTGCTGACCAGGCGCGAGGTGCGGGCGCCGGCATCGTTGAAGTTGTCGCTGCCGCCGGTCGCGTCTTCGTCGAAGAAGTACAGGCCGGTCTGCCAGTTCAGCGGGCCGCTGTTCTGCGACTCGATGCGGAATTCCTGGCTCCACTGGTCGAGATTGGTGATGTAGCCGCCGGTCTGGACCTGGAAGGGGATGAAGCCCGGGCCCGCCGGGGTGCCGCCGTCGATGTCGCCGCGGCTGTAGTAGTCGCTGACGTGCTCGAAGCCGGTGATCGAGAACAGGCGCACGCTGCCCAGGTCCCAGGACAGGCGCAGGTTGGCGCCGTTGGACTTCAGGGTCTGGAAGTTGTCGGCATTGGTGACGATCTTGTCGAGGTCGTAGCCTGGGGTGACCTTGTTGCTGCCCTTCTGGATCAGGTTGGCGCGGAACAGGCGGGCGGTGCCCTGGGTCTGGCGCTGGTGCACGTTCAGCAGGGCGTTGAAGCTGCTGCCCGGGCTGTACAGGACCTGGATGCGCTCGGCGTGCTCGTTGTAGCCGTCCAGCTCGCCCCGCTTCTGGGTCATGGCCACGTCGCTGTAGTTCTTGACGTAGTCGTCGCGGTGCTGGCCGGTGGCCGACACGCGCATCGCCCATTGATCGGACAGCGGAATGTTCACGGCGCCTTCGACGTTGGCGGTGGTGTGGCTGGCGTAGGAAGCGTTGACATAGCCTTCGCTTCTACCCAGCTTCGGCTTCTCGGATTCGAATTTCACGACGCCGGCCGGGGTGTTGCGGCCGAACAGGGTGCCCTGCGGGCCGCGCAGCACTTCGACGCTGGCCAGGTCGAAGATCGGGAAGCCTTTCAGGATCGGGTTTTCCTGCACCACGTCGTCGTAGACCAGGGAGACCGGCTGCGAAGCGAAGGTGTTGAAGTCGGTGTTGCCGTAGCCGCGAATGTAGAAGCGCGGGAAGGTACGGCCGTTGGAGGATTCGACGTTCAGGCTCGGGACCTTGCCGGCCAGCAGGCGGATATCGTCGCCGCCGGACACCAGCACGTCGAGCTTGTCGCCCTTGAGGGCGGTGACGGACACCGGAACTTCGCGGATGTTTTCAGTGCGGCGCTGCGCCGTCACGGTGACGGTCTGCAGTTCGGGAGCCTTCTCGGTCGCGGTGGTCTGGGCCTGGGCCGGCAGGGCAGCAGCCAGGGCCAGCGGTGCGGCGAGCACGCGCTTGTGCATCTTGGACATCTTGATCATGGAAAGTCTTTCCTAACGATTGATAAAAGAACCGATGTCCCCGTTCTCTCTTATCGGCGCGGCCAGGGATGTCCAGCTGGCGGCGCGGGCGCTTATGGCGCGCCCATCGGCAGCGCATCTCTTGTGGATGTCTTAATCTTGCCGACTTGTAAAGGCGGTATTGTCAGTGATGAATATGCCGATTTGCAAGAAATACACGACAGAAGCGCGCTTTTTACAACACATATGCATCAGGACTCGATGACGATGGCCCGAAAGTCGTTGACGTTGGTGCGGGTGGGGCCGGTGACGATCAATTGCCCGAGCTTCGAGAAGAAGCCGTAGCCGTCGTTGTCCGCCAGGCGGGCTCTGGCGTTCAGGCCCAGGGCTTGCGCGGCCGCCAGCGTTTCGGGCGTGAGCCAGGCGCCGGCATTGTCTTCGGTGCCGTCGATGCCGTCGGTGTCTGCTGCGATCGCGTGCACGCCGGGCAGGCCATCGAGGGCGACGGTCAGGGCCAGCAGGAATTCGGCGTTGCGCCCTCCCCTTCCCTGGCCGCGCACGGTCACGCTGGTTTCGCCGCCGGACAGGATCACGCAGGGCCGCGCGGCCGGCTGGCCGTATTGCAGGACCTGGCGCGCGATCGCCGCATGCACCAGGGCGACTTCGCGCGCCTCCCCTTCGAGGCTTGAGGACAGGATCAGAGGCGTGTAGCCGGCGGCGCGCGCCAGCTGCGCGGCGGCCTCCAGGGACTGCTGGGCGGTGACGATGACGTGCACGCTGTTTTGGGCCAGGCGCGGATCATCGGGTCGGGGCGCGGCCAATGCCGGGTCGGCCAGCACCGCGCGCACGGCGCTCGAGGCCTTGATGCCGTACTTGTCGAGGATGGCGAGCGCGTCCTCGCCCGTGCTGCCGTCGGGCACGGTCGGCCCCGAAGCGACCACGGCCGGGTCGTCGCCCGGCACGTCCGACACGACCAGGGTCACCACGCGCGCCGGGTGGCAGGTCAGGGCCAAGCGGCCGCCCTTGATGCTGGACAGGTGGCGCCGCACGCAGTTCATCTCACCGATCGGTGCGCCGGAACGCAGCAGCGCCTTGTTGATCGCGCGCTTCTCGTCGAAGCCGATGCCGGGCGCGGGCAGGGACAGCAGGGCCGAGCCGCCGCCGGACATCAAGCAGATCACCAGGTCGTCCGGCCCCAGATCGCCTGCCAGCGCCAGCATGCGGCGGGCCGCGGCCTCTCCCGCTTCATCCGGCAAGGGATGGCCGGCCTCGACCACCTCGATCTGGCGGGCCGGGGCGCCGTGGCCGTAGCGGGTCACCACCAGGCCGGACAGTTCGCCCTGCCAGTGCCGCTCGACCGCCTCGGCCATGCGCGCCGCGGCCTTGCCGGCGCCCAGCACCACGGTGCGTCCTTTGGGCGGCGGCGGCAGGTGCGGGGCGATCAGGTCGAATGGATCGGCTGCTTTCAAGGCAGCGTCGAACAGGCGGGTCAGCAATGGGTGTGCGGTGCGCATGGCGGAGGTCTCGTTGAGCTGAACCACGATGGTTGCACAAAAGCGCGCGGACCGTAAAAAAGTGCCAATTTCGTCCGTTCCACATTTTTTTCGAAAAACCCTTGCACACCTCGAATTCCAACCTCTATAATTCGGGCCTCTTCGGACGCAATGACAAGCGTCAGACAGAAACCTCTGAATAGAGAACGGGCGCTTAGCTCAGTTGGTAGAGCGGATCCCTTACAAGGATTAGGTCGGGAGTTCGAGCCTCTCAGCGCCCACCAGCCAATTCAGATGGTTGATCGAAGTAATGATCAGAGTAAACGGAGCGGTAGTTCAGTTGGTTAGAATACCGGCCTGTCACGCCGGGGGTCGCGGGTTCGAGCCCCGTCCGCTCCGCCAGCATCAAAGGAAAGGGTCCGATTCGTCGGACCCTTTTTCTTTTTCCGGTTTCGTAGGGTGGT
Source organism: Pseudomonadota bacterium (assembly GCA_040758275.1). Classification (GTDB taxonomy): domain Bacteria; phylum Pseudomonadota; class Gammaproteobacteria; order Burkholderiales; family Burkholderiaceae_D; genus Telluria. The sequence goes on from JBFLVV010000009.1 coordinate 64,599, forward strand.
CGGGTTTCCCGACCGCGCGTTCAAATTACCTTCGATTTGTTGCGGCCCTGTTCATCTACTGGCTGAACGCGTGGGCGGAGGACCGCCCACCCTACGCACGACGCGCTTGCGGCTGTCCGACTTCAACACGATCGCGCCCACCACTCTTTGCACGGTACAAGGCGTGATCCGCACGCGCCAGCGCCGCACTCAATTCCTCGTTCGGATCCAGCACCACCACCCCGATACTCACTGTCATGGTGTACGGCGTCCCGCTCGTGATCACCGTCGACTCGCGCACCGCAATGCGCAGCCGTTCGGCGGCCTGTAGCGCGCCATCCATGCCGGTATTCGGCAGCACCATCGCGAATTCCTCGCCGCCCAGGCGCCCCACCATCTCGTGACTGCGCAGGGTGGCGCGCGCGGTGCGGGCGAATACAGTCAAGGCTTCGTCGCCGCTGGCGTGGCCGAAGCGGTCGTTGATCTGCTTGAAGTGGTCGATGTCCATCATCGCCAGGGCCAGCGGCTGGCGCTGGCGCAGCGCGGCCTGGCGCGCCCCTTCCGCACGCTCGAGGAAGGCATGGCGGTTCGGCAGGCCGGTGAGGCAGTCGGTGGTGGCCATGCGCGCCATCTCGGCATCGTCCTTCTGCTTGCACAGCAGCAGGAAGCCGAAACCGTTGACGATCATGAGGAGGTAGCCGGCCAGGTAGGCGGTCTCCTGCGCCTGCTTGCCCAGCGGCGCGTCGCCGGCCAGGCTGCTGCCGGCCCAGAAGGCGACCGAAACGGCGAACAGCGCATCGTTGGCGCCGATGATCCGCTGCAGCAGGGAGGCGCGGCGGCTGGGGCGCAGCAGGATCCAGGCCATGCCGGCGGCGAACAGGGCGACGACGCCGGCCACCAGTGCGGTCAGATAGCCCACCGGCGCACCGGCGCTGCCCGCCGCCAGCACGATGGCCAGCGCCAGCGCGCAGACCGGCAGCAGCACGCGCCGCCAGCGCTCCAGGCCGAAGAAGATGCAATAGGCGGCGATCTCGAGCGCAACGGCGAGTATCCAGCCTGCGCCCTCGATGCCGTTGAGCGCCGGCACGGCCAGATAGTCGCGCGACCAGCCCAGCAGCTGGCACAGGCCCATGCCGAAGCGCGCCCACATCCACAGGCGCAGGCCGGGGCTGGGCGCGGCGCCATGGGTATAGCCCGCCATCAAAACCGCGAAGGCGACGTTGCCCAGGCCGAGCGCCAGCAGGAAGGAAGGAATGTCGATCACCGATCGTCCCTCGGCAAAGCGCGCAGCAGTCTCGAAATCATGTTATAAGAGTAATATATATTTCCGTAGAGAATTATCTTACACGTTTTTGTTTACTTGGTTCACACAATTGAACGGCTATGCCAGCCGCATGCCCAAAGTGCAACAGTTGCTCGTCAAGCCTGGCCGCTACTCAGCTTTTTGATGCACAGCAGCACCTGATAGCGGATAATCATCCGACAACAAACAACGCACCATCCCGGAGCAAATGTGATTTTCGGTTTCCTCAAGTCGCCCAAGATGTCGCCGCGCCTGCATCGTCTGAAGAACTCGACGCTGTTCTCGGCCTTGAGCCCGCTGGAACTGAAGATCGTCGACGGCATGCTGCACGAGCGCCGCTACCTGCCCGACGAGATCGTCTTCGACGAGGGCGAGGAAGGCCAGGCCCTGTACCTCATCATGAGCGGCCGGGTGGTGATCAACAAGCTGCACCAAGGCAGCAACCAGGTCGTGGCCGAGCTCGGGCCGGGCAGCTTCTTCGGCGACCTGGCCCTGCTCGACAACTCGCCCCGCAATGCCCAGGCGCGCGCCGTCGAGCCCTGCGAGATGGCGGTGTTCTTCCGCGCCGACTTCCTCGGCCTGCTGGAAACCGATGCCGTGATCGGCTACAAGATCTCGCTGGCGCTGGCGCGCCACATCGGCCTGCGCCTGCGCGAATGGATGGGCACCGGCCGCCCCCAGCTGGAAGCCTTATGAACCGCAGCGAACGCGCCGGGCCGGTCGTCTGGACCGGCATCATCGCGGCCACCTGCGTGCTGCTGCTGGTGGTCCAGCAGATGCTGTGGCTGGCCCTGCCCTTCCTCTTCGGCGGGGTGCTGCACTACATTCTGGTGGGGCCGATGCAGCGCATGGTGCGCGCCGGCTACAGCCGCAACAGCGCCACCCTGATGGTGTGCCTGCTGTTCTTCGCCTTCCTCGGCCTGGCCCTGACGGCCGCCTTCTCGTGGAGCCGCGGCCCGGAAGAAGATTCCTGGGAAAAGACGATCGGCCTCTACCTCGACGGCGGCGTCGCCTTCGTGCACAACACCATGACCCTGCTCGAGAAGCGCTTCCCGCTGCTGGCCGAGATGCACCTGACCTCGACCGTCAACGGCATCTTCCGCCGCTTCACCGACGACTTCGCCGAGAAGCACCTGGGCGAGATCCTGGTGGCGCTGGCGACCTGGGTGCCGTCGCTGCTGCTGGCGCCCTTCCTCACCTTCTTCTTCCTGCGCGACGGCCTGCGCTTCAAGAAATTCCTGGCGCGCGCGGTGCCGAACGCCTACTTCGAAAGGGCCTTGTACCTGCTGCACGAAGTCGACCAGACCGCGCGCCGCTATTTCGAGGGCCTGATCAAGCTGACGGCGCTGGATACCGCGGTGCTGGCGCTGGGCCTGTGGACCATCGGCGTGTCTTCGCCGCTGCTGCTCGGCCTGATGTCGGCGGTGCTGGCCTGGGTGCCTTTTGTCGGCTCGGTGGTGGGTTGCGTGCTGGTGGTGATCGTCGCCTCGACCGACGCGCCGAACAATCCCTTCATCGCCTACGGCGCGATCGGGGTGTTCGTGCTGGTGCGCCTGCTGGACGACTTCGTGTTCATGCCGCTGACGCTCGGGCGCAGCATCCGCGTGCACCCGCTGGTGACCGTGCTCATGATCTTCATCGGCGGCGCGCTGGCCGGGGTGGTGGGGCTGATGCTGGTGCTGCCGCTGCTGGGCGTGGTGATGGTGGTGGGCGAGACCCTGGGCCGCCTGGTGACGAATCCGCGCCTACGCGCGCGGCACCGCTATGCGCGCGCGCTGCGGGCGCGCCAGGCCGCCCTGGACCTGGACGTGGCCCAGGAGCGCCGCGCCCGCATCACGAACGCGGAGCTCTGAACGGGAATTACTTGCGTCCCGCCTTCGGCTTGGTCTTGATCGTATCGAGGATCGAGGGACGCGCCTTGGACGATGCCACGACCGCTGCCGGCGCACGCTCGACGCGCACCTGCACCTTGCCGCGCGCATTGCCCGGACCACGCTTGCCGACCTCGCGCTCGGCCACCGGCGAGCCGCCCGGCACCATGCGCTTGCGGTCCCATTCCGGTCCCGGCTCGACGCCGGCGGGCGGAATCAGGTGGCGCTCGCCGGTGCCGATCAGGTCGCCACGGCCCATGCGCTTGAGGCCCTCGCGCAGGATCGGCCAGTTCTCCGGATCGTAGTAGCGCAGGAAAGCCTTGTGCAGCTTGCGCGTCTTGCCGCTCTTGGCGGTCTCGACGATTTCCGAATCTTCCGTCACCTTCGCCAGCGGATTCTTGCCCGAGTGGTACATGGTGGTCGCCATGGCCATCGGCGTCGGCGTGAAGGTCTGCACCTGGTCGAGCTTGAAGTTGTTCTTCTTCAGCCACAGGGCCAGGTTCAGCATGTCCTCGTCGGTCGAACCCGGGTGGGCCGCGATGAAGTAGGGGATCAGGTACTGCTTCTTGCCCGCTTCCATCGAGAACTTGTCGAACAGGCGCTTGAACTCGTCGTAGGCGCCGATGCCCGGCTTCATCATCTTCGACAGGGTGCCCTGCTCGGTGTGCTCCGGCGCGATCTTCAGGAGGCCGCCCACGTGGTGGGTGACCAGTTCCTTCACGTACTCGGGCGAGCGCACGGCCAGGTCGTAGCGCAGGCCGGAACCGATCAGGATCTTCTTGATGCCCGGAATGGCGCGCGCCTTGCGGTACAGCGAGATCAGCTTGCTGTGGTCGGTGCCCAGGTTGCTGCAGATGGTCGGGTAGACGCAGGACAGGCGGCGGCAGGATTCCTCGATTTTCTTGTCCTTGCAGGCCAGGCGGTACATATTCGCCGTCGGGCCGCCGAGGTCGGTGATCGTGCCTGCAAAATTCTTGGTCGTGTCGCGGATGAGTTCGATCTCGCGCAGGATCGACGGTTCCGAGCGGCTCTGGATGATGCGGCCTTCGTGCTCGGTGATCGAGCAGAAGGTGCAGCCGCCGAAGCAGCCGCGCATGATGTTGACCGAGTAGCGGATCATTTCCCAGGCCGGGATGTGGGCCTTGCCATAGCTCGGGTGCGGGGCGCGCGCATACGGCAGGTCGTAGACGTTATCCATCTCGTCCATGGCCAGTGGCAGCGGCGGCGGGTTCAGCCAGACGTCGCGGTCGCCGTGTTGCTGCACCAGCGCGCGCGCATTGCCGGGGTTCGATTCCAGGTGGAAGACGCGCGAAGTGTGCGCATACATCACTGGATCTTCGCTGACGGTCTCGAAACTCGGCAGGCGCACCACGGTCTTGCGCGCTTTTTCGCGGGCGGCGGCCTGGCGTTCTTCGCGCGTCATGATGATGACGGGCTTGGCCACGGGTTCCGGCGCGGCATTATCGAGCGCGCACTGCTTCGGGTCTTCCAGCGCCATCGCATACGGATTCGGCTGCTTGTCGATGCGGCCCGGCACGTCCACGCGCGTGGAGTTGTGCACGGTCCATTCGTCGTCCGGCAGCCAGCCGTTCGGGACCAGGAAGGCAGTGCCGCGCAGGTCGCGGATTTCGCGGATAGGTTCACCCGCGGCGATGCGGCGCGTCACATCCACCAGGGCGCGCTCGGCATTGCCGAAGATGAGCATGTCGGCCTTCGACTCGAACAGCACCGAGCGGCGCACCTTGTCCGACCAGTAGTCGTAGTGGGCGATGCGGCGCAGCGAGGCCTCGATGCTGCCGGCGATCACGGGCACGCCCGGGAAGGCTTCGCGGGCGCGCTGGCAATAGACCGTCACGGCGCGGTCGGGGCGCTTGTTCGGCTCGGCGTTCGGGGTGTAGGCGTCGTCGGAACGGATCTTGCGGTCGGCCGTGTAGCGGTTGACCATCGAGTCCATATTGCCGGCGGTAATGCCCCAGTACAGGTTCGGCTTGCCGAGCGCGCGGAAGGGCTCGACCGAGGTCCAGTCCGGCTGGCTGATGATGCCGACGCGGTAGCCCTGCGCTTCCAGCAGGCGGCCGACCAGCGCCATCCCGAAGCTCGGGTGGTCGATGTAGGCGTCGCCGGTGATCAGGATGATGTCGCACGAATCCCACCCGAGCTTGTCCATTTCGGCACGGGACATCGGGAGGAAGGGCGCGGCGGCTGCGCGGCTGGAGCGCTTCGGTACGCTCGCGAAAAGGTTCTGGGGGGCGTTCATTGGCCGGTATTGTACCGGAAAACCGTTTTCCGGTCGTCTTGGCGACCGAAAAATGGCTTAGTTATCAATGACTTGTGGCACTAACGTCGCTTAAATACCCATATTCGACAGGATATTGCCGAGCTCGCGCAGGCCGGTCGAGACGGTCGGATGGCGCGTATTGAAGCGCGCGGCCAGTTCCTGGGTGCGGGAACCGAGGCCATAGGTGTTGTCGTCGAGCTGCTGCTCGGCGCGGCGCTCGAGCGCCCGGTCGATGTCGCCGTCGAGCTGGCGCAGCAGGGTTTCCAGCTCGGGATCGACGTCGTTGGTTTCCTGCAGCTGGCGGTGCAAGGCTTTCAGGCGCGCTTTCAGGTCGGCATCGTTCTCATTCAGCATGTCGTTCTCGCTAGTTGGTGAAGCGGGTCTCGAGGTACAGCTTCTCGACCTGCTCGCGCGCCCATGGCGTGCGGCGCAAGAATTTCAGGCTCGACTTGATGCTCGGGTCTTTCTGGAAGCAATTGATATCGATCCTGCGGCCGAGTCCCTCCCAGCCGTAGTGCTCGACGAGGCGGGTTAACAAGGATTCTAAGGTAATACCGTGCAGGGATTGAACACTCATCGCTGGGGAAGGTTGTGATGCTGGGGGGAGTGTAGCAAAGAACGCCGGCCGCATTGCACGGCCGGCGTCTCAAGCCGGCTTACTCGCCGGTCAGGCCACGGCGCTCCAGCAAGGGCTCTACCCGCGCGTCACGGCCGCTGAAGTTGCGGTACATCTGCATCGCATCCAGCGTGCCGCCACGCGACAGCAGGGTCTTGCGGAAGTGGTCGCCGTTCTTGCGGGTCAGGCCACCGTTCTCCTTGAACCAGTTCACGGTGTCCGCGTCCAGCTTCTCGGCCCACAGGTAGCCGTAGTAGCCGGCCGAATAGCCGCCCGAGAAGGTGTGCGAGAAGTAGGTGGTGCGGTAGCGCGGCGGGACCAGTTCGAAGTCGACGCCGGCCTTCTTCAAAGCGGCGGCCTCAAACGCCAGCACGTCGGTCGGGATCTGGTTCGGCGACAGCTGGTGCCAGGCCTGGTCCAGTAGCGAGGCGGCCAGGTACTCGGTGGTGCGGAAGCCTTCGTTGAACTGCTGCGAGGCCTGCACCTTGTCGAGCAGCTCCTTCGGCATCGCCGCGCCGGTCTGGTAGTGCTTCGCGTAGTTGGCCAGCACTTCCGGCCAGGCCATCCACATCTCGTTCACCTGCGAGGGGAACTCGACGTAGTCGCGCGGCACGCGCGAGCCTGAGAAGCGCGGGTATTTCACGCTTGAAAACATGCCGTGCAGGGCGTGGCCGAACTCGTGGAAGGTGGTGCGCACTTCGTCGTAGGTGAGCAGCGTCGGCTCGCCCGCGGCCGGCTTGGCGATGTTCAGGTTGTTGGCGATGACCGGCTTGGTACCCATCAGCTTCGATTGCGGGACCCAGGCATTGGCCCAGGCGCCGCCACGCTTGTTCGGGCGCGCATAGGGGTCGAAGGTGAAGATGGCGAGCTGCTTGCCGTCGACGTCGAACACGTCGAACACGCGCACGTCCTCGACATAGGCCGGCAGGTCCTTGCGTTCCTTGAAGGTGATGCCGAATTCCTTGTTGGCGGCGAAGAAGACGCCGTCCTGCAGGACGCGGTTCAGTTCGAAGTAGGGGCGCAGCTGGCTGGCGTCAAAAGCGTATTTCGCGGCGCGCACCTTGTCGCTGTAGAAGCCCCAGTCGTGGGCCGCGGCCTTGAAGCCACCGCCTTCGGCATCGATGGCCTTCTGGATTTCAGCCGCTTCCTTGCGCGCGTTGTTCACGGCCGGCTTGGCGAATTCGGCCAGCAGCCCGTTCACGGCGCCGGTGGTCTTGGCGGTCTGGTCTTCCAGGTTATAGGCCGCGTGGTTCGGGTAGCCCAGCAGCACGGCGCGTTCGGCGCGCAGCTTGGCCAGCTTGAGCACGACCTCGCGGTTGTCGAACTGGCCGCCGCGCGAACCGCGCGCCAGGGACGCCGCCAGCAGCTTCTCGCGGGTGGCGCGGTTGGTGAGCACCGACAGACCCGCCTGCTGGGTGGTGTTCACGACCGGGATCACGAACTTGCCGTCCAGGCCACGCTTTTTACCTTCCGCGGCGGCGGCATCGATCTGCTTGTCCGGCATGCCGGCCAGTTCCGCACGGGTGTCGACCACCAGGGCCGAGGCATTGGCTTCGTGCAGCACGTTCTGGGCGAACTGGGTCGACAGCGCGGCCAGCTGGCCGTTCATGGCTTTCAGCTTGGCCTTGTCGGCGTCGGACAGCTTGGCGCCGGCGCGCACGAAATCGGTGTGGTAGCGCTCGATCAGGTATTGCGATTCGGCGTCCAGGCCCAGTTTGCTGCGCTTGTCGTACAGCGACTTGATGCGCGCATACAGTTTCGGGTTCAGGCGGATCGCATCGTTGTGGGCCGACAGCTTCGGCGCCAGTTCCTTGTCCAGGGCCTGCAGGGTCGGGTTGGTGTAGGAGCCCTTCAGGGTGCCGAAGGCGGTGCTGACGCGGTTCATCAGCTGGCCCGAGCGCTCCATCGCGACGATGGTGTTCTCGAACGTGGCAGGCGCCTTGTTGTTGGCGATCTGCTCGATCTCGAGCGCTTCCTGGCGCATCGCCTCCTCGAAAGCCGGCGCGAAGTGCTCGTTGCGGATCTTGTCCCATGCCGGGTACTGGAACGGCAGGCTGCTCGGCTTGGCGAAGGGGTTCGAGGCTTCCAGCATGGAGGCCGGGGCCGCGTAGGCCAGGGTGGAGGCGGCGCTGGCGGCGGCGACCAGCAGGATGTGTGGACGGATCATGATGTCCTCGTTTTGGTTGTCGTAAAGGTGTTGAAAGGAGCCGCCGGGGCGGCTCCGGTACGGCTTAGTTCAATCCACGGCGCTCGAGCAGCGGCTCGATGACCGGATCGCGGCCGCGGAAGGCGCGGTACATCTGCACCGCGTCCATGGTGCCGCCTTTCGACAGCACCATCTGGCGGAAGCGCTCGCCGTTCTTGCGCAGCAGGCCGCCGTTCTCCTTGAACCATTCGCCGGCGTCGGCGTCCAGGCGCTCGGCCCACAGGTAGCTGTAGTAGCCGGCCGAGTAGCCGCCCGAGAAAGCGTGCGAGAAGTAGGTCGAGCTGTAGCGCGGCGGGACCGGCGCGAAGTCGAGGCCCGCGTCACGCAGTGCCTGCTCTTCGAAGGATTTCACGTCCGAGGGAATGGCCTTCGAGCCCAGCTGGTGCCAGCGCTGGTCGATCACGGCCGCAGCCAGGTACTCGGTGGTGCGGTAACCCTCGTTGAACTGCTGCGAGGCGCGCAGCTTGTCCAGCAGTTCTTTCGGCATCGCTTCGCCGGTCTGGTAATGCTTCGCGTAGTTGGCCAGCACTTCCGGCCAGGCCATCCACATCTCGTAGACCTGCGACGGCAGTTCGACGTAGTCGCGCGGCACGCTGGTGCCCGAGAAGCGCGGGTATTTCACCTTCGAGAACCAGCCGTGGGTGCCGTGGCCGAACTCGTGGAAGGTGGTGCGCACTTCATCCCAGGTGAGCAGGGTCGGCTCGCCCGGCGCCGGCTTGGCCAGGTTCAGGTTGTTGGTGATCACCGGCTTGTTGCCCAGCAGGGTGCTCTGGTTGACCAGCGCATTCATCCAGGCGCCGCCGCGCTTGTTCGGACGCGCATACGGGTCGATCACGAAGATGGCGAGGTGTTCGCCGTTCTCCTCGAACACGTCGAACACGCGCACGTCGGCGTCGTACACCGGCAGGTCCTTGCGCTCCTTGAAGGTGATGCCCCACAGCTGGTTGGCGGCGAAGAAGGCGCCATCCACCAGCACGCGGTTGAATTCGAAGTACGGTTTCAGCTGGTTGGCGTCGAAAGCGTACTTCGCGGCGCGCACCTTGTCGCTGTAGTAGTTCCAGTCATGGGCCGCGACCTTGAAACCGCCCTTGTCGGCGTCGATCGCTGCCTGGATCTCGGCCGCTTCCTTCTTCGCATTGCGCACGGCCGGCGCGGACAGGTCGGACAGCAGCTGGTTGACGGCGGAGGTGGTCTTGGCGGTCTGGTCTTCCAGCGAATAGGCGGCGTGGCTGGCGTAGCCCAGCAGCTCGGCGCGCTCGGCGCGCAGCCTGGCCAGCTGCAGCACGATGTCGCGGTTGTCGAATTCGCCGCCGCGCGCGCCGCGCACGGTCGAAATCGACAGCAGCTTCTCGCGGGTGCCGCGATTGCTGAGCAGGGACAGCGGGCCCTGCTGGGTGGTGTTCACGACCGGGATCACGAACTTGCCTTCCAGGCCGCGCTTCTTCGCCTCCAGCGCCGCGGCCGCGATGGCCTTCTCCGGCAGGCCGGCCAGTTCCTCGCGGGTGTCGACCACGAAGGCCGAGGCGTTCACTTCCTTCAGCACGTTCTGGCTGAACTGGGTCTGCAGCGCGGCCAGCTTGCCGTTGTACTCGCGCAGCTTCTGCTTGTCGGCTTCCGACAGCTTGGCGCCGGCGCGCACGAAGTCCTTGTGGTAGCGCTCGATCAGGAAGACCGATTCCGCGTCCAGGCCCAGCTTGCCGCGCTTGGCGTACAGCGTCTCGATGCGCTTGAACAGCGCCGGGTTCAGGCGGATCGCATCGCCATGGGCGGCCAGCTTCGGCGCCAGTTCCTTGTCGAGGGCCTGCAGGGTGTCATTGGTATAGGAGCTCACCAGGGTGGAGAACACCGAGGACACGCGGCTCAGGAGCTGGCCCGAACGCTCCATCGCGACGATGGTGTTCTCGAACGTCGGCGCCGCCTTGTTATTGGCGATGGCGGCGATCTCCTGCGCCTGCTGGCGCATGGCCTCGGCATAGGCCGGGGCGAAATGCTCGTTCCTGATCTTGTCGAAGGCCGGGTAGCCGTACTGCAGGGCGCTCGGTTTGGCGAAGGGATTCGCGGCGTCGAGCTGCGAGGCGGGTGCGGCGTAGGCCAGGTTGGCCATGGCGACGCTGGCGGCGATCAGGAGCATGCGGGGATGATTCATGGTGTCTCGGATGTTGTCGATAGGTGTTCACGCGCCCGCCCCGGCGCCGCTCGTGGCGGTGCGGGACAGGCGCTCGGGGAGTGCCCTCATGCGGGCACGGTTGCGGGATCAGTTGCCCGTGAGTCCACGGCGTTCCAGCAGCGGCTCGATGACCGGGTCGCGGCCGCGGAAGTTGCGGAACAGGTCCATCGCATCGGCGCTGCCGCCGCGCGAGAGCAGGGCCTTGCGGAAGTGGTCGCCGTTCTTGCGCGACAGGCCGCCGCTCTCGGTGAACCATTGGACCGTGTCGGCGTCCAGCTTCTCGCTCCACAGGTAGGCGTAGTAGCCGGCCGAATAGCCGCCGTTCATCGAGTGCGAGAAGTAAGTGGTGCGGTAGCGCGGCGGCACCGGCGCGTAGTCCACGCCCGCGTCCTTGAGCGCCTTGGCTTCGAAGGCCAGCACGTCCGTCGGGATCTCGGAGGGCTTGAGCTGGTGCCAGCGCTGGTCGAGCAGCGAAGCGGCCAGGTACTCGGTCGTCATATAGCCCTGGTTGAATTTTTTCGACGCGACCACCTTGTCCAGCAGCGCTTTCGGCATCGGGGCGCCGGTCTGGTGGTGCTTCGCGTAGTTGGCCAGGACTTCAGGCCAGATCGCCCACATCTCGTTGACCTGCGAGGGGTACTCGACGAAGTCGCGCGGCACATTGGTGCCCGAGAAGTGCGGGTACTTCACGTTCGAGAACATCCCGTGCAGGGCGTGGCCGAACTCGTGGAAGGCGGTGCGCACCTCGTCGTAGGTGAGCAGGGTCGGCTCTCCCTTCGGCGGCTTCGGGATGTTCAGGTGGTTGCCGACCACCGGGCGCTTGCCCAGCAGGGCAGATTGCGACACGTATTCGTTCATCCAGGCGCCGCCCTGCTTGTTGCCGCGTGCGTAGGGGTCGAAGATGAAGATGGCGAGCTGCTTGCCGTCGTGGTCGAACACGTCGAAGGTGCGCACGTCCGGGTCATACACCGGCAGGTCCTTGCGCTCCTTGAAGGTGATGCCGTATTCCTTGGTGGCGGCGAAGAAGACGCCGTCCACCAGCACGCGGTTCAGTTCGAAGTAGGGGCGCAGCTGGTTCTCGTCGAAGTTGTACTTCGCGGCGCGCACCTTGTCCTGGTAGATTGGCCAGTCATACGAGGCCACCTGGAAGCCGCCTTTTTCGGCATCGATCACCTTCTGGATTTCAAGCGCTTCCTTGCGCGCGTTGTTCACGGCCGGTTTCGCCAGTTCGGCCAGCAGCTTGTTGACGGCGGCCGGGTTCTTGGCGGTTTCGAGTTCCTGCGAATAGGCCGCGTAGTTCGGGTAGCCCAGCAGGGCGGCGCGTTCGGCGCGCAGCTTGGCCAGTTTCAGGACCAGGTCGCGCGAATCGAACTCGCCGCCGCGGCTGCCGCGATTCAGCGAGGCCGCCATCAGGCGTTCGCGGGTCTTGCGGTTGGTGAGGCTGGACAGGGCCGGCTGGCTGCTGGTGTTGACGATGGCGATCGCGAACTTGCCCTTTTGCCCGCGCTTCTCCGCTTCCGCCGCCGCGGCGGCGATCTCGGCGTCCGAGAAGCCGGCCAGTTCCGCGCGGGTGTCGACGATCAGGGCCGAGGCATTGGCTTCCTTCAGCACGCGCTGCGAGAACTCGGACTGCAGCGACGCGATCTCGGCGTTGTACTTCTTGAGCTTGTCCTTGTCGGCGGCGGAGAGATTCGCACCGGCGCGGACGAATTCCTTGTACACGCGCTCGAGCAGGTGCTTCGATTCGGCGTCCAGCTTCAGGGTGGCGCGCTTGGCGTGCAGGGTCTTGATGCGCTGGAACAGCGCCGGGTTCAGGTAGATCGCGTCATTGTGCGCGGCCAGCTTGGGCGACATTTCGCGGTCGACCGCGTCCAGCGCGTCGTTGGTGTTGGCGGTCTGCAGGTTGGAGAACACGCTCGATACCCGCGAGAGCATCTCCCCGGCGCGCTCCATCGCCACGATGGTGTTGTCAAACGTAGGCGCCGCCTTGTTCCTGGCGATCGCGTCGATCTCGCGCAGGTGCTCGGCCATGCCGGCCGCGTAGGCGGGCAGGAAGTGTTCGTTCTTGATCTTGTCGAAAGCCGGATAGTTCAGCGGCAGGCTGCTGGGCTTGGCGAAGGGATTCGAGGCGTCCAGAGCTGGTGCGGCGATCGCGGTGTGCGCGAGCGCGAGGCTGGCGGCAACGATGAGCAGGTGTGGTCGGTTCATGGGATCTTTCACGGACTCTTGGGAGGGAGCTGCCGGACGTGCTGGGCAGCCGTTGCGCGACGATCATAGCAGGCTGTACGCATGTCGTCACAACAAAAACCGTATGTATGCCGCATAGGCGAGCCTATGTTTCGGCCATGTTTCAGGCATGTAGCGGCATGTATCAAAACCGGCCGTGATAGCATCCGCCTCCAATGGATCCGCTTACTTCCACCTTTGACGCCATCGTCGTCGGCACCGGCCCGGGCGGCGCGGCCACGGCACGCGAACTGGCGCGCGCGGGAGGCCGCGTGCTGGTGCTGGAACAGGGCAGCGCCGCCCCGCTCAAGGGGACCCTGGGGCAGATGGCGACCATGGCCCTCCCGGGCCGCGGCGCCTGGCTGCACCGCGACGCCTCGCTGCTGGTGTCCGGCACCACGCTGGGCGGCAGCTCGGCGCTGAACTTCGCCACCGCCGCGCCGCCGCCGCTGGCGACGTTCGCGGCGCACGGCATCGACCTGGCGCCGTTTCTAGCTGCACTGCGCGCCGAACTGCCGCTGGCGCCCCTGCCCGACAGCCTGGTCGGCCCGATGGCGGCGCGCCTGATGGCGGCCGCCCGCGCAGCCGGCTTCGACTGGCGGAAACTGGACAAGATGATCCGCCCGCAGGCCTGCCGCAGCGCTTGCTGGCGCTGTGTCTACGGCTGCCCCTACGGCGCCAAATGGAGCGCGCGCGACTTCGTCGACGAGGCTTGCGGCCATGGCGCCGTGCTGCTCGATCGCAGCCGGGTGCTGCGGGTACTGATGGAAGGCGGCCGGGCGGAGGGTGTCGAGGTGCTGCGCGACGGCATGCGCCACCAGTTCAGGGCGCCGCTGGTGGTGCTGGCGGCCGGCGGGATCCAGAGCCCGCGCCTGCTGCACCGAAGCGGCCTGCGGCCCCGCCATGCGTCCTTCTTCAGCGATCCGGTGGTGGCGGTGATGGGGACCGTCGACGATATCGACGGTGGTGCGGAAGTGCCGATGGCGGCGGGCGCCGGCTTCCCGATCGAGGGCATCAGCCTGGCCGACCTGACCCTGCCGCGCCCCATGTACCAGGCGTTCGCGCTGCAGGCCGGCCGCCTCGACCGCATCAAGGCGCATGCACGTACGCTCAGCGTCATGGTAAAGATCCGCGACGATGTCGGCGGCAGCATCGGGCCGCGCTGGGTCGACAAGCGCTTGACGGAGGGCGACCGCGCGCGTTTGACACAAGGCGTCGCGATGGCGCGCCAGATCCTCGAACAGGCCGGCGCGCATCACGTTTTCGCGACCCACCATTTCGCTGCCCATCCGGGCGGCAGCGTGCCGATCGGCGCTCCACATGGCGTGGACAGCGCGCTGCGCGCCGCACCGGGCCTGCATGTCTGCGACGCCTCGGTGATTCCGGGCGCATGGGGATTGCCGCCGACCCTGACCCTGCTCTGCCTGGGCAAGCGGCTGGGAGAGTTTCTTAGTAGTGGGGCGGCTTCTCGTTGATCGGCCCCTGGCGGCTGGACTGCAGGGTGCGCACGTGGTCGACGAGGGAGGCGACCATGGCTTCGAGCTGGTCGATGCGGCGTCCCTGGCGGTAGATGGTGTCGTTCAGCGTCTCGACCAGGTCTTCCTGGTGCGCGAGCTTGATTTCGATGTCGACGAAACGGTCGGTGATGGGGTCTTCCTGGCTCATGGCGTCCTCCCGGCGAACGCCGGCGCAAAGCCGGCATTATGCCAGCCTTGCGCCGCCAGGCTCCGTTCAGGTCGGGGTGCCGATGTATTCGACGCCGTTGTTGATCTCGGCGATCACCTGCGCCTTGTTCTCCGGGCTCTCCGCGAAGAAGGCCATCACTTCGGGGCGCGTGAGCTTGTTCTCGTTCAGGGTCCACATCCAGTGGTCGTAACCCGCCTTCTCCGGCTCGCGGTGCAGCACGTGCTGGTACAGCAGCGTGACGAAGTGCGCGTTCGACGGGTCGTCCTTCAGGTACAGCTCCTGGTATTCGGGAAGCTGGGTGAAGAACTCCGCGATCTGGGCCAGCGAGAACTTGTCCATGTCGGAGACCCACATCCAGTGCTTCAGTCCACCAGCGTCCGGGGCGCGGTCGTAGGCGGCCTTGTACAGGCGGTAGATCTGGCCGCTGGCGCCGTCGATGTCCAGGCCGACCATGGTGTCGTTGAACTGGATGCGCTCGACGTTGATCAGGTTGTCCGAACCGTGCTTGCCGGTCTTGTCGGTGACGGTCACGCCGTACACGGTGCGCTCGATCGTGAAGTCCGCGCGCGAGCCGGCGTACACGACGGTGTCGCGTCCCTGGCCGCCGTCGATCGCGGCGTTGCCTTCGGCCGCAGTGAAGCGGTCCATGCCGGTCGTGCCGTTCGTGTTGAGCGGATTGTCGATCGTGAAGACCATCGAGTCGATGGTGGTGGTGGCGTTGTCGGCGATGTCCGAGGAAGCTGCGCGTACCTCGTAGCTGCCGTTCGGCAGCGCCGGCGAGTTGATGGACCAGGTGCCGTCTTCCTTGACCACCGTGCGGCCGATCTCGGTGACCGTGCCGAGGCGCACCAGCTGGATCAGGGTGCCGGCTTCGCCGGTGCCGCTGAAGACCGGCTGGTTGCCGCCCTCGGCCAGGGTGGCCTTGGCGGTCGGGCGGATCGGCGCAGTGCCGTCGATGTGGAAGCCGACCGCGTCGCTGAAACCGGAAACGTTGCCTGCGCCATCGGTTGCGGTGGCGCGCACAGAGTAGTTCAGGCCATCGACGAACTGCGAAGCCACCACCTGCCACACCCCGGTGGCGTCGGCACGGGTCTCACCCACGACCTTGTCGCCGGCATAGACCTTGACCAGGGCATTGGCTTCCGCGGTGCCGCTCACGACCGGCTTGCTGAAGGCATAACCGTTGGCATTCTTCGACACGCCGATCTTCGGCGCATCCGGCGCGACATTGTCGTTGACGACATCGTTGCGGTTGAAGCGGCCGTCGGTAAAGCTCAGGAATTCGATGCCGGCCATGGTGATGGTGCCGCCCGCATAGGCGGCGACCAGGTCACCGGCCCCGTTCAGGCTGAAGGCATAGGCGCTGCGCGCACCATTGAACTGGACCGTGTCGAGGCCCAGGCCGCCGTTGATGACGTCGGTGCCGCCCATGCCGACGAACAGGTCGTCGCCAGAACTGCCGGTCAGGGTATCCGCGCCGGTGGTGCCGGTGAGATAGCGTCCGCCCGCGTTGAGGCCGAGCGCGCCGCCCAGGCCGTCTCCGCCATAGAGCCAATTCAGCGTGGCAATGTCGTAGGGGCTGAAGGTCGAGTACGGGCCGCCGTTGTCGGTGTAGGACATGATGGTGTTGGCGGTGTTGTCCTGGGCCCAGGGCAGGTGGATATGGTGTTCCTCGTCCGCCTCGTGGAAGGGATGCCCGAGGCCAAGGGCATGGCCCAGTTCGTGCAGCAGGGTCTGGTAGCCAACGCCACCCGGAGTCAGGTCGCGGTTGTAGCCAAACCACTCCGCGTTATCGAGGTAGACATAGGCGTTCGCAGAATAACTGCTCAGCGTATCGCCTGCATAGGAATAGCTGCTGGACCAGCTGCACAAGCCGGTGGTCGATGCTCCGCTAATATCGATGTTGGCCAGGTGAATCTGTGCCGCAGTGCCCAGGCTTGTCTCAACGAACTTAACGCCGGTAATTTGCTGCAGGTAATTGAAGGCGAAGCGCGCGGCCGACTGCTGCGCCAGGGTAAAGGCTTCCTGGCCAGTCCTGGTCGATTCGTTGCCTGAAGAAATCGAAAAGGTGTAATAAAGCGTATTCGGCGTGTTGGAAGTCAGGAAATTCCAGTCTGGCCCTTTGTCCAGCAAAGCGTCGATGTGGTTGAGCCCGGACAAGGGGGTGGTCGTGATATCGGAGACAGTAGCCATTGCTTGATTGGAAAGAAGTGTTGCGGATGAACTCGCTTGGCGGAAAGTATTTCCTGCGGCACAGTCGAAGTCAAATAAGAATTTCAATCGTGCGCAGCAGTTAGTTACCGTTCAAGGCTTATCCGCAACGTCCTTTTTGCCAAACTTACGCTTTGGGCATGCTCAGCAGGGCCTTTAGATTGGCCAGCCGCTCCTTCGGACTGAGGATCTCGGCCTCCTTGGGCGGGGCGTCGCCGACGTCGAGCGCCATTTCCTTAATGAAACGCGACGGCTCGCAGTGCACCAGCTCGCCGGCGCGCTTGCGCTTCTTGCACCAGGTCAGGCGCAGGGTGCGCTGGGCGCGCGTGATGCCCACGTACATCAGGCGGCGTTCTTCCTGGATGCGGGCCGCGATGATTTCCACCGGCGCGTCCGGGTCGCCCTTGTGCGGCAGGATCCCCTCTTCCACCCCGACCAGGAAGACGTGCGGGTATTCCAGGCCCTTGGAGGCGTGCAGGGTCGACATGCGCACGGCATCCTGTTCCTCGTCCGAGCCTTCCAGCATCGACATCAGGGCCACCATCTGGGTCAGTTCCAGCAGATTCTTTTCCTCGCCGTCGCGGTCGCGCCCGCCGCGTCCCCGCTCCTTCAGCCAGTTGGTGAACTCGAGCACGTTCTGCCACTTGGCCTGGGCCGCGCGGTCGTCGAAGTTCTCGTACAGGTAGTGCTCGTAGTTCATCTCCTTCATCATGTCATCCAGGACCTCGGCGGCGTTGTCGCCGCTGCCGGACGGCCCCGGGCGGGTGGCGCGGTCTTCCAGCTCGAGCATGAAGTGGCAGAAGTCGCGCAGCGGCGCCAGCTGGCGCTCGGCGAGTTTCGCTTCGATGCCGCCTTTGAGCGCGGCTTCGAACAGCGAGCAGTTCCACTGTTTCGAGAATTCCCCGAGCGCCTCCAGCGTCGCCATGCCGACCCCGCGCTTCGGCGTCGTGACGGCGCGAATGAAGGCGGGGTCGTCGTCCTGGTTCGCGATCAAACGCAGGTAGGCGATGATGTCCTTGATCTCGGCCTTGTCAAAAAAGCTCTGGCCGCCCGACATGGTGTAGGGGATGCGTTCCTTGCGCAGGGCCTGCTCGATCACGCGCGCCTGGTGGTTGCCGCGGTAGAGGATGGCGTAGTCGGTCCACTTGTTCTTGCGCTGGAAGTGGTCGGCCGAAATCATGATGGCGACCTGCTCGGCCTCCTGCTCGTCGCTCTGCATGCCCAGCACCTCGATCGGCTCGCCCAGGCCGTGCTCGGACCACAGCGACTTCTCGAACAATTTCGGATTGTTGCCGATGACGGCATTGGCCGCCTGCAGGATGCGGGTGGTCGAGCGGTAGTTCTGTTCCAGCTTGATGACGCGCAGGTCGGGGAAGTCGGTCTGCAGGGTCTTGAGGTTTTCCACCGAGGCGCCGCGCCAGGCATAGATGGCCTGGTCGTCGTCGCCCACGGCGGTGAACATCGGCTTCTTGCCGATGCCCGTCACCAGGAGCTTCACCAGCTCGTACTGGCAGGTATTGGTGTCCTGGTACTCGTCCATGAGCAGGTAGCGCAGGCGGCGCTGCCAGCGGTCGCGGATCGGCTCGTTGTTGCGGAACAGTTCCACCGGCAGGCGGATCAGGTCGTCGAAGTCGACCGCCTGGTAGGCCTGCAGGGTGGCGAGGTAGCTGCGATACACGCGCCCGGACATCGCCTCGTCCTCGTCCTTGGCATTGCGAATCGCGTCTTCCGGGTCGACCAGGCCGTTCTTCCACAGCGAGATCGCGTTCTGGATGCGCCGGATTTCCTGCTTGTCGGTGGTCAGCGCCAGGTCCGAGACCACGGTGTAGCAGTCGTCGCTGTCCATGATGGAAAACTTGTCCTTCAGGCCGACACCGGCCGCTTCCTGGCGCAGGATCTTCACGCCCAGGGAGTGGAAGGTGGAGACGGTGAGCTGCTTGGCCTGCTTGGGCTGCTTGAGCAGCTTGCCGATCCGCTCCTGCATCTCGAGCGCCGCCTTGTTGGTGAAGGTGAGCGCCGCGATGGTGCGCGGATCGTAGCCGCACTGCTCGATCATGTAGGCGATCTTCTGCGTGATCACGCGCGTCTTGCCCGAGCCGGCGCCGGCCAGCACCAGGCAAGGGCCGTCGAGATAGAGCACGGCTTCGCTTTGCGGCCCGTTGAGGCCGAATTTGGGTGCGTTGGACATGGGAAAGATTTCTGCGGGATGACCGGGTATTGTAACGATGAGTTCGCCAACGCGCAGTGAAAATCCGCCGTGTGGTCCTGTTTGCAACACCGCCCCGGCGCGGCAGGAAGCGCCGCAATCGGGTACCATTTCACCCTTGCGGCGCTGCGCGCCGAGGCTTTTTGGACACCCGCACATGAAATTTGAACATCTCATCCAGATCAACGATCCGATGAACCCGCTGATCGACACCATCTCGATCGAACAGCTGTGGCGCGGACTGGTCCTGCGCGCCGAATCGCCGACCCTGTTCGTGCCGCACCTGGACGAGTGCACCATTAGCGAGCGCAGCAGCGGCAGCTTTGCGCGCCGCCTGCGCTACGGCGACCTGGTGATCGACGACGTCGTCCACCTGACGCCCCTGAAGGAAGTGCGCTATGAGGTGCCGGCCCAGGGCGAGATCGCCGCCTCCAGCCTGGTCATGAAGATCGAGGCGCCGACCAGCGCCGTGCTGCTGGTGCGCTTCTGCTACGACGACGGCCAGGGCGAGCACACCGACCCGGCCAACGCAATGTACGACGACTTCAAGCGCTCGGCCTACCAGGAAGCCGACATCGACACCGTGCGCATCCTGCGCCAGCTGGCCGGCGAGGGCAAGCTGGATGCGAGCTACCTGAACTGATCCTAGGTCCCCGGCTCGGTATCGGCCGCGTCGACGTCGCTCTCGCCTTTGGTGAGGCACTGGGCCAGGTCGCGCAGCGCCGTGCGCACGCCCTCCTCGATCACCGGGTGGTAGAAGGGCATCTCCAGCATCTGGTCCACCGTCATGCGCATCTGGCAGGCCCAGGACAGGGTGTGGGCCAGGTGCTCGGCGCGCGGCGCGATCATCTCGGCGCCCAGGAAGCGGCGCGAGCCGAATTCGGCGTACACCCGTAGCATTCCCTTGTTCTGCAACATCACCCGGCTGCGGCCCTGGTTCGCAAAGGAAACCGAGCCCACCGCGAACTTGCGCTTGCCGCCTTCGACCAGGGTCTTGTAGCTGGCGCCGAGGGTCGCGATATTCGGCTCGGTGAAGGCCACCGCGATCGGCGTGCGGCGCAGGCCGGGACGCACGTCCGGGTAGCGGCCCGCGTTGTCGCCGGCGATCTTGCCGTGGTCGGCCGCATCGTGCAGCAGCGGACGCTCGTTGTTGGCGTCGCCGGCGATGAAGATGTGGCTGTTCCCGCATTGCATGGTGCGCGCGTCAAACAGGGGGATGCCGTCCTCGCCCCGTTCCAGCCCGGTGTGCTCCAGCCCGATATCGTGCACGTTGGGCGTGCGTCCCGCCGCCATCAACACGTACTGGAAGCGCTCGGTCTGCTCCTTGCCGAGGGCGTCGGCAACCGTCAACGCCACTTCCTCCCCTTCCTGCACGGCGCGCACGACCTTGCTCTGGAACTGGATGTCGAGCTCCTCGTTCAGCACGCGGCCGGCGGCGCGCAGCACTTCGGGGTCGCTGATGTGGGCGATGCTGCCGCCGCGCGCGAACAGTTTTACCCGCACGCCGAGGCGATGCAAGGCCTGGCCCAGCTCCAGTCCGATCACACCGGTGCCGATCACGGCAACCGATTTCGGCAGGTCGTCCCAGTAGAACACGTCGTCGGAGGTGACGACGCCGGGGCCGACGTTCTCCAGCGCCGGCAGGCGCAGCGGCGTGGAGCCGGTGGCGATCACGATGCGCGCGGCGGTGACCTCGGTATGGTCGTCCACGGTGAGCGTATGCGGGCTCGTAAAGCGCGCGTGGCCGCGCAGCTTGTCCGCTTCATCGAAGGACTCGACGCTCTCCAGCACGAAGCCGACAAAACGGTCGCGCTCGCGCCGTACCCGCTCCATCACGGCGGGACCGTCGATGCGGACCTCGCCCGCGTGCACGCCGAAGGGCGCCGAATGCTGCATCGCATGCGCGCTTTCCGCGGCCGCGATCAGGAGCTTGCTGGGCATGCAGCCGACCCGCGCGCAGGTGGTGCCATACACCCCGCTCTCGATCACCACGGTGCGCGCACCCTGCGCTCTGGCCGCGCGGTAGGCCGTCATGCCGGCAGTGCCGGTGCCGATGATGGCGACGTCAACATCCAGTTTCTTCATGGTCTTCTCCGCATGTTCATGCCGAAACGATACGCCATTTCCGGCCCGGCTGCTGACAGTGCCAGCTTGATCGGCGCACAATCGCCCCGATGTAGCAGGTGGAGCAATCGATCGAAAGGACGCCGATGCTGGAAACGATACGCGAGCTGGTGCGCCCACCCCCGGGCATGGCATTCGACTTCAGCCAGCCGGCCGGCGAGCCGGCCCTGGCGCCAAGCGATGGCGTCGCCTGGCGCGTGTTCGCCAATCCCCTGTCTCTCTTCATCGGCGGGGTGGCGGCCGTGCTGCTCGAACTCGCCGAGCCTTCGGTGCGCTCCGGCGTCTGGGACCACAGCAATTTCAAGCGCGATCCCGGCACCCGCCTGCGGCGCACCGGTTTCGCGGCCATGATGACAGTCTACGGGCCCCGTTCGGAGGCGGAAAAACTGATTGCGCGCGTGGTGCGCATGCATGGCCGGGTCGAGGGCCACACCCCAGACGGACGGCCTTATCACGCCAACGATCCGCGCCTGCTCGACTGGGTGCAGGCCACCGCCGCCTTCGGCTTCACCGAGGCCTATCACGCCTACGTGCAGCCGCTGTCCGCGCGCGAGAAGGATGCGGCGTTCGCCGAAGGAGAGCTGGCTGCCGGCCTGTATGGCGCGACCGGGGCGCCGCGCTCCTGGGGCGAGTGGGAGGCGCTGCTCGCCAGGACTGCACCTGGCCTGGAAGGGTCCGATATCCTCGCCGACTTCATGCGCATCATGCGGGATGCGCCGATCCTGCCGGCGCCGCTGCGCGGCCTGCAGCGCCTGCTGGTGCGCGCCGCCGTGCAGATCGTGCCGGAACCGGTGCGCTCGCTTCCTCAGCTGCGTGGAGGCGGCCTGCGACCGGGCGAAGCCCTGCTGGTGCGGGGGCTCGCACGCGCTGCCGCCCTGCTGCCGCTGGACGAGATGCCGCCGGCGCGGGCCGCGCGGCGCCTGGCAGGGTCCCGCAACCCCGGCTGAATCGCCGTACCCTCAGATATCGATCGGATCGACCTCGAGCGACCAGCGCACGCGCGACTTCATGGCGCGCAGGATCTCGACCCACTCGCGCAGGAAATGCTGCAGCGCCGGACGCGAAGAAGACTCCACCAGCAGCTGGGCGCGGTCAGTGTTGTGCACGCGCGTCATCGTCATCGGGATCGGGTCGTTGATCATCACCGCATCGGAAACGAGGCTGTCGCGCGCCGCCTCCAGGAAGGCGATCGCAGTGGCCAGTTCCGGCGCCTCGGCGCGCAGCAGGGCCTGGTACATGAAGGGCGGCAGGCCGGCCTGGCGGCGTTCCTCGAGCAGGCTGCCGGCGAAGCGGTCGTAGTCGTGGCGCATTACGGCGCCGTACAGCGGATGGCTGGCGTAGCGGGTCTGCACCAGCACCTCGGAAGCCGCGCCCGCCCGCCCGGCGCGGCCCGCCACCTGCATCAGCTGGGCGAACAGGCGCTCGCTGGCGCGGTAGTCCTGCGAGAACAGGGCGGTATCCGGGTTCAGGATGCCGACCAGGGTGAGTTTCTTGAAGTCGTGGCCCTTGGCGACCATTTGCGTGCCCACCAGGATGTCGACCTCGCCCCGGTGCACGGTGTCGAAGGCCGCCTGGGCGCTGCCTTTCAGACGTGTGGAGTCGGCGTCGATGCGCAGGATGCGCGCTTCCGGGAACATCGCCGCCAGGCCTTCCTCGACGCGCTGGGTGCCGCGCCCCAAAGGCTGCAGGTCGACGTTGCCGCAGGTCGGGCAGTGCCGCGGGATGCGCAGCTCCAGGCTGCAGTGGTGGCAGCGCAGGCGGTGTTCCGGCTTGTGCAGCACCATGAAGGCGGTGCAGCGGGTGCAGTTGCTGATCCAGCCGCAGGCGTCGCAGGAGATGACCGGGGCGTAGCCGCGCCGGTTCAGGAACAGCAGCGACTGTTCGCCGCGGTCCAGGCGCTGGCGCAAGGCCGCGATCACGGCGCCGGTGAGGCCATCCTTCGGGCGGTCGCGCTCGGTGTCGACCAGCTTCACGGTGGGCAGCACGGCATCGCGCACGGCGCGCTCGCGCAGTTCCAGCTTGCGGTAACGGCTTGACCCCGCATGGTGCCAGGTCTCGAGCGAGGGCGTGGCCGAACCGAGCACGATGGGGATGCCCAGCTGGTGGGCGCGCCACACGGCCAGGTCGCGCGCGGAGTAGCGCAGGCCTTCCTGCTGCTTGTACGAGGGGTCGTGCTCTTCGTCGATGACGATCAGTTTCAGCTTGGGCAGCGAGGCCAGGATCGCCAGGCGGGTGCCCAGCACGATGCGGGCTACTCCCTCGTGGGCGGCCAGCCAGTGCAGCATGCGCTCGCCCTCGGACAGGCCGCTGTGCAGGGTGGCCAGCATCACGCCGGGGAAGCGCGCCTGGATATTCCCTTCCAACTGGGGCGTCAGGTTGATCTCCGGGACCAGCACCAGGATCTGGGCGCCTGGTTCGCGCGCCAGCACCTGGGCGCAGGCCTGCAGATACACCTCGGTCTTGCCGCTGCCGGTGACGCCGTAGAGCAGCATCGGCGCGAATCCCTCGGCACTGCCGATGGCGTTGGCGGCCTCCTGCTGCGCCGGGTTCAGCACCGGCATGCCGGAAGGCGTCGGATCGTGGGGCCTGTCTTCCTTTGCCAGTTTTTTCAGCGCGCGGCCCAGGGCCACGGTCTTTGGCACCCGCAGGTTCTTCGGCAGGCCCGGCAAGGCCACCTCGCCCAGCGGACGCTGGTAGTAGTCGGCGGCGAAGCGCGCCAGCGCGATCCAGCGCTCCGGCAGCGGCGACAGCTGGCTGCGCACGGCGATCGCGTCCTTCAGCTTGTCCACAGGGACATCCGTCTCCCCTTTCACCGCCACGATCAGGCCGACCACCTCGCGCCGCGCGAAGGGCACCAGCACCAGCTGGCCGACTTGTGGCTCCTCACCCGGGGCGCAGGGCCAGCGGTAGTCGAAGCAGCTGTTGAGCGGCGTGTCGAGCGCGACTTGTAGGAAGCAGTGTGCCAAATCCGACCTTCTTGGTAAGTGGAAAGCGCTGGAAAGCTGTGGAAAACTTTGTGAATAGCGCGGTACTTGACCGGGTACGAGGTTTACGTTAGATCAACTCGCATCCGGCGATTCGTGGATGCAACAATAAATTTTCCCGAAAAATCAATAGCTTGCGAAACATGAGTTATCCCTGTTAACAAGTCGGGCTGGAATCGCCTTGCTGTGCATAACTGCACATGTGGTGTGGGAAAACTCGCTGCGGCGCACCACGAACTTCATACCTTACTTGAAGAGTTGAGCTAAGTCCGCGTAAACCAAGCACTTTTCCCGACTCAGCAGCCATCCTGTTGATAACTTTGTGAACAAGGAAGGGGAAGTGGGGACATTTTACGGCTAACTAGCGAACTCTACTGTGTAAATCCACAGTTCATCATGAAAAAATCGCTTAAGAATCATTGGTTTGCGTATTTTTCGATGAGGCAGAGATGTCCACAGGAATAATTTTGATGTTTTACGAACTTGTGAACAAGTGTGATTTTGCTGCGGCAACCTCCTGCCGCAGCGAAACCAGTTCGCAAACGCTTCAGGCAGCGCGCTGGCGGCGGCTGAAGTTGTGGACAGCTTCGACCATGGCCGTCACCGATTCCGGCGGCGTGAACTGCGAGATGCCGTGGCCCAGGTTGAATACGTGGCCGTGGCCGGCCGAGGGGGTGCCGTAGGCGGTGAGCGAGCGCTCGACCTCACGCTGGATCTGCTCAGGCGCGGCGAACAGGATGGCCGGGTCGAGGTTGCCCTGCAGGGCGACGCGGTCGCCCACCAGGGCGCGTGCGCGGCCCAGGTTGACGGTCCAGTCCAGGCCGAGGGCGTCGGCGCCGATGTCGGCCATCTCGTCCAGCCACAGGCCGCCGCCCTTGGTGAAGACGATGGCCGGGATGCGCACGCCGTCCTTCTCGCGCTGCAAATCCTTCAGGATCTGCTGCATGTACTTCAGCGAGAACTCCTGGTAGGCGCCGTCGGCCAGCGCGCCGCCCCAGGAGTCGAAGATCATGACGGCCTGGGCGCCGGCGTCGATCTGGGCGTTCAGGTACTGCGCCACCGCGCGTGCATTGACGTCCAGGATGTGGTGCATCAGGTCCGGACGCTGGTACATCATCTTCTTGATGGTGTGGAATTCACGCGAGCCGCCGCCTTCGACCATATAGCAGGCCAGGGTCCAGGGGCTGCCCGAGAAGCCGATCAGCGGCACGCGGCCGTTGATGGCGGTGCGGATCTGGGTCACCGCCTTGAAGACGTAGTCGAGCGACGCCATATCCGGCACTTGCAGCGCGCGCACCGCCTCTTCCGTGCGCAGCGGGCGCTCGAACTTCGGGCCCTCGCCGTCAGCGAAGTAGAGGCCCAGGCCCATCGCGTCCGGCACCGTGAGGATGTCCGAGAACAGGATCGAGGCGTCCAGCGGATAGCGGTCGAGCGGCTGCAACGTGACTTCGGTGGCGAAATCCGGGTTCTTCGCCAGGCCCAGGAACGAACCGGCGCGTTCGCGCGTGGCGCGGTATTCCGGCAGGTAGCGGCCCGCCTGGCGCATCAGCCACACCGGGGTGTAGTCGGTCGGCTGGCGCAGCAGCGCACGCAGGAAGGTGTCGTTCTGGAGCGGGGCGAATTGTGGCATGGCTGACAATGAAAGCGCAGGGAAAACCTCTATTATCGCATCTCCGGGGCCGCACTTATAATGCGTTTCCGCCTCAAAGAAAGAAGCAGCCATGACCAGACAACAAGCCCCCTGCGGCGCATGGACCTCCCCGATCACTGCCGCCGTCGTCGCGGCCGGCGCCACGCCGCTGGCCTCCCTGGTGCTGGACGGCGCCAGCTTGTACTGGCTCGAGGGCCGCGCCAGCGAGGCGGGACGCTCGACGCTGGTCGGCACGGCGGCCGAACTGACGCCGGCGCCTTTCAATGTGCGCAGCAAGGTGCACGAGTACGGCGGCGGCGCCTATACGGTTGCCGATGGCGTGGCGTGGTTCTCGCACCAGGTCGATGGCCGCCTCTACCGCGTGGAAGCGGGCGCGGCGCCAGCCGCGGTCACGGCCGAGAACAACCAGCAGCGCTACGCCGATTTCGTGGTCGATGCGCCGCGCCGGCGCCTGGTGACGGTGCGCGAAGACCATTCGCAGGGCGGCCACTACCCGGAGAACACCATCGCCGCCATCGGTTTCGATGGCAACGAGACCGTGCTCGTGGACGGCAACGACTTCTACGCCGCGCCGCGCCTGTCGCCGGATGGGCGCCAGCTGGCCTGGCTGTGCTGGGACCACCCGCGCATGCCCTGGGAAGGCAGCGAGCTGTGGCTGGCCGACGTGCTGGAGGACGGCAGCCTGGTGAATGGACGCCTGGTGGCCGGCGGGCCGAACGAGTCGATCTGCCAGCCGGAATGGTCGCCCGGCGGCGTGCTGCACTTCGTGTCGGACCGCAGCGGCTGGTGGAACCTCTACCGCTACGACCATGGCGTCGTGCATCCGCTGTGCCCGAAGGAGGCCGAGTTCGGCGGGCCGCAGTGGAATTTCGGCGGCTCGCTCTATGGCTTCCGCTCGGACGACGAGATCGTCTGCGCCTATGTCGAGGGCGGCGTCAGCAAGCTGGCGCGCCTGCGCGGCGGTGTGCTCACCGATGTTCCGACGCCCTATGAAGAAATCCGGGAACTGCGCGTGAATGCGCATACGGTCGCGCTGCTGGGCGGGGCGCCGACGCTCGCGCTGGAACTGGCCCGCATCGATCTCGATGGCGGCGCGCACGAGGTGCTGGCGCGCTCGATTCCCCAGTTGCCCCCAGGCGGCTACTTGTCGGTCCCGCAGTCGATCAGCTATCCGAGCGCGAATGGCCGCACTGCCTACGCCTTCCACTATCCGCCGACCAATGCCGACTTCGCCCCGCAGGATGGCGAGCTGCCGCCCCTGCTCGTCATCGGCCACGGCGGCCCGACCGGCATGGCGGCCAGCACCCTGAAACTGTCGACCCAGTTCTGGACCAGCCGGGGTTTCGCCGTGCTGGACGTGAACTATGGCGGCAGCACCGGCTTCGGCCGCGCCTACCGCGACCTGCTCAAGGGCCAGTGGGGCGTGATCGACGTCGAGGATTGCGTGGCGGGCGCGCGTCACCTGGTCGAACAGGGCCTGGTGGACCCCGAACGCCTGCTGGTGCGCGGCAGCAGTGCCGGCGGCCTGACGACCTTGTGTGCACTCGCCTTCCACGATGTGTTCAAGGCCGGCGCCTGCTACTACGGCGTGTCGGATCTCGCCGGGCTGGATGCGGATTCGCACAAGTTCGAGTCGCACTACAACCAGTACCTGATCGCCCCGCCCGAACGCGCCGAGCAGGTCTACCGCGAGCGCTCGCCGATCCACCACACCGACAAGCTGAATCGCCCGATGATCTTCTTCCAGGGCCTCGACGACATGGTGGTGCCGCCCTCGCAATCCGAAGCGATGGTGGAGGCGCTGCGCGGGCGCAAGCTGCCGGTCGCCTACATCACGCTCGAGGGCGAAGGCCACGGCTTCCGCAAGGCCGAGAGCGTGGTGCGTACCCTTGAAGCGGAGCTGGTGTTCTACCTGCGCGTATTCGGCATTCCCGTACCCGCCGGACTGCCGCCGCTGGATATCGAGAACCTGCCCGCATGACGGTCCGCGATCTCGATAACGGCGAACTGGCGATCGTCGCGCTGCTGGCCATGGCCGGCGAGCCGATGGGCCGCCAGCGCATCCTCGAACACCTGATGGCGGCCGGCCTGCCGCTGCCGGAGGGGCAGTGGGTGGCCGAACTGGAAAGCCTGCGCGCCAAAGGCCTGGTGCAGGACGTGGTCGGTCGCGGCTTCGCTGTCGCGCAGGAGGCGAGCTGGGCCGCGCTCGAACGGGCACTGGACGACGGCCTGTTCTTCGCCTTGCAATCCGCCTATGCGCAGGTGACGCCCTTGCGGCGCGACTGGCAGGGCACGCCGGTGCTGCGCAGCTACCGCCAGGGCCTGGCCCTGCTGCGCATCGCCCTGCTTACCGGCGAGAGGCCGGCCGTGGTCACGCCGCTGCTGGCGGCCTGCCTGCGCTGCCACGAAGCGGCCTACCTGCATCCGCTGGTCGAAGTGTGCGCACGGCCCTTCGATCCAGCGATCCTGACGTACATCTACCCTTCCCTGGTCGACGGCGTGCTGGCGACGCTGGTGCGGCACGCCCAGCGCGAGCCGGCGCTCGCACCAGGCATCCGCGCCGCGGCCGAGGCCCAGACCGATCCTTCGGTCGACCTGCGTGTCGCCCTGGCCGAACACCTGATCCTGTGCGGCAGGCTGGATGAGGCACTGGCCTTGGTGGCGGAGGTGAACGACGCCGCCGGCCTGTTCCTGCGCAGCGTGATTGCCCTGCTGCGCGACGACCTCGATGCCGGCCTGCCTGGCGTGGAAGCGGCCGTCAAGCAGCTGCGCCGCGAGACCGGCAAGCGCAAGGCCCTCTTCGAGGGCATCGGCGCCCACATTTATCTTGTCGCCCTCCTGCGCAGCAACCAGCCTGCGCACCTGAAACTGGCCGACGCCTGGCTCGATATCGCCACCCGCGCCGTGCAGCGCGCCGAGACGGCGGTGGTGTTCCAGCTGAGCATGCTGCACGAGATCCGGCGCGGCACCGTCGACGCCGAGGTGCTGGCTTCGCGCAGCTGGGAAATGGCGATCGAGCCCTTCACCTTCCGCGCGCTGATGCACCACTGGCTCGGCCTGCCGCAATTGACGGGCAAGCGCAAGGACATCGAGGACATGCTGGCGCAGTCCGAATGCGCCGGCTTCGATCTGCTCTCGAGCCAGCTGGCTGCCCTCCTGGGCCATGTCGGCGGGCCCGGCGCCATCCAGTTCGAAGCGCGCGCCAGCGAGCTTCGCAGCGCTCACCGCTTTGCCGACCTGACCCACTGGTTCGAGCGCGAGGAACCCTGGGAGCGCCAGCTCAACGCCCTGATCAACCTGCAGCCCGCCGTGAACGCCGAGGTGGTGCGCGAATCGCGCCTGGTGTGGATGATCCGCTACGACGATCACATCGGCGTGCAGGAGCTCGAGCCGCGCGAGCAGAAGCGCGACGCGCAAGGCGGCTGGAGCCGCGGCCGCGCCATGGGCTTGAAACGCCTGGCGGAAGAAGCGCAAACGCTCGACTTCCTCACCGCCCAGGACGTGCAGGCGGTAGCGACCATCGCGGGCCGCCGCTACTACGGCAGCACCGGCATCCGCTTCGAGTTCGAGCGCGACAAGGCGCTTGCCAGCCTGGTCGGCCACCCGCTGCTGTTCTGGATGGATTCACCCGGCACCCGCGTCGAGTTGCTGCCGGGCGAGCCGGAACTCCTGGTGAAGGCGCGCGGCGGCAAGGTCACGATCTCGCTGCACCCGCCCGTAGCCGGCCAGGACGGCGACGTCATCATCACGCGCGAGACCCCGACCCGCCTGCGCCTGGTCAGCATCAAGGAAGAACACCGCCGCATCGCCGCCATCGTCGGCGACGGCCTGGAAGTACCAAGCGAGGCCGAGCGCCGCGTGCTGCGTGCGATCAGCGCGATTTCCTCGATCGTCACCGTGCAGTCGGACATCGGCGCCAGTCCCGGCGACATCGAGCAGGTGGTGGCCGATCCGCGCCTGCACCTGCACCTGCGCCCCTACCAGCAGGGCCTGCGCATGCAGATCCTGGTGCGCCCGCTGGACGGCGGCGCGTATTATTCGCCGGGCACCGGCGCGGAAAGCGTGATCGCCGACGTGAACGGCGTGCGTACCGAGGCGAAGCGCAACCTGAATGCGGAGCGCGAGGCCGAGCGCCAGCTGGTCGGCGCCTGCCATGCGCTCGAGCACGGAGAGCTGGACCACGGCGAGTGGCTGCTCGCCACGCCCCTGCGATGCCTTGAGCTGGTTGACGAACTGCGCGGCCTCGACCCCGGCAAGGTCGTCGTGGCCTGGCCTGAAGGCGAAAAATTCCGTGTGTCGAAACGCGCGAATGCGAAATCGGTGCGCGTGCAGATCCGGCGCGACAAGGACTGGTTCGCGGCCAGCGGCGACGTGGTCATCGACGAGAACCGCGTGATGAGCCTGCAGTCGCTGCTCACCAAACTGCGCGAGGAAAAGAGCCGCTTCGTGGCCCTGGGCGACAACGAATACCTGGCCCTGAGCGACGAGCTGCACCGGCGCCTGATGGAATTGGCCGACTACGGGACCTTCAATGACGAGGAGCTGCGCATGCATCCGCTGGCCAGCTTCTCGCTCGCCGAGCTGGCGCGCGACGCGGGCAGCGTCACCGCCGACGACGCCTGGCGCAAGCATCTGCAGCGCATCGCCGACAGCGAGGCCTTCACGCCTGCCCTGCCCTCTACCTTGCAGGCCGAGCTGCGCGACTACCAGCTTGAAGGTTTCGAATGGCTGGGCCGCCTGGCCCACTGGGGCGTGGGCGCCTGCCTGGCCGACGACATGGGTCTCGGCAAGACCCTGCAGGCCCTGGCCTTGCTGCTGACGCGCGCGCCCGACGGTCCTGCCCTGGTGGTGGCGCCGACCTCGGTGTGCCTGAACTGGATCGCCGAAGCCCAGCGCTTCGCGCCTACCCTGAACCTGAAACTGTTCGGCCCGGGCGACCGCAAGGCGCTGGTTGAGGAAGCCGGCCCCTTCGACGTGGCGGTGGTGAGCTACGGCCTGCTGCAGCTGGAAGCGCCGCTGTTCGCGAAAAAGCAGTGGCGCAGCATCGTGCTGGACGAGGCCCAGGCCATCAAGAACATGCACACCAAGCGCTCCCAGGCCGTGATGGCGCTGAAGGGCGACTTCCGCATGGCCGCCACCGGCACGCCGCTGGAGAATCACCTGGGCGAATTGTGGAACCTGTTCAGGTTCATCAACCCGGGCCTGCTGGGCACGGCCGACCAGTTCCAGCTGCGCTTCGCCGGCCCCATCGAGAAGGCACAGGACAAGCGCGCCGAAGCCGGCGCCCGCCTGCGCCTGCGCCGCCTGACGCAACCCTTCATCCTGCGCCGCACCAAGGCGCAGGTGCTCACCGAACTGCCGCCGCGTACCGAGATCGTGGTGCCGGTCGAACTGACGCAAGACGAGACCGCGCTCTACGAATCGCTGCGCCGCCAGGCCCTCGACAAGCTGGCCGCGCTCGAAGCGCCGGAAAATCAAAAGTCGATCGAGATCCTGGCCGAGATGATGCGGCTGCGACGCGCCGTCTGCAATCCGGAGCTGGTGGCGCCGGGTGCGGGACTGGTCAGCAGCAAGCTGGTGGCCTTTGCGCGCCTGGTCGACGGCCTGCTGGAGAACAAGCACAAGGTGCTGGTGTTCAGCCAGTTCGTCGACCACCTGAGCCTGATCCGCAAGTACCTGGACGGCAAGCACATCCCCTACCAGTACCTCGACGGCGCGACGCCCATGCAGGAGCGCAAGCGCCGCGTGGACGCCTTCCAGGCCGGCGAAGGAGAACTCTTCCTCATCAGCCTGAAGGCGGGCGGAGTCGGCATCAATCTGACCGCGGCCGACTACGTGATCCACATGGACCCGTGGTGGAACCCGGCGGTCGAAGACCAGGCCTCGGACCGCGCCCACCGCATGGGCCAGCAGCGCCCGGTGACGATCTACCGCCTGGTGGCGCGCGGCACCATCGAGGAAGGCATCGTCGAACTGCACCACCGCAAGCGCGACCTGGCCGATAGCCTGCTGGAAGGGACCGAAATGGCGGCGCGCATGTCGCCGGGCGAGATGCTGGCGATGCTCAGGCAAGGCCTGTCGTAAACTGGCGCGGCTGCCGATTCCATGTGATCATGCCGCTTTTACGGAAGAGCAGGGACACATGGAACTGGACAAAGCGGCAATGACGGCGCAAGCCACTGTCATCGGCGTCAAATCCTGGCTGGCCTATGCGGGCGTGCTCGCCTTGGCCGTGGTGCTGTTCTTCGTGGCGCTGCCGCTGGCCTTCCTGTGGAACGAGATCGCCGCGGCCTGCGTGCTGCTCGCCTCGGCGCTGATCGTCGCCTACCGTTTTCTCTCGGTGCGTAGCGTGCAGCTGTACTACGACGACGTGGGCGTGTGGGTGGTGTCCGGCGTGCTGCCCTGGAAGAAGGGCGTCGCGGGCGTGAAATGGCGTGACATGGACGACGCCACCTTCGTGAACGGCTTCGTCAGCTGGGTCACGCGCTCCTACACGGTGCGTATCGGCCACCGCTTCACGAAGGGCAGCGAGATCGTGCTGCACCACATCGCGCGCGGCCGCCACGCCGTCGAAACGGTCAATGCCCTGCACCAGCAGAAGATCCGCCAGGGCGAGGTTGACTGAATAACCAGCCGGTGCGCGCACCGCGTGTCGGAATGTTTCAGCCGCCCGCAAGCGGCCTGAATGGTGCTACTCTTCCGTGGCTCCGCCATGCGCTGGAAGCGCAGGGGAGCTCCGACCTTTTAATCCATAGGGTTCGACCAGGATGATGAAAACGAAGATCGCGCTGGCAGTCCTGCTGGCGAGTTTCGCGCTGGCCCCCGCCAGCGCCCAGACCACCAAGCCCGCCCAGGGCA